>CAZTOU010000001.1:0-122721 GCA_964615365.1 uncultured Spirochaetales bacterium
TGCCGAAGGTCACCTTGTCCCAGGTCCACTTCTCGCGATACCGATTCGCCCATGCGGCACGAGTGTCCGTCACCACCGACCTCCTCTCCCTGACCCGGGTCGCCCGGAGTGAGCCCGCGCCGAGCGGCGGAAGCTCGACGCGGGCCTGATTCCGAGCTGCTCCGCCATGCTGAGCAATCGAGTCAGGGTTCTCCTGTCCGGACGGACAGGAATGATTCTCCCGAGCGTGGATATTCGCGACCTCGGGCCGGGTGGCGGTATGACCGCGGTCATGTTTCGGGGGGAGCGCTGGCGCCAAACGACGCGATTCCCGCGCTAGGATGAACCGATCGCCCGCGGGGAGCCACCGAGCGGCGCCGCGCGGACGCTCGTCCGAGCCACAGCTCGGAGAGGAAACGCCTCGTGGACGAACTCAATGCCGAGCATCAGCGCATTCTCGACCGCACCAACGCGAGCGTCTCGGCCGCCGCAGAGCGTGCGGCGAGCGATCCGAGTCGCCCCATCTACCATCTCACCAGCGCTGCGTACTGGATCAACGATCCCAACGGCCCGGTTCACCACGACGGCGAATACCACCTGTTCTTTCAGCACAACCCCTTTGCCAGCGAGTGGGGAAACATGTGCTGGGGGCACGCGGTGAGCGAGGATCTCGTCCACTGGGAGCACCTTCCCATCGCGCTGGCTCCAGGCCCCGGGAGCTACGACGCGGTCGGGGTCTTCTCCGGATGCTGTGTGATCCACGATGGTGTTGCGACGATCCTCTACACGGGCGTCTCTCCGGAGTGCCAGTGCATCGCGACCAGCGAAGATCGTCTGCGGAGCTGGACCAAGCACCCCGCCAATCCCGTGATCGGAGCGCGTCCGCGCGGCGATCTCGAGGGCTTTCGCGACCCCTTCTGCTGGCGAGACGGCGCGACGTGGTACATGGCGCTGGGGAGCCAGATCCGGGGAAGAGGGGGATGCGTGCTCCTGTACCGGTCCTCGGATCTCCGACGCTGGTCCTATCTCGGTCCCCTCTTCCAGGGCACGACCGAGATGATGGAATGCCCCAACTTCTTTCCCCTGGGCGATCGCTGGCTGCTCTGCGTCTCGCCCTACGCGCAGGTGGTCTACGCGATGGGAGGCTGGAGGGACGGTCGCTTCGAGCCGGAGAGCGCCTGGCTCCCGATGGACCTCGGCGGCCGCGATGATTTCTACGCTCCCAACTCCATGCTGGATCCACGGGGGAGGCGCATCCTGTGGGGATGGGCGCAGGTCGGCCCGCCGGGCGCCTGCTGGAGAGGTGCGCTCACCCTGCCGCGCGTCCTCAGCCTTCGCGACGACTGCCACCTCGGCATCGAGCCCCTCCCCGAGCTGGCGCGGCTTCGAGCACGCCACCAGAGGTGGGAGGGCGTCCTCCTCGCGAAGGACATCACCCTGGCCCTGCCCCCGGGCTTTTCGGAAGCCCTCGAGATCCGCGCAGAGCTCGAGCTCCAGGGCGCGCACGAGGTGGGGTTGATCTTCGGCAGCCCTGGCGGCCGAGGGCAGGGGACGGTCGCCTACGACCACGAGGCCGGCCGGCTCCGAGCTGCGGGGCGCTCCGGAAGCTTCCGGCTTCACCCTGGAGAGGACCACCTGCAGCTGCGGATCTTCCTCGACCGCTCGATCCTGGAGGTCTACGCGAACGGTCGGGTTGCGCTCACCGCCGGCCTGGAACACCCGGGGGCCTTGGGGGGAGCGCCCCGCCGGGAGAGCGACGGCGGCGTGACGCTCTTCTCTCGAGGCGGCGCGCCGCGCGCATCGGCCGTGGACGTCTGGGAGATGACGTCGATCTGGGGGACGGGATCCGCTTGAGGCCTGGTGCGGCCGACGAGGGCCAGCCCCTCAGCTCGGGTCGCTGTCGAGCTCCACGAGTGCGTCGACGACCACCGGGTTGGAACCGGAGAGGATCAGCGGGTTCACGTCGATCGAGAGCACGTCGGGTCGGGCTTCGCCGATGCGCCCCAGCGCCTCGAGGATCTGCCCCAGCTTGGCGAGGTCGGCCTCCGGCTCGCCCCGGAATTCGTCGAGGATCTGGTGATGGCGCAGCGCGCGCATCAGGTCCTCGGCGTCGTGTTCAGCGAGCGGAGCGACGGCGAAAGCGACGTCGCCGATCAGCTCCGCGAAGACGCCGCCCAGGCCGAACATCACGCAGGGACCGAACTGGGGATCGCGCAGCAGGCCCGCGATCAGCTCGCGTCTCCCGGAGACCATCGCCTGGACCAGCACGCCCGCCTCGCTCTCGTCGGGCCCGCGCTGGGCCAGGAGATCTTCGGCGTGTCGTCGCACCTCCCCCGCGTCAGCCACGTCGAGGCGCACCAGGTTTCGCTCGGTCTTGTGGGCGATGCCCCGGCCGCAGAGCTTCAGTGCGACGGGATATCCCTGCTCTTCGGCGGCCTTCACCGCCTCCTCGGCGGAGGAGACCAGGCGCTCCGCGGGAATCGGGATGCCGGCGTCCGCGAGCAGCTGCTTCGACTCGTATTCGGAGAGGGTGTAGGTCATGGCGGGAGCAGAATAACGAGGTCCGGGGAAAAGGCCAAGGCTAGCGGGACCGACGATACTCGGCGTAGGAGCAGAGCACCTTCATGGCGCGGGCACAGGTCTCGGGGGACTCGAAGAAGGGGATCTTGCCGCGGGAGAGAATCTCGTAGACCGCCGTACGCCGGATCTCCGGCCTCGCGAAGGCCAGTACCGGCTTCCCATACTTGCCGGGGATGTCCGCGAGAGTCACGCAGCACTCCACCAGCCCCTTCATGGCTTCCATGGAGGAGTTTCGCCGGAAGCCACCGTAGGGCGGCATGATGATCAGTCCGTCGATGGAATCCTGCTTCGCGAGGATCTCGATCGCCGCGCCATAGTCGACGTGCGTCTTGCGGGCGATCAGGTCTAGGGGGTTGAGCGGTGACGGCGAGAACTCGCGAACGTGCTCGAGCACTTCGCGCTGGGCCTCCTCGTCGAGGACCGGGATCTCCAGGCCCACCTTCGCGCAGGCCTCCGCGGTCACCACGCAGAATCCTCCACCGCCGGAAGCGATGCCCACCCTCTTGCCGAGAGGAAGCGGCTGCTGCGCCAGGGTATTGGCGAAGTCGAACATCTCCAGCATGTCGTCGCAGATCTGCACGCCCGCCTGGCGGCACGCCGCGTCGAAGAGCTGGGTGCTGCCGGTCAGCGAGGCCGTGTGGGTCGCTGCGGCGCGTGATCCCGCTTCGGTGCGCCCCACCTTGTACACCAGCACCGGCTTTCGCGCAGTGGCCTTGCGCGCCGCCTCGAGAAAGCGTCTGCCGTCCTTCACCCCTTCCAGGTAGAGCGCCACCACCTCGGTGTCCTCGTCGTCGGCCAGGTACTCGAGATAGTCACAGACGTCCAGGCTCGCCTGGTTGCCCGAGCTCACGATCTTGGAGAACCCGTATCCCTTCGCTTCCGCGACTTCGAAGCTGTAGTCGCCCATGGTTCCGCTCTGTGAGATGAAGGCGATCGGACCGGGCTTGACCAGGTTCCAGAAGCTCAGATTGAGTCGGGCGGCCGAGGTCCACATCCCGTTGCAGTTGGGTCCCACGAAGCGGATGCCGCTCTCCCGGGCGAGCTGCGTGAGCTCCTCCTGGAGCCTGGCCCCCTCGGGCCCCACCTCGGCGAAGCCCGCGGTGATGATGACCGCGCCGCCCACCTTCTTCTCCGCGCACTCCCGAAAGACGTCCATCGCCTGGTTCGCGTTCACCACGATCACCGCGAGATCGATGGGCCCCGGCACGTCCGTGACGCTCTTGTAGGCCTTGAGCCCTTGAACGAACTCGTCCTTCGGATTGATCGGGTACACCTCTCCGCGGAACTGGCTCCAGTTCAGGACGTTGTACATCGTCTCGTGGCCCCAACGATCCGGATTATTGGAGGCGCCGACGACGGCGACGGAGCGGGGGCGGAAGATCGGATCCAGCTGGTCCTTGATCGAGGGCGGCATCGTAAGAAACTCCGAAGACTCCGGGCGCGGACTGACGAGGGAATGCAGAGCGGCCGGTAACCTAAGTTCCAGGGGGATCCGCGTCAAGAAGCGGACTCCGGGCGAGCCGGTCGATCAAGGAGCGTTTCGAGACCCGCGTCTCTCCAGAAACTCGTTGTAGCGGATGATCGCACCGAGGACGCGCACCGCGCGCCGGAGCGTGTCGAAGACCGGAATGCCGTGGTCGAGATACCATTCGCGATATCGCCGGCGCCCGAGCTCTACGTTCACGTCGTTGCTCGAGGTCGTGGGGGCCGGCATCGTCACCACAAAAGGCATGCCGCTGGCTTTCCGTACCGAAGGGATCACCCGAGCGATCTCGGGGACGAATTCCGGCGAGTGGCTCCCCACCTCGTGCTGGACGACGACGGCGTCGATCCGGTCGCTGGCCGCGACGGCCTCGAGGATGGGCTTCGCGGTGGGGAGCAGGAAGACCGGAGGACCGGTGTCCAGGGGATTCCCCACGGTGTTTCCGCTGGCCGGCAGCAGCGCGCGGATGGTTTCCCGGGTCCCCTCGGAGAATCCGGGCATCGAGAGGCCGGCTGGATCGATCGCATCACATGCCTCCACCGTGATGGCTCCGCCACCACTGACGACGCAGATTCGTCTTCCGCGAAGGCCGGAGAGGTGCAGGAACCCGACCATGTGATCGATCATCTCGTCGATTCCCACCACGGGGATGGCGCCCGTCTGACGCAGGAACCCCTCCCAGATCCGCTTGCTGCCGCCCAGCGAGGCGGTGTGGCTCGCCACCGCGCGACTGCCGAGCGCGGTGAGTCCACCCTTCCAGATGAGGATCGGCTTGCGGAGCGAGGTGCTTCTCGCCACCTCGAAGAAGCGCCTTCCGTCGCGGACCCCCTCGACGTAGGCGCCCACCACCCGCGTCCGGTCGTGGGATTCGAAGTAGGAGAGGTAGTCGGCCTCGCCCAGGTCGCAGGCGTTGCCGTAGCTGACGGCCGTGCTGAAGCGGATGCCGAGCCCCATCGCCCTGCGGACCAGAAAGGAAGTGAAGCCACCGCTCTGGGCGAGGAGGCCCACCGGACCGCTCTCCTCGGGGAAGTCCGGTCCCGGAAGCACGGTGAGTGCGCTCTCCGGGCTGTAGATACCGAAGCAATTGGGGCCCACGATCCTGATTCCGTTTGCGCCCGCAATCCGAGCGATCTGCTCCTCGAGCTGGGCGCCCTCGCGGGAGCCGGTCTCTCGGAAGCCGGCGGTCAGGATCTGTACGGCCCGCACGCCCTTCTCCGCGCAGTCGGCGACGGCCTGCAGGACGAGGGGAGCGGCGACCACCACGATCGCCATGTCGACGCTGTCGGGGATGTCCTGCACCCGTGCATAGGCTTTGTCGCCGGCGATCTCCGTCACGCTGGGGTTCACCGCGTAGAGTTCGCCCTCGAAACGCCGCGCCTTCAGGGTCAAGTAGGTCCGTCCACCGAACTTGGTGACGTCGTTGGAAGCGCCGATGATGGCAATCGAGCGGGGATGGAAGAGCGGCTGGAAATCGATCGGTAGGGTCAACGTCAGCTCTCCTTGGATCCTCGAGTAGATAATGGATCTTCGGAGTTTCGTCCCGCGGATCGGACCGCGGAGATGCTTGACAGCGGAGCCCAAATCGATTGAGCTTCCCGCGTCGTGCCGATCCGTCGGTCGGCACCCACCCAGCCCATTTCGTGACGCGAGAGGGCATTCGGGAGGCGGAATGGTCGAGAAGAACCCGGAAGTGATCGCCGGGCGAGCCGGCGAGCTGGCCGCGGAATACGAGAAGACCTGCACCGGTTGCGCGCAGTCGGCTGTAGCGGGTCTGCTGGACGCCTTCGAGATCGATGCGGACGAAGTCTTCAAGGCCGCCAGCGGCCTGGCCGACGGCATCGGTCTCACCGGCGACGGATCTTGCGGCTCTCTCACCGGCTGCGCCATGGTGATCGGGCTGATCTTCGGAAGGGAACGCGCGGATCATCAGGACATGATGAAGCCGATGCAGTCCTACCTCCTCTGCAAGGAGCTCCACGACGAATTCATCCGCGAGTACGGCAGCTGCCGCTGCCACGACATCCAGAAGAGGATCATGGGGCGCACCTACAACCTGCTCGACCCGAAGGAGCTCGAAGAGGCCATGAAGGAGGGGATGCTCGCGCACTGCGCGGGTGTCTGCGAGCGAACCGCGCGACGCGCCGCCGAGCTGATTCTCCGGGAGCGGCCCTTCGAGGCGATCCGATCGCAGCGCTAGCCAGGAGCTTCATCGACGACAGGAGGACAGGAGGAATGGAAGTGGCAGAACGGGTATGCCCCTGGTGGCTCGGCTATCTGCTGGCCAGTCCCATCCGGCGCTGGTTCGAGAATCCCGAAGACGTGCTCGCTCCACACCTCGGGAGCGGCGCGACGGCGTTGGACGTCGGGTGCGCCATGGGCTTCTTCAGCCTGCCGCTCGCCGAACTCGTCGGTCCCGAAGGACGCGTGATCTGCGTCGACCTCCAGGAGCGGATGATCCGATCGCTGCGCAAGCGGGCGGCTCGCGCTGGCCTCGCCGACCGGATCGAGACGCGCGTCTGTTCGTCGACCAGCCTCGGACTTCGTGATCTGCGGGCGCAGGTCGACTTCGCCCTGGCATACGCCATGGTGCACGAGGTCCCGGACGCCGGGCGGCTTCTCGCGGAGATCGGGGAAGCGCTGGCTCCGGGAGGTCGTCTCCTGATCGCCGAGCCCAAGGGTCACGTCTCCGAAAAGGCTCTCGAGAAGACGATCGGGCTCGCGGAGAAGGCGGGTCTCTCGGCCATCGACCGCCCCGACATCAAGAGGAGCCGCACGGTTCTACTGGAAAGGCCTCGCGGATAGGCCCCGTGCTTGCGGCGCTGGTCCGGTGCTCGGTGGGCCAGAGCTACGGCCGGACCCACGCCGCCTTCGAACGCTCCGCCGTCAGGGCGAGTTCGGCGCTAGCGATCCTCGGCTTGCTTCGGCGCTGCCTTGCTTCGCGTCGCCTTCTTCCGGGTGGCCTTCTTGCGCGCGCCGGCGTCGCGCTCCGGCTCGACGGCCTTCTCGAGGCGCCGGAGCACACGCACCGCATCGCGGCGAATCTGCGCTTCGATGCGGTTCCAACGCTCCTCGCGCTCCTTGCGGGCCCTGTCGATCTGGCGCTGGAACTCCTTCAGGTTCCGGCGCACCTCGCGCGCCACGCTCGCGAGATTCTTCGGCAACCTCTTCTCGAGCTGCGCCAGCGAGTCGTCGAGGGCCGCCTGGGCTCGGGCCCGAGGGCTCTTCCGGCTCGCCACCTTCTTGCGGGCGGTCTTGGCTGCCGCGGACTTCTTCTTCCGTGCGACCATCTCTCTGGCTCCTCCGCGCTGTTCCCCCCATGCCATTCTCCGCCACGAAACGGTCCGGAGGCAAGAAGATCCGGAATCTCTGGGCTCGGCTTCGCTCCGCCGCTCCTTCCTCTTCCGCCTCGCGGCCGGGCGCCGGTGGTCAGCGCACTGGGGTAACTTCCACCCAAGACAGAGCCGGATCGGTCAGGGTCGGTTCTTGATCCGGGCGTACCGCGTCAGGGCGGACATCGCCAGCGCGCACTCGTAGGGCGAGTCGTACATCGGGATCCGGGCGCTCCTCATGAACTCGACACTGATCTCTGACGGCATCAGCCTCTGGGTGATGATCGGCTTGCCGTGCTTCTCGGGGATGCCCGCGAAGTCGTCGAGGGCGGTGATCGCTGCCTTCTTGCCCTCGGCGAGAGAGGATGCCTTGTAGCTGGCTTCCCGCGGCACGTTGGTGATGATGCCGTCGATGTAGTCCAGGGACGCGAGCATCTCGATCACGCGGACCTCGTCGCTGGTATCCATGGCTCCAGCGGCGAAGTCCACCGGATTGCGCGGAGTCGGGGCGTGCGGCGGCAGGATCTCCTTCAGCTTCCGCTTGTCCTCGGGCGCGAGCTCGGGAGTCTCCAGGCCGAGCGCCGCCAGGTTGTCGACGGTGGCGACCCCCTGTCCGCCATTGCCCACCACGGCGATCCGTTCACCCCGGGGAACCGGCTGATGGAGCAGCGCCTCGGCCATCAGGAAGAGGTGCTCGAGCTGCGAGACCCGGATCAGGCCGGCCTGGCGGCAGACGCCGTCGAAGATCCGGTCCTCGCCTGCGATCGAGGCCGTGTGGGATAGCGTCGCCCTCGCTCCCGGCGCCGAGGTTCCGCCCTTCAACACCAGGATCGGCTTCTGCCGGGAGACCTCTCTCGCGATCTCGAGAAACCGGCGGCCGTCCTTCATGCCCTCCAGATAGAGCGCAATGACCCGGGTGTCTTCGTCCCTGTCGAGGTACTGCAGGTAGTCCGCGACCGTGAGGTCGGCCTGGTTGCCCATGGCGACGTACTTGCTCAGGCCGAATCCCTTGCTCATGGTGGCATGAATGGCCGCCGCCCCGAACATGCCGCTCTGGCTGATCAGGGCGAGGCCCCCCGCCGCGGGGGTGGGAAGAGGGGAGAGATTCAGCCCGACGGCAGAGGTCCACATCCCGTTTCCGTTGGGGCCGACGAATCGCAGTCCGCCGCCCCGCGCGATCCTGACGGTCTCCTCTTCGAGCGCCTTTCCATGCTCTCCGGTCTCGGCGAAGTCGGCCGAGATGACGACGGCGCCCTTGACGCCCTTCTCGACGCAGCTCTTCATCGTGGCCGGGATCTCTGCGGCGGGAATCGTGAAGACGGCCAGATCGACGGGGTCCGGAATCTCGAGCACATCGGAGTAGGCCCGGAGACCGGAGATCTCCTTCTCCTTGGGATTGACGGGATAGATGGGGCCGCGAAAGGCGCAAGAGAGGGCGCGGCCGAGCACCATGCCGCCCCACTTGGCGGGATTGCTGCTCGCACCGATCAGCGCCACCGAGTTCGGTTTGAAAATGGGACCCAGTTGCGCGGCTGCGTACTCCAACATCAGCACCTCCGCGACTGATTCTAACGAGATCCGTGGGGAGATCCGGCATGCGCGAATCGCGTTCGGTGACGACCGAGACGCCGCCGACTTGCGTCGCGTCTCCATCCGAGAGAGGATGCGTCGGCGACGCCGGGGCGCCGCCGACGAGGAGGGGACGATTGGGCTACGCGTTCGGAGACTCCGAGCTCGCAGCGGTCCGGCTCGAGATGGTGGCTCGGCTCTTCGATCCCGCGTCCCGGCTCTTCTTGCGGGAGGCGGGCGAGGCCTCCAGGAACCTCGCGATCGATCTCGGCTGCGGCCCGGGCCACACCACCGCACTCCTCGCCGAAGTCCTGCAGTGCCGACGCACCGTCGGGCTCGACCTCTCCGCCGAGTTCATCGAACGCGCACGGGGCGGAGCGTCGGATCGGGTCGCATTCCACGTTCACGACGTGACCGTCGTCCCCTTTCCGGAGGGCCCCGCCGATCTCGTCTCCTGCCGGCTCCTCCTGTCCCATCTGAGCGATCCGATGGCGATCATCTCGCGCTGGGCCACGCAGCTGCTTCCCGGCGGACTCCTGATGCTGGACGAGGTGGAGTCCATCGCCACCAGCTCACCCGCGCTCCAGCGATACCTGGAGATCCTGGACCCGATGCTCCGGAGTCAGTCGAACCGCCTCTACATCGGCTCGGAGCTCGAGCGCGCCGCGGCTCCCCCGTCTCTGGTCAAGCGGAAGAGCGCGATCCTGGAGTACCCCGTATCCCCTTCCGACGCAGCGGCCATGTTCGCCTTGAATCTCCGAACCTGGCGGGATCATCCCTTCGTTCGCGCGAACGTCGAGGAAGCGGAGATCCGGCGACTGGAACGCGACCTCGACGCTTTGCGGAAGCATGTCCCCAAGGGTGTCGAGATCGTCTGGGAGCTGCGACAGCTCCTCTACGAGCGAACCCGAGAGGGTTCCTAACCGGACTTTCCGTACTCGAGACTGGCCGCGGCGAACGCCTCCATGTTCTCCGGCTTGGCGTCGATGGGAGCGTCGCAGCCGGGGCAAAGGATCAGACCGGTGGGACCCACGTCGCGAGCCAGGTCCCGCACGTAGGCGTAGACGTCGTCGGGCGTTCCGGTGGCGAGCAGGGGAGCGGGAACGTCGCCCATGATCGCCATGTGGTCGCCCAGGATCTCCTTGGCCTTGCGGATGTCGGTCCAGCCGTCCAGGTTCAGGATGCAACGCCTCGCCGGGAGCTCCAGGAGCCGGGAGAGGTCGCGGGTCCAGTCGTGATCGAAGTGCAGCACCGACACGATGTCGTGCTCGGCGAGCTGGGTGACCATCTCCAGGTAGTAGGGAAACACGAACTCGTTCCACATCTTCGGGGACAGCATGGCGCTGGCCGCCCGCCAGCCTCCCACCCACACCGCCGGCACGCCGGATCGACGGGCGCCGTCCACGCCGATCTGGATCAGGCCGGGCTGCATCACGTCGAGCGCGGCCTTGACCTTGTCGGGGATCCGGTGAAGATCGAGAAAGAACTCCTCCATCGATCGCCCGCCGCAGAGACACTCGAAGGGGATCGTGGTGCCGCCGCCGGAGACCGGGACGTAGCCCCGCTCCCGACACTGCTGCACCACGCGGGTCAGGTTGCTCTCCGTCCAGGCGGCGTTGGCCTGGAACTCGGCCGGGTCGATCACGCGCGGCATGTACTCCAGGAGAAAGGCCAGCCAGCCGCGTTCGATGATGGTGTCGTAGTCGTCGACCGTCATCACCTCGGTCTCTTGCACCTGCCACAGGCTGTCCTCGGGCAGCTCCCGTCCGGGCACCGCGACCCGCGACAGCCAGGCAACGGTCAGGGCGACGGCGATGCGTCCGGCGGGAAGCGAGTTGATCCCGTCGAACTCGCCGCCTAGTCGATCCATCGCCGCCAGGGTGACGTCGACGCGGAGATCCGGATCGACGCAGAACTCCGCCATCGAGGCGCCCATGTAGCGGGGCGCGAAGGCGGTGCCCATGAAGACGAAGGGGATGCGATCCACCGGCTCGAGCTCGATCGCCCTTCGCAGGCGATCGAGACGCTCCTGGTATCTGGGGTGTTCATCACTCATCGGGGACATGCTGCCCGCGTTCGCGGCCTTCGTCCACCGTGAACTGCGACTCATTCGCCGAGAATGGGTGGGGGCGCCGCGGGCTTCGACCGGAGCAGCCGCCGACGGCTCTCCAGGCTGGTCTTGGTGAACATGCCCTCGTCCATCGGCGGGTTCACGAGTCGCGAACGGGTGTGGATCTCCGTCCGCGTATCGGACTCGAGGTCCCGGAAGATGATGAGCCGGGGCAGGAGGTGTCCGTTCTGCCTCTCCATGTGGGATCGCGGCATGTGCGAGATCTTGTGGGCCTCGAGGGCACCCTCGTAGTAGAACCGGACCTCCAGGAGGGCGTAGTCGCTCTGGGCGACGTAGAAGTCGGCCCGGTCGTATCCCGAATCGTAGAGGGGATGCGTCGTGACGATGTGAGCGGGCTCCCCCTCGACCAGGGTGGTGGCGCGGCCGACGAGCTCGTTGCGCGAGACGAACTGGACTTCCAGGTCTTCGAGCGAGAGGTTCGAACCGAAGAACTGATCGCCGCGCTGGGCCGAGGTCAGTCGGCGGGCCCTGTGCAGCTCCGGTGTGTAGGCAAAGAGGTCGTCGCTTCCCCCGAGACCCTGAATCCGGAGGGTTCGGATGTTGCGCCGGTCCGTTCCACCGCGAACGCTGAAGAGATCATGGCTCCGGCCTCGGATCCGCATGCGAAGCCGCTCGGCTACGTGCCGCATGACCTGACCGCTCTGGGTCGTCACCCGAAATTCGAGCAGCTCCTCGATGTCGCAGCCGTAGAAGTTGGCAAAGGCGCGGGAGAGAACCTCCCGAGCCGAGACCGCCAGGGGCCGCGGGCCCGGAGGGAGGGCGTCCACCTGTCCGCGCCCCTCTGCGGGGAGCGCGAGCGCAAGGAAGAGCACCGCCGCGAGAGGCCACCAGGAACCAGCTCGCTGGCGGTCTGCGCCCCGCGAGAGCGCGCTTCGCTCCGCGCGGCGGACTCCGATCCTTCTCCTTCTCATTGCAGCCTCACCGCGGGATCACCGAGAGCGCTTCCGGCGGCGGGAATGCGCGGCCCACGGGCTCGCCTTCTCTCTCCACTCGCCAGATTCGCGCCGGTGGGTCGGTCTGCGGGTAGTCGAGCAGCCGCACCAGCGCCGAGCCGCCGGGCTCGACCCGAAAGGGCCCCACGGTCTCGGGTGGATCGAGGTCGACCACGATCTCGATCATGCCGGCCGGCACCTCGACGGCTCCATCGCCGGCGCGTCCCCGCGCGACGGGAGTCGAGTCATGTCCCCTCGCTCCCGCGCCGACCGCGTGGATGACGAAGCGCGGGGGAGGCGGAACGAAGCGCGGCGATTGCCGGCCCCCGTCCGACCTGCCGGGGCGAAGCTCCGCCCGGCCGGGGGGGGCCCGGGGCTCACCCCGAGCGCTAACATCCAGGGGGGGGGGGGGGGGGGCCCCCCCCGGCGGGGCGGGGGGCCGCCGGGGGCGGGGCGGGGGGGGGCCCCGGGGGGTCTCTCCGAGAGCGATCACTTCGAGGGCGCCGCCCGCCTCGGCCAGGGCCCGCGCCTCGGCGCAGAGGTCGCCACCGCACTGGCTGTCGAGGTCCGTGAGCAGCACCACCCGAGTGCGCCGGACGGCGCGCTCTCGCTCGAGGTCGAGTCGGATGCGCTCCAGGGCAGCCGGAAGCGACCCCTCGGATCGGGGCCCGAGACCCTCGAGCTGGCGAACGAAGGCCATGCGGAGCGTCGGGACGGCGGGACCGGCAAGCCGCTCCGGGAGCGCGCAGGCCTTCTCTCCCTGATGGCCCTGGGCGCGCAGGGTGATCTCGGTGCCTTGCGGGAGCGAGAGCAGCAGATCCGAGGCTCGCGAGTAGGCCGCGGACGCTCGAGTGCCTGCCCCCTTGCCGGGCCGGCCCATGGACTCCGTCAGATCGACGAGGACATCGACGCGGGGAGGAAGCGCCGTGGGTCGCTGCTCCGGCGATGGCAGTCCGCGGTAGGACTCGAGCCTGATGCGGGCCGGGGCCGTCATCTCGGCGACGGGAGCGGCGCAGGACGCCAGCCACGCAGCCGTTGCCGCGATTGCCGCGCCCCGCAGCCCCATCTTTCCCCAGGGCCTCAAGGAGTCGGGCTCCCGGACACGCCCCGAACGGCGTCGAACACCCGGCGGATCTTCGGCGAGGTGGACCGGGCGTCGCGCTCGAGCACGGGATCGGCCGCGAGGGCGCGCTCGAAGCTCTCGCGAGCGGCATCATGACGGCCGAGGGCGATCTGCGCCGTCGCCGACAGCACCTCGAGCTGGGTCCAGCGGCGGCTCGCGCCCGGAGCGTTCTCGACGGATCCGAGTTCCGGACGGATCTGCTCGGTGGTCCGGAGAGCCTGTCGGAAGCGCGCGTCTCGCACCATCGCCTTCGCAGCACCGAGCTTCGCATCGATGGGAGACCAGTCGAGGGGGGTGGGCTCCGGAGCCGCTCCCACGGGCGGCGGACTCGCCATCGTCGGGCTGTGAGCGCGCGCGCGTTCCAGACCGGTCACCTCGCCAGAGGGATCGAGACAGCGGAGGTGCTCCCACGTCTCGTTTGCCCCGAGGGGATCACTCGCCTCCAGGTCGGAGGTGAGGCTTGCGAGCTCCCGAGCGCGCAGCTGCGCCCAGCGCGCCATGAACGGGTCCGGATCATCGACGCGCGGAAGGGGGCTGGGCTCACCCGGCCAGGCCGTGCAGTCCAGCGATTCGGCGGGGGCGGTCGAAGGACCCGCTGCGAGCAGGGAACCCATCCAGATTCCCGCGACGGCAACCGCCGAAGCACCCTTCCGACCTTTCATCCCGCGCTCGATCGCTTGGCCTCAACCGTCTCGTCCCCCCGGCAGACGTCCTGGAAAGACCAGTATAGACCGAAGCCGCACGCGAAAGTAATCCGCTGTTTGATTGCCGTGGCCAGGCGCGCAGCCGGTCGTGGTCGCAGGATCAGTCCCCGCAGGGCCGGCTTCCCCGCCGCCGCAGCCACAGCAGCAGTGGCAGCCCGATCACCAGCTCGACACCGATTCCGCAGCCGGCCCTCTGCACCTTCTCGTACCTGTCCCAGGCCGCGCTGCACTGCGGGTCGAGGAGATCGATCAGGCCGTCGCCCTCGTTGTCGCCACCGTCGTTGCACTCGGGGTTCTCGACGTTCCAGCTCGAGTTCCTGCAGCCCGGGTCGAGGAGGTCCGCCAGCCCGTCGCCATCATCGTCGGTGCCGTTGCTGCACGCGCCGACGAAGCTGGCGAAGTTGGCGGGATCCGTCCCCGCGTCGATCTCGTCACTGTCGAGGAAGCCGTCGAGATCCCGATCGATCGCCATGCGAGTTCCGGAGCCGGGAGGGGCGCAGGTATAGGTGAGCTCCTGGAGCGTCCCACCCGCCAGGCCTTGCAGCGCGGTGGGCGAGAGCGGTGCCTCGGCAGCTCGATCCGACCGGTAGTCGCCAGAGCCGGGCTGATAGAGGTAGCCGCGCTCTCGGTAACCCACGAACCCCTTCACCACCAGGTCGCACTCCGTCGCGGCCCCGCCGAGCACCGCGGAGGTGAAGCCGGTCGCCGCCCGGGCCTCCATCAGCGCGATTCGGGTGAGCGTGTCCGCCTCCATGCTGCCGTCCAGTGTCACCTGCTGCCCCACGATCGGGGCGAGGTCGGATTCGAAGGCCAGCATGTACTGCTCCATCTGCCGGCGCTGCGCGTCGCCCCCCGTGAAGCCCACCGGCGAGAACCCCAACGCGTCCTCGTTGAATGCCGTCGCCTGGAAGAAGCGGAAGAGCGTGTCGGTGGTCCCGTCGTGCAGGAAGCCGGTGCCGCGCACCTGGTCCCCCTGGTGGCTGCTGTCGATGGGATTGTTGAAGGGGACGTTCGGCATGCCGAACATGCCCACCTTCTGATAGAGGTTGCGCAGGTGCGGAACCTTCAGAATCTGCTGCTCCGCATCGAAGCTGGCATCGCCCCCGGTGCCGAAGAATCCCTGGGACGGATCGAGCCGGTGGCACCCCTCGCAACGGAATCCGGCTTGTGCTCCGAGCACGCTGTCGAAGGAGGCCGGCAGACCATCGGATCGCCGATCTCCCTCGGCGAAGTCCTTTCCGGCCTGCGCTTCGGGGGTGAGGGAGTTGTCCAGTGCCCGCACCGGGTTGGGGGGCAGCACGATGTCCAGCGCGAAGTCGGAGAACTTCTGCATGTCGGCCTCGAACTCGGGGGCGGTTCCCAGACCGCCGCTCAGGTCCACGTCCATGCCGAGCAGCCCCTCGAAGGCCACGATGAAGTTCTTGAAGGAGAGGTCCGAGTCGCCGGTGTGGGGGTCGTCGATGCCGAAGTAGCCGTTGGAGCGATCGCCCCGCCAGTGCATATGGCCCGAGTTCACCATCCCCCGCAGGGTCTGGGTGGTCATGGGCCCCTTCATCGGGCTGAAGTCCCGCACCACTCCGGTCCCGTTGACGGGCAGGACGGGGGCAAAGGGAATCAGGACCTCGGCGTTGATCGGCTGGGGATTGAAGCTGACCAGGGCGTCGGGGTTTCCGAGATCCCAGGCCAGGCTGTCGAAGTCGGCGAAGACGTGGCAGCTCGCGCAGGAGGCCTCCCCGTTGGAGGAGGTCTTGAAGGCGTCGTAGAGCATGTGCCGGCCTTCTACCACGTGCTCCGGCTCCGGGTTGTGGAGCACCAGGTTGGCCCGCTCGGTTCCGTTCCCGAGGTCGACGATCGAGACGCCGTTGTTGAAACGGGTGGTGACGTAGAGGCGGTTTCGCGCCTCGTCGAGCATCAGGCCGGAGGGCCCGCCGCCGCTCACGCTGATGTAGTTGGCGCTCTCGACGGTGGGGTCGAATCCGGTACCGGGGGTGGCCCACAGGCTGTCGTTCTCCAAGTCGGCGGTGTCGAAGACGCCGATCTTGCTGGAGCCGAAGGCCGCCAGGTAGAGCTTGGTGCCATCGCCCGACACGGCCATCCCGATCGGCGTTGCCAGGCTGTGGTCCCCGGTGCCCGCGGGCGCCTTGAGTATCGAGTAGTCGATGTGGCGGTTCAGGTGGCGGGCCTTCGCGTCGGTGCCCGTCAGTACGGTGATCCGGCTCCGGGCGAGGTTGCCCTGGACGGTGGACGGCGCGAAGCCGCCGGAACCCTCGAAGCGGGTCAGGTTCTGCGCGTCGGTGTTGGAGACGTAGACGTTCCCGTTCGACGGGTTCACCGCCATGTTGAAGAGAATGGTCCCGACGTGGGCGAAGCTGTCGACCTCGTTCAGCGTGTTGGCGTCGATCGCGAACACGTCGTAGTCGGGGAGGTCGAAGCGAACTCCGTTGCTCCAGTTCCGGCCCGACTCGTCCCGCCACTCCCCCGAGGCCTCGTCGTACTTGACGATCAGCGCGACCTCGGGTGCATCCTCTCCCTCGACGTTCGTGGAAGGACCCGGGTTGCCACCCGGAAGATCTCCCCCGGGCAGGCCGTTCGGCGACTGCACACCGTCCCCGGAACACGGGCCGGCGCTCGCGAACCCGTCGCAGACCATTCCCTCGGCGACCACGGTGGTCTGATTGCCCGAGTGGAACACGGCGGCGTAGACTTTGTTTGCGACCGGGTCCACGGCCAGGGCGCGTGGCGTATCCCCGAAGAGCTCGATGATCTCGAGCGGAGTGCCGCCGATGCTGGCCCCGAGGTCCGTCGCGTCGAAGACCCACACGTCGGCGCGGCCAACGCTCGGCGCGGTGAGCTGCGGGTCACCCGCTCCCGGCACCAGTTCGATCGAAGCGTGGGTGCGGTGCTGGCCCCGGTGCGCGGTGGTGACGAAGGCGCGAACTCCCTCGGGCCCCTCGTTGTCGGGGTCGTCGAAGACGATGTCCCGGGGCTCGTCCCCTACCAGCAGCGTGCGAGTCACCCTCCACACCCCCCCGGAGGATTCCGACACGACACTCACACTGTCGGAAAGGTGGTTCACCACCCACACCTCGTCATCGCTCCGGGCCGCGACCGCCACCGGCTCCATCCCGACCGCAACCGTATCGGTGTGGATGAGACCCTGGTCGTTGATGGTGAAGATCTCCAGCCGGTTGTCGGGCGTGTTCGCGACGAAGAGATGCAAGGCGTCCGGAGACATCGCCAGCGGTCGAACCGACCCGCTCTCGAAGGTGATGAAGGGCTTCGCCTGCGAGGCGGTGGGCCAGGCGAGCAGCACGGAGAGCGCTGCGGCGAATGAGGTGCGAGCCAGGGTGTCCATGCGGTGCCTCCCGGGGACGCCCCGGCCCATGACGCCCCGGCCAGCGCAGTATCCCCATGGCGTGGAGTGGTTGTGGACGCCATCAAACCTTCCGTGCGTTAGTGAGTCAAATCGATTGTCACTATCATGAGATCGATAGAATCTATCGATACGCCTCTCCCCCGACCGGCGTTCAGGACTCGCTAGGCCGCCGCCTCCGCGGAGAAGGGGCTGGGAGGCGGGCCCGGGATCTGACAGAATCAGCCCGACGGGAGGGACGGTGGATCGGGGTCTGAAGCTCGCCGTGGCGGGAAAGGGAGGCGTGGGAAAATCCACCATCGCCGCCGCGCTGTCGCTTCTCCTGGCACGCCGGGGGCGGAAGGTGTTGGCGGTGGATGCCGATCCCGACGCCAATCTCGCCAACGCTCTGGGGATTGCCGCAGAGAGGCAGCGCGAGATGATTCCCATCTCCCAGCAGCGAGCCCTGATCGAGGAACGCACCGGGGCCCGGGCCGGGCAGTACGGGCAGCTCTTCAAGATGAATCCCGAGGTGTCGGACATCGCGCGGGACTACGCCTGCGTCCATGACGGAGTGGCGACCCTGGTGCTGGGGGCGACCCCGACGGGAGGCGCGGGGTGCGCCTGCCCGGAGAGCGTGTTGATCCGGGCGCTGGTGACCGATCTGGTGCTCTGCAGGGACGAGGCGCTGGTGATGGATTGCGAGGCTGGCGTCGAGCACCTGGGGCGCGCCACCGCCCGCGGGGTCGATGCGATGCTGGTGGTCGTGGAGCCGGGGCGCGGATCGCTGGACTGCGCGGCCCGGATCTTCCGAATGGCGGAGGAGATCGGCCTCCGGGACCTCCCGGTGGTCGCCAACAAGGTCGCCACGCCCGAGGATGAGCAGTTCGTACGCGATGGGCTGCCGGGTCGGGAGATCCTCGCCTGCATTCCGTTCTCCGAGGCGATCACGCGCGCGGACCGCGCCGGCGCCTCGGTGCTGGACGCCGTGAGCGACGAGGTGTCGTCACGGCTCGACGCGGTGCTGCGGGTGCTCGAAGGAAAGGGCGCCCGGTGAGGGACCCGGCCAGGGAGAGTCTGATGCGCCTGATGGCGGAGGTCGAGGAGCTGGAAGAGAGCGTGGAGAATCTGCAGCGCCGGCTTCGCGCCTCGAGCGGAGCCGCGCCGGCTCGAGAAGCCGGGCAGCGGGAGCTTCGCGAGCTCCAGGAGCAGCTCGAGGAGAAGAGCGACGAGCTGACCCGGATCAGCAACGGCTGCAGGCGGCCGCATTCGAACGTGTGAGAGGGGGGAGCAGATGGGATTCCGGCCCAGGTGCATGGCGACCGCGGTGGGCAGCATGCCTCATGACGACGCGGCGAAGGCGCTCGACGTGGTGCTGGCGCACATCCCCGAGGCGCCGATCTGGCCGCAGCTCACGGGCCGAGGACTCGTCGAGCAGATGGAGGTGCAGTTCTCCGAGGGGATTCCCTGCCGGGTGATCGACCGGGAGAAGGGTCGAATGTACTTCGACACCTCGGGCGACTACTCCGAGGCCTTCGCCGAGTTCTACGAGGCGTACATGGCGGCCATGGATCCGGAGGAGGGAACCGGCGATTGCTCGGCGATGGCGATCTCGCCCGATCACGCCGCCGGGCTCCACGCTCTAGAGCAGCGGCTCAAGTCCGAGGGCGGGAGACGCCCGGTGGTGAAATGCCATACCACCGGTCCCTGTACCTTCGGACTCGCCACCGTGGACGAGAACAAGCGGGCGCTCTACTACAACGAGGAGTTCCGCGACGTGATCGTCAAGGCGATGGCGATGAAGTGCCGCTGGCAGATCCAGATGCTTCGGCCCTACGCGGAAGACGTCCTCTGCACCATCGACGAACCGATTCTCTCCGCCTTCGGAAGCTCCACCTACGTGTCCGTGCAGCGCGAGGACGTGGTGGCGATCCTGGCCGAGGTGATCGACGCGATCCACAGCGACGGCGCGATCGCCGGAATCCACTGCTGCGGGAACACCGAATGGAGCCTCTTGATGGAGGCCGGCGTCGACGTGGTGAGCTTCGACGCCTTCGAGTTCGGCGAGACGATCGCCATGTACCCCGACCACGTGAAGCGACATTTGGAGGAGCAGAAGACCCTCGCCTGGGGCGTCGTGCCCACCGGGCCGGCACTCGGCGAGCAGACGGTCGATACCCTGGTCGCCCACTACGAGAAGCTGGTGGACCATCTGGCGGCGAAGGTCGGCGTCGATCCGCAGCGGGTGCGCGAGCAGACCCTGCTGACCGGCTCCTGTGGCACCGGCTCGATGCAGACGGCCGACGCCGAGAAGGTCTTCGAGCTCACGGCCGCGACCGCGTCGGCACTCCGAGCGCGGTACGGATGACGGACAGGTCGATGTCCTACACTGTCGCGATCACGGGAAAGGGCGGGGTCGGCAAGACGACGGTGGCGTCCCTGCTGGTGACGCGGCTGGTCGCTCGCGGCTGCGCGCCGGTTCTGGCGATCGACGCCGATCCCAATAGCTGTCTCGACTCGGCGCTGGGCCTCGAGATCGAGAGGACCGTCGGGGCGGTTCGCGAGGAAGCGCGGGAGCTGGCCGGGCGGGGTCTGGCTGCCGGCGTCTCGAAGCGGGAGGCGCTGGAGCTCAGGATCGCGGAGAGCATGGTGGAGACGGAGAGCTTCGACCTGATCGCGATGGGGCGTCCGGAAGGACCGGGGTGCTACTGTTACGCGAACAACGTACTCCGAGAGGTCATCGCGCAGATCGCCGAGAACTATCCCTACCTCGTGCTCGACAACGAAGCCGGCCTGGAGAACCTCTCGCGACGCATCCTGCGGCGGGTCGATCTGCTGATCATGGTGGCGGACCCTTCCAAGCGCGGGCTCGACACGGTGGGACGGCTGTACGATCTGGCCTCCGAGATGGCGATTCGCCACGAGCGGCTCGCCATCGTCGTCAATCGACTGCGGGGTCGCGATCTTCCCGAAGCGGTCTCGGCGCTCCGGGGGAGAACTGGAGCGGATTGCGTGGTTGCACTACCCGAGGATCAGACGCTTGCAGAGCTGGGGGAGCGCGGTGATGCATTGGCGCGGCTTCCCGAGGACAATCCGGTCGTCGAGGCGCTCGACCGCTTCCTCGGCGAGGCGGGGCTCGGGGCGACGAACGCCGGGGCAGCTCGCTAGCCTACGGAGATAGATTGGGGCACTGGCTCGGACCGACGGAACCGCGCAGGGCCCGAGACCTGATGGGAGGACGCCGGATGGCGAAGAGCATCGAGCGGAGGAGGCCGGAGGAGCGGGTCACGGATCCGGCCTCGGTCGAGCTGCTCCGGAAGGCCGATGCCGAAGGCGCCAGCACCTGCTTCGACCGCATGGACACCCAGGAGACCCAGTGCCGCTTCGGGAAGAGCGGCCTCTGCTGTCGCATCTGTCACATGGGGCCGTGCCGAATCACCAGGAGGTCGCCCCGAGGCGTCTGCGGCGCGGATGCCGATACGGTGGTCGCCCGGAACTATCTTCGCGAGGTCGCCGCGGGCACCGCTGCCCATGCGGACCACGGACGACACCTGGCCCTGCTGCTCTTGAAGGTCGCCGACGGCGAGGGCGGCGGCTACGAGATCAGGGACGAGCGGGCGCTGCGACGGAACGCCCGCAGATACGGCATCGAAGAGGCAGAGCGCGGCAAGGAGGAGGTCGCGCGCGACCTCGCCCTGCGGTTGATCGACGAGTTCGCCCGTCAGAGCGAACCGCTCAGCACACTCGCTCTCGCGCCGCTCAAGCGCCAGGGGGTGTGGAGCCACCGCGGCGTCGAGCCAACCGGGATCGACCGAACCGTGGTCGAGTGCCTGCACCGCTCCACCATGGGCGTCGACCATGACTATCGGAGCGTGCTGACCCACGCGCTGCGCACCGCACTCGCCGACGGCTGGGGTGGTTCGCGGATCGCGTCGATCGTCGGTGACATCTTGTTCGGCACACCGCAGCCGATCAGCGGCCAGGTCAACCTGGGCGTTCTCGGGGAGAACACCGTCAACATCGTGGTGCACGGGCACGAGCCGGTGGTATCGGAGATGCTGGCCGTCGCCTCGCGGGATCCGCAGATCCTGGAGGCGGCAAGGGATGCCGGTGCGGAGGGCGTGACGCTCGCCGGGATCTGTTGTACCGCCAACGAGGTTCTCATGCGTCACGGCATTCCGATCGCGGGGAACTTCCTGCAGCAGGAGCTGTCCATCATCACCGGCGCTGTCGAGGTGATGATCACCGACGTGCAGTGCTGCATGCCGAGTCTTCCCGAGGTTGCCAGCGCGTACCACACCGAGATCATCGCCACCAGCGAGATCGCCCGCACGGTGGGCTCCACCCACCACCGCTTCGACAGGGGTAACGCCCTGGAGAGCGCCAAGAGCCTGATTCGGCGTGCCATCGACAACTACCCGAGCCGCGACCGCGCCAAGATGGCGATTCCCGATCATCGGACGCCCCTGGTGGGCGGCTTCAGCGTCGAGGCGATCCGCTACATGCTGGGTGGCTCCTTCCGCGGGTCGTTTCGTCCACTGAACGACGCGATCGTGCAGGGCCGGATCCAGGGTGTCTGCGGCATGGTCGGCTGCAACAATCCCAAGACCCGGATGGACGCCTACATCAACACCCTGACCCGCGAGCTGGTGAAACGTGACGTCCTGGTGCTCAAGACCGGATGCGCTGCCATCGCATCGGCCAAGCAGGGGATGCTGACCCCCGAGGCGGCTCTCTCGCAGGCGGGCCCGGGTCTGCGCGAGGTCTGTGAGGCGGTGGGGATGCCTCCGGTACTGCACATGGGAAGCTGCGTCGACAACTCCCGCATTCTCGAGGCCGGCAGTGAGATCGTCGCAGAGGGCGGCCTGGGCGACGATCTCTCCGACATCCCGGCGGTAGGGGTGGCTCCCGAGTGGATGAGCGAGAAGGCCGTCGCGATCGGCTGCTACTTCGTCGCCTCCGGCATCGACGTCATCCTGGGGCACCCCTTCCATGTCGCTGGCTCCGAGAACGTGAGCCGATTCCTGGGCGAGGAGACCCGGGAGCTCTACGGAGCTTCCTTCCACGTGCATCCAGAGCCGCTCGAGGCTGCCGAGAAGATCATGGAGCTGCTCGGGCGCAGGCGCCGTTCGCTCGGAATCGACGACAAATCCGAGCGCAAGCTGATGGACATGAAGGATCGGAGAGAGCTTCGTGTCTAAGCTGATCTGCGCCAGCGCCATCGACGGAGCGGTGCGATGGGTGGCACGCGCCGAGGCCGCGCTGGACGGTGCCATCGAGGCGAAGGGCGAGGGTGCGACCGTCGGCTTCGGAAACACTGCCTACTTCCTTCCGATCATCTATTCACTGACGGAAGAGAAGGTGGAGACGCTCGGCGACTGCCGGAGAATCCTGAAGCGCGCCCGGGCTCTGCTTCCGGAGAGGCCGTCGGACCAGACCTGGCTTCCCTATCTCGGCAACACCCTCGATGCCGGCGCCGCAGCGCTCTTCGCCTGCGAGATCATCGAGGCCTGCAAGGTTCTGGTCGGTCCGGATCCGGTGGAGGACATCTGGCTGGGAGCCGCCTCGGACATCGTCCTTCGCGAACGCGGCATCGAGTTCGTCGATGGAACCGCGCCCGGCTTTGCCGCGATCACCGGGGCCGCGCCCTCCAATGAGATCGCGGTCCGGATCGCGCGCGAGCTGCAGGAGAAGAGTCTCTACGTCTTCATGGCCGGCAGCTGCGACGGCAGGCAATTCGCCGAGCAGCTGGCCGAGGAGGGTGTGCAGCTTGGCTGGGAGACGCGGCTGGTTCCGTTCGGCCGCGACGTCTCCGCTCTCGTCTACGCCCTCGGCTTTGCCAACCGGGTGGCGCTCTCCTTCGGTGGCATCCAGCCCGGCGACTACGCCGCCAACCTCGAGTACAACAAGGACCGCGTCTTCGCCTTCGTACTCGCCTTCGGGGAGGTGGACGCGGAGAAGTACGCGGCGGCGGCGGGCGCTCTCAACTACGGCTTTCCCGTCATCGCCGACACCGACATCCCGCAGGTCCTGCCGACCGGAATCTGTACCTACGAGCACGTGGTATCCAGCGTGCCGCACGAGACCATGGTCGAGAAGGCCCTCGAGGTGCGCGGCTGCAAGGTCCGGATCTCCCAGGTGCCGGTACCGGTATCCTTCGGGCCGGCCTTCGAAGGGGAGCACATCCGCAAGGCCGACGTCCGCGTCGAGTTCGGCGGAAACAAGACCTCCGCCTTCGAGTTTCTCACCTCGGTTGGTCTCGACGACATCGACGACGGGACGATCGAGATCATCGGGCCCGACATCGATTCGGTGGAAGAGGGAACGGCCCTGCCGCTGGGGATCTGGGTGGAGGTGGCCGGCCGCAAGATGCAGTCGGACTTCGAACCGATCCTGGAACGTCAGATCCATCACTTCCTGAACGGCGCCGCCGGAATCTGGCACATGGGACAGCGCGACATCGTCTGGACCCGCGTCTCCAAGGAGGGCTTCCAGAAGGGACTGCGGCTCGAGCACTACGGAAGGATTCTTCACGCCAAGCTGCTCGGCGAGTACCCCGCGCTGGTCGACAAGGTCAAGGTGACACTGATCACCGAAGCCGAGGAGGTGGAGCGGCGAATCGCGGTCGCTCGTACGGTGTATGACGAACGCAACCGGCGGCTGGAGACGCTGACCGACGAGTCGGTGGATACCTTCTACTCCTGTCTGCTCTGCCAGTCCTTTGCGCCCAATCACGTCTGCATCATCAGCCCCGAGCGGCTGGGTCTCTGCGGAGCCTACAACTGGCTCGACGGGAGGGCTGCCTACGAGATCGACGAGACCGGCCCCAACCAGCCGGTCCCGAAGGGCGAGTGCCTCGACGCGCGGAAGGGCGTCTTCCAGAACGTCAACGACTACGTCCACACCCAGAGCCACGGGGAGATCGAGGCAATCTGCAGCTACTCGATCATGGACCGTCCGATGACGAGCTGCGGCTGCTTCGAAGTGATCTGCGGCTACGTGCCCGAGTGCAACGGCGTGATGGTGGTGAACCGCGAGTACGAGGGGGACACGCCGATCGGCATGAGCTTCTCGAGCCTGGCGGGATCGGTCGGCGGCGGCCAGCAGACCCCGGGGTTCATGGGCTGCGGAAAGGTGTTCCTCTGCAGCCAGAAGTTCCTCCTCGCCGAGGGGGGACCGAGGCGCCTGGTCTGGATGCCGAAGGAGCTCAAGGATCTACTGGGTGAGGATCTCCGGGCCTGCCTCGAGCGCCAGGGAGCACCGGAGGTCGTCGACATGATCGCCGACGAGACCGTCGCCATCGATCCCCAGGAGATCCGCGCGCACATGGAGGGGTGCGGGCATCCGGCCCTCGCGATGGACGACATGGGTCTCTACGCCGAGAGCGAAGCCCCGCACGAGGAGAAGGCGGGCGAGGAGGAGCCGGCGCCGGCGGTCCCGAGCACGAAGGAGGTGGAGGTCGCCGAGGCGACGGGCGGCGCTCTCTCTCCCGATGCGATCGAGCAGCTGAAGGCCACGATGGCGGAGGAGTTGAAGCAGGAGATTCGAGAATCCCTCGAGCGCGAGGTCGTCGGCGAGATCATCGGAACCCTCTCCGAGAGGTTTCTGGGCGTCGCGGATCCGGCCTCCGCCGGGGCGGGCGTTGCGGCGGCGGTCGGCGAGTCCGCGGAGGCCATCGCGTCGTTTCCGCGCCCCGCGCCCCGCGCGCGAGAGCGCCTCGCGGAGCTTGCGGCCTTCCCGATCGAGAGGGATCGCTGTGAGATCCCGGTCTGGACGGCCACCCTCGGGGCGACGCGCGAGCAGGGAGGCACTCGCGGCAGGACCCACCGGATCGGAGGCGCCACCGCCATGCCCTTCCACCTGTGGGAAGGCGAGATGCCGAACCGCCCCCTGGTGGCGATGGAGGTGTTCGACCTGGTCAGCGAGAAGTACCCCCCGATGCTGCGCGAGATCTACGCCGGGGTGTTGGACGATCCGGCCCGGATGGCGCGGATCTGCGTGGAGGAGAGCGGCGCGGATCTGATCAGTGTACGCCTGGAGGGCACGCATCCGGAGAAGGCAAAGCGAAGCCCCGAGCAGGCGGTGGAGGTGGTGCAGTCGGTCCTGGAAGCCGTCGACGTGCCTCTGATCGTCACTGGCCACAATCACTTCGACACCGTCAACCAGGTGATGAAGGCGGTGGCGAAGGCGTGCGAGGGCGAGAATCTCCTGCTCAACTGGGTGGAGAGGGACAACTACCGCACCATCGCCGGTGCGGCGCTCGCCTACGGCCATTCGATCGCCGCGCAGAGCCCCATCGACGTGAACATCGCCAAGCAGCTGAACATCCTCTTGACCGACATGGGTGCGAAGCGGGAGCAGATCGTGATCGACCCGATGGCTGGCGCGATGGGCTACGGGCTGGAGTACAGCTACTCGGTGATGGAGCGCATCCGGATGAGCGGACTCCGAGGGGACGAGATGCTGGCCGGGCCCATGATCGTCGCGCCGGGCGCCGAGTGCGCCAAGATCAAGGAGTGGAAGGCGCCCGAGAGCGACTTCCCCGCCTGGGGCGACCTGGGACGGCGCGCCGCGGCCTGGGAGCTGGCCGGTGCGATCAGTCTGCTCTACGCAGGCGCGGACTTGCTGATCCTCTACCACCCCGAGGCGGTGGCGGCGACCCGACGGGCGATCGACCGGCTGATGGACGGGGTGGGCTGAGCCATGGCGCTCACGGGCCTGCAGATCCAGAAGCTGCTTCCCAAGACCAACTGCAAGGAGTGCGGCTCGAACACGTGTCTCGCCTTCGCCATGAAGCTCGCCGCGAGGAAGGCGGAGATCTCGCAGTGTCCCGATGCATCCGAAGAGGCGAGGCGCGTGCTCGGCGAGGCCTACGAGCCTCCGGTCCGGGCCTTGCGGCTCGGATCCGACCGCTCCCTCGCGCTCGGCGAGGAAACCGTGCTCTATCGTCACGAGCGGACCTTCGTCAACCCGACCGCCCTCGCCGTCAACCTGAACGACTCCGACGAGACGGCCTCTGTGGATACCCTGCTCGGGGCGGTGCGGGAGTACACACTCGAGCGCGTGGGTGAGGTTCTTCGCATCGACATGGTGGCGGTGTCGCAGAAGGGATCGGACCCGGAGAAGTTCGCGGCCCTGGCGAGCCGGGCGTGGAAGGAGACGGAGAGACCCCTGGTCCTGCGAAGCGGGGATCCGGCGGCGCTCGAAGCGGCGGCCAAGGCCGTGCAGGGGTCGCACAGCGTGCTCGCTTCGGCTGACCCCGAGAGCGCCGAAACGCTCTGGCCGATCGCCCGAGAGCACCAGCACGCCCTGGCCGTGACCGCTCCGGACCTCGATCAGCTGGTCGCGCTGGCGAACAGGATCAAGGAAGCCGGCTTCCAGGATCTGCTCCTGCAGCTCCAGACCTCCTCCCTCGCCGAGGCCTTCCAGACCAATTCCATCGTCCGGCGGGCGGCGCTCAGGCAGAACTGCCGGCCACTCGGGTATCCGCTGCTCCGCTTCGTCGAGAGCGAAGATCTCCTCGACGGCACCGTGGAGGCGGTCAACGAGATCGACAAGTACGGCGGCATCTGTGTGCTGCCGAAATTCGACGCCGCGCAGATCGCCTCGTTGATGACGCTGCGGCTCAACATCTACACCGATCCCCAGAAGCCGATCCAGGTCGAGCCGAAGCTCTATCCGATCGGCGAGCCGACCCCCGAGGCGCCGATCTTCCTGACCACCAACTTCTCCTTGACCTACTTCGTGGTCTCGGGAGAGATCGAGAATGCCGGGATCAGCGCATGGCTGGTGGTTCCCGAGTGCGAGGGGATGAGCGTGCTCACCGCCTGGGCGGCGGGCAAGCTCACCGGCGCGAGCGTCGCCCAGTTCTGCCGGGAGATCGAGCTGGAGGCACAGGTGACCCGACGCGACCTCATCATTCCCGGCTACCTCGCCCCGATCAGCGGCGAGATCGAGGAGAATCTTCCGGGCTGGACCGCGGTGGTCGGTCCGCAGGAGGCGTCGGAGCTCGATGCCTTCATCAAGGCCCGTGTCACGTAGCGCACCGCGGCACGAGCTGGCCTGATGCCCAGCGTCGAGTTCCTACCCAGAGGGCTCTCCGTCGAAGTTTCCGCGGGCACGGAGCTCCTCGAGGCGATCCGACAGGCCGGCATCGATCTCGACGCCTCTTGCGGTGGGCAGGGCACCTGTGGCGCCTGCCTGGTTCGCGTCGTAGCCGGGCGGGTCGACCCCGGCGATTCACCACTCGCCGAGGATTTCGATGCCGGCTATGTCCAGGCCTGCACCACCCGCGTCCTCGACGCCCCGGTGACGGTGGAGGTGCCCGAGCGAGTCGGGGGAGAAGACGGTGGTCTGATTGGCGAAGACGCCGAACGGCTTCTCCTCCAAGAGCTGTTGCCCGGGGGTTTGGATCTCGATCCCATCGTCTCCAAGCATCTGCTGCGGGTGCCGCCCGCCCAGCTGCAGGACGGGCTCTCCGATCTCGATCGCATCGCGCGCGCGCTGTCGGAGCTGTCTCGGGAGTGGGGTGCGCAGAAGGTGGAGCACAGCCTCTCGGCGATGCGGGCCACCGCCGAAGCGCTGCGGGCCTCCGAGGGGCTGACGACGGTGACGCTGATTCGCGAGCCCGATCGCCTCCAAGTCATCGGGATCGAGGCCGGGGACCGAACCTCGAGCGCCCACGGGATCGTCGTCGACCTCGGTACCACGACGGTGGCCGTCCAGCTCGTCGACCTGGGCACGGGAGAGATCCTCGCCACGCGGACGGACTACAACGCCCAGATCCCCTGCGGCCTGGATGTGATCAGCCGGATCAACTACGCGCGCAGGGCCGGTGGGCTCCAGGAGCTGCGCCGGCGGGCTGTGGATACGATCAACCGGCTGATCCACAGGCTGGCCGACGAGCAGGGGGTGCGGGCGTCGGAGATGGTGAGCGCCGTGGTCTCCGGCAACACCACCATGGTCCATCTGGCGCTGGGCCTCCCGCCGGAGTACATCCGGCTGGAGCCCTATTCGCCGACGCTGCTCGAGTCGCCTCCCCTCCGGGCCGCCGAGCTGGACCTCGACATCGACCCGGACGCCGGGGTCTTCCTGTCCCCGTGCGTGGGGAGCTACCTGGGCGGCGACATCACGGCCGGGCTCTTGTGCACCGATCTGGCGATGGATGCGGCCGACGTCAGTCTCTTCATCGACATCGGCACCAACGGCGAGCTGGTGATGGGCAATGCCGAGTTCCTGGTCGCCTGCGCCTGCTCCGCCGGGCCCGCGTTCGAGGGAGGGGGAATCGACTGCGGAATGCGCGCGGCCCTCGGCGCGATCGAACGGGTGGAGATCGACCCCGAAACCGGGCGGGCAGACTGCTCTACCATCGGCGATGTCGCGCCGCGCGGGCTCTGCGGATCCGGAATCATCGACCTGCTGGCGAACCTGCTTCTCACGGGCTGGATCGATCCGGCGGGGAAGCTCGACCGCTCGCGTTCCAGCCCCTTCGTCGAGATCGACGGCAAGCGGGCGCGGTACCTGCTCCGACCCGCGGAAGAGAGTCCGACGGGCAAGCCGATCGCGATCAGCGAGGCGGGGATCGAAAACGTCCTTCGCGCCAAGGCGGCGGTCTACTCGGCCTCCTCGCTGATGCTGGCGCAGCTCGGGCTCACCTGGTCGGATCTCGGCAAGATCTACATCGCCGGCGGCTTCGGCCGCTTCCTCGACCTGGAGAAGGCGATCGCCATCGGCTTGATCCCGGATCTCTCGCGCGAGAAGTTCCACTACGTCGGCAATGCTTCGCTGATGGGCTCCTACCTGTGTGCGGTCTCCGGCGAGTTCCGCCGGCGCCAGCTCGACATCGCTCGCCGCATCACCAACATCGAGCTCAGCGCCGATCCGGCCTACATGGAGCACTACACCGGAGCGCTCTTCCTCCCCCACACGGATCTCGGGAACTTTCCCTCGGTGGCGGACGCCCTGGCGAGGGCGCGAGAGCGCTAACGGGTGAAGATGTGCACGCCGGTGGCGCCGCCGAAGCCCTGGCAGTGGGTCAGACCGAGCCGGGCGCCCTGTACCTGACGTTCGCCGGCCTGGCCCCGCAGCTGGGTGACGATCTCGAAGACCTGCGCCACCCCCGTGGCTCCGAGGGGGTGCCCCTTGGCCAGAAGACCGCCGCTCGGGTTGACGGTGACCTGCCCACCGATGGCGCTCATGCCCTCGTCGATGAATCTGCCACCCTCGCCGCGCTCGCAGAATCCGAGATTCTCGTAGTGAAGGATCTCGGCGATGGCGAAGCAGTCGTGCAGCTCGCAGACCTCGATGTCTTCCGGCTTGACCCCGGCGAGATCGTAGGCCGTCCCCGAGGCCCGGGTGTTGATCTCCACGACCGCGTGTAGGGCGTCGCCCGTGGTGTTGGCGGCCTCGGAGACCAGTGTGGAGGCCAGGATCCGAACCGCCTCGCCCTCGGCCTGGCGGGCGACGTCCTCGCTGCAGAGCACGGCCGCGGCGGATCCCGAGCCGGTGGGGCAGCACATCAGGAGCGTCAGGGGATCGGCGATCTCACGCGCGTCGAGCACCTCCTGTACCGTGACCTCGTCCCGGTACTGGGCGCGCGGATTGAGCGCGCCGTGATGGTGGTTCTTCACGCCGACCTTGGCCATCTGCTCCACCGTGGTTCCGTAGCGTCGGCTGTGCTCCCGAAACAGGCCGGCAAAGAGGCTGGGGAAGGGCGGCGGGGGCTTCTTGCTCTGCTCCTTCTCAGGCGGGGGGGCCTCGGGCTTCTCGCCCGGGGTCTTGGGCATCGGCAGGGCCCCGCGCCCCATCCTCTCGAAGCCGACGGCGAGGGCGACATCGGCCAGACCGGAGGCGACCTGCATGTAGGCCCCGCGGAAGGCCGTGGTGCCGCTCGCGCAGGCATTCTCGACGTTCATGACCGGGATTCCGCTCTGACCGACGGCGCCGACCACCTTCTGGCCGGCGGTGGATCCCTGGGTCACGTGGCCGCACCAGGCGGCCTCCACCGCCTCGAAGGGGAGACCCGCATCGCCCAATGCGTCGCGAATCGCCCAGCTGCCCAGGTCGACGACGGTCTTACCCTCGTGGCGCGCGAACGGCGTCATCCCGACGCCGACGACGTAGACATCCCTCAGCCTGGGCGGGGTCTTGGGCATGGACTCTTCTCCCTCTCTCAGCTCGCGTACGAACCAACCATTAATTATAGGAGTCGGCGGGATTTCCGTCCCGTCGAGAAATGGCCTTCGGAGGTCGGACGGGTGGCGGTGGCGACGGCCCACGGCGACAATGACGCTGCTGTCGACCGGCGGAGACGGGAGGCCGGCTCCCTCGGCGGACTTGGAGGAGTGGCGTGAACGCAAGCGAGCTGGGATTCGACGAGGGTCGGCTGGAGCGGTTGGTCAGGGTCATCGAGGCCGACGTCGGCGCGGAGCGCTACGACGGAGCCGCGGTGGTGGTGGCGCGGCGCGGCCAGATCGCCCTCCACGAGGCGGTCGGCTTCGCCGAGCGGGCGAGCGGGCGGCAGGCCCGCACCGATGACGTCTACTGTCTCTTCTCCATCACCAAGGCCTTCACCGCCGCGGCCGCACTCGCCCGGGTCGATCGCGGCGAGATCCAGCTCACCACCCCGGTGGCGGAAGTCATCCCCGAGTTCGGCGTCAAGGGCAAGCAGCGGGTCACGGTGGCGCATCTCCTCACCCAGACCGGGGGGATGTCGTCGGAGATGCCGCCACTGCCTCCGGACCAACTCGGGGACCTCCAAGCGATGGCAGCCGCCGTCTCCAATCAACCCCTGCTCTCCGCGCCGGGGCGCCTGGTCAGCTACAGCCCGATCGGGGCGCATGCGGTCCTCGGAGAGCTGGTGCGTCGGCTCGATGGTGGCGCGCGTGCCTTCCGTCAAATCCTGGCCGACGAGTTCTTCGCACCGCTCGGGATGAAGGACACCGCTCTCGGCCTGCGCGCGGATCTGGCGGCGCGCAGGGTCCCGGTGGTGGTGCGCGACCGGAGCCCGGGTCTCTTCGTGCCCGAGCTGCTCGAGGCCATGAACGTACTCCTCGGCGAGAAGACGGAGATTCCAGGAGGGGGGGGCGTTGCGACGGTCTACGACGTCTACCGCTTTGCCGAGGCGCTGCGCCGTGGCGGCGAGCTGGACGGTGTGCGGATTCTCTCCCCCGCGCTCCTGGACCTCGCCACCCGGAACCACACCGGCGCGGAGCCCAACCATCTGTTCGACTACATGCGCGAGGCCCGGGGGTGGGACGAGTTCCCCGCCTTCCTGGGGCTCGGCTTCTTCCTGCGCGGCGAAGGCATCTTCCCGACGCCCTTCGGGGTCACCACCTCGCCGCGCACCTTCGGCGGCCTCGGCGCGGGCTCGACGATGTTCTGGGTCGATCCGGAGAGAGAGCTCGTCTTCGTCTGCCTGACCGCAGGGCTCCTGGAGGAGTCGAACAACTTCGACCGCCTTCAGCGGCTCTCCGATCTGGTGCTCTCGGCCCTCGTCGGCTGAAGGGGAGCTCGCCCGATGCCGAAGGAGAGCATGACCCCGCGCGAGCGTTGGCTGGCGGTCCTCCGTCGCGAGACACCGGACCGGATTCCGATGGACTACTGGGCCACCGGAGAAGTCAACGACTCGTTGATGAAGCACCTGGGATGCGAGAGTCTCGAAGCCCTCTACGAGCGCCTGCACCTCGATGTCCCGGTCCCCGTCGGACCGGCGTACGTCGGACCTCAGTTCCCCTTCGGCGAAGACACCTATGGCTGCCGATTCAAGTGGGCGGACTACAAGGCCGGGAAGTATCTCGAGTGCACCTACCACCCGCTGGCGGAGTTCCGGACCCTCGCCGAGATCGAGCGAAGCTACGACCGCTGGCCCGATCCCGACTGGTACGACTACTCGGTGATTCCAGAGCAGATCCGGGGAAAGGAGATGCGCCCGATCCAGGGCGGGGGATCGGAGCCGTTTCTGACCTACACGAGCCTGCGCGGACAGGAGCAGGCGATGATGGACCTGGTGGAGAGCCCGGAGATGGTCCACTTCTGCCTCGATCGGCTGTTCGACTTCTGTTACGAGAACACGCGCCGCATCTACGAGGAGATTCCCGGGCAGGTGACGTGCAGCTACGTGTCGGAGGATCTGGGAAGCCAGAAGAGCCTGCTGTACTCACCCGAGCACATTCGCCAGTTCCTGATTCCCAGAATGCGGCGGATGATCGATCTGGTCCACCAAGCCGGAGCTTTCGTATTCCATCACAGCGACGGTGCGATCCGGAGGATCATTCCCGAGATGATCGATGCGGGAATCGACATCCTGAATCCCATTCAGTGGCGATGCCGGGGCATGGAGAGGGAAGGTCTCAAGGCGGATTTCGGGGACGATCTGATCTTTCACGGCGCCGTCGACAACCAGCAGACCCTGGCCTTCGGCTCGGTGGAGGAGGTCCGTCGAGAGGTACTCGACAATCTCCGCATCCTCGGCGAAGGCGGCGGATACATACTGGCCCCGTGCCACAACATCCAGGCGGTCAGTCCGCCGGAGAACGTCGTGGCGATGTACGAGACAGGCTACGAATACGGCTGGACCTAGTCGGAGGAGTCGAGAGATGTCCGAAGCACGCGCGACCGGCAGCGGCGAGCGCCGCTCCCTTTCCGGTTGGATCGTCTTCGCCGCCTGGACCCTCACCTTCCTGGCCGGGTACTACGGCATCGGGGAGTACTTCTATCGGGTCCTCGAGAACATCCCGGACCGGATCTCGAAGTCGCTGTTCGCGATCCCGGTCCTGGCAGCGATCGCCTCCCTGGTGCTCACCGCCGTCTGGGCGCGCGGGCTGCGCGCCGCCGGCGCTCCGGGAGCTGTGGAGCTGCGATCCGGACGTCGCCGCTTCCTCGCCGGGGCGGGGGCGAGCCTGGGCGGGCTGCTGGGCGTGGCTGCCGCCAGCTTCGCGCGCGTCCTTCCCTGGGCCGCCACGACCATGCCGATGGCCTACGCGGAGGCGCCCACCGAGGATCCGAACCCGCAGGCGAAGTGGAAGGGCTCCCGCATCCGGGAGTACCGGCGGCTCGGCCGCACCGAGGCGCGCATCTCCGACATCTCGCTCGGGTCGACCAAGATCCGCGCCGAGAAGGGTGGCGAGGAGATCGCCCGGCGCGTGATCGAGCGGGGCGTCAACTACTTCGACACCGCGCCGGACTACGTGGAAGAGGGCTCGGAGCTGCTCCTCGGCCGGGCCATGAAGGGCTACCGGGACCGGATGTTCGTCGCCACCAAGTTCTGCACGCCGAAGGGACACCTTGCGCCCACCGCCAGCGTCCGCGAGCACGTGGAGGTGGTCGAGGCGAGCTTGAAGCGCCTCCAGACCGACCACGTCGATCTCGTCCACATCCACAGCTGCAACTCGGTGGAGAGGCTGCTCGCACCGAACACGCACGAGGCCTTCGACCGTCTCAAGGAGCAGGGCAAGGTGCGCTTCCTGGGCTTCTCGTCGCATTCCCCGCGGCTGGAGGAGGTCGCGAACGCCGCCATCGAGAGCGATCGCATCGACGTGATGATGCTCGCCTACCACCACGGCTCCTGGCCGCTGCTGGACGATGTCATCGAGCGCGCGGCGCAGAAGGACATCGGCGTCGTGGCGATGAAGACACTCAAGGGAGCCCGGCATCGCGGGCTCCTCGAGAGTCGGGACGAAGCCGACTCCTACACCCAGGCCGCCTTCAAGTGGGTGCTCGGCAATCCCCGAGTCGCCGGCCTGGTGATCTCGTTCTTCCAGCCCGAGCACGTGGACGAGTACCTCCACGCCTCGGGCGGACGGCCGACCTCCGAGGATCTCGCCCTGCTCGAGAAGTACGACCGGCGGAACGCGGCGCGGCACTGCTACCAGCACTGCGGAGCCTGCCTGGATTCCTGTCCGGAGGGCTTGGCCATCGACGACGTGCTGCGGTACCGCATGTACTTCGAAGACTACGGCGACGAGAAGGATGCCATGCGCCTCTACGCCGGGCTCGAGCGGCAGGCGGACCTCTGCATCGGCTGCGGCGCTCCCTGCGCCGGCGCCTGCCCGCACGGCCTGCCGATCCAGGAGCGCACCCGCGGAGCGCACCGGCTTCTGACGCTGGCGTGAAACGGCCGGACTGCGGTCACGGCGATCGCGCGACGCCCGTCATCGCACCCCCCTCATTCGGGTCGGAGCGACGCGAGTGGAGGGAGGGTTGGAGCGGGAGCAACAGTGTCGGGGGAAGAACCCCCCGAACAGAAACTCCGAGAGCTGGTAGCACCTGTTTCAGCGAACGAGGCGGCGTGCTGCCGCGGTCGAATCCCCCCGTCTACGCGATAACGCCGAGTGCCTTCACGAAGAGCGCATTCTGGTCAGGAAGGCTGGTTCTGCGGCTGCGAACGTGATACAACCGCGGTGCACTTACGCGCCCTATAGGTAGAAAAAAGCGAAGCAGGGGGGGGACATGAGGGGAGCTTCTGCGTCTCGTTACACTGGGTTCGTCTGCGCGCTCGCGGCGCTGATGGTCCTCGGGACACCGGCTGCGGCGATCGAGCTCTGGGAGGATCGCGTCTCGATCCACGGCTTCTACGAGCAGCAGATCCGGTTTCTCGGCCGCGACTTCGTGCACTCGGGCGACGCCTGGGACCTGGCCCAGTGGTACCACGTCCTCAACCTCGAGATCGAAGCCGAAGTCGCGCCCGACGGCTGGGGTCCCTTCGATCTGATCTCCGTCTTTGGCCGCATCGAGGTGCGCTACGACTGCGTGTGGCGCCGCGCCTGCGGCATCTTCACCAGCGCCGACGCCTACGGCGACCGCGCCGAGCGTCTCCCCAAGCGCCTGATGAACGCCCGGCGCGCCGGCTACTCCGGAACCGCCTGGGATGGAAACATCCGGAGATACCGCGAGATCCTGCCCTACGAGAAGAATCGACTCGGCTTCCGCAACGAGTCCGAGGACACGCGGCACTGGGTGATGCTCCAGGACTCTCCCGGCTTCGCCTCCTTGGCGGGCATCACGGGGCCCGACGGGACGCTGAACCAACCCACTGACCGAGACGTCTACTCCGTCAGGGATCCCTTCTTCTACGTCTTCGAGCGCTACGTGGGGAAGCACTGCCGATTCGGCAACGTGAAGAGAAAGGGAACCGTGATGGACGTCGGCAACCAGGTGCTGCCCTGGGATCCGGCCTGCAAGATCGAGCCGCTCGGGGCGCTGATGGACCGGGCGAACCCCCTGCGCCACGGGGACATCAACCCGGTCACCCATAGCCGCGGGGCCTTCGCGCAAGACCTCCACCCTGCGCCGGAGATCCCCTATACCAGCAGGCGGCTCGATCCGGCTGTGGCCCAGGGTCTCTGGTACCCCAACATGCGGCTCGCGAAGTACATCCGGGAAGGCGAGTTCGATAGCATGGACCAGACCTTCCGCCAGCAGGAGCTGGAGTGGAACCGCGGCGCCAGCCAGCAGGACGAGAAGGAGCTGAAGGAGCTCTACGCCGACATCGAGCTCTTCGACAGCCGGCTCTGGCTCCGGATCGGCAAGCAGACCATCGTCTGGGGCAAGACGGAGCTCTTCGCCACCACCGATGTGGTGAATCCCCGCGATCTCGCCCTCGCCTCGCTGCCCACCCTGGAGGAATCGCGGATCGCGCTCTGGGCGCTCCGGGCGGTGTGGTCGTTCTACAACGTGGGCCCCCTCGAGGACGTTCGTCTCGAGGTGGCCGTGAAGTACGACCAGTTCGAGCCGACGGACTTCGGTCGCTGCGGCGAGCCCTACGCGCCGCTTCCGGTCTGCAACCTCACCTGGGGCCAGCTCGTCCACGGGACGGTGATGAACGGCATCGCCGGCGCCATCCGGCCTCCGAATCCCTGGAACAGCTGGAAGGGGATCGAGGCGGGCGGCCGCCTGGAGTGGCGCTACGACCGCTTCAGCTTCGCCATCACCGACTTCTACGGGTTCAACCCCTCCCCCTACGCGGACCAGATCTTCCGCTACTCGCGCAACGTGGATCCGAGGACGGGCCGGCCTCGCGTGGGAATGACCACCGGGCACTGCAAGACCGGCGGCGAGCCGGCCTGTCTGACCCGGAAGAACGCCCTCACCATGCACTCCGCCAACCAGACGCGCTTCGCGGCGATCTGCGGCGCCGCGGTCGGCTTCTCGAACCTGGACTTGAGTTCCTGCGGTCAGACGGTGTTCCAGAGCCGGGCGCAAACCGGACCCGGAGCGTTCGAGCCGCTCGTGATGATCGCGCTCACCAACATCCTGTCCGGCCACCCCAACCCGGCCGTAGGAGGTGCGGCGGCCGTGGAAGGTCTCGGAGGATTCACCCAGACCACGCTCGACGCGCTGAACGAGATGGCGGCGCGTCCGAACACGTCGATCCTCCGCTTCTTTTCGAACACGTTCGGGATAGACACCCCGACGGTGGTGGTACCGCTCTCGGCGGATGTGAACGACGGCCTCCCACTGACCCCGGCGGACCTCATCCCGTATGGTTTGAACATCACCCAGGTCGCTGCCTGGGCCTTTTCGGGTCTCGACCGCTACCTCACGGACGAGCAGGAGGCGCTGCTCGGCTGCGGGCCGTTCTACGGAAACCGGTGCGACCGCGAAGGCATCGACCTGTTCAACATCGAGGCGAGCTTCCTGGTGCAGTCGTGGACCAATGTCGAGGGCACTTTCTACGACTGGGACACCCGGTGGACCCACGTCGCTCAGCCCGGCACAGTGGGCTTCCAGGGCGGGCCGATCTGCACCCGCTACGAGAACGGCAAGACCTTCATCCTGCCGGGCTGCCGGGGCCCCGGCGACCCCGGCTACGATCCGGGGGTCGACGGCACCCTCACCGGCTCCGACTCGACCGGCACCGTCTACCCGGATGGGCGTCGCCAACCGTTCACGGACCAGAGGTTCCGGAGCGAGGGGGCGGTGCTCTCCTGGAACGCGATGATGGGGCTGGTCGTGAACTCCACGAACGACCGTCCGGGAGTCGAAATCGACGAGTTCGATCCGAACAATCCCTTCCGCACCGGCGCCTGCTCCTTCGCCCAGCCACACTGGTGCAGCGCCATCCGGGGCATCCACTCCCTTCTGGGTGTGCAGCACAACTCGGTCCTCGCGGGAGGCAACGGCCGCTACGGGCGCCGCGACTTCGGCTGGCACGGCGGCTCCGACGTGCTGCTCCGCTGGGAGAAGCGCAACGTGCTCGGCCTCTCCATGGACTTCGCCGAGGACGTCACCAAGTCGAACTGGGGCTTCGAGTTCGCCTGGATCGAGGGAGTGCCCTTCTCCAACGCCATGTCGTGGGACGGCAACACCGAGACGGATACCTTCAACCTCACCCTCTCCGTGGACCGCCCCACCTTCATCAACTTCCTCAACCAGAACCGGACCTTCTTCTTCAACAGCCAGTGGTTCTTCCAGTACGTGGACGACTACGTGAAGGACTTCACCAGCAACGGCCCCGTCAACGTCCTGGCGACCTTCACGGTCACCTCCGGCTACTTCCAGGACCGGCTGCTTCCCGGTGTCACCTTCGTGTACGACTTCCGGTCGAACTCGGGGGCAGCGCTGCCATCCGTGACCTACCGCTTCACGGAGAACTTCTCCGCGACCTTCGGCCTGGCCGGATTCTGGGGGCGGTACGAGGACAAGACGGCGCCGCTGGCCCCGATCGCCCTCCCGGACCGCGTGGGTCGGGGCTCCTACAAGTCCTTCGTGGAGAACGGACTCTCGGTGGTGCGGGAGCGCGACGAAGTCTTCATGCGCGTCCGCTACACGTTCTAGCCGCAAGCACAGCCCGTCCCGACGGGACGGGCTGTGCGCGCAGCGAGGGGCAAGCGCCGAAGGCGCGCGCAGTGAGCCGGAGGCGAACGTAGTCGATAAGGCCGGCCGAGCGGAGTTCGGGAAGGAGTTGCAGCCCGCCTCTCGAGGCTCGCCGGCTACTCGAACTGCTTCGGAACCGCGCAGATCATCACGAGGGGCTCGTCCTTCGACTCGTTTCGGTACTGGTGCTTCTCGTCGGGGAGGACCAGCGCGAAGTCGGACTTCTTGATCTCGCGTTTCTCGCCGCTCTCGTCGATCAGCGCGCCGTGGCCTTCGATCACGTAGTTCAGGTGCTCATAGGGGTGCCGGTGATAGGGAGTGTGGCCGCCCGGGTCGAGGGTGAATACGCGAAACGAGAACCCCGGCGCTCCATCGCCCTGGCCCAGCGGAATCTGCTTGTGGGCGTCCTTGGCACCTTCCATGTCCACCGTGGCTCTCTCGGCCTGATCCAAGCTGATGACCTTCATGTCGAGGCTCCTAGCCAGAATGATGGGTGAGGGCTCTACTCAGGTTCCCTTGTGAACATACCTCACCGGGCAGACCCGGACCGGGCCAGGCCGGATCTCGCCGACTATGACGCCCGTCATAGCCCCCCGAGGTCTGCCGCCGTAGGATGGTGTCGCTGCGCCACCGAAAGAGAGGACCTGTATGCGTTTCCGGATCGTCGGAGCCGGCGGGCTCGTCGGCCTTCTTGCCGGCACGGTTTTGGCCTCGCTAGTCTCCACCGCCGATGAAGGTGCTCCCGTCTGCGATCCGGAGAGGGGGAACCAGGTGTTCTTCAAGTGCCAGCCCTGTCACAGTGCCGAGGCCGGCGGCCCTCACATCGTCGGGCCCAACCTGCACGGGGTGATCGGGCGGAAGGCGGGCACCGCGACGGGCTTCAACTACTCGCACGCGTTTCGGGAGGCCGACTTCACCTGGGACCGCGAGAAGCTGGATCGGTACCTCGCGGACCCGGCGGCGTTTGTCGACAGCAACTGGATGCCCTTCACCGGGCTGAAGCGGAGCGAGGATCGACAGGCGATCATCTGCTTCCTGGAGGACCAAACCAGTGATTGACGAGAAAACGAGCTCGAGGCGCGGGAGCTGGACGCGGCGGCGCTTCGTCAAGAGCGCCGGCCTCGGAGCCCTGGCCGCGACCGGACTGGCGCGCGGGAACCCCGCGCTCGGCGAGGAGCAGGGCGCCGCGGAGCCGGTGGAGACGGCGGGATCCGGCCCTTCCCCCGATTATGACGCGATCGTTCTCGGGGCCGGGTTCGCGGGAGTGACGGCGGCCCGGGAGCTGCGCATGAAGGGGCTCCGGGTGCTGCTGCTGGAGGCGCGCCCCCGACTCGGCGGTCGGACCTTCACCTCGGAGGTGGGAGGACACGACGTCGAGCTGGGTGGCGCCTTCGTTCACTGGTCCCAGCCGCACGTCTGGACAGAGATCACCCGCTACGGTCTCGAGATCGAGGAGGCGGCCCTCACCGCGCCCCCGCGGAGCGCCTGGGTCACCTCGGGCGAACTCAGGCAGGGAAGCGCCGACGACTTCATCCTGCAGGCCTTTCGCGGCGCCGGCGCCTTCTTCTTCGACGCGCTGCAACTTCTCCCGCGCCCCCACGATCAGCTCTTCGTGCCCGGCGTCGAGGAGGTGGATCGCCTGTCGGTCACGGACCGCCTCGACGGGCTGGGCCTCCCCGAGGAGCAGCGGGACATCCTGGCGGCCATCTTCGCCACCTCCTGTCACTGCTCTCCTGCCGAAGCGAGCGCGCTCGAGATGCTTCGCTGGTATACCCTCCCGGGCGCGAGCCTTCAGAACTACGCGGATTCGGTGGGCCGCTATTGGCTTCGCGGCGGCACCAGGAGGCTGATCGAGAGGATGCTCGCCGACGGGCGGCCCGAGCTGCGGCTCTCCACCGCCGTCCAGTCGGTTCGACATAGCGCCGACGAGGTCGTCGTCACCACCGAGGGGGGAGAGACGGTCTCGGCCCGGGCGGCGGTGGTCACGATTCCGCTCAACGTGCTCGGCCAGATCGAGTTCTCGCCACCCCTCTCGGCGGAGAAGCGGGCCGCCGTCGGCGAGGGCCACGCCGGAAGCGGCGTGAAGCTCCACGTCCGGGTGAAGGGTGATCTCGGCGGCTTTACCGGGCTTGCGCCGTGGCCGGCCCCGCTGACCTCGCTCCAGACCGAGTTCTCAGATCCGGAGGGAACCGTGCTGATCGGCTTCGGACCTAGCGGCAAGCTCCTCGACATCAACGACGACGAGGCGATCCAGAAGGCGGTGCGGCGGCTCCTTCCCGAGGCGGAGGTGGAGTGGGCGGTCGGCTACGACTGGAACTCCGACGCCTACGCGCGGGGCACCTGGTGCGTCTTCCGGCCCGGCCAGCTCACCCGCTATCTGCGCGAGCTCCAGCGGCCGGAGGGGCGCATCTTCTACGCCAGTGGAGACAACGCCAGCGGGTGGCACGGCTTCATCGACGGCGCCATCGAGAGCGGTCTTCGCGCCAGCCGCGAAGTCGCCGCGGCGCTGGGCTGAGAGGGGGCAGAGCGATGCTCGGCCGGTGGAAGTGGATCGTTCTCGCCCTGGTGCTGGTGGTCGCGGGCATGGCCATCTACACGGTCCGGCCCATCCTCGACCAGGCGGGCGCCGCCACCGAGTACGTGGCCAGGCGCGCCTGCCTGTGCGTCTACAGGAGCGAGCGTAGCCTGACGCAATGCATGGTCGAGATGCCGGGGGTGGTCGCACAGGTCGACGCCGAGCTTCTCAAGGAAGAGAGAGCGGTCCGCGCCTGGATCTCCTTCGTCGCCGAGACCACCGCGCGCTTCGACGGGAACACGGGCTGCAGTGTAGAGTAGCTCCAGCCCGAAGAGCGGCTACCGGGCCCGTGATTCGCCGGAACCGGACAGCCGTCCCTGGTAGCTCCAGATGTCGGTGAGGAGACAGACCAGAGCCACCATGAGCAGCATTCCGACCCCACAGAATGCAAAGGCGCCGAGTGCCCCCAGCCGCGCCGCGAGGAATCCGGCGAGTGGCGAGCCCAGGGTTCCCGCCCCCAGGACGGCCAGCATGTGGACCGAGAGCACCCGCGCACGGTTCGCATCGCTGGCGTTCTCCTGAAAGACGGTCCGCGCGGTGCTGATGAAGACGGCGCCGCAAACCCCCCAGAGCGTGCCGGCCACGAGCGTGGCAGAGAAGGGAATCCCCACCGAGATGACGAGCAGGGTGAGCGCGGCGATTCCCTGGGCCAGCGCAATCGCTCGGCCCGGTCGGCGCACCAGGCCGCGCCGCCAGAGCAACATCAATCCCAGTATCGAGCCGAGCGGGAAGGTTGCGTAGATCAGGCTCAGCTCGCCGACGTCACCGCCGAAGTACTCGCGGTTCAAGAGGGGAAAGACCACGAAGTAGGGCCCCGCGAAGAAGAGGCCGACCGCCATCACCAGAAGCCAGACGGCGCGCAGGGTGGGTGACCAGAGGACCTCGCGGATGCCGTCGAGGAACTCCACGGGCCGAACCGGGCCGGCGCGCCGCGCGCGCGAAGAGATGCTGCGCGGGATCAGAATGAATCCCAGGGCTCCAATCGCGAAGAGCAGGCTCTCCAGAGTCAAGGTCGTTGGGCTTCCCAGGTACCGTGCCGAGCCCGCGAGGAGCTGGCCGGCTCCCTGTCCGATGAACTGGATCAAGGTGATTCCCGTGACCGCGCGCAACAGGTTCTTGCCGGCCACGTCGAAGAGCAGCGCGTCGCGTGCCGGGAAAGCCAGCGCCGAGACCGTCCCCATCGAGAGCGCGAACAGGATGACCAGCGAGAACGAGAGAGCGCCGGCCCAGACTGCCGCCGCCAGGGCCAGGGCCAGGGCGCCTGCGGTGAGCTGCAGGCCGGCCAGCAGGCGCCGTCGGTCGACCCGGTCCGCGACAGCGCCGCCGATCAGCAGGAAGAAGAGCGCCGGAAACACCAGTGCCAGCTGCGCGAGCCCGACCTGCTCCTCGCGCGCCCGCAGCTCTCCGACGACGAGCCAGGAGAACAGCACCTGCAGCATTCCCCAGCCGCCGAACCAGAGCCCGGTCCCGAAGGTGAACTCGCGATAGGCGCGGCGCAACGAGCCGGGTGCGGGGGCCGGCACCGGGCCATCGGGAGGTTCGGCGGGGGAGAGCGTGGCCACTCGCTATGCAGCCGGGCTCGCCAACCGGTCCACGAGGAGCACGGGGTTCCGGCAGCGGTAGATGAAGCTGGCTGGCCACTCGGGCGTGAAGTCGGCGCAGCGACGGAGGCGGCGCACCGCGGCGCGCTTGTCCGCTCCGGTCATGACCAGGACCACGCGGCGGGAGTGTCGAGCGATGGTGCCGATACCCACGCCGACGCCGAGCTTCGGTACCTCATCCAGGCTCTCGAAGTCCGGAAAGGTCTCCAGGTTGTCGCGACGGGTGGCGGTGCTGATCTCGATCACCCGAGTCCGCTCGGAGAGGGTGGTGCCAGCGGGATTGAAGGCGACATGGCCGTCTGTCTTCCCCGCGGCGAGCAGGAAGAAATCGATCCCGCCGGCGGCCTGGAGCCGCTCTTCGTACCCCAGGGCGTCGCGAGGCTCCGGAAACCACAGGTTCTCCGGCGGAATCCGTCGCGCCGGCGGCAGCCCACGGTTGATCCGATCGAGGATCTCCCGACGGCCGAAGCCGCGGCAGCTGTAGTGCGCATCGGCGGGGCAGAGCTCGGGGCCCTCCGGAGTTGCGACGAGGTACTCGTCCATCATCGCGATCACCCACCGGGAGAGGTCGGCTCCCCGCTCGGCGGCCAGCGTCGACAGGGCGGAGTAGGTGCTGCGGAGGCTCCGCCCCGCAGGGCAGCCCAGCAGGTAGCGCTGCCCCTCCCTCCGCACCCTCTCGGCCTCCTCCAGGATCTCCCCGGCGAGCGCCCGTCCGAGGGCGTCGGCATCGGGAAAGACCACCACCGGGACCCCTCTCTCACCCGCTCCGAAATGAAGCTGGCCGCGGAACGCGCCGCTCTCGGACGACATCACGAGAAGGGTAAGATAGGGGCACCGACTCGGGCTTGGGCCCGCGGCGACGCTCGGAGGAGAAAGGAGCTCTTCATGAACATACTCGCAGTGTACGCACATCCCGACGATGCCGAGTTTCTCGCGAGCGGGAGTATGGCCAAGTGGGCCGAGGAAGGCCATCGAGTGCACGCGGTCTGCGCGACCGACGGGAGCATGGGGACCAAGATCACCGGGCAGACCCGGGCCCAGGTCGCCGAAGGGAGAAGAGGCGAGCTCGTCAGAGCGATGGAGGTGGTCGGCGGAGAGGAGCCGATCGGGTTCTGGTTTCCCGACGGGCAGCTCCGCAGGCATTCCGAGGCGCTGGAGGAGAAGCTCTCCTTCTGGGTACGCAAGCTCCGAGCGGATCGAATCGTCACCTTGGATCCCTGGATGAGCTACGAGATCCATCCCGACCACATCACCGTCGGACGGGTCGCTTCGGAAGTCGCGGTGTTCACCTGCTTCCCCCTGTACTTTCCCGACCAGATCGATGCCGGGCTGGAGCCTCATCAGCCCCGGGAGGTCTGGTACATGCTTCCGACGGAGCGGGCGCCGAATCGGATCGTGGACATCGGAGCGACCTTCGAGAAGAAGATCCAGAGCATCCTCTGTCATCAGTCCCAGGTCGAGATGCTGGCCGACTGGTTCCTGCCGGATGCGGATCCCTTGAACCTGACTGCGGGTGAGAGGGAACAGCTGGCTTCGGGTGTTCAGAATTTGATTCGGACGATGGCCTCCGGAATCGGCAATCGTTACGACATCGCTCTCGCGGAGGCGTTCTACGCGGTCCCTTGCGGTCCGGGACACCTCGACGTCGTCGGGGAGATCACCACCCAGATGCTCGAGAGGATGTCGGACCAGCCCGAGATCCACTGACTGCGAGAGGCGGGAGCTCCGGAAGCGGGAACCGGCGGCGATAGGCATCGATATCGGGGTTCGCTAGGCTCGGCGGGTGCGGAAGTGCTCGTCACCCCACCGGAATCTCGAGGAGAAGCGGGTCAGTTCGAAGCCATGGCTGATTACAGGGAAGGCATCAAGAAAGACGTCGCCGAGATCAAGTTCCTCATCCACGATCTGCGGGTGGAGCGCTTCATCAACGAGGTGATCCACTTCCACGTGACGCTCGACACGGATCTGGAGATCTACGGCATCGACCAGGCGCAGGTCCTGCACGGGCAAGACCTCGAGGTGCTCAAGGCGCAGGCCGTCAGGCTGCGGAAGGCCTACCAGGACTATTCCAACGCGGTGACGAACTTCTCTCCGGACCGGACCATCCTGCTGACCGGTCGGAACTACATCGACACCATCTACGCGATCTGCGAGCTCATCCTGAATCCGCTCTGGGGTCGGATCGACCGGACCATGGACTTTCTGCCTCCGGACTCCCGCTCCGCCGGCTCGCGTCTGCTCTACCGGAACTGCGTCAACTGGATCAGCGGAGTGCGCCGCCGGATCCGCCATTTCCTCGAGGAACAGGCGACGGGGCAGGTGGTCGAGGACTTCGACGTCGGGGCCGAGATCGACGAACTCACGCGCGGCGTCATCTACGGCTACGTCGCCGAGAAGAGCTCGGCGCGGGTCGACCTCCAGCTCGCCCAGCTGGATTCGGCGGTGCTGCGCGGAAACCTGCCCCGCTTCCGGCGCATGTACTTCAACCTGATCATGAACGCCGTCGACGCGCTCCGTGACCAGAAGGTGGGGATCATCCGCACCACCGCCCGCGTCAACGGGGACCGGGTCGTCATGGAAGTGACCGACGACGGCTCGGGCATGACGCCGCAGAAGAAGCAGCAGCTGCTGACCGACAAGGAGTCGCTGGACGGGGAGCTCCATTCCCTGGGGTTCGTCTTCGTCCGGCAGACCGTCGGTGAGTTCCAGGGGGAGCTCTCCATCGACTCCGAGCCCGGCGCGGGGACCACCATCACGATCAGCTTTCCCCATCTGCCGGGCAAGGAGGTGAATCGAAGAGGGCCATCGAGCCAGGAGGAGTACGGGCTGCGCCCCCGCCCCTTGCAGGCGCCGGAACCGCCGAGCCCGAGACCCACCGCTGCGCCGGTCTCCTCTCCCGCCGCACCCGCACCGAAGAGCACCGCAGGCGGGTCCTGGGGGAAGACGGTCCTGGAGGACTACCGGGCTTCCCGGGCCCAGTTCCCCGGCAGCATCTTCGCCATCTCGATCGCCGAGGACGACGAGGTCGACTGCTTCACGCACAAGCCCTACGAGCGCTACTACAACATCACCCACGAGGACCTCTCTCCGATGCTCTTCCAGGCGACCATACGCGGCCGGCTGGAGGAGGACGACGAGAAGAATCTGGTCCTGATCCTGAAGCCCCCGCAGAGCGTCGCCGAGTACTTCGAGCTGAAAGAGATCGCGCAGAGCGAGAGGAGCGCCCCCAGGCACCTGCAGATGGTCCACGACGAGTACATCCGCGTCGCGCGCACGCTCATCGCGACGGGAATGTCCGCCGAGACCGCCGTCCTTCTCGCCGACGCCCAGCGATACTTCCCGGACCAGGAGCAGTTCCTGACGGACGACTCGTTCCCTCTCGAGCTGCTGGCGCAGCAGAAGCTGGTCTCCGAGGAAGAGAGCTAGAACCGCAGGACGTGGATCCAGAAGCCGACCGCCGCCAGGGCATAGATCAGCCCGCCCGCCATCACGATCTTCTTGAGCGCGGAGGTTCGGAACAGCCCCAGGAAGGGTGGCCTGTAGAGGATCTTGCGAATCTCCTGCGAGAACCTCGCGCCGCCGATTCGTTCCGGGATGCGCTTCAGGTTCCCGACGATCCTCAGCATCACCGAGGTTCGAGGACCCAGGAGATCGCGGAACTCCTCGATCGTCATGTCCCGCTCCACCACGATTCTCGGGAGCGCCATCAAACTCGAAAGGCCGCTGGCCGAGCCCTTGTTGTTGCCGCAAACGGTTCGGTAGCCCGCCTCTCTGGCCATTTTGCGGATCTTTCGGCTGTAGCCGGACCTGGGGATCGCCAGATGGTTCACCTCGTTCCCGGTGATCTCCTCGAGCCGTTGTTTCGAGACCGTGAGTTCCTTCCGGACGCCGTCGTCGTCGAGCTCGGTCAGGATGCAGTGGGTAAGACCGTGCGACTGGATGGAGATGCCGTGCTCGCTCATCTCCCGCATCTGCGCGTCCGAGAGAAAGGCGTCGATCCCCTCGATCAGATTCCGGCTCTCCTCATCCGGCTCCGGTGCGACGAAGATCGTCGCGCCGAGGCCGTGCCTTCTCAGCTCCGGATAGGCGAGCGTGTAATTGCTCTCGTAGCCGTCGTCGAAGGTGACGATGATCGGCTTGGGCGGAAGCAGCTTCCTCCCGGCTCGAACCATCGCGTAGTCGTCGAGGTGCAGTGTGCGGTATCCGGACTCCTTCAGAAAAGCCATCTGGGCCGCGAAGGAATCGTCGTAGACGACCCAGATCATCTCCTCGTCGCTCACCGACCCCCGCTCAGCGGAAGCGCGCCGGATCAGCCGATGGTAGAGGAGGATCGGCACGCGATCGCTTCGATACTCGCGGACGACACAGGAGAGCAGCCACACGACCAGCAGCCCAGGCAGGACCAGAAAGAGGAGCACCCCCAAGGAGAGCATCGCGGTCACCGGCTACCCAACGTCGAAATCACCCCAGGTGAAATACCAGCCGGTCCGGTCCATCGTCACGGAACTCGAGAACTTGGAGGGGTCCGCTTTCACGACGGGGTGATAGTCCCTCGGATTGAAACGACTCGGTACGGGAAAGAAGCCGGCTCGTCGGAGCACACCGTAGTTCGGGGAGTGCTTCACCATCAGACAGCCGATGGCGTCGACCTCTTGCCCGTCCAGATAGCGGACTGCCTCGTCCACCAGGGATCGGGCGACGTCTGCCCCGCCGGTCGTCCCCATGTCCATGATCAGACCGATGGACAGGCCGAACATCTCGAGAGAACGTCGCACGACGATGTACCCCTCCAGGTCTTTCCCCCTGCAGGCTGCGAACTGAGCATAGATCTCGCCGGGTCTGTCGCTGTATCGGTAGTTCAGGTACTTCTGGTCGCGCACCAATGACGCCTTGGCCTGCGGCGATACCTGCTCCCAGAGCCAGTCGAAGCGACCATCGAAGCTCTGGATCCTCTCGATCGTGAGGCCGCCGATTTTCGACGACCGCCTGCTTCGATGGGTTCCGGCGAGGAATCTCGAGAACCGGTTTGCCGACGTTTGCACCCGCTGGCTGCGGACATACCTGGAGAGGAAGCCGCCCAGCCGCAGGGGCTTCACCAGCATCGGGACCGGGCCGACATCCGACCATCCCAGCTTGAGGAAGCCAGCGTAGGTGTGCCTGTGCGTTCCCGGAAACGAGAGCGCGATGTCGATCCCCTCCGCGCGCAGCCTCTCGATACCTTCACGCATGAGTGAGGACCAGATTCCACGTCGTTGAAAGTCCGGATGCACCATCCCATCGACCGTGACGATGGAGGGCCAGACCTCGTCCAGGACCTTCACTTCTCGATAGGTGAAGATGCGGAGGCCGACGATCATCCCTTCGCTTTCTGCCAGATAGATGCGGGCAGGTCGCAGGTGGGATCTCTCGAACTTCCAGACCCAGTCGTCCTCCGAGAAGGTCTCTCCATAGACCACCGTTCTGAGCTGGTGGACGCCCTCCCTGTCGCCGGGGGAGTACTGCTTCATCCTCCAGTCTCGGTCGGCGCTCGCTGAGTCGACCTGGGAGCTGGGAGCCGGCTGCTCGCGCTTTGTCATGGTGCGAAGCTTCGTCTCCGAGAGCTGGGCAGGGCAACGGAATGGATCGCTCGGATCGGACTCCCGTTCCGCTTCAAAGCTAACAGCGCACGCCGCCTTCTACAATCTCGAAGGTCAGGGGTATCGACTAGCGAATCGGCAGCGCGCTGGATTTGCACACCGTCCGCAGCGCGAAGCTCGACTGCACGCGCGCCACGCCGGGAAGGCGGGTGAGATGCTGGCTGTGGATGCGTTCGAAGTCGGCGGCATCGGAGACGACCACCCGCAGCAGATAGTCGAACTCCCCCGTCATCAGATAGCACTCGATGACCTCCGGCACGTCTTGCACGGCCTCCTCGAAGGACTGGAGATCGGCCTGGTCCTGGCGCAGGAGCGTGATGCTGACGAAGACGTTCACTGGGAACCCGGCCTTTTGTTGGTTCACGACGGCCGTGTACCGCTCGATCAGCCCCGAGCTCTCCAGGGTGCGCACCCGTCGCAAGCAGGCGGACTCCGAGAGATGGACTCGGTTCGCCAGCTCGACGTTGGTGACGCGTCCCTCGCGCTGAAGCACCTCGAGGATGGCGCGATCGTGGGTGTCCATGGTGTCCTTGTGCAGAATACTTCTAGATATGCAGATTGTGAGACAGAAAATGCCAAATTGGAAGCATATTTTCGAGTATTCGCAAAGATCCGTCAGAGGTTCGATTGTATTCTTGCTCCGAAGGCCGGGCCAATCGACAGTTTGCCGCGGCCATGAGGAGTGTGCTGTGAGGGTCGGCGTTCCCAAGGAGATCAAGGTTCACGAGTACCGCGTGGGGCTGGTGCCCGCCGGGGCTCGAGAGCTGGTGGCGGCGGGCCATGAAGTGCTCGTCGAGACCCAGGCCGGTGCTGGAATCGGCTTCGAGGATGCGGACTACCGGGCTGCCGGAGCGCGGATTGCGGATGGCGCGGACGAGGTCTTCGCCGGGGCCGATCTCGTCGTCAAGGTGAAGGAGCCACAGATCCACGAGTGCGCGATGCTGCGGCCCGACCAGGTGCTGTTCACCTACCTCCACCTCGCGGCCGATCCGGCCCAGGCCCGGGGGCTGTGCGAGTCGGGTACCAGCGCCATCGCCTACGAGACGGTGACCGCTCCCGACGGCTCGCTCCCACTCCTCACGCCGATGAGCGAGGTGGCAGGGCGGATGTCCGTGCAGGTGGGGGCATCCTGCCTGCAGAAGGCCAATGGCGGACGCGGCGTGCTGCTCGGCGGGGTGCCGGGTGTGGATCCCGCGAAGGTGGTGATTCTGGGCGGTGGCGTCGCCGGCACCCACGCGGCGGAGATGGCGGTCGGCATGCAAGCCGAGGTCACGGTCCTGGACCGGTCGGTAACCAGGCTGCGGGAGCTCTCGGCGCTCTTCGGCTCCTCGCTCAAGACGGCCTTTTCGACCGAGGAGGTCGTCGAGTCGGTGGTGCTCGGCGCCGATCTGGTCATCGGCGCCGTTCTGGTCGCCGGAGCCGCCGCACCCAAGCTCGTCACGCGCGAGATGGTGCGTGAAATGAAGCCCGGCGCCGTGCTGGTGGACATCTCCATCGATCAGGGGGGCTGCTTCGAGACCAGCCGGCCGACGACCCATGCGGAGCCGACCTTCGTCGTCGACGACGTGGTGCACTACTGCGTCAGCAACATGCCGGGGGCGGTGCCGCGCACCTCTACCTTCGCCCTCACCAACGTGACGCTCGCCTACGTAAGGGTTTTGGCGGATCTCGGATGGGAAGCGGCGCTGGCCGGCGATCCGCACCTGGCCGCCGGCCTCAACGTGCACGACGGACACGTCACCCACGAGGCCGCCGCCCGCGCTCTGTCCCTCGAGTACCGGCGATACCCGGTCGCCGCGTAGACCGGGGCGGGAGTCGGGGGCGCCCGCGCGTCCCGATCCCCGCCCGGGCTGATCCCCGGGCAATCCGGAGCTTCTGACGCGGGCCTGCGGGTATTCTCGCGTGTCTCGCCCGCCGCGGACGCAAAGCGCACACTTCTGCTCCAATCGAGGAGCCGACTGACCGCTATTGTATGGAGAGAGGGTCGGCCAGTCGGTCGACCCGGCCGTCGGCGGGGAGTAGCGGCGCCCGGTCCGATCGGAGGCTCCAATGAGTGAACCTGCGCTGATTGCCCTGGTCGGCGGCGTCGTTGTCCTGATGTTCCTCTACCTGCGGCGGATCGAGGGGTCGGCGGCGGCGCCGATGTGGGCCTTCGCGTGGATCTTCCTCTGGGCTGCCGGCATTCTCACCGTGGTCGACGAGTCGTACCAGCTGGCGATCGGGATGGCCCACTGGCTCGGCTCGCTGTTCTCGGTTCTTCTGCTTGCTGGAGCGCTGGCCTTCTCCGGACACCGGATTCCCCGCTGGCTCCTTCCGGCTGGAGTGGGCCTCGGTGCGATGCGTTTCGGACTCCAGCTTCTCGGTGAGCAGACGCTCTCCTACGCGCTGGTTCCGGCGATCGAGTTTCCCGCCTGCGCGCTCGCGGCGATCCTGGTGTCCCGGAGAGCGTTTGGCCAGCCCTCCTTCTTCGCCGAACGCCTCCTGGGTCCCGCCCTCGGTCTGATCGCCGTCCTGAACGGGGTCGATGCGGTGGTCCGGGCGGTCGGCGGAAACACCCTGTTCCTGGTGTCCGCATGGGTGTTCCTTTCTGTGGCGATCGCCCTGCTCCAGCTGATTGCCCTCATGGAGCGCCTGCGGGCGCGCGAGCGAGATGCGGTGTCCCGTCGCGTACATGACCTCGCTCTCCTGCGCCGGATTGCCGAGGCCGCCGCCACTCACGAGTCGACCGTCCCGCTCTGCGAGGAGATCACGACGGCGATGCGGGAGCAACTCCAGCTCGATGGGGCGGGATTCTGGCTGGTCGCCCGGGACGGAGGTTCTCTCGAGTTCGTCTGTGGTTTCGGTTTCCCCGAGCCTCTGCCAGCCAGCCTTCAGCGCCTCGCGTTCGAGCAGCCGCTCGCTCGTCTGGCGCTCGCCTCTAGAGAGCCTGTCCTCTTCGATGACCTCAAGAACGATCCGCGCCTGGAAGGGGACGCCGCACGGCAACTACAGCTTCGGGCCGCCGTGCTGCTGCCCCTGCCTAGCGGTGACCATCCGGTCGGGATGTTGATTGCCGGCTTGCGCAGGCGGGAAAGCTTCGACGACATGGACCTCCGCCTCGTCTCCGCTGCCACCGAGGAGCTCACCCTCGCCCACGTCCGGGGCATCGAGGAGAGGGGCCGCCAGGCGCGCATGCTGGAGGCCGAACGGCGGACCCTGTGGTCGGTGCTGGAGACCGCCCCAGTGGGTGTGTGCGTCATCGATCCCGAGGGCCGGGTCGCGATCGTGAACCGCCTCGGCATCCGACACGCCGGGTACGACGACACCGAGGAGCCGATCGGTCGGGACGCGAGCGAGTACTTCCGGTCCATCGCATCCCGAATCAACGACGAGCGCGCCTTCCTCGAGGTATTCGAGGCGACCCAGCGCGACCCGGAACGCGTCATCGACGGATTCCAAGTCGTCCTCTCGGGTCCCCCCGAGCAGATCCTGGTGCTCTTCTCGAGCCCGGTCGTCTCGGAGAACGGCCTGATGCTGGGACGGGTGTGGGTGTCGCGCGACGTGAGTGAGGAACGCCGCCTCGAGGCGGAGCTGCGTCAGTCCCAGAAGATGGAGACGCTGGGAACGCTGGCGGGCGGCGTGGCCCACGATTTCAACAACCAGCTCACCACCATCTTGGGCAACGCCCGCCTGGTTCTCGAGGAAGCCGGGGGAGGATCGTCCCAGCGGGAGGCTCTCCTGGATCTGGAGCGAGCCGCCGAACACTGTGCCGAGCTCACCCGGGGGCTGCTGACCTTCGCTCGACGGACACCGGTGCAGCCCCGCCCCCTCGACGTCGAGGATCTGCTGCACGAGGTGGAGCGCATGCTCCGCTCCGGCCTCGCGGGCACGATCCAGCTCTCGGTCGAGGTCGCTCCCGAAGTGGCGCCGGCCTTCGCCGATCCGACCGAGCTCAAGCAGGTGGTGTTCAACCTGGCCGTGAACGCGCAAGACGCACTGGGGGGCCACGGGAATCTGGTCCTTCAGGCGGGCAACCGCGAGGTCGAGGCCCACGAGGCCCACGAGGGGTCGGAAGCCCGACCCGGACGATACGTCGAGATCACCGTGCAGGACGACGGGCCGGGAATCGCCGCCGACATACTCGACAGGATCTTCGACCCCTTCTTCACCACCAAGGTGGTGGGACAAGGAACCGGCCTCGGTCTCGCCATCGCCTACGGGGTGGTTCGGTCCCACGGCGGCTGGCTGGAGGTCGAGAGCGAGCCGGGTTCTGGCTCGATCTTTCGGGTGCTGATCCCGACGGCACACGAGCGGCCGCGTCCGGTCGAGCCGGAGAGGGCGACGCTTGCGCCGCGCGGAACCGAGACGATCCTCCTCGCCGACGACGAGCGGGCGGTGCTGCGACTGATGAGCGGATCCCTCGAGCGACTCGGCTACCGCGTGCTCCTCGCGGAAGACGGGATCGCGGCCGTCAAGCGCTTCAGCGAGGCCGCCGGCGAAATCGCCCTGGTGATCCTCGACGTCACCATGCCGCGGCAGGGGGGTGCGGAGGCTCTCGCCGCCATCCAGGCCATCGCGCCGAAGGTGCCCGCCATCCTGGTGAGTGGCCACTTCGCCTCCGACTCGGATCGGGTGCCGGAGGGGGTTCATCACCTGGCCAAGCCCTTTCGACCCGACGAGCTGGGACGGATCGTTCGCGAGGTACTCGACGCGGCGGAAGCGTCCGGGTAGACGCGGGCGTGCCGAGATGCGCGGGTGCGACGGGGCCGCGCCTGACTCGCAGTCCGCTTTTCGTCGCGAACTCCCCGCGAGCGCGGGCCGAGCTCATCGTCGTGAGAGGGCCAGATGACGATAAAACCGTTACGATCACGCGCCCGAATCGTTGCTGGTCAACCTCTGGAGGAATTCATGGCTCGAGAAGCAGTGATCGTCGAAAGCCTGCGCACCGGTCTCACCAAGGCGCACCGTGGCTCGTTCAACCTCACCGAACCCGTCGACTACCTCGCACACACCATGAGGGCGGTGGTCGACGCCGTCCCGGGACTGGAGCTCGGCGACGTCGAAGATGTGATCGCCGGCGTTGGCATGCCCGAGGGGTGCCAGGGCATGAACATGGCGCGCATCGCCGCCATGGCTGCGGGCTTTCCCAAGGAAACGCCGGCGACGACCGTCAACCGCTTCTGCTCCTCGGGCTCGCAGGCGGTGATGATGGCTGCCCACGCCATCCTCCACGAGGGGGTGGAGGTCGCCATCGGCTCCGGCGTCGAGACCATCACCATGATGCAGGACGGCACGCAGAACACCACGCGGCTGGCCAACAATACGGCCAAGGAGCGCTTTCCCGGGCTCTACTACCCGATGGGCGTCACCGCGGAGATCGTGGCCGAGCGCTACAAGGTGTCGCGCGAAGCCCAGGACGAGTACTCGCTCCAGAGCCAGCAGCGCTACGCCGCGGCGGTGGAGAAGGGCTGGGTCGCCGAGGAGATCACTCCCATGACGGTCACCCGCAAGGTGGTCAAGAAGGATCAGGAGCCCTACGAGGAGGAGTTCACGGTGGAGCAGGATGAGTGCAACCGGCCCAGCACCACGCTCGAGGGTCTCGCCGGGCTCAAGCCGGTCTTCAAGAAGGAGGAGGACGGGGGCACCGTGACGGCGGGAAACGCCTCGCAGCTCTCCGACGGCGCGTCCGCAACGCTGCTGATGTCCGCCGACAAGGCCAAGCAGCTCGGCGTGGAGCCGCTGGGCATCTACCGAGGGACCGCCGTGATGGGCTGCGGTCCCGAGGAGATGGGGATCGGGCCGGTCTTCGCGGTACCCAAGCTGCTGAAGCTCCAGGGGCTCACCCTGGACGACATCGACATCATCGAGCTCAACGAGGCCTTCGCCTCTCAGTGCCTCTACTGCCAGCGCGAGCTCGACATCCCCAACGAGAAGTTCAACCTCTGCGGCGGATCGATCTCGATCGGCCACCCGTTCGGAATGACGGGCACGCGCATGACGGGCCTGCTGCTGCGCCAGCTCAAGCGGGAGGGCAAGCGCTACGGCATCGTCACCATGTGCGTCGGTGGCGGCCAGGGTCTGGCCTCGCTCTTCGAGGCCGCCTGAGGACGAGGCGCCGGCTCCGCTCCGGGGCCGGCGCCCTCGCCGCGCGACCTGGTGAGGAATGCGGGCTAGGCTGGTCGCATGCCCACCGAGCCCAGCTACAGGTACTGCCCCGAGTGCCGCTCGGAGTACACGCGGGTCGCCACGCGCTGCCTCGACTGCGACGTGGACCTCGTCGACGCCGATGCGCTGCCCGCCGAGGAAGTGCTCGAGGCGTTTCCCCCCGCCTCCGAGCTCGAGTGCGTGCGCGTGGCCCCGATCGCATGGATCCGCGCTCTGTCCGGGGCACTCCAGCGAGGGGGCGTCGCCCATCGCATCGATCCCGCCGTTGTCGAGGACGCTCCCGAAGGTCAACGGGCCGACGCCTTTGGCGACGTGCAGCTCTTCGGGCTCCACGTCCGGAGCGAGCACGCTCCCCCGGCCCGGGAGCTCGACGCTTCCATCGCCGCCCAGCTTCTCCCCGAGGAAGCTCCGGCGCTCACTGAAGGCGAGGCGGAGAGGTGCCCGGCCTGTGGCGCGACGCTCGCGCCGGAAGAAGTCGAATGCCCGGACTGCGGGCTCCACCTCGGATAGAAGCGGTCTCGAGGCCAGGTGAAGTGCTCCTACGACGTCGCCGCGGCGATGGCGCATTCGAGGTCGCGGGAGGCGGCGCGGCTCTGTTAGGATTCACGGCGCTCGCGAGGCTCGCTCTCGCGTGACGGAATCGAACCAGGAGGAATGATGCGAAGGAATCCGACGGTCTTCATGGTCCTCTTGGGTATCGCACTGGTGAGCTGTGGTCGCGCCGGCTCCGGCACCTACGTGATGGAGATCGCCGCCGGGCCGATGAGGATGGAGGGCCAGATCATCCTCGAGTCGGGGGGCACCTTTACCTCCACCACCATGGTGATGGGCGTGGAGAAGAGGACCAGGGGAACCTGGTCGCTCGACGGAGAAACGCTGAGCGTCGAGACCACCCACGAGGGCGGAATCGAGCTCGACATTCCCCAGAAGGCGACCGCGACCCTCAGGGATGGGAAGATCACCCAGAAGGCCGGCCCTCTGACGCTGACCTACTTCAAGAGGTAGAACGCGTGCTCGGCGAGTCGTAGAGGGCCGTCAATTCTGCGGCGTCTCCAGCCCGCCCGCCCCCTCCCACCGCGGGGAGCGATGGCACGCTGAGCATCACCGCTCGAGTCGAAGGTGCTTGCGGGCGGCCTGGTCGCGGAGTTCGGCACCAATCGACGCCGCCTCGTCTTCGCCCTTCGCGGCCTCGACGCGGTCCGCCAGGCTCTCGAGGAACTCCGCCTCCTCGGCCGTGCACGCCACGCGGAGCTGGTAACGCGGGTCCATCCCGAGCCTTCGCCGGCGCCCCAGCATCGACTCCAGGAAGCGGTACGGAGCGGGAGGCGGCGTCGGATCGGCTTCGATTCGGGACGGATCGCTGTTCATCGGGGCCTGCACCTGGTTGCCCCCCGGTGTATCGGAGCCCCTTGGCTGCGGATTGAGCCCTGCGCGCAGGACCTCCCCAGGGAAGGATCGCGCCAACTGGGACGTCAGTGCTGCGGCACCGGGCCCCGGCGGCTTCCACAGAGATGAGCGTTTTCCAGAGCTTGCAGACCGGATGTTCCCGCATGGAGGCCGTGGCGTGGATCCGGGCAGGCGGGAGGGCCGGGACCAGGAAACTCCAGCCACCGGACGAGGAGGGATCCGATACACTCGTTGCCGATCGCCTGGTGTGAACGCTCTCGATGCGCTCCGCGGCTGCCGAGCGGCTGCGGAACGGAAGGCCCAGAGGCGCTGGCAGGATGATTCCCAAAGAGACGTTTGGACGAACCGGGCATCGGAGCACACGAACGATCTTCGGTGCGGCTGCCCTCTCTCGAGTAACGCAGGAAGAGGCGGATCGCGCTCTCGAGACCCTGCTCGAGTACGGCGTCGACCACATCGATACGGCCGCGGCCTACGGCGATGCGGAGCTGCGGATCGGCCCGTGGATGGCGGAGCACCGCACGAGGTTTTTTCTCGCGACCAAGACCGGCGAGCGCACGCGAGCGGGAGCCCGCGAAGAGCTGGAGCGTTCCCTCGAGCGGCTTCGCGTGGACCAGGTCGACCTGCTGCAGCTGCACCACCTCGTGGACGCGGAGGCGTGGGAAGTCGCCATGGGTCCGGACGGGGCGCTGGAGGCCGCGATCGAGGCTCGCGAGCAGGGCCTGGTTCGCTTCATCGGCGTGACGGGCCACGGGACGCGAGTCGCCGAAGCGCACCTGCGGAGCCTGGAGCGATTCGACTTCGACTCGGTGCTGCTCCCGTACAACTTCACCATGATGCAGAGTCCCGACTACGCGGCCGCCGTGGAGGACCTCCTGGCCCGGTGCCGCGCGGGGAATGTGGCGGTGCAGACCATCAAGTCGGTCGCGCGACGGCGCTGGGATGGGGACCCCGGGCCTCGCGCGACGTGGTACGAGCCGATCGAGGACCCCCTCGCGCTCGAGAGAGCCGTCCGCTGGGTTCTGGCGCGGCCGGGGTTGTTCCTGAATACGCCCGGAGACCTCGAAGTCCTGCCGCGCGTGCTCGCTGCCGCCGCGGATCTCGGGCCTCCCGCGTCGCAGGTGGAGATGGAGGATGACGTCGCGAGGCTCGAGATGAAGCCCCTCTTCATCCGCGGCAATTTCGGCGAATAGGCGGGAAGCCCGGCCGCTGGGGAGACATCGGCTTCAGATCCCGTGCCGCGCCATCAGGTTGACTCGCGCCAGCTCGACGAGCGCGGCGATCCGCGCTCGAGCCGAATCATCCAGGCACTCGAACTCCACCGCGAAGCCCAGCGGATCGTCCATTCGACGGGCGACTCTTACTACCCGTCCGGCAGCCTCTACCGGGCCGCCGCCGTCCGGCAGATCCAAAGCGACTTCGACCGCGGCGCCGAGCGGCACGGATGTGTCGCTACGCAGGAAGCATCCCTCCACTGTGAGGTCTTCGGTCGTGCCCGCGCCCGTGCTCTCGGCGAACGAGTAGCGGGCGTCGACTCGAAGGGGGTGCCTCGGAGCTCGCCGGCGTTCGAGGACGGAGCCTGCGCTGGATCGTCGTTCCCGCATCGTCTTCCCTGCATCGTGGAGACACGAGAGATCTCACGAGACTCACCATCGGACGGCCGAGGCGACAACATGAGAACGATCAGCGCAGCGCTTCACCACACCCAAGCGGGTCGACCGGAAGCTCGACGGCGAGTCTGTCTGCCGAGGAGACGGGCGACGGGAGCATCACGGCAGATTGGCACCGGTCCCGCTTCTGGGAAAGTCCCCCTGAATGGGGGGTGATGCGCGGAAACGACTGTTACCCTCGCTCTTCATGCCGGTCATCGACTGCCGAGAGCTGCTCAAGTCTTTTGGCGACCGCACGGTTCTCTCGCGCGTCTCGCTGACGGTCCGGCGCGGCGAACGCGTCGGCTTGATCGGTCTGAGCGGTTGCGGAAAGAGCACTCTCGGCCGCGTTCTCGCCGGTTGCGAGTCGTACGACGGAGGCTCGATCTCCCAGCGACGCGGGAGGCGCATCGAGCTCCTCGACCAGGAACCGCGGCTCCCGAAAGGCCAGACCGCGCGGGAGGTAGTGCTCGGGAACCTCGTCGAGTGGAGCGCCGCAAAGCGGCACTACGACGAGTTGACCGAGGCGCTGGCCGACGTGCGAGGCAGCGACATGGACGATCTCGTTCAGAGGCAGGCAGCCGCAGCGGAAGAGGTCGAACGGCTCGGCGGCTGGGAGCGGATGCACGAGGCCGAGGCGATCATCGACCACCTCGGCATCAAGGACGCCGAACGGCGCGTCGAAACGCTGTCGGGCGGGGAGCGGCGACGGGTCGCCCTGGCGCGTGTGCTCGTCACCGAGCCCGATCTCGCGATCCTCGACGAGCCGACCAACCACATCGACGTCGAGGCGATCGAGTGGCTCGAGGAGCATCTCCGCGAACGCTTCCGCGGCGCCGCGCTGCTGATCACCCACGATCGCTACCTCCTCGATCGAGTCACGACGAGGACACTCGAGCTTCACGCTGGCGAGATCTCCAGCTACGACGGCGGCTATGCGAAGTACCTCGAGGCGAAGGCCGGACGGCAGGCCCAAGCCGAGCGGATCGAACGGAATCGCCAGAACTTCCTGCGACGCGAGCTCGAATGGCTTCGCCGTGGGCCGAAGGCGCGGGGCACCAAGCAGAAGGCGCGGGTCGGTCGCGCGCTCGAGGCCCTGGCGCAGGACGCGCCCAGGCGGGAGAGAACCGCCGACCTCCGCGCCGAGGCCGCCCGCCAGGGCAAGACGATTCTCCGCGTGTCGGGCCTCACGCTCGAGCGCGGTGGCCGGGTCCTCGTCGAAGGCCTCGACCTCGATCTCGTCCCGCGAGATCGGATCGGCATCGTCGGTCCGAACGGAGTCGGAAAGACGAGCCTGCTCCTCGGCCTGCAAGGTGATCTCCAGCCGCGATCCGGCAGCGTCGAGATCGGATCCAACACGCGGATCGGCTATCTCGATCAGGGCCGCGGCGGCCTCGACGACGAGAAGACCCTGCGCGAGGCCGCCGTCGGGGACCGCGCATACATCCAGATCGGCGATGAGCAGCTGCGCGCCGGCTCCTACCTCGAGCGATTCCTGTTCGATGGTGCGGCGCAGCGCAAGAAGGTCGGCGTGCTCTCCGGGGGCGAGCGCTCGCGGGTCTGCCTTGCGAAGCTGCTGTGCGACGAAGCGAATCTGCTGATGCTCGACGAGCCGACCAACGATCTCGACGTATCGACGCTCGGCGCTCTCGAGGCGATGCTGCTCGAGTACCGGGGAAGCGCGCTGATCGTCAGCCACGATCGCTGGTTCCTCGATCGGGTCGCCACCTCGATCCTCTCCTTCGAGGACGGGGGGCGAGTCGATCTCCACCGCGGCAGCTACTCCGAGTATCGAGAGAAGCGGGATCGAGAGAGGCGGGCGGCGGAGGGGAGACGACGCTCCGGAGAGCGCCGAAGCGCCGCGACGAACGGTCGCCGCGCTTCGAAGACGGACGGGAAGGGCGGAGAGACCGCCGGGAAGAAGCTGACGTTCAGGGAGCGGCGGGAGCTCGACGGGCTCTTCGAGCGCATCGAGGCCGCCGAGGTAGAGGTCGAGGAGATCCAGGTGCGGCTCGCCGACCCGGCCACCTACAAGCGCCGCGACGTTGACGTGTCCCAGCTCGGTGCACGGCTCGAGGCGGCGCGCCAGCTCGCCGACGAGCTGCTGGCCCGCTGGGAAGAGCTCGAGGCGCGGAGGGATTGAAGGGGGAGGGAAGGGCGGCATGAGGAATCGCTTCCGCGGAATGCTCCACTGGCTGAAGCGCGGGCTGCTCGTTCTTCTCGCGGTCCTCGCCGCCGTGACGGCGGCGGGACTCCTCTATCGGAGCTACGCCCAGTGGCGGATCGCCGCCGGAACACGGATCACCGCCCCGGGCGGCATCGAGTCCCTCGAGAGCGTTGAGCTCGGCGGCGTGAGGCAGTGGATCTACCTTCGGAGCGAGGATCGGAACAACCCGGTGCTCCTGTCCCTGCACGGGGGTCCCGGCTCGCCGGAGCTGCCGCTGGCCCGTGATTTCGGGCTTCGCCTCGAGGAGCACTTCGTCGTCGTGCACTGGGACCAGCGCGCCTCGGGTAAGTCGGCTGGGGAAGAGGTCCCACCCGGTTCGCTCACGATCGAAGGTTTCGTCGCGGATACGCTCGAGCTGATCGACTTCCTGCGCGCGCGCTTCGAGGAGGAGCGGATCTATCTGCTCGGGCACTCCTGGGGCAGCATCCTCGGAACCCTGGTGGCCCGCGATCACCCCGAGCGACTCCATGCGTACGTGGGAATGGGCCAGGTGGTGAACATGCGAAGCAACGAGCAGCTCTCCTACGAGTTCGCCTTGAGGCGCGCGCGAGAGATGGGAGACGAGGTGGCAATCCGGGAGCTCTCCCGGCTCAGGCCGCCCTACGAGGCAGACGTCTCCGAGCTGTTCGTTCAGCGAAGATGGCTGGATCGCTTCGGGGGTGTCGTCCACGACGGATCGATGCTCCCCTTCATCCTCCGTGGGGCCCTCTCACCGGAGTACTCGCTGCTCGACGTCCTCACCGTGCTCCCCTCGCTGCTCCGCGGTGACCTCGTCAAGGCGATGTATGCCGAGATGCTCGAGGTGAACTTCCTCGAACAGGCGCGGCGGCTCGAGGTCCCGGTCTACTTCCTGACGGGTCGCTACGACTACGATACGCCCTTCGAGCTCGTCGAGCAGTATTTCGAGGTCCTCGAGGCCCCGCGTAAGGAGATCATCTGGTTCGAGAGATCGGCGCACGCGCCGAACCTCGAGGAGCCGGAGCGCTTCCAGGAGGTCTTGATCTCGCGCGTCCTTCGGGACACGTACCCTGGCGCCGGAACCGAGCGATGACCCTGGGATCCGGTCTCGACGGTGTGTGACTCGTCAGGGTGAGGCGGGGCAGCTCAACCGCAACACGCTCGCATTTGCCTGGCGAGGGCCGCCCACGAGGGTTCTGCCTCTGTGTCGGATGCCCCGCAGCAGGGTGACGCAGCGGCACCCCGATCCAGAGAGTCGGACTCGGTGTTCGCTTCCTCGAACTCCGCCAGCTTTCGGACGTGATGATCCGCCTTGTCCTTGATGAAGGCCGCGAGTTCGATGACCTCCTGAATCTCCTCTTCGGTGATCCCGTCCATGCGCGCGGCGCGAAGGTGCTCGTCGAGTGCCTCGGTGCAGCTCACGGCGTAGGCTGCGCCGACTGATAGCAGCTTGGCCACGCGGTCGAGTTCGCCGCCACCTCCTTCTCTCGAATCGTCCGCGGAGGCGTATCCGCCCGAAATACCGGCCGATTCTCGGAGGCCAGACGGCGGGCCCGAGGCGCTATTTCCGCTCGCAGACGAAGACGCCGTCCTCGTCGTGCGAGAAGGCGCAGGCCTCCTGCAGCGCCTGTCGGAGCTTGGCACGGGCACGGTGCAGGCGGATCTTCAGCGCCCCCGGCGTGGCGTCGAGCATCTGGGCCATCTCGGCAATCGTCATCCCTTCGACATCGTGCAGGAGGGTCGTCGAACGGTAGTGGTCGGGGAGCTCGTGGAGGAACTCCTGCACACAGGAGCTCATCTCGCTGCGTTCGAAGAGATCGGCCAGGCGCGCGTCGTCGACCGCGGTCTCGTCCTCGGAGCCATCGCCTCCGACCTGCACGGGATCGCGAGCCGTCTTGCGGAACCTGTCGCGAGAGACGTTGGTGGCGATCCGGTAGAGCCACGGGGAGAGCATCGCGGGGTCTTCGAGCGTATCCAGCTTGCGGAGTACCCGAACGAACGTCTCCTGCAGCAGGTCGTCGGCTTCTGCGTGACCTCGAACCATGCTGAGGATGTAGCGCCGGAGTGCCGTGCGATGCTGCGCGAAGACCTCCTCGAACTCCGGCCTCACTTGCCTGCTTTCCATCACCGGCTCCCGGGTGGACAGCGTAGAGAGCGGATCGGAAAGCGTCGAGGGTCCCAGGTGAAAGAACGGCACCCCGCCCGAGCCCGGGCTTGCCGATCCGCGGACCAGGAAGAGAGGTCTGCTTCAGGCGACCGAATAGCAGGTAGAATCGTCGCCATGGTGAATCAACGGGTGATCGTGAGTGGCTTCGGTGGTCCCGAGTATCTGAGAGTCATCGAGGAAGAGGTCCCGCGACCCGGAGTCGGCGAGGTGCGCGTTCGAGTTCTTGCCGCTGGCGTCTCCTTCGCGGATCTCCTCATGCGCGAGGGGGTTCATCCCGAGCGCAGGCGTCCGCCCTTCACCCTGGGCTGGGACGTCGTCGGAAGGGTCGATGCGCTCGGTGAGAAGGTTCGCGGTTTCCACGAAGGCCAGACCGTGGCGGCATTGCCGATTCGAGGAGGGTACTCGCGCTTCCTCTGTCTTCCGGACGGACGAGCCGTCAAGCTCTACAGCATCCAGATGCGAAAGCGGCGCCATCCGAAGGACTTCCTCCACGATCTCGGCCGACTTCTCATGCTGCTCGGCAAAGGAGAGATCTCGCCCGTGGTCGCGCGACGTTTCGACCTACAGAACGCCGCTGCGGCTCATGAGCTGCTGGCAAGGAAGGCGTTTTGCAGAAAGATCGTGCTCACCGATCCGGATCTCCTTACCTCGAGGACGATGGCGAATGCCTGACGATCGCCTCGCCATGAAGGGCGAACGGGGGGATTTGCTCAAGTGCGGGATCCGACCCGTCGGTTGAGAGATCCGAATCCATCCGGAGGGGTCCTGCCTTGAGGCTTCTAGCCATGGCCGGTGGTCTCGTGTTCGCGGTCGTGGGCCTGATCCTGGGGATTCGGCTCCTCGCTCTGGCGAGACGGACCCGCGGTCTTCCTGAGCTGCTCCTCGCCGTGGCGCTGCTCTGCGGGGGGTTCGGTCTAGGCTTCCTCCGGGTGATGGCCATGCACGCGCCGCTCTCGGAGAGCCTCCTGTCCGCGGCCGCACTCGGCGTCGCTGTGTGTAGGGGTCTCGCCACAGGGTCGGTGGTGGTGCTGATCTGGCGTGTCTTCGCACCGGATCGCCTCTGGGCGAGCACACTGTCTGGAGTCCTTCTGCTGGGCATCGCGCTGCTTCTCGCGGCAGAGGTCCGGGAGATGCGGCCGGCTGCGACGAGCCATCCTCTCTACTGGCTGTGGAATGGGCTGATGATGGTCTCCTTCGGCTGGGGCTGGCGGACCCGGTGGCGGCGAATCGAATCCTCCTCTGGGCCATCGCCTCGGGCTGCATCGCGATCCAGGTGCCCGTGGTGCTCGCCAGCATGGCGTTGGGCGGCGGAGATCAGATTGCCACCTGGGCGCTGGCATTCTTCGGGGTTCTCTCGTGCCTGGCCTCCGCCGCCATCTGGCTCGCCTTCTTCCCGCCTGGGTCCTATCTGAAGCGCATCGCCGCATCGGCCGCCGCGGGGGAGCGCTGACGATGGCGGACTCTGTGGCTTTCGGGTGGCTGTGCGATCAGCTCGAGGCGGCGACCTCGATGACGCGCCTGGAATCGCGTGGAACCGCGCGCCTGGCTCTCAAGGCCGCGGGGCTCGATTCCCGAACTGCGTCCCAGCGAGAGGTCCAGGTGGTCGTCGAGCGGATTCTGCCCGGAGAGCTGGCGTCTCGGAGCATCGAGGACGGGAACGGGGTCTACGAACGGCTCGCCCGCCAGCTCGGCGCGGCGGAGCTCATGGATTCGCAGCCGGGCGACACGCCGGAGAGGGTGTTCGAGCGACTCGGGCGATAGAGCCCTCGCCTGCGACGCTGGGTGTCTCATCCGATTGAACGCTCGTCAAGCCCTCGCGGGGGGGCAAACCCCACGGGAGCGAGGGGCCCTCCCTCTCATACGTCGGCATACTCCAACCAGGTACCGCGAGAATCCATCCGCTGTCCGCTGGCGATGCTGACGCAGGACCTCGCTCGCGCTGAAAGACGTCGCCCACCCCGTTACCATCGGCTCTTCCGACCGTGTACGAGGACGATTCGATGCGGCTACAGAGACATATGGAGATCGCGTACTCCTCGCCACGAGAGATCGAGAAGCTTCAGCGACAGAAGCTGTGCGCCCATATCGAGTACTGCAAACACAACTCTCCCTATTACAGGGACGCCCTTGCCGACATCGACACCGGCTCGACGAAGAGCATCGCGGATCTTCTCGCGGAGCTGCCGTTTACCTCCAAAGAAGACATCGAGCGACACAACGACGAGATGTGCGCGGTAACGCCGGACCGGATCGCCGACATCGTCCTGTCGTCCGGAACCACGGGCGAGCCGACGAAGGTCATGTACTCCGAATACGATCTCGAACGCCTGGCGTACAACGAGGAGAAATCCTTTCTCGGCTGCGGTCTGTCGGCGGACGACACCGTCCTGCTGACCTGCACCATCGACCGATGCTTCGTCGCCGGCCTGGCGTATTTCCTCGGGATCAGGGCCATCGGGGCGGCCGCCGTCCGCAACGGTCATGGAACCATGGCGAGCCACGCCGAGGTCGTGAAGCGACTCGACCCGACCGTCATCGTCGGTGTTCCGACCTTCGTGAGAGGACTCGGCCTGTACCTGAAGGACGCCGGAATGGATCCAGCCGGGACTTCCGTGTCGAAGATCGTGTGTATCGGAGAACCGATCAGGGATCGAGATCTGGCCCTCGTGAAGGTCGGTTTGGACCTACAGGAAGCCTGGGACGCGCGCGTCTACTCGACCTACGCGTCGTCCGAAACAGTCACGACCTTCTGTGAGTGCCCTGCTCAGAGAGGCGGCCACCTGCATCCCGACCTCGCAATCATCGAGATCATCGACGATGAGGGGAGCCCTCTCGCCCCCGGAGACGTCGGCGAGGTAGTCGTGACTCCGCTGGACGTCGAGGCGATGCCCCTGATACGCTTCAGAACAGGGGATGTGAGCTTACTGATCGATGAGCCCTGCTCCTGCGGGAGAAACAGTGTGCGGCTCGGCCCCATATTGGGCCGAAAACAGCACATGTTGAAGGTGAAGGGTACGACGGTATACCCGCAGGCCGTCTTCGCAGCTCTGTCCGAGTTGGATTTCGTGAGCGAGTACTACGTGTCCGTATCGAGCCAGGACGGCTCGTCCGACCACCTGACGGTGCACGTCTCCATGAGTGGAGACGGCACCGTCGAGACGATCCAGGAGAAGCTGCAGGCCCGTCTACGCATCAAGCCGGAGATTCGCGTCGAAGAAGAGCGGGAGTTGCGGGAGAGAATCTACCTCCCAGAATTCCGGAAACCGATGCGATTCAAGGATCTGAGGGCCATCTGACGATGTCCAGCTGCAACAGCAAGATTCCGAGCTTCGAGTTCGACCGGCAGCACATCGACGAGGCTCTGAAGAACGATCGGCTGCTCTCCATCGAGATCGAGTTCAGCAGAAGGTGCAACTTCAAGTGCGCGTACTGCTACGTGCCGGGCAAGGATGTCTGCAAGGACGAGATGACGAGAGAGGAGATCCGCGACGTCATCGCGCAGGCGCAGGACCTCGGGGCAGGGAAGATCGTGTTTCTGGGTGGTGAGCCGATGATCTATCCCGCCCTCTTCGAAATGCTGGAGTTCATCGGAAAACGCGGGTTGGAAGCGGAGATGTTCACGAACGGATACAACGTCACCGCGGAGAACGCGAGGAGGCTGTTCGAGCTCGGTGTCAACGTGGCGCTCAAGATGAATTCGTTCGACAAGCATCTCCAGGACGAGCTCACCGGTGTGCCGGGTTCACACGAGATCATCCAGTCCGCCCTCGAGAACCTGTCATCGAGCGGATATCCCTCGGAGAGGCCCTTTCTGGCGGTCAGCACCATCATCTGCAGACAGAACATCTCCGAGATGCCCCGGCTCTGGCAATGGCTGCGCGACCGCGAGATAGTCCCGTACCTCGAAATGATCACGCCGCAGGGAAACGCGACCGAAAACGAATGGCTGTACCCCGACCCACGCGAGCTCCAGGCGTTGTTCGATGAGATCGCGCGGATAGACAGAGAGAAATACGGCCGGACATGGGATCCTCAGCCCCCTCTCGTCGGCAATGCCTGCCTGCGCCACCGCTTCTCCTGCCTGGTCATGGCCAACGGCGACGTGATGCCCTGTGTCGGAGTACCAATCGCTGTCGGCAACATCCGCGAGAAACGTCTGACGAGCATCATACGGGACAGCGAGGTCATGCGGGATCTCCGCGACCATGAGCACACCATCAAGGGACCCTGCGCCGCCTGCGACAAGTCGGACGACTGCTACGGATGCCGCGGTGCGGCGTACCAGATGACCGGCGACTACCTCGCCTCGGATCCGATGTGCTGGCGAAACACCGGCAAGGCAAGAGAGAGCGATTTTCCAGCCCGGATCCGCGGAGACTCCGGGTCCCCCTCGAAGGCAACCCGCGACCGCTCGCTACCCTGAGCCAGGAAACCGTCGAGAATCCTACGGAGCTTCCTCCGAGCTGGCCTTCAGATTGGCCTTCATCGCATCCACCTTGGGACGGACCTCCAGCACGGTCTCGAGCAGCATTCCTTGAATCTGCTCCTGATACCGGGAGTACTCCTCATCGGCTTCGATACGCACGTACTCCGGGGCTCCCTCCCACCAGGCGCCGTCCCGTTTGACGCGCGGCCTGAGGTCGGAGCTGAACATCTGGTGGTGGAACGCGTAGTTCTTCCGAAACAACCCGCTGATGTGCTCTTGATCCCGCCACTGCGCCAACGACGGTCGGTTGTACCACCACAGCTCGACCGCGGGACCCAAGGCCAGGGCGAGCGTAGCGGTGACGTCCTCGAGATAACCGAGAGCGAAGCTCACTAGCCCAAAGGTGCCCAGGATTCTGTTCTCGACGTTCAACTCCCATGCTGCGGCACAGGCGTAGTCGCAGGCCATTCCGTAGTCGAAGTTCTTCCAGGCACACGAGGGCCCGGCCCCCAGCCGTCCCAGCCCACCGTGCTCTTTCTTGTACCGGTTGAAATCGGCGCACCGGCCGAATCCACAGGCTCCGCAGTCCCACGCCAGATCCCCCGCACCCAGGTCTGCTCCCAATACCAGCACCACGGGGGGGCGCCCCTCCTCGATCGCGGTCTTGAAGCACATGTAGTCCACGTACATCGGGAAGAAGGTGTTCTTCATCGCCTCGGAACCCATCTTCTCCTGGAGCCTCTCCAGGAACTCCAGCATGGGGGCGAACTCATCCCCGTGAACCAGAACGGCCTTCTGATTCAGGCGGGCCGTCACCTGGGGGGCCTTGAAGTAGGCGTGCAGGACGTGGCCCGCGGAATCCAGCAACCTCTCCTGGGCAAAAGCGCGGCCTTCGATCATCGACATGAGTTACTCCTGCTCCTTCTTGGTGGACCTGCCAGCTCTCGAGGCTGGGACCAACCGGTAGTCGGGAGCAAACTGCCTGGTAATGACGTAGTGCTTCCGAGCGGAGTCCACCATCCGGGCCATGTTCACCACACCGTAGTGGTAGTGAACGTCGACGAAGGGGTTCTTCGAGGTCGCGGCGACGAGGATTCCCACCACGAACTCCGAGTCGCGGCAATAGCCGAGCTTCCTGGCTGCCACTCCCACCGTCATGAAGGGCCTTGCGTCGACGAGCAGGGTGCGCGCCATCCAAAGCGCAGAGGCCGCGGAGTAGCCCAGGTTCTGGACGTGAATCTGGCACAGGGGGCCGTCGATGAGCGTCTCGCTCAGGCTCTTGTCCGAGTGGTCGATCTGTCCAGCCGAGGTCCTGCGCCGAGAGTACAAGAAGCCGCATCCAGGAGGTCCACCGCAGAAGCCGCAGTCCGCATCGAAGGGGGTATTCCTCCCACGGATGTCGCCCAGCAGCAGAATGCAGTCCGCCTCGCGCGCCATGATCGCCTCGGTTCGATACAGCTCGCCGGTCTGCTTGTTCTCGGGGCGATGGGAGAGCTCTTCCATCTTCTCTGCGATCTCGACCTGCTCCTCCTCGCCCCAGACGAGCTCGGCCTCCATGTGGTCGACACCCCCCGTGACGGGAGCGGTGTGCGCGGCGTTCATCATGAGCTTGGCGGCTTCGACGGCGTGGCTTCGACGGTTCAGGTCGGAAGGGGAGAACCACGGAAACTCCTTGCTGTGGATCTTGGGCATGGGATTCCTCCTCTCTTCTCGCTGACGAGGGCCGATGATACTCCAGGAGCCGCCTCTGCGGCCTTCGCGCCGGTGAGGATCACTTGGCCTCGTAGAGCTTCTCCAGCAGTTGCGTCTTCTTGGTCGCGCGCTCGAGGGTGTTCGGCTCGAGCCAGGTGATCGCCGGGCGCACTTTGACGTCCTCGTGCATCTTCTCCTGGATCTCCCTTTCCAGGTCCGCCAGGTCGCTCGCTTGGATGCCCTCTCCGCGCTCGACTTTGAGCTTCAGGGGAGGAACGACCCGGGGGGGCGGCTCTTCGAGGACGATCCGGAAGGCGCCCGTCACCCGCGGCACGAACGCATGGATCACCCCCTCGATGGCGGCGGGGTACACCGGGACCCCCTTGACCTTCAGCATGTCGTCGGACCGACCCACGATCCGGTAGCGGAACCCGCTAAGCCCACACGGACAGGGATCGGTGAAGACCTGGTGGATGTCGCCCATCGTGATCCGAAGATTGCAGAAGAACAGGGCGTGCTCCGGCTCCAGGGGTGACATCACCGCGAGGCCGGTAGCCCCGTGCTCCATCGGGACGGGCTCCTTCGTCTCCGGATCCACGAGCTCGTAGTAGGCGAAGTCGTCCGCGAACCAGTGCATGCCTTGATAGATCGGATGATCGCAGGACCCGCCGATTCCCGCCCCCAGATCGAAGACCTTTGCCCCGTACTCGCTCTCGAGCCGCTGCCGCACCTCGGGGATCCCCGCCCCCGGCTCCGCCCCACAGGCGAGGATCTTGAGTCCCAGGCTCTTCACCGGCTCGCCGAGGACATCGGGGGCGCGTTCGATCAAGTGCAGCGCCAGGGAAGGGGTGCCCATGAAGACGTTGACCTTGAAGAGCTTGAGCAGCCGAAGGATCTGCTCCGTACCCGCCTCTGCGCCGATCGGGACCAGGGTGACACCGGGAAAGTCGAGATACCAGAGGATGTTGGGCGTGCCCGCCGCGTGCATGCTGAGGCCGAAGCAGATGCCGATCCGGTCGCCGGGACGGATGCCCATGCGCCACGAGCTGCGGGCGAGGAGATCGGAGTGCCGCTCCACGCCCTTCCGGAAGAAGGGGTAGGGTGTCGGGACCCCCGTCGTCCCGGACGTGGTCGTCAGGAGATAGAGGTCCGCGAGGCGCTCCTCGCCGAACAGCTCCCCGAATATCCTGTCCATGTCCATTCCGACTTCTGCAATCAGCCCGCGGAACTCGGCCTGCCCCGCATGGGGGATGGCACGGGCGAAGTCATCGAAGGAGCGGATGTCCTCCGGCTTGACGCCCGCCGCTTCCATGCGCTTGCGGTCGAAGGGGACCTTCTCGTAGCAGTAGCGGATCGCCTCCTGAAGCTTCTCCCACTGGATCTCGCGCATCCTGGGCGTGTTCAGCAGGGGCTCGATCTCCATGTCCCAGTATCGTCGTTCGCTTTGCTCCATGATCACGATGACTTTCCTCCGACGAGCGGATCGGCAGGCTTCATGACGGCGACGGCTCGAGCCGCGCCACCTCGACGCGCGTGTCCCGGTCCGTGTGGCTCGGCTGAAGACAGGGAGCCATCGGGCGGAGGTGGTACTGCCCGCCGGAGAGCTCCACCGGGTTGAGAGGAGATGGAATCAGGGTCTGATAGCCGACGCCGTCACGGAACTGGTAGTTCTCCCAGGCGTGGTAGATGACGAGCATGCCGGGGCGCATCGCGGGCGATACCTTGGCCATCACCTGGAACTCGCCCAGGTCATTCCAGACCCGCACCATGTCCCCATCGCGGATTTCCCGAGCCTCCGCATCCAGCACACCCATGTGGATCACGGGCTCCCCCCGCTGCTGCTGGAGCATGAGCGCGTCGTCGCGCCAGGATGCGTGAACGCTCCAGCGCGTGTGACCGCCGGAGAGCACCAGCGGGTAGTCTCCCCCCGCGGTCGGCGGATCCTTGTGTCTGGGCAGCTCCTCGCCCATCTCGAGGTAGAGAGACTGGTCCAGGTAGAACTGGATCCGCCGGGACAGTGTCGGCCAGGGCTTCTTCTCGAAGACGTGCTTGGTGAAGTGGGTGATGGTGTCGTCGGGGCGGATCTCCGTGGCGGACCCGATCGCGATGGGAGAGGTGCCGAGACTCGTAAAACGCGCCCAACCCCGCTCCTTGAGCTGGTCCCAGGTCACGCCCTCGAGATTGCTCGAGTTCGCGAGCAGCGCTTCGGCGACCTTGTCGTCATCGGTCGGGCCGAAGTCGCCCTGCCGGGAGAAGTGATCGTAGACGTCGTCCAGCCGGCGCTCGTTTCCGTGGCGGTCGAGAAAGGTCGCGAGGCCCCGTTCCCGTGCCTGCTGCTGGAGGGTCCTCGCCAGGAGCGAGAAGATCTCCCAGTCCGATTTGGACTCGTGATGCGGCTCTGCGAGCTTCGCCCCCGCGTGGATGAAGGGTGTGACTCCCGTCACCCATTTGAGCTCGGTGCGTTCGTACCAGCCCGTCACGGGAAGGACGTAGTCGGAGTGCAGCGCCGTCGTGGGCATTCGCGAGTCGAGCGTCACGATGGTTCGGAGCTTGGGCCAGAGGTTCTCGAGGAGCAGGGGGTAGGAGCGAACCCTTCGCAGGGGATTGCTGCCCATCACGAACATGACGCGCGGGTCGTTCCCGGGCCTCGGCCACACGTGCTGCCAACCCTTCGAGAGCGACTCCTCCAGCACCTCACCCACCGGTCGCCCGAGATGGGGGTCCCAGTCCTGGAGCTGGTCGCTGGCCTGGACCACGCCTCCGTGCACGTACCAGAACAGCGCTCCCGACATCAGCTCACCCGATTCGTAGAGGCCGCGGTACCGCTCGTAGACCATCATCTCGTCGGTGTAGCCTCGCAGCCAGAGCCGCGCCATCTCCAGGACCGCGTCGGTGATCAGCGAGAGCTGTCTACCCAGAGGTAGGCCCGACAGGATCACCTTCTGGAGGCCGTCCTGCAGCATGAAGGAGAGGCCTGCGAGGCCGCTTCCCTTCTTGCCGAACTGGCCGGTCAGCGCGAAGACGAGCGCCTGGGCGCGCACCGCCAGGTTGCCGTGGTAGTACTTGGAGAAGATCGTGGTGCAAAGTGTTGACGCGGCCTTCGCTCGGGCCAGCCTGCCCGCGAGATCGCGAATCAGGAAGGGCGGGGTGCCGCAGAGCCTCGAGGCCTTCTCCGGCGTGTAGTCCGCGAGCTGCTCCCGGAGGCGCGAGAAGACCGGGCGCACGGTGACCGATGTTCCGTCACCGAGGACTACCTCGAAGCGCCCTTCGAGCGAGGGGCGCAGCTCTCCCAGATCGAGGCTCCGGCGCGGGGCCGGAACCACCCCGCGCTCGGCGTCGTGGAGGAACAGCTCCTCCTCGTCTCCATCGGGCTCGAGGTCGGAGCCTCGCAGGAAGAGCCGGGTGTCCTCCCGGATCAGCAGGGGGAGGTCGGTCTGCTGGCGGACGAAGTCCCGATCGATCAAGCCCTCCGAGACGAGCACCTGTGCGACGCCGAGGGCGAGGGCCGCATCACCGCCGGGCTTCACCGGAACCCAGAGGTCGGCGTGGATGGCGGAGGGGTTGTAGTCCGGCCCGATCAAGACGATCTCTGCGCCCTTGTAGCGAGCCTCGGTGAGGAAGTGCATGTTCGGTATCTGGGTGTAGAGTGGATTGCCGCCCCAGATCAGGATCAGATCGGAGAAGAAGAAGTCGTCGCCCGAGCGATCGAAGCAGATCTTTCCGAAGGTCTCGGCCAGTCCCCGGCCACCGTCGCCGATCTCCGTGTTGGGGTCGAGACTGACGGAGTCGAGCAGCATGGCGAGGCTCTGCTGTGCGACGGAGAGCACGCCGAGGGTATAGAGCGGTCCCAGGTCGAAGATGACGCGGTCGCTTCCCTCTTCGCTGATCGTATCGATGAGCGAGCTGGCGATCTCCCCCAGAGCCTGCTCCCAGCCGATCCGCTGCCAGCGGCCCGAGCCGCGCTCGCCCACGCGCTTGAGCGGGTACTCGAGGCGGGCGGGATCGTACATGCGCTCGCTGTAGCACCCGCCCTTCTGGCAGCCGCGTGGGTTGAAGTCGGGTACGTCCGGCCGGGTCTGCGGATAATCGCCGGCCTGCTCCTCCCGCCACACGATGCCGTCCTTCATGTAGACGTTCCAGGCGCAGTGAGCCTGCGGCCAGCAGTTCACGAAGTGCGTGCTGCGCCCCACCTTGTCCCAGGTCCACCTGGCTCGATACACGTCGGCCCAGCCGTCGTACACCGGAGGCGTGGCGGCTCGAGAGACACTCCGGGCGCCGGCGGCGCGCGGCTCCAGCTTCCACATTCCGAGCGCGAGGCTCGCCGCGCCCGCCGCGGCCCCCTGAAGGAACCTCCGTCGATGCATATGCCGCTACCCGTCTCTCGACCGAGCTCTCGATCGAGATGAATTAATATTCATTTTATTGATATCATGTTATAATTTTCGTTATCTGGTATCAAGGAGCCGTGGGATGACCGCCCGGAAGAAGGCAAAGGCGCTCTCTCGCCAGGAACGCGCTCTTACCTGGCGGCGCGACCACGTGCTCGAGTGCGCCGAGCGGATCTTCTCCGACAAGGGCTTCCACCAGGCGACCATGCAGGAGATCGCCGCGGAGGCCGAGTACGCCACCGGCACGCTCTACACCCTCTTCGAGAGCAAGGACGCGATCTTTGCCGCGGTGGTGCGCCGTCGCATGGCCGAAATCGAGGCGTATCTCCGAGAGGCCGCCGAGGCCGGCGCATCGGCGCGCGAGAAGATCGAGCGGTTCGTCCGCGGCTTCTTCGAGTTCTTCGAGGCGAAGAAGCACCTGGTCCAGATCTACGTCAATGTGACGGGGGGCCTCCTCTGGAACGTCAAGGCCGAGCTGGGGGAGGAGGTGGCCGAGAGACACCTCGCGTTCCTCGCCTTCCTGGAAAGCATCTTCCGCGACGGCCTCCGGCGCGGCGAAGTCCGCTCCGTCCTCGAGCCTCGCGTGATGGCTGTCTCTCTGGTCGGGATCCTGGTGGCGGTGGTGACCGACTGGATCACGCAGGCACCCAAGCGCTCCCTGGAGAGCCGGAGCGACGACACCCTCGCGCTGATCGCGGGGCTCTTCCACGCGCCCGGCGGGCGCTCGGGGCATTCCGCTGCACGGCGCAGGACGTCGATCCGGCGCGTCCCCTCGACTCCCGGAGGGGCAAAGAAGTGAGCAGGGGCGCAGACGAATCAGAGGCGCTCGACCGGTTCGTCGAAGCCGCGCGGTCCATCGTGAGCCCCGCCATTCGGGAGTGGAAGGACCGGGGCGGCAAGGTGGTGGGGTACTTCTGCTCGATGGTTCCGGAAGAGCTGTTCATGGCTGCGGGGCTGCTCCCGTTCCGGATGCGCGCGACCGGCAGCACCGGTAGCGAGACGGGAGATGCCTGGCTCACCAGCCTCAACTGCAGCTTTCCCCGGCACTGCCTGAGTCTGGGGCTCGAGGGCGCTTTTGACTTCCTCGATGGCGTCGTGTGCGTCAACAGCTGCGATCACATCCGGCGCTTGTACGACGTCTGGCAGCGCAGTGTGCCCACGAGCTTCATCGAGTTCCTGACCTTCCCGCGCCAGTCCGGGCCGGACCAGGTCGCCTGGTATACGGGGGAGCTCAGCCTGCTCAAGGGGAAGCTCGAGCGGCACTTCGGCGTGGAGATCACCACGGACGCGGTGCGCGAGGCGATCCAGCTGGCCAACCAGACCAGGAGCCTGCAGCGGAGCCTCTACCAGCTGCGAAAGCGGGAGCGCCCGCCGATCAGCGGCGCCGAGCTGCTGAGCGTCATGGTCGCCGGCACCGCCATGCCCAAGCAGCGGTACAACGAGCTGCTGCGCACCCTGTTGGAGGAACTCGAAGCGCGCGATGGAGCCGGCGGCTACCGGGCCAGGCTGCTGATCACGGGAGGCATCCTCGACGACCCGGTCTGGGTCCGAACGATCGAGGGGATGGGCGGCCTCGTGGTCGCCGACGTCACTTGCTTTGGGACGCGGCTCATGTGGGAAGATGTCGACGAGGACGTCGACGACCCGCTGGCGGCACTGGCGCGATACTACGTTGCCGATCGTCCAAGCTGTCCCCGGCTCTTCGGCTCGCAGGAGCGGCGCTCGCAATTCGCCATCGAGATCTTCCGCGAGTTCGGCTGTGACGGCATCGTCGGGGAGAAGATGGTGTTCTGCGATCAGTGGAACGTGGAGCACTATCTGCTCGGCGGCGACCTCAAGGAGGCGGGGATCCCCTTCCTGAGCCTGGAGCGCTCCTACGTCACCGAGGGAACGGGCCAGCTGAAGACGCGCGTCCAGGCCTTCATCGAGACCATGGGGAAGTAGCCATGTCACCTCCGGAGAGCAAGGGAATCGCCAGGTTTCGGAAGGATCGCGAGCAGTATCGAAACGTCTACGAGCTCTTCCAGAACAGCGACGACCCGGAGCTGCGGCACGCGGGCCTGCTCGGAAAGCTGATCAGCGAGGCGCGCGATCGCGTCGTCCGCGCCCACGAAGAGGGCGAGCCGTTCATCGCCGGGCACTACCTCACGGCACCCGAGATCGCGGTGGCGATGGATCTGCCGTGGTTCTCACTCTACGAGGGGGTGCTGCTGGGAGCTTCGGGAGAGACGCTGCACCAGGATCTCGACGCCACCGCGGCGATGGGCCTGGGCCAGGATCTCTGCGCCGTGCATCGCTGGAGCATCTACTACGTCGAGAACGACCTGGTGCCGATCCCCACGGCGGCCATCGGCCTGGTCTACCCCTGCGACGGCATCGCGATGCTGCACCAGCTCATCAGGAGCCACGAGAGCTGGCGCGACGTGCCCTTCTTCACTCCCGACCCGCCCTACTTCGAGGATGACCGGGCGGTGGCGTACTTCGCCCGGGAGCTGCGCAAGATGGCGGCGTTCCTGGAGGAGGTCACGGGGCGCAGGCTGGATCTGAATCGCCTCAAGGCGGTCGTCGAAGAGGGTGAGAAGCAGTATCGGCTCTGGGCGGAGTACAACGAGCTGCGCCGCGCAGTGCCCTGCCCACACGGCTTTGCCCAGGGTGGGCTGTACTGCCCCGGCGTCGCGCAGGTGATGCGGCCAGGTCACTCCGACGGAACCGAGTGGTTCAAAGAGCTGGTCGAGAATGCCGAGCGGAGGGTGGCGAACGGCGTCGGCGCCGTGCCGCAGGAGAGGATCCGCCTCTTCTGGTTCGACATCATGCCGATCGGTTGGATCTACGAGTTCATGCCCTGGCTGGAGCAGGAGTGGGGCGCCGTCATGGTCATGGATATGTTCGGCAACCACGCCTACACCCCCATCGACTCGTCGAGCGAGGAAGGGATCTGGCGAGGCCTGGCGAGGCGGGGCCTGTTCGAGAGCCCGATGGTGCGCGGGGCGATCGGAACGGCGCAAGCTCGCATCGACGACCTGGTGCGGATCGTCAAGGACTACCAGATCGACGCCGTGGTGTGGCCGTCCCACGTGGGACACAAGGAGACGCTGGGGCTCCAGGGGATCCTCCGGAAGACCTGCCGCGAGCTGGGCGTGCCCTTCCTGGATCTCCGCATGGACATCTTCGACAATCGTTACAGCACGCCCGATGAACTCAAGGAGCAGTTCTCCGAGTTCTTCCAGGCGATGGGGCTGGGATAGACGGAGTCCGCGATCGACTAAAGGCCAAAGTGGTCGCAGAGCATCGCGCTGCACGCCCGAGACCACTTCCGCAGCTCGGAGCGATCCACGGCCTGGTTCGTCACTTCTTCCGCGGTGGCACTCACCACCGCCACGACGAAGCGCGCGGTGAAATCGAGGGTTTCGCCCCGTACTCGACGCCCCGACCAGGCCTCCTCTACGAAGCGCCGCACCCGCTTCACCACCCTCGACATGTGTGCGTCGAACTCCCGCGAATCCCGGTAGAGTACTGCGGCGTCCTGGAGCGCCCGCCGCAGCTCGGCTTCCTCCACCTCCGTCTCGAAGAAGCGGTCGATGGCCCTGACCACACGCTCGCGCGGAGGCGTCTCGATCTCCTCCAGGATCTCCTCGATCTCGCCCCAGGTCCTGTGGTCCTCCTGCTCGTGCACGCGGAATAGGAGCGACGCCTTGTTGGGATAGTACTGGTAGAGCGAGCCCACGCTGATCCCGGCGACCTCCGCCACCCGTGTGGTCGTGAAGCCCAGCGCGCCCTGGCGGCGCAGAACGCGAACCGCCGCCTCGAGGATGGCCTCGTTCATGCGCCGCGACCGCTCCTGACGGGGCCGCTTGCGGGGCCGAAGATCGACGCATCTCCGCGGACTTGCGCCGCGTCGTGCGGGCATGGAATCTCCTCGGCTCGGTCCCACCGGAGCCGCTCCAAATGCGAATGGCACCGCTGGTGGATGAATGCGAAGATTAATTCGCATTATAGCGAACCGCCCGTAGCGGTTCGAGGTGAGCAGCCGAGACCGGACGGCCAGGCCGTCTCGTTCCTCGAATCGAGCGCCTGACGATGCGGAGGGAGAGCGAAACTGGAGGACTCGCCGGCGACTACCGAATCCGCGAAAGCACCGTCGAGCCGAAGCAAGGCCAGGCGCCGTCTCCTGGTAGCTGCTGCCCTCGCAATCGCTATCACCGTCGGATGGTACGTGAGAGCGAGAACTGGCATCGAGTGGAACGTCGAGACAGCGCACCGGATGGTCGAAGAGACGGGATTCTGGGCGCCAGGCATCTTCATTCTTCTGGTAGCGCTCCGCCTGGTCATTCTCGTGCCATCGCAGGTCATGCTGACGGTGGGGGGAGTGTGCTTCGGCTTTCTATGGGGCACCGTCTACGGCGCAGTCGGGGTGATCCTCTCCGGACTGCTGGCGTTCGGGCTGGCTCGTCTCTTCGGAGGTGACGCTCTGCGAAGACGGGTGTCGCCCGGTCTCCAACGGGTCTTGGACGTCGCCAGCCGCCGGACGGGTGCTCTGGTCGTGACGGTTGGCACGGCGTATCCGATCGGGCCCCTCACCGGCTATCACATCGGTGCCGGTCTCACCAGCATGTCATTGCCACTCTATCTCTCGGCGCTCGCGCTGGGTGCTCTGGTGCGAGCCTCTCTCTTCACCTTCCTTGGCAGCAGGGTTGCCGAGCTGGGTGTCCGCCAGGCCTGGCCTGGCTTCCTGATCCTGGCCGTCCTCTGCCTGCCTCTCCTGCACCCAGGGGTCAGAAGGTGGGTGGCGGACAGGATGGAGCATTGAGGCCGCGCATCTACCCTCGACCACCCTGAGAACACCGCCGCCGTCAGCGCTTCGAGTACTGATCGAACAGCTTGCCCCAGCCGGTGCTCGCGAACTCGCGTATCCGCTTGGCGCCGACGGTCGGGTACCAGAGGAAGTCGTGGTACACGTTGGACGCGAAGGGAGCCCAGATCATGAGGGGGGAGTGAAGGAGGAGGCTCTCCAGGAACCGCAGCGGGCCGATCCGGAGCATCTGGTCGCCCCAGATGACCAGGCTTCGCTTGGATTCGAATCCGAAGTTCACGTGCGAGACGTCGTCTCCGAGAATCTCGATGTGCTCGATGCGCCCCTCGCCGAGCCCCATCTCGGTGGCCATCCGAAGGTACGGGATCTTGATCGGATCGAAGCCCATGAGTTTCGCCGCGACGGCGTCGATCGCCACGGAATCGGCGCTGGCCAGGATCACGTTCTTCACCTTTGGAACCATCGTCCGCGGACCGGCGCCGTCGCCGGCGACGGTGCCGTCCATCACGGCGAATACGTTCGGGTGGAGCTCCTTCTGCATCAAGAGGAGATCGATCATCACCTCGTGGATGTACTTGTGCGCGTAGTGGCGGACCTCCTTCAAGAGACCTCCGAAGGCATTCTTGACCGCCCCGGTGGTGATCGAATGGCCGTGTGTCTTCATCGTGGGGAGGTGAAGGATGTCCTTCCCAGGATAGATCGCGGGGATCTGGATCCCTTCCGGGAAGAGACGGTCGAGCCGTAGCAGCTTCGACTCGAAATCATAGACGCGCCACTCCGCCTCATCGAGCGGCTGGAAGCTGCACCCGTGCTGCTCGAGAACGGTCAGCCAGAGGTTGTTGCGCGCTCCCTTCACCGGATTCGTCACCACGGTCTTGTTCTCGACGGGGACGACCAGATCCGGCGAGTAGCCACCGTCGAGAAGCGTCTGCAGCGCGCCTTCGAGCTGCCAGGGTTGAGAGGAGCAGGCGGGGAAGTACTTGGTCCACGACAGGTTCAACTTGAGGAGCAGCTCGCGATCGGCTCGGAGATGCTCCCGCCAGGAGGCGAGCTCCATGACGCGCCGGTAGTCGTCGAGGACGGTCTCGGGCCTGGTGAACAGCACGGAAACGACGGAGGCCATTCGACTCCTTTGCTGGGGTTCGAGTCGCGGTCTACGGATCGACGTCAGCCGGGTTCCCGTAGCTCACAGCTTCGCGATGACCTCTCTGGCGAACTCGCGAGCGTTCTTCTCGTCCTCGGCGCCAGGGTGCTTGTCGGTCTCCGCCATGCGCTTCGCCCACTCCTCGTCGGACAGGCCCTGGGATTCCTGGACCATGGGCTGGATGGCGGGGGCGAGACGGCCCTGGCAGTCGAAGCATCCGAGGTACCGGATGCCCTTCTCGTCCGCGATCGACGCCAGCGACGCGAGACCTTTCTCGTAGTTCTCCTTGCTGTACACGTCGGACGCATGGGTCACCAACCCGGCGAACGCGAAGGTGGGCGAAGCGGGAAGACTCTCCAGCAGGCTCTTCACCGACCCGGACAGCCCGCCCGCGTGGATGGGGGTGCCGACGAAGGCCAGCTCGTACCCGGCCAGTCTCGCTGCGTCGATCTCTTCGATCTTCTCGAGATCCACCTGATGATCTCCCGACAGCTCCTGCTGAACCGCCCGCGCGATCTGCTCGGTGTTGCCGGTTTGACTGAAATAGGTGATCAGAATCTTCATTGGCTGGCTCTCCGGTTCCTTCGAGAATGGGTCTGCCCATCGTTTCGGAGACAGACTCCGCGAGATCCGCGCCGCGATGACGCGGCGGACCCTCAGGGTGCGTCGCTTGCCTCTCGGAGCACCTGCTGGACCAGCTGCTCGGTGGCTTCGACCTCGCGGACGCCCGATTGGAAGAGGCTCAGCCACTCCTCGACGAGCTCCTCGAGACGGTCCTTCTCCACGGAGACTCCCCGGGTCTCGAGCGCCTTCTCGATGCCGTTGCGGATCTCCTGCCGCGCGAGCTGGTTCGACATCACCTCGCGCCGCCACGCCTCCTGCTGGCGCTCCTCCTGCGACTTCTCCTCGAGCTTCTTGCGCTCGCCAGCGCGCATCATGCGGAAGGTGCCGTGCCGGGTGCCGTCGCGCTCGTAGGTCCCGACCAGGAGATCGCCGCCTTGCCGGATCTCCTGCGTGCGGTACTCGGTGCGCCCCTCCATGCTCTCGCCGCCCGCCGGCCCCATGACCTCCTCACGAATGAAGACCGGGAGATCGCCCGCGCTCTCGACGCCCCAGTTCTCCTGGTAGGTGATCGTCATCGCCGAGGCGGCCCGCGCCCGACCGGTCGAGCGCCAGTCGTCGCCATCCTTCCGCAGGGTCTTCGTCTTCGAGCCGCGGTCGTTCACCGCGAGCCCCTGGCGGATGTTGCCGAGCTGGCTCTGGTTGGGCTCCCAGAAGTGCAGGACGCGGGCGTACTGGCCGGTCGCCCGACGCTCGAAGCGACCCGTCTGGTTGGAGAAGGTGACGAGGGGCCACTCCATCCAGCGGAGGCGGCTGCCGGAGGGCTCGAACGACCAGACGCGGTCCTCCCAGCGCGGCGTGTCGGGGTTCGCGGAGGCGTCGTCCGTGTAATGCACGAGGACGTGCCAGTTGCCGTGGAGATCCACCTCGGCGCGCGCCGACGCCGCGCCCACTGCGATACTCGAGCCGAGGGCAGCCGCGATGGCCACCCGGTAGAGCGCTCGACGCCGGGAAAGCTGCGCCATGACTGGTCCTCCCGAATCCCCGATTCTCGCTCAATCGCCCTCACTAATCGAGACCCCTGCTCAGTCCTGGGACGCCTTGGGACGGGCGATGGCGGCCTCGTTCATGGGACGCGGCCTCCTCGGAGGACGGAGGGAAGCAGGGCGAGGGCGCCGAATCCCGCCGGGAGCAGCAGCCAGGCCGGGGCACCGAAGCCCGCTGGCAGGAAGCCGATCACGGCGGCGGCGGCCGCGGCGAGCAGCGCGTAGGGAAGCTGTGTGCGTACGTGTTCGAGGGGTTCGATGCCGCAAGCGATCGACGAGACGATCGTGGTGTCACTCAGCGGTGAGCAGTGATCCCCGAACACCGCGCCGCTGAATACCCCAGCCACGGTGGCGGCGACCACGGGGGAAATCGCGCCCGGGTCGCTGGTGCCGGTGAGCGTGAGTGCCACCGGCAAGGCCAGCGGCATCAGAACCCCCATCGTGCCCCAGGAGGTGCCGGTGGAGAACGAGACCAGTGTGCCGGTCAGGAAAACCGCCACCGGGAACAGGCCCAGGGGCATGCGCTCCGCCAGCAGACCGGCGATCACCCCCGAGGCGTCCAGCGCCGTGAGCGTGCTGCTGAGCACCCAGGCGCCGATCAGGATGAGCGCCGGGGAGAAGAGCTGGCGCACGCCCTCGCCGAAGATCCTCACGCCGTGCGTGCCGTCCACGCCGCGGGGATTGAAGGCGAAGGCGACCAGACAGGCGAAGGCGCTCGCGCAGACCAGTACCTGCGCCGCCTCGGCGTTGCCGAAGGCGTCCATCACCCCGCGGAAGGAGATCGGCCAGAGGCGCTCTGCGCCGCTGGCGTAGAGCCCGCCGAGCAGCGCCAGGAGCAGCAGCACGAGCGGGGCGAGGGCGCGCAGGGGAGAGAGACTGGCTCCGGTGTCGAGCCGAGCCGCCTGTTCCTCCCGGGGTTCGAGCCCGCCCTTGGCCTTCTCCTCGGCCGCCGCCATCGGACCGAGGTTCCACGATCGGTGGATCGCGATCGCGAGCAGCGCGATCGTGAACCAGCAGTAGAAGTTGAGCGGGATGGAGCGGAGGAAGACCTGGTAGGCATTCACCTCGAGCTCCACGGCCTGGTAGCCCGCCCGGATCATCGAGAGCTGGTAGGCGATCCAGGTCGAGATCACCGCCACGCAGGCCACCGCCGCGCTGGTCGAATCGACCAGGTAGGCGAGCTTCTCCCTCGACACTCCGGCGCGGCGGGCGAGCGGGGAGAGCGTGCGTCCGACGAGCATCGAGTTGGCGAGACCGTCGAAGAAGCACACCAGGCCCATGCCGAAGGCGCTCCACTGCACCCGCCGGGCAGCGAGGCTGGGATTCGAGAGCCAGCCCCGGAGGAGCCCCTGAAAACCGCCGCCGCGCTCGATCAGGGCGACGAAGCCTCCGAGCAGCAAGGTGAAGGCCAGGACGCTCTGATTCCAGGTACTCGCCAGCGCCGGCACGAGGTGGTCCCGAAAGAGAGCGAGCGTCGCGGTGGCGGGGTTGCCCGACTCGAGCAGCAGCACGCCCGCGAGCCCGCCCAGGAGGAGGCCCGTCAGCACGCGGCGCAGCAGGAAGACGCCGCCGATCGCCACGACGGTGGGCCAGAGCGCCCGCAGCGAGACCTCGGCGGGAACCCAGAGCCAGGTCGCCGCCAACAGCGCGAGCGCGGCCATCGCGCGGCCCGGGCCGGGCGGGCGGGCTGCTTCGCTCCGGGTCATGCCCATCAGGTAGGCGATCGCTGCCCCGGATTCCAGCGCCGCATGCGGTGCCGCCGGCGGGGATCGAGGATCTTACACTGCCTGCGCCGAGAGCTTCAGCATCGCTCCGGTCTCGCTGTAGTGCTTCAGCATGTGACCGAGGCCCGTGAGCATCGCGGACACTTTCTCTCGTCCATCTCCATCGATGAAGGCGTTTCCTCGCTCGTTGCGGGCGGTGAGCACCAGGTCGAGCGTGGCCTGGGTCGCGCCATCTGCCGCGGCTTCCATTTCGATCTTGTACTTGATGATCGAGATGTCGGTCAGCAGAACGAAGTGCAGGCGGAAGTCGTCCGGGTCATGCAAGACGGCGTACCAGGTGGTTACGCCGCCCTCGGCATCGTGCAACAAGGGCGCGGAGAGCCTTTCGGTGAAGATGCACCCGTCTTCGACCTTGCCGCTCTCCGAGTAGAGGATCTCGCAGTCCCACCCGTCGATCCACTTGTACTCCTCGTAGGGACAGGCCAGCGGAAACACCCGGTCCACGGGAGCGTCGATCCGTCCCTCCTGCGTGACCTGCATGCGTTTGGCCTCGAAGCTCGACACGTCCATTCCTCTCACGTGTCGGCGCGATCGGATCGCGTCTCTTGGGGTTTGATGCCGTTCCACAGCACCTCGGTGAAGGAGCGCACCAGTGTTCTTCTCGAGCGGTCGTTCCTGGGCAGGAGACCGATGTGCTCGAGAAGCGCGAAGTTGTGGAGGATTCCGAAGATCGCGACACCCACGGCGTGCGGGTCGCACGACCCGATCCGGCCCTCGCGCTGCCCCGACTCGACGTATTCGGCGATGGCCTCCACGAGCGCCCGGGCCGGCATCTCGGGGAATCTCTCGGCCAGCTCGGCGGCGTCGAAGCCGGGGTGGGCCAGGAGCCGGGTGAGCACCGGTACCATCTGGTTCAGGTACTCGAGGAGGCGCAGCGAGATCGCCTCGAGCTCCCGGTCGGCGGGCGCATCCCCGCAGAGGTCCGCGATCGTCTGCCGTGCGTCGAATTCGGCGAAGCCCATGGCGGCGAAGAAGAGGTCCGCCTTGGTGCCGAAACGCTTGAAGATGGTGGCCTCGGAGATCCCCGCGCGCCGCGCGATCGCTCCCGTGGGGGCGCCCACACCCTCTTCCAGGAAGGTCTCTCGCGCCACCGCGAGAAGCTCCTGCGTTTCGATCAGCCGCGGTCTTCCCATGGCCGAGCCCGCTCCCCGGGTCGGCCGACAATTGCCGGCCGAAAATAGTAAGTACTTAATCACTTACTATTATAGGATCCCGCTGCCACCTGTCAAGGGTTGCGGGGAACGGCTCCAGCCGGGACGAAAAACTCAATAGATTCAGGGTGGTTTCTTCTGAATCCCGGAAGGCAGCCGCGCGGACTTCTATCCCCGCGCCTCGACGAACCGCACCGGAATGCGCCCCGGCACCCGGAACAGCGACCGTCCCCACTGCGTCGACTCGTCGAGCAGCGTCAGCTCCTCGAAGCGCCGGACCAGCGTCCCGATCGCGACCTGCGTCTCGAGTCGCGCCAGGTGAGCGCCCAGGCAGAGGTGCGCGCCGCCGCCGAACGAGAGGTGGGGCGCCGCGTTCTTGCCCTCGGTGTAGCGGGCGACGTCGAATCGCTCCGGGTCCTCGAAGTGATCCGGGTCGCGGTTGCCGGCGGCGAGCAGCGCGACCACCTCGGTGTCGATCGGGATGACGTAGTCGCCGAACTGCGAGTCCTCGTGGAGGACCCTGACCGTAGCGACGATGGGGCCGGAGTAGCGCAGGCACTCCTCGACGGCGCTCACGATCAACTCGGGGTCGGCGCGCAGCTTCTCGAGCTCTTCGGGGTGCCGGATCAGCGTCGTGAGTCCGTTGCCGATCAGGCCGATCGTGGTCTCGAAGCCGGCGATCAGCAGACCGATCGACTGCGAGATGAGCTCGAGGGGGCTGAGCTTCTCTCCCTCCTCCTCGGCGGAGATCAATCCGCTGAGGAGGTCGTCACCCGGGTCGCCCCGCCTTCGTTCGATGAGGTCATTGAAATAGGCGGCGAGGGACATGCCGGCCTCGTCCACTCGCGCCTGAATCTTCTCGTCTCCCAGCCCCCGGAGAGTGAGAAGTCCGTGGGTGGCGTCCGCGGTCCACTGCGTGAAGCGGCTCTGGTCCTCCGGGGGGATGCCCATCAGCTCGCAGATCAGCGTCGCCGGTACCGGCCGGGCTCGACTGCGACGACGGCGTCGACAACGACTTCGACTCGCTTACCGACCTGGCGGACCCCGGCTGCCGCAACGCGTTCTGGAAGACGGAGAAACCCAGGTGCGACGACGACATCGACAACGATGGTGACGGGGCAGTCGACTGGGACGGCGGCATCTTCGGTCTGCCGATCGACGACTTCTGCGTGGGTCAGCCCTGGGCGGATCGCGAGCAGGCGAGGTGTGGCCTCGGCGTCGAGGTCGCATTGGTGCTGCTGCCGCTCATGGGGCTGCGTCGCTGGCGGTCGCGCCGAGGCGAGCCGGTCCGGCTTCTCGGCTAGGGGGCTCGTAGGGTAGATCCCCACCGGCTCGCGCCGCCCGAGGCTGTGAAGTGGTTCATAGCCTCGGGTCGAGCCGTGGGCCTACGATCGCTGGCGATGAGTGGAGATCTCGCAGCGAAGATTGGCCGGCTGTCGCGGCGCATGGGGCGGGAGATCTCGCGCCTGCCCGTGGTGTCGGTGGTCGGGGATGCCCTCTCGGAGTCCAGCGGAGTCCGCGAGCTGACGGCTCAGGTGAACGGAAGAGCAGTGGATCCGTTGTCCTGCGTCCAGCTCGTCGAGGCGTTCGAGAGGCTCGAGAAGCGAGCCGAGACCGTCCGCAGAGCGCGAGCCGTGGTCAACCCCCAGGGCGCGCTCATCGGCGCGGGCCTTCGCAAGGCCTCGCAGCTGGGCCGGACCGAGGACGACCGGCCGCAGGTGCGCCTGTGCAGACGCGCGACGCTGCTGTCTAGGGCGCAGCTTCGCAAGAACCCCGGGGACGCCCGCGCGGTGCACGCTCTTGCCCGCGTCGCGCTCTTCCGGGAGCGCCATACAGACGCCGTCCGCTTCGCCAAGCGCGCGGCGTTGCTCGCACAGCCCGCGCCGGGCGACGAGCTGGTGACGCTCGCGCGGGCCTATCACGGGCTGCGGCACCTGCGCAGCGCCGAGCGGGCCGCCACGATGGCGGTGCGAGCCGGTTCCACCGCAGGCTACGACGTGCTCGCCGAGCTGCTCTCGGAGAACAAGGACCTCATGCCGCACGTGCGCATCCAGAGGATCCGGAAGCTGCGCGAGCGGGTTCGCGAGGAGGACCGCACCCGCTACGCGGGCGTTCACAAGCGCGCGGGACACGTGGCCTGGGACGTCGCCGAACGCCAGCGGAAGAAGTACCAGGAGACGCGGTCGCGCCTGGAGCGCTTCGTCGAGCAGAGCAAGGTGAGTTTCGAGCAACAGCTCGAGAGGTTCGAGCTGGGGAGTCCGCCCTGGAATGGGGCTGACCGGGAGCAGAAGCATGATTGAACTGGATGCCACGGATTTCGATCTCGAGCTGGACGCCGACGAGTTCGCCGAGCTGGACCTCGATCTCGGCGCTGACGAGTTCGCTGCGCAGCTCTCGGAGGTGGACCTGGACGCGATGGTCGACGAGTCCTTTCTCGCCGTGCTGGACGAGGAGCTCGGAGGGATCGCGAGCACCGAAGGCCTGGACGAGGTGGGCGAGCCGCACGAGGTGGATGCCTTCCTGAGTGACGAGACCTTCGATCGCACCGAGCTGGCCGGCGGCGACAGCGTCTACGCCGGGGGCGACGGCGAGACGTCCTACGTCTACGACAGCGACAGCGGTGCCAGCGTGATCCCGGGCGAAGGGGTGGTGTACTGACCTCGTGTGATCCCGAGCCCGACGAATTCGTCGCTCGCACCGGGCGCAGTCGAGATCAGGAGATCGTCTTCAGGATGATCGGCTCATTGCGGTGCGGGATGGCGGGGATGGCCTTCGGGTAGCCGACGATGATCGGGGCCACGATGGCCTGGTCGTCGGTGAGGCCGATCTCTTCGAGGAGCCCCGGATCTTCGATGCGTGATCCCAGATCGACCCAGCAGGTGCCCAGGCCCCGGGCCGCGGCCGAGAGCATGAAGTAGCTGGCCGCCAGGGCGCAGTCCACCTCGAGCGAGTGGGAGCGCTTGTCCCCGCAGATGATGACCAGGCTGGGAGCGTTGTAGAACACGTTGAATTCCGGGTTGCGCAGGGCCGCTTCGTATCGCTGGACGTAGGATGAGGGATTGCTGTCCAGCTCGGCCACCAGGTTGGACCGGCTCTCCTCGGACAGCCGCCCGATGGTCTCACGGTCGTTGATGACGATGAAGCGCCAGGTCTGCCGGTTTCCGCTGCTGGGAGCCAGGCAGGCGTCCTGGATGATCTCCATCAGCAGGTCCAGGGAAACGTCCTTGTCCTGATAGTTGCGTACCGAGCGCCGGGTCTTGAGCAGGTCGAAGAAATCGGTCGACAATCGCTACTCCTGTCTTTCCTAATTCGCACAAGGTATCCAGATATCGCGAAGTTGTCCCATTTGCCGGTGATTCCGCGAGGTTAGTGGTTCCAGGCCGGGAGATCTCATGCGGCCTTCAGTTGTCGACTCGAGCGTCCTTCTGGATAACTCGGCGTGAGGTGGATACGGTATCGAAGATCCCGATCGACCCACCCCTGCCGGAGGTTCTCATGCAAGAAGATGCGGTGTACGAGGAGTTCATTGCGTGGTTGAAGACCGCTCCCATGACCTTTCCCGATTCGGAGGACATGACGGCTCTGATCAAGGCCCGATACACGCCGCAAGATGCGGAGTTGCTCACCAACATGCCGTTCGATGAGCGGACCCTCGAGGAGCTGGCGGAGATCAAGCAGATCGATGCAGAGGAGCTGAAGCCCAGATTGGATGCGCTGGCCAGGAAGGGCGTGGTCTGGAAGATCTTCAGGACCGGGGCGAATCGCTATCGCCTGTGCGATCCGTTTCTCGTCTTCTACCGATCGGTCTACTGGGGGGGCGGCCGAAACTCCGAGCACTACGTGATGGCACCGCTGCTCAACAAGACCTTCGGTCCCTACTTCGAGCAGTTTGCCCATGCACATACCCGCGGGCTCAGGACGTTGCCGGTCGAAGGGGTGATCGAGGATACGCGCGCGGTCATGCCCTTCGAGGATGTTCTCGAGGTGCTGGACGATCAGGACTACTTCTGCGTCGGGAGCTGCTCCTGCAAGGCCAAGCACAACCTGGACCCGGACCACGAGAACTGCAGGCACTATCCCTTCGAAGAGAATTGCGTCCACTTCGGGGATTTCGCCCGCTACATGGTCGAGAACGGTCACGGCCGTGAACTCTCCCGTGAGGAATGTCGTGATGTGCTGGCGCGGTGTGCCGATGCCGGCATGGTCCATGGTGTCTCCAACTGGGCTCAACCGGTCGACACCATATGAAACTGCTGCAAGGACTGCTGTATGTGGTTCAAGGCATATCACGAGTTCGGTCATGGAAAGACCGTCGACATTTCCAACTACCAGGCCACGACCAGGCCGGAAACCTGCAAGGGGTGCGGACTGTGCGCCAAGAGATGCCCGATGGACGCGGTCGCCGTCGAGGCATCGGATCGAGCCAACAACAAGCTGGGAAAGCTCTCCAGGGTGGATTCGGATGCGTGTATCGGCTGCGGCGTCTGCGCTTACAAGTGTCCGACTGGATCGATCGTTCTCGAGCAACGTCTGGGGGCCACCGAGCCGCCCGCTGACACCGGAGAATTCGCGGCCAGGTTCCTTCGCGATCTGGCGGATCCGCTTCCAAGAAGAGGAGATTCCTAGGGACGGAGGAGAGGAGGGAACTCGGCGACTCGACCCACGAGCGGGCCGGAGCTCCAGCGGAGACCCGCTAGCTCCACATGCCCTCGAACGCCGCGAGGATCGTCTGCGCGGCGGCGTGGCTGCGTGCGGCGTCCGGTGCGGAAACGGTCAGCACGAACTCCCGCTCGGCATCTTCGAAATCGAACCGCACGCCGCCGACGTTGCAGCACTCGTTCTCGGCCGAAATCAGCTCCTGAAGCGGCGCCCTGAGCTCCGGCAGGGCTCTGTAGCGCAGCCGCACCACGTCCTCGGCCCGGCTCACGCCGAGCAGACCGCGGCGGTTGACTTCCTGCTGGTGAAGCGGGAGGTGGCGGGTGCGACGGTCGGGATCAGAGAGCCTTCCCCGCGAGCTGGAGGATCCGGTGACGCGGCTCCGGGTAGGCGGTCCTCACCACCTCGAGGATCTCGCTCTTCAGCGCTTCGATTCGCTGCGGCGGGAGATCGAGCGCGATGTCCTCTATGTCGTAGGGATGGAACCCCCAGTGTCCGCAGACCGCGCCGAGCAGCTTCCCGTCGATCAGGAGATACTGCAGTACCTCGCGGCCCGGGAATCGCCGCTTGAGCTTGCTCGCATGGGAACGCACCAGGAAATCTCCCCGGTGCAGGATGAAGACGCCGGGAGGAGGGGAATCATCGGACTGCGACTCGTCGCCCGGCAGGCAATAGCCCTCCTCGGCGTCGGAGATCCTGCAGAGGCGCACGAGCTCCTGGGCTTCGAGGCTCGCCAGGACGCGCTCGATCTGCCGCGCGGGGAGCTTTGACCAATCGCAGATCTGCTCCAGCGTCGCGAAGACGTGGGCGCGCAGGAAACGCTTCAGCACCTCGGCGACCGCGCTCTCGCGATGCTCCTCGCCCACCCGGACATCCGGCCATTCCGATCCGAAGTCATACCAGCTCCGCTCCCAGTCGTCGTCGAGCTGATCCTCGTAGACGAGGGAGGCGGTTTGAAGCCGTTGCAGGGTCGGCATGATCTGCTTGTTCAGCAGGCCGGTCTCCTCCTTGATCTGCCGGGGCGTCAGCGGCCCGGTGTTGCGGACGGCATCGAGCACCTGCCCCTGAATCTCACTGATCTCGCGGAGCGGTTTGCGGAAGGCGTTCGCGTAGATCTCCAGGTCTCGAGCGAGCACGTAGCCGATTCCACCGCCCTGGAACCGGCCCTTCACCAGGGTTCGATCTCGCCGCAGCCGGTCCGTGACCCGCGTGTCGTCGAAATCGCAGCGGGGAACGAGCCGAGGCGGACTCCCGGGACGGGCGAAGGGGCCGGTGGAGAGCGGCTGAATCGCTCCGATCAGCTCTCGTACGTCGTCACCGGCGGCGAGCGGATTCCCGATCCTCTGCCGGCGCATCCGCTCGGCCAGGATCGCCGCCAGGGTCGAAGCTCGTTCGGTGGCCATGCCCCGATTCTCGCAGAGATCCGCCCCGGAAGGCGAGCCGCTACTGCGCGGCACCCGCTATCCTGCGTCCCACACCCGCGGGCTCTCGCCCCAGCCGCGGGGGGAGGAAGCCGAGCATGGGAAAATCCGCGTCGCTCGTCGCATTGCTGATTCTGATTCTGGGCCCCGCCACTCTCGCCTGCCAGCAGGCGCCACCGGTCGTCAACGTGCAGGCGCCGCCCTGCGAGTGCGGATGCGCCTTCAAGGCCACGGCGCCGCAGGTGGGCAAGGGCTGCTGGGTGAACGGCGACCTGCTGGTCTGCCCGCTGGTGCGCCGCGACTTGGAGATCGAGCCGGCCTATCCGTCGGAGGACCCCCGCTGCGAGCGCCTCGAGGACGGCAGCCTGCGGTGCGCGATCCACGCGGGCGATTCGTTGCCTTCGGGCGCAGCGCCGGCTCCGGAGGAATAGCCCGGGCTGGCAATCTCCCCCCGACGCCGGGATCAGTCGAGCTCGATCACGACCAGCGTTCCCATCCAGCGCGGCGCGGTGGGACGCAGCCTCGCGAAGACGGATTCGCGTAGCTTCGGATCGTTCTCCACGGCCCGGACGTGGCCGTGGAGAGTCTCACCGCGAATCAGCACGCTGCCCAGTCCGCCTTCGCCCCGCAGCTCGCGCCACCAGGGAAAGTCGGCCGCGGCGTACACGGTGGCGCCTTCGCGCAGGTAGTTCACCGGCAGGGCCTTGCCCGAAGGCAGGGTCAGGAGCATCACCTTCTGTGCCCGCTCGCCCTGCGGGTCTTCCTGCAGCTCCCGGATCACCCTGGGGTTCATCCACCAGGAGTAGGCGAAGGCGCCGCCCACGAGCAGCGCCACTCCACCTGCGAGAACGATCCCCAGCCACTTCATCGGTGCTCCTCCAGATCCGTGGGAAGCGCCACCTCGAGATAGGCACACGCCGAGCGGAGGCCCTCCCGCAGGAAGTCCTGGTCGGAACGGTTCGCGAGCTGTGTTTGCATCAAGGTCTCGTCCATCCGGGTCCTGAGCATCGAGTGGAGCTGGTCCAGCACGAATCGCGTCGCTAGCTCCGGGTCCGGATGGCCGATCTCGTCTCGGCGCGCGAGCAGGAGCTCGGTCAATCCCTGGTCCAGCTCCGAGTAGAGCTCCGCGAGGTGCTCGCGAAGCGCCGGATCGCTGCGTGATGCCTCCCGTCCCGCGCGTTTGAAGGCCGGACGATCGCGCCCGAGCTCGAGCGAGAATTCGAGGTAGCCGCGCAGGATGTCTGCGATCGACGCCCCCTCCCAACGGGCCGGTTCCACCGCGTCGCGGGTGGTCGCTCGGAGCTCTTGGGTCATGCGGTCGAACACGGCGAAGACCAGGGCCTTCTTGTCGCGGAAGTGGTGGTACAAGGAGCCCACGGAGCAGCCGGCGCGCGCCGCGACGTCGGCGACCGAGGTCGGATCGACGCCCTTCTCGGAAAGGAGGACCGCGGCCGCGTTCAGCAGCGACTCCTGGGTCTTCTGGCTCCGGGACTGTTGCCCGGTTCGCACCCAGTGGAGATCGGAGATCCAACGGCTTCTGGCCATGAGGGGCTAGCTCGAGCTCATCGAGAGGGTCTGGCTCATAGCGGGAAGCTCTGGCCCACCATCTCTTCCGAAGTCGACCAGAGCCGCCTTGCAGCATCGGGGTCGACGGCGTACGACCGCACTCCGCCAGCCGCGTCCTCGGCGTCGACCACCTCGGCAACGCCGCAGTCCTCGAGGTAGAGCCCCCCGCGGCCCTCCAGCTCCGGCGCCGCGGCGGTGTACGCGGAGGTGGCCGCCCCGGCCCCGACCGACTTGAGCCGCATCTTGCCGCCGGGCTGGCGCTTCCGCACCACCTCGAAGTCCTCCCGCACCATGTGGCGGGCGAGCTCCGTGGCGATCGTCCCGGGATGGACGGCGTTCGCGTGCACGCCGCGCGCGCCGAGTCGACGCTCCAGCTCGACGGCCAGGAGGATGTTGGCGGTCTTGGACTGCCCGTACGCCGACCACTTGTCGTACGGTCGCCGCTCGAAGTGGACGTCGTCGAAGACGACGGGAGACATGTGGTGGCCGCGCGAGCTGACCGAGACGACGCGCGCGGGAGCGCCGCGCAAGAGCGCGGGCGCGAGCAGGCCGGTCATCAGGAAGTGTCCGAGGTGGTTGGTGCCGAACTGCAGCTCGAACCCGTCGGCAGTCCTCGCGAAGGGGCAGGCCATCACGCCGGCGTTGTTCACCAGGATCTGCACCGCGTCGTGGCGCGCCAGAAAGCGGTCGGCAAAGCTTCGGATGCTCGCCAGCGATCCGAGCTCCAGCTCCTCGACCAGGACGAGGCCCTCGCCCGCCGACTTGCGGATCTCCCGCGCGACCTCCTCGCCCTTGGCGATGTCGCGGGTGGTGATCACGACCCGCGCCCCCTTCGACGCCAGCGCCCGCGCCGTCTCGGCCCCCAGCCCCCCCGAGGCGCCGGTCACGAGCGCCAGCTTTCCGCCGAGGTCGATTCCCTCGAGCACCTCGTCCGCGGTCGTGCCGAATCCGAACCCGCTGCCTTTGAATTCACTCATGGTTCTCTTAATCCATTGATTTTATTATATAAACATTCGAAGCAAAATTCTTATTCGGATTTTATCCGACAGCCGAAGATTGTCAATTGGGCCCGTGGCGCAGGAAGAGGCAAGCATTGGTCAAGAGAGCCATCTTCTCGGGGATGCGGCTCACCTTGCTGTTGGCGGCGGCCCTGCTGATCGGTTCTCACTACGTCATCTACCGCTCCACCCTCTCCGCGTTCGAGGTGACCCGCCCTCGGGTCAGGCCCGCGCTGATTCTCGCGTTCACGGTCCTCGCGACGGCCATCCCACTCGCGATGATTCTGCACCGGTTGTACGGAAGCGCGATCACGAGCGGTCTGCACACGCTCTCCTGGCTCTGGCTGGGTCTGGTCCTTCACCTGGTGTTCTCCCTGGCGCTCTGCTGGATGGTGCGTGGGATCTCACGCCTCACCGGCAGGCCACTCTCCAGGGGCGCTGCCTTCTCGGTCGCGGTAGCGCTTGCGCTATCCGCATCCACCTATGGTCTGTGGAACGCCAACCATCCGATCGTCACCTCGCTGGAGGTGGAGATCCAAGACCTGCCCGAGGTCTGGGAAGGCAGGACCGTGGTGCAGCTCTCCGACGTGCACCTCGGCAGCGTGCACGGCGAGAGCTTTCTCGGGCGCGTGGTGGACACCGTCAACAGATTGGACCCCGAGGCCGTGTTCATCACCGGAGATCTCTTCAACGGATCGTGCTCGGACTTCGACAGGTTCCAGGACGAGTTCGACGGCCTGCGGTCTCGTCGGGGCGTCTTCTTCGTTACCGGAAACCACGAGGGGTACGCGGGGCTCGCGGCCCCCCTCGAGTTCTTGAAGGGGACGAAGATTCGGGTCCTCGACGACGAGTGCATCGAGATGGATGGGCTCCAGATCGTCGGTGTGAGCTTTCCCTGGTTCTCGCGAAGAGCCAGATCGGTGAATCCATTCGATCGCGGAGGGTGCTACCGGCGCGAGAAGCCTTCCATCCTGCTGTACCACACTCCGACCGACGTCCACGAGAGCTACGGTGACAGGGAAACCCAGCAGATCCAGTCCTACTTCTCCCCCAACACCCGCTTCTCGTTTGCCGCCGAAGCAGGTGTCGATCTACAGCTCTCGGGCCACACGCACGGAGGTCAGATGTTCCCGTTCGGGCTCCTCACGAGGGTTCTGTGGAACGGGTTCGACCGTGGAGTACATAGGATCGGAGATCTCACCCTCTACGTCTCGCGCGGCACCGGCACCTGGGGACCGCCCGTCCGGACGGGAAGCCGACCCGAGATCGTCGCCGTCAAGTTGAAGAGGAAGGGAACCGTCCAGACCCGGGAATAGGAGCCGTGCCATGTCGAAGAATCCGGACGTCGTCATCATCGGAGCGGGCGTCATCGGCTGCTCCATCGCCTACCACCTGGGCAGGAAGGGGATCCGCTCGCGGATCATCGAGCGCGAGTCGATCGGGGCCAGAGCATCGGGGAAGGCTTGGGGAGTGATCACCTATCCGCCGGTCCTGCTGGTTGCCGAGAAGATGCCCGATACCGGCTGGGCGCTGCCCGAGGGAGAGACCTACGCCGACTGGCTGGATCTGTTCTGGTCGGGCTACCGCCGCATGGCGGATCTCTCCCTGGACATCAAGGAGAAGGGCGGAGTCGACATCGACTACGCCGAGACCCGAAGCACCTATCTTCTCGGCTCCGATCAGCCCGAATCCGCCACCCGGGAAGCGGTGCTCTCCTTCTTCAGGGAGAACGGCGCCTACGAGTGCGAATGGCTCGGCGAGGGCGAGCTGCGAGCGACGTTCGGCCGCATCGGTCCGGGAATCGTCGGAGGAGTCAGCCGGCCCGAGTTCCAGGTGGAGCCCTACAAGTACACGCTCGGTCTGGCACAGGCGGCAGAGCACCTGGGCGCCGAGATCCAGCAGGGTGAGGTCGTGGGGTTCGGGGTCGAGGGAGCCCGGGTCACCTCGGTCGAGCTCGCCTCGGGAGCCGAGATCGGTGCCGATGTGGTGGTCCTCGCGATGGGACCCTGGACGCCGCGAGCCACGTCCTGGCTGGGGAGGGAGATTCCCGCTCATCTGCTCATGGAGGAGTGCCTGCGGGTGGAAGGTCCCGATGGCTGGCCGGTGCACTCGGTGGCCCACGGTCACTCCACCATCGTCCCCCTGATCACCGGCGACGTGGTCCTCGCGGGAGGAGGGGAGGGGGATCCGTTCCTCGACAAACGCGACGATTGCTACGACACCTTGTCCGAAGAAGTGAAGGCCCGGATCCTGAGGCGGGCGGTCGAGGTGTTGCCGGGACTCGAAGAGGCCAGGCTGGTCGAGCACCGGGGGGATCTCCTGGCCTATACCCCCGGCCCCAATCCCCACAAGCCCGTCGTGGGCCGTCTTCCCGGGTGGGAGAACGGCTATGTCGCGACGAACTTCGGGGGGATGGGGATCTGTCTGAGCCCGGGCGTGGGACAGATCATGGCCGACCTGATCTCCGAGGATGAGGTGCCCTTCCGCGCGAGACGGCTGATGGAGCAGCTCCGTCCCGACCGACTGTAATCGGTGCGGGCTCCCGTCTGCATTCAGCTACGGCGCTTCGTAGAGGGCGCGCGCGCGAAAGCGCAGGGGCCGTTCGCCGTATTCCTCCAAGGCGTGGGCGATCCAGCCCGCGGTTCGGGCGATGGCGAAGATCGCTTCCGTGGCCCCGACCGGCATCTGCATGGAGTAGGCCAGCGCGCCGAGCGCGAAGTCCACGTTGACGCATGGTCCATCGGCCTGGGCTCCCTCGGCGGCGCGCCGTACCTCCGAGGTCAACTGCATGGGCTTGCGGCTCGCGACCGTCTGGAGGAGCTCCAGCAGGCGGGCCGCGCGCGGATCGCCCCCCCGGTACACCGGGTGGCCCCAGCCGGGCAGGAGGCCGCTCTGGCGGAGCGTCTCGGCGACCGCGTGGTGCGGCGTGGCTGCCTGCGAGGCATCGAGCAGCAAGCGGTGCACGGCGAGGGCAGCCTTGCCGTGCAGGGGGCCGCTCACGGCGCCGAGTCCGGCGAGGACGATGCCGAAGGGGTCCGCCCGGGTCGAGGCCGCGACGCGTGCCGCGAGCGTCGAGGTGGCGAGCTCGTGATCGGCGAGCAGCACGAGCGCGGCGTCGAGCAATCGCGTGCGAGCGGCGGAGATCGGCAGGGGCGAGAGCCGCGGCCACAGCATTTCCGCCAGACTCGGTGACGCCCCCTTTCCGGAACGACCCGGTGCGTTGCGCTTCCCGTCGCCTTGTCGAGGGAGCACGGCGACAAAGGCGTGCAGCAGCAGCTCGGCGTGCTCGCGCACCCGCTCCGGCCGCAGGTCCACCCTCATCGGGTGCTCGCAGGCCAGCGCCGCGCAGGCGACCGCGAAGCGCTCCGCCGAGGGGCCCTGTCGGGGCAGCCGTGCACACGCGCGGCGGGCTACCTGCAGGTTGCTCGCAGCCGCCGTGAAGCGCTTGCGCTCGGGCAACTCGCCCGTCCAGAGCAGCTCGGCCACCTGTTCGAAGCGCGCTTTGCCGGCCAGTGTCGTGGCCTCGAGGCCGCGGTAGTAGAGCCGCTCTTCCGCGATGCCAGTGATCGACGTCGCGATTGCCACCTCGATGCGACCTCGGTGCAGCGCATCCCCACGAGGCCGGCCGCGGCGGGCGAGCCTCTCGACCTCGTGGGGGTCGAAGAGGCTGCTGCGACCGTCCTCCGACAGCGTGCGCGATAGCTGCCCGCGACTCACATAGGCGTAGACGGTCTCCCGCTTCACGCCGAGGCGCGCGGCCACCTGCTCCGTCGTGAGCACATGTATAGTCATCAATGCTGATTGTAATCAATGTTGATATACTACGCCATCCGAAGCAGCATGGTGGGGCATGACGGCGACTTTCGAGGGATGGCTCGGCGAGTTCTGGCGCGCGCTGGGCGGCGAGGAGGCGCGGACCCGGGGTGTTTCGCTCTCCGGGCCGCGCCACATGCTGCCGTCCGCCTACGACGTGACCGGGCTCTCGGTGGGCAGTCTCGCCGCTGCCGCGCTCGCCGTGGCGGAGCTGCACGGGCTGCGACGCGGGGAGGCGACTCCCGCCGTCGGGCTGGGGAGCGAAGAGGCCGCGCTGGCCTTCCGCTCTGAGCTCTACCAGAAGCCGCTCGGCTGGACACTGCCCCCGGTGTGGGACCGGGTGGCGGGCGTCTACCGAACCCGCGAGGGGTTCATTCGCCTGCACACCAACTACGCGCATCACCGGGACGCCGCGCTGCGGGTGTTGGAAACGGAAGCCGATCGTGACGCGGTCGCGGCGGCGGTCGCCCATTGGTCCGGGGAGGATCTGGAAGCCGCGGTGGTTCGGGCGGGCGGCTGTGCAGCGGCGATGCGGAGTCACGAGGAGTGGCGTGCGCATCCGCAGGGTGCGGCGATCGTCCAACAGCCCCTGGTAGGTCGCCAGCCGTCCGCGAGTGGCATGGGGACACCCGGCTGGGCGGCTGCAGCGCCCAGTGACCGTCCCCTGTCGGGCATTCGCGTGCTCGACCTCACGCGCGTGATCGCCGGACCTCTGGGGACACGATGGCTCGCGGCGTACGGCGCCCTGGTGTTGCGACTCGATCCGCCGGGGTTCGAGGAGATGGGCGCACTGATTCCGGAGACGACGGTCGGCAAACGGCGCGCCCGCCTCGACCTGCGCATGCCTGCCGGGCGCGCTCTCTTCGAGCGCCTGCTCGGCGATGCCGACGTGCTCGTGCACGGCTACCGCACCGACGCACTCGCGCGGCTGGGGTACGATTGCAAGCGACTGCGTGCCGATCATCCCGAGCTGATCGTCACCCAGCACAACGCCTACGGCTTCCAGGGCCCCTGGCGCGATCGACGCGGGTTCGACAGCCTGGTGCAGATGTCCTGCGGCATCGCGGCGCGCGGCATGGAGGTCTACGCAAGCGATACCCCACGGCCCCTGCCCGCACAGGCGCTCGATCACGCCACCGGCTATCTGTTGGCTGCTGCGACCTGTCGGGCCCTCTCCGAACGCCTTCTGCACGGCTGCGTGACCTACAGCCGTCTCTCACTGGCGCGCACCGCGCACGCCTTGATTTCGCACGGCGACGCCGGCGGCGCGGATACACCGGAGCCCGCCGCGGATCTGGTGGCCCGCCATCTCGAGCGTGCCGACAGCGACCTCGGACCCCTGCGTCGCGTGCGGCTGCCCGGACGCGTCGACGGCGTTCCGGCGGGCTACGCGGTCCCCGCGGGCTCGCTCGGCAGCCACCCCGCGAGCTTCTGAGCTCTCGCCGCAGTCGAAAAACGTAAACAACGGCGGGAGTTTCGAGAATGCGTCCGGGAGACCGGGCCGGCGAGGCCTACAATTGACCTAACATCGATCTCGCGGCCCTGGTGGGTGTCCTGTCCCACCGTGGAATCGGAAGGAGGAGAGAAGATTTCGAATCAAGCCTACGACGTGGTCGTGATCGGCAGCGGCCCCGGAGGCCTCTCCGCCGCCACGCTATTGCAGAAGCGCGGCCTGGACTGCCTGCTCATCGAGAAGAACAACCTGCTCGGCGGCAAGATGATCAGCATCGAGAAGGATGGCTACGCCTACGATCTCTTCCCGCACGGCCAGGTCCCGATGCGCGGCTCGGCCTTCGAGGACATCTTCGCGGAGCTGGGCGTCTCCGACGAGTTCGTTCCCGCCCTCGAGCCCGACGATCCTCGGGACGTCATCACCCTGCTCTACCGCCGGGGCGATCGCAGCGAGTACAACCGGGTCACTCAGGGCCAGGCCATGGCCGATCCCGAGCCCTTCTTCAAGCTCTGGGATCTCGAGGAAGGTCAGAAGCAAGCAGCCGTCAAGGTGATGACCGAGATGGCCACGATGTCCGACGAGGAGATCGGGAAGCTCGACGGCATCACCATGGAAGAGTGGCTGGCGGAGCGGGAGGTCCCCGGCCCCCTCTACAACTACCTGGGCTTCCACGCCAACGCATCACTGGCTGAACCGCTCGACCTGGTCGCGGCTTCCGAGCAGATCCTGATCATGAAGCAGATGATGCTCCAGGGGGGCGGTGGCCAGTACAAGGGCGGCTTCGGCGGTCTCACCGAGGTGATGGTGCGCGAGTTCGAGAAGAACGGCGGCACCCTGATCAAGGGCTGCAGGGTCGACGCGATCCGCATCGAGGATGGGGCCGTCACCGGCGTCACGACGCCCGAGGGAGCCTTCAGCGCGCCAGTGGTCGTGAGTTCCGCGGGCATCCAGCCCACCATTCTCAAGCTCTGCGGTCCCGAGCACTTCGACAAGAGCTACCTGAACTACATCTGGGGTCTGGTCCCGGGATGGGCCTTTACCTCCATCCGCTACTTCCTGAGAGAGCCGGTGATGAAGACGGCGATGTACGTGATGTACTCCGACGATTCCTGGCTCGACACCGCGCGCTTCGAGAAGATCAAGAAAGGCGAGATCCCCGAAGAGGTGATCCTCTTCATGGTGAACCACAACTTCTACGACGAGAACGCGGCACCTCCTGGAAAGCAGGTGCTGGTGAGCGGAACCGTCTGCTCCTCCAACCCCGAGGCCGAGGAGATCGAGGGGCTCTGGGAGAGGATGGACGCGCAGATGCGGGAGTTCTTCCCCGAGATCTGGGAGGCCTGCGAGCGTCGCGAGTACAACGGCCCCCGGGAAATCGCCGAGCTCACGCGGGACTCCGTCATCCAGGGGCAAGGCGGCGAGTGCGTGGGGCTGGCACAGATCGTGGGCCAGTGCGGCTCCATGAAGCCGGACTCCAAGACGCCCATCAACGGTCTGTACATCGCCGGGGCGGATGCGGGCGCCAGGGGGATGGGTACCCATCAGTCGGCCCTCTCCGGTACGGCGGTGGCGCGCATGGTGCAGCACTACCTGCGCGGGCGTGCCAAGATGCGCTAGCTCGCCCGGGCCAGTACCCGAGAAGACCGACTTCGACCTGGCGGGCTCGAAGCGCCGACCTGCTGACGATCTCGAAGACGTGGACCGTTGCTGTCAGAGGCGGGGGATTGGGGGAGCTGCGTGGGGCTGGGTCGTCGGGAATGCCCGCCGAGGCGGTCGCTGCTGCAACGCCTCCGCTTCAGAATGTGAAACGCAGCAGTGCGAGAACTCACAGCGATATGGCGAAATCCCAACCCATTTCAATCGCCAGCCAATGCGGAAGAAGCATTATTGACCGAGAGAAATCCAAGCCTGCGTTTTCGATGTGATCCCTTATTGCCATTGAAAATGGATATGTCGCCGTCCCAACGGACGTGAGCACTATCGGAGCGTCTTCTGTCGATTCCGGATCGTTTATTGCGCAGCAGGACAGGGGATGCGAACAGACGAAGTGCGTTCGACACACGAGTGGTCTGACGGGATATGCGCTGCATGCGCCATCCACCAGCAGCGGGCAGCAATGGTCGTAGTTGGAAAGATCCGTCCGCTCGTCGATGTTGGCCGACGGATAGCTGCCCTCCCTGGAATTCTCCCATTCATGCCATTGTTGCGTTCGCATCCGAAGGTGGTCTATCTGGTGCACTGACGATTCCCGCTTGACATATTGTGCCAAGGTGTGGGCCTCTGCAATGTTCGTAAGGATGTGAAACCGGCAACAGTGACAACAGCCCAGTTTACAGCTTGGAATGATGCCATCTTCGCTACGCAGCCGATCCATTCCGTATGCAGTCGCTTCATCCACTGACGAATACACGCCGTTGACGAATTTCTCCTGCGGTGTAATTGGGAGATCGGCTCCGGATGTTTCAGGGTCCATACCGACACTGCTATTCCCAATCAAGTTCATCACTCTCCCTTTCTTCGACCGGGACTTCAGGCACACACAAGGCTGCACGTCTTCAGGGTTTACCTTGTCGACCGCACATCAGTCTGGTCGTCGGGCGTCGGCCGCCACAGAGCACTTCGGAATCCATATGACATCGTCCGGAGGGTTACCACAACCCTCGAGTTCACTGTCACGCAGGCTCGCGATCCACCCCGTCACCGGTTCGCTGAGCGAGCCGCTCGGCGGCAGCGGAGCGAACTGACTCCTCCGGGTCGCGCTCGCAGATCTTGGCCAGCAGGATGTCGTCTCGCAGCCGGGAGACCGCGGCCCTGCGTACCTGGGCGTCCTCGTCCCACTGGGCCCGGTTCGCGAGCAGTCCCGGATCGGCGAGCCCCTCCACGGCCGTGAGGCGGACGCTCCAGTTCTCGTCGTTCTTGGCGCGGTTGGCCAGCACGGTCTGATCCTCGAGCCGCTGCAGGGCGGCCTTGCGCACCTGCCAGGCCTTGTCCCACTTGGCCCGGTTGGCGAGCAGCGCCGCGTCGTCGACGCGCTGGATGGCCGCTTCGCGCACCTGCCAGGCGTCATCGTTGCGAGCGTGCTCGCGCAGCTCCTCGCCATCTCGTAGTCTCTCGACGGCGGCCTGACGAACCCGCCAGTCCGGATCGATGCGCGCGATGGCGCACAGCCGCTCCTGGTTCGTGACCTTGACTGCGGCCGCCCGGCGCACGCGCGGATCTTCATCGGAGAGCGCGATCGCGGCCATGCGCGTACGATCCTTCAGCCGGCGCACCGCCAGGGCGCGTACGTCCCCGTAGTGGGCGTGCTCGGCCACATCGGCGAGGAGCCCACGGCCCCGGATGCGCTGGAGCGCCAGCCGACGCACACCGGAATCCGGGTCGTTCTTGGCGATCTCGGCCAGCAGGTTGCGATCGCCAATGTGCCGAACGGCTTCGGCGCGAACATCGGCATCGACGCCATCGGTGGCGACCCGGGCCAGCAGGCTCGGCTCCGAGACCCGGTGGATTGCCGCCAGCCGCAGCTCCGGCTCCGGGTCCCGCGCCGCAACCTCGGCCAGCAAGGGCTCGTCGAAGAGGTTGCGCAGGGCGGCCGCCCGCACCTCCGCATCTTCCTCGCTCCTTACGATGCGGCCGAGCGCCTCCTGGTCGGTCATGCGCGCGACCGCGCGCGCGCGCAGGTCGCTGGACGCTTCGTGGAGCACGACCTCGGCCAACGAGGCCTGGTCGTGTAACCGCTTGACCGCGACGCGGCGCACGAGGGGATCGCTCGCGCTCTCGGCGATCTCGGTCAGGATCGGCTGGTCCGTGAGCCGCTTCACTGCCGCCTTTGCGACCACGGCATCGCTGGCAGACAGGGCAACCTCCTTCAGGAGAGCCGGCTCCCGGATGCGCTCGAGGGCGTGACGCGCCACGGAGCGATCGACGGCGCCCCGAGCCACGGCGGCGAGGTCATGTTCCGCGTCGAGCTTGCGCGCCGCCATCTGGGCCACCCGCACGTCGTGGGAGGACAGGGCCAGCGAGACCAGCAGCTCGGGCGACCGCAGCCTCTTGACGGCACGCTGGCGCACCCCCTCGTCCTGGGCGGTCCGGGCGAGTTCGGCCAGGGCCTTCGGGTCGGACAGGCGATCGACGGCCGCCTTGCGCACGCGGGCCAGGGGAGCCTGGCTGGCCGCTCGCAGCAGGGTGTCCTCATCGAGCTTGGCCAGGGCGGCCAGCGCCTCTTGGACACTGTGGCCCGCAAGCGCGGCGTGTGTTGCTTCGGTGCCGGGCGGCGTAGCCGACGCCTCCCGGGCGTCGGGGGAAGGCAGCGACTCGCCCGTCGCGGCCGGGGGTCTGCGCTGCGGCTTCAACCAGTCGAGGAGTCCCATGGGCCCCGTCGAGCCTAGCGTTGCCGTGACCCCCGGGCACGGGCTCCCGACTTCCTGACATACCATGAAACTTGGAGTTACGCCGGGCTGGCTCGGTTCGAGGAAGCGCACCGCGCATATGTCGCGTTCTTGCAGCGGTGCGGTGCGTCCTGCGACCAGGAGCTGTGGGTCCCGAGAATCTGATGTTCCCGCAATCACGGCAACTTATCGAGACCCTTCCCGAGCAGCGGGATGCCGCGGCCAGGCTGCGGCATTCGTTCGTGAAGCCGAGCACGGTCATCTCCTGGCAGCGCAAGCGCTTTCGCGACCATTGGACGCGGCTGAGCCGATCGGGTACACCCGGCCGGCAACCTATCGCCCAGGAGATCCGCGATCTCATCCGCAAGATGTCGCGAGCCAATCCTTCTCTGGGGATCGCCACGCATCCAGAGCGAGCTCCGCAAGCTGGGCATCGATGTCGCCAAGTCCACGGTCGAGAAGTACCGGGACCGTCCACGCAAGCCGCCTTCGCCTACCTGGCGGGCTTTCCTCGCCAACCACACCAAGGAGCTGGTGTCGCTGGACTTCTTCACGGTGTCAACGGTTCGCTTCCATGTGCTGTTCGTATTGATCATCCTGGCCCATGATCGACGCAGGGTCGTGCACTTCCGCATCACCGAACACCCCACCGCGCGCTGGGCAGCTCAGCAGGTTGTAGAGGCTTTCCCGTGGGACACAGCGCCGCGGTTTCTTCTCCGGGACCGAGATGGAATCTACGGCGCCGATTTCGGCGGGCGGGTGAAGTCAATGAGCATCGAGGAGGTAGTCATCGCGGCGAGAAGTCCGTGGCAGTCCCCTTACGTCGAGCGGATGATCGGCAGCATTCGTCGCGAGTGCCTCGAGAACGTTGTGGTGCTCAGCGAGCGGCATCTGCGGCGGATCCTCAAGGACTACTTCTCCCACTATCACCGCTGGCGCTGTCACCAGTCCCTGGAGATGGACTGTCCTGAGCCCCGGACTGTGCAGCCGCCGGAGGTCGGCGAGGTCGTTGAGGTCCGCGAGGCCGGCGGCCTGTATCGGCACTACGAGCGGGTAGCCGCCTGAGCCGCGACCGACCGAGACGCAGCCTTTGCCTTCGACGCGCAAGCGCGGGGTGGCGAAGATCGCGCCGGCGGCAGGGAATCCCCGGGCGACGGCAAAGGGCGACCGCGCCATCGGTTGCTGGCCAAGCAGAGCGGTAACCCAAGACCGCGGATTCTCTTCTGCTCGCTCATCTTCCTTCGCCTCGAGGCCTGAACCTCACCGGAGCGACTTTTCGGGAGGGACAACCATTCGGGAGTTCATCGGTACCCCCGGTTTTGCGCACTACTGGGAGAGGCATAGACATCGCTTCAGCCTGTCCTACCAAGAGCTTATCGAGCGGCTTCGTCCCTAGTAGGCTTCTGCCACCTCGGCTTCAAAACCCTGAATGGGGCGGGTGATTCCACCCCGGCTACGCCGTGTCGCGTCGGATGGCGCTGACCTCATCGACCCGCCAGGACCATATGGACTCCCAAGCCACGGGGGTCCATACTGCCGCAAACAGGCAGGACTGTGTCGCGTCTAAAGCGCCTCATCCACGAGATCCACCGGCGCTCGCTCTGGCAGGTGCTGGGGATCTACCTCGGCGGAGCCTGGGTCACCCTCCAGGGAATCGAGGCCCTCGCCAAAGCCAACTCCAGTGTCATCTCCTTTATCTCACGGGAGAACCGAGATGATCGGCGTCATTCAAACACGAGACATCATCGCTCACCCACTCGTGACCGCTCATTGCTTCGGATGGCCGCTCTTCTTTAGGGCGCTGATTGCCGGCCGGCGCAAGACCTTCCTCTCGCTCCTGGCGGAGAGCGCTGCACCGCGGTCTCCCACGGTCGAGGTTCCCGAACTCCTCGGGCGCTGTCTCGACCTGGAATCTCGGGCGCGCCGGATCTACGAATTGCTGGCGGCTCGGTTCAGCCATCGTGCGCCGGTGAAGCGATTCTTCGAGACCCTTGCCCAGCAGGAGCAGGAGCAGGAGCACTTCGAGTTGCTCGCGCTGTGCGGGCAGCTGGCCAGCCGGGAGGGCTGGTTGGAGGAGCACTTCGCCCCTTGGCGAGATGCGGTGCCTCAGCTTGAGCGGCAGATGGATGATCTAGAAGAATCGCTGGATGATCTCGATCAGCTCGTCGACGCACTGCGTCTGGTGATCCGGGTCGAGGGGTCGGAGATCAATCAGGTCTTCCGCGGCGTCGTCTCCGCAACCGATTCGCAATTCGTCAGAACTCTCCAGGCATTCCGGACCGCTGAGGCAAAGCACATCGCCTACGCCTGTGACCAGATCCCGAAGTTGGAGCCCGACCTGGCCGGCGAGTGCAGATGCCTGAGGGGCTCCCATTCGAGCGATGCCGGCGCGAAGGCGAGCTCGGACAAGTAGGCTGTGCCCCGCCGGAACTCGTTTCTTTCCAGAACCGTCGAGCCGTTGGCCGCTCCCGCTCGGACCCGCATCTCCGACCTCGGTGCTCGACTGCTTACCTCGGGCGCGATCCTGCATTCGGGGTGGCGCGTCCGTGGCAAGTCAATCCAAAGGGAGCTGTCGGAGTTACTTGCGAACCTCGAAAATACGGACACAGTGCGGACACGAAATTCCGCACTTCGCGATTCTGCCGAGGCGCGCCTGTAAGTTCTCATTTCTAAAGGGATTTTGGAGCCGACGGGCGGACTCGAACCGCCGACCTGCTGATTACGAATCAGCTGCTCTACCAGCTGAGCTACGTCGGCTCGGCTCCGGTCGGAGACTGCGGGCGAGGGCAAGTTAGCCTCGGCGTCGGGGGCACGCCATCGGGCCAGGGGCTGCGCCAGCTTCCCATTTGACCTCGGGTTCCGAGGACGCGTAGCATGGTGGGGCGCCGCGCCGGCCACCCCACCCGGTTGGGGGGGCCCCGGGTGGCGCGGGAGGGCTGATGCCGTGCCGACTCTGCCGCTGATCGATCTGATGATCCTGGTTGCGTGGACGAGCTTGACCGTGGCGGTGGTCCAGAAGGCAGTCTGGATGGCCCTGGCTACCCGGGCGACGATCTTCGGGATGACCCCCTACGACTTCGTGCTGGTGGCGGGAGTCTCTCTGCTCTTCGCGCTGGCACTGGCAGCCCGAGTCTGGGTGAAGGCCAACGAGGCGCGGCTGATGCGCTCTCAGCGAGCGCCAGGGCCACTCGACGAGGTGCTGCCCGACTTCCCGGACCCGCGAGGGAAGGAGACCACGCCCACTGAGGAGACCCCCAGCGGCGGGGAGACTCCGGATCGGGTGGCGACGGGGTAGACCGCGCTCGCGAGCTGGCGAGAAGGGTGGGTGACTAGACCCAGGCCTCCCTGGCGGACCGGACCCGGGGAGTCTGGAGCAGGGTCTTCACCCGCCGGATCGGAAGTAGCTGGAGGGCGGAGACGGCCAGCTCGCAGTAGAGCGCCGCGCTCAGCCTCACCAGATCGGTGCCCTTGCGAATCGGTCCCTCAATTCGGTGCATGGAGATCCTCCTCCCTGACTTGGGGAGTGGGAGATTCGGGCTCCCGGGTGGCGGACTTTCTCGCTGGAGGTTGCGGGTTTCCCCGCGGGTGGCTGATATCCTCCCGGGGATGGAATCCCGAGAAGCCCCTCGACGCCTGATCTGGATCGACGGCGAGCTAGTGCCCTGGGCCGAGGCCACCGTTCACGTGCTCTCCCACAGCCACCAGCGCGGCTCTCTGGTCTTCGATTACATGAGCGTCCACGAGACGCCCCGGGGGCCCGCGGTGTTCCGGCTGGACGATCACCTGGCCCGCTTCCAGACCTCGACGGAGCTGGTCACGCTCCCGCTCGGCCTGGGTCTCGCGGAGCTGCACGACGCCGTGCTCGAGGCGGTGCGCGCGAATCCGGGTGCCACGGCGGTGAAGATCTCCGCCTATCTGGCCGCGGAGGAGGTGGACGTGGTGCCGGTCGACGAGCACGTGACGGTCGCGATCGCCGCCTACGATCCCGAGGCCGACATCCAGGCCAGAAAGGCGGTCCCGCCCTGGCAGTACCGGGGGGCGCTTCGCATCTGGCTGGAGAAGGATCTCCGCAACCGCCGGCGCGACATCATGCACCCCCACGCCAAGGTGGCGGCCAACTACGCCTCGCCGATGGCCGCCAAGTGGGCCGCCCGGAAGAACGGCTACGACGAGATCCTGCTGGTGGACGAGAACGGCTTCCTCGCCGAGGGGCCCACCACCAACGTGTTCCTGGTGGACGGGGAGGGGACGCTCCTCACCCCCCCCGCATCGGCGGTGCTGCTGGGGGTGACGCGCCGCACGGTCATCGAGATCGCCAGGAAGGAGGGACGCCGGGTGCTGGAGGAGCCGATCCGGCCCGAGGCATTCCTCGAGGTCTCCGAGGCCTTTCTCACCGGGACCAACGCCAACGTGGCACCGATCGGATCGGTGGACGACCGGCCGATCGGCGACGGCAAAGCCCCCGGCCCGGTGAGCAAGGCGCTCCACAAGCGCTTCCACCGCGTCGTGGGCGGCGAGGATCCCGTCTTCGAGCACTGGCTGGCCTATGCAAGTGAGCCGGCGCCCGGCGAGGCGCCGGGGCGCCCGGACAGCTCCGCGCCAGGACGGGATTGAGCGATGCGCGTTCTCTCGGGCATCCAGTCCTCCGGGGAGTGTCACATCGGCAACTACTTCGGCGCGATCCGCCAGTACGTCGCCCTGCAGGAGAAGGGAGAGTCGATCTACTTCATCGCCGACTACCACTCGATGACGTCGGTGCGAGACGCGGCAGAGCGCCGGCGCCTGGTCCGCGAGGCGGTGCTGGACTTCCTGGCCTGCGGTCTGGATCCCGAGCGGTCCGTCCTCTACCGGCAGTCGGATCTGCCCGAGGTCTGCGAGCTCACCTGGATCCTCTCCACGGTGGCGCCCATGGGCCTCCTGGAGCGCAGTCACGCCTACAAGGACAAGATCTCTCAGGGGCTGAGCGTCGACCACGGGCTCTTCGCCTACCCGGTGCTGATGGCCGCCGACATCCTGATCTACCGCTCGGACCTGGTGCCGGTGGGGCAGGACCAGAAGCAGCATCTGGAGATGGCCCGGGACATCGCCCAGCGCTTCAACCACACCTACGGCGTCGAGGTCCTGAAGCTGCCCGAGCCACACATCCTCGACGACGTGGCGGTGGTTCCCGGCACCGACGGCAACAAGATGAGCAAGTCCTACGACAACGTGATCCGCATGTTCTGGCCGGAGAAGCAGATCAAGAAGGCGGTGATGAGCGTGGTGACGGACTCCAGCTCGGTGGAGGACGCGAAGAAGACCGACGCCCCGGTCTTCCAGCTCTGGTCTCTCTTCGCCAGCGATGCGGATCGCGAAGAGATGTTCGAGCGCGCAGGGGCGGGCGGCCTCGGCTACGGGGAGGTCAAGAAGGATCTGCTCCGGAGGCTGCTCGAGTACTTCGGCCCGATGCGCGAGAAGCGCGAGGACCTCGCCAGGCGCCCCGACGACGTCGAGGACATCCTCGCCGACGGGGCGCGGCGCGCGCGGGAGCTCGGAGCCCCCGTGGTCGCGGCGGCCCGCGAAGCCGCCGGGCTCGGCTCCGGCAGATAGGGGACTCCGGGGTCTCCATTCGCCGCGGGTCAGGGCCGGAGGGCGTCCGCGATCGTCTGGAGCTGACTGGCGACCTCGCCCGCGGTCTGGATGCGGGCGTCCGGCTCCTTCGCCATCAGGTTGAGGATCAGAACCGCCATTCCCTCGGCCACGCTGGGCTGGCGCTCGCGGGGGTCCGGCACCGGCGTGTGTCGGTGGTGGAAGGGGATGTCTCCCTCGGTGAAGGGCACCTTTCCCGTCACCAGCTCGAAGAGCGTCACGCCCAGTGCGTAGAGATCGGCCCGATGGTCGATCCCGATTCCCACGGACTGCTCGGGGGCCATGTAGAAGGGCGTCCCGCCGATCACCGTGGTCGCCTTGCGCACCTCCTCGAGCATCTTGGCGAGGCCGAAGTCCATGATCTTCATCACCTTGTCGTTGGTGAAGAAGAGGTTTCCCGACTTGATGTCCCGATGGATGATGCGCTGCTCGTGGGCGTAGGCGAGGCCGTTGGCGACCTGGACGCCGATGCGCGCGGCGTCGAAGCTGGAGAGTCTCCCGCGGCTCTCCAGGATCCGGTTGAGAGGCGTCCCCGCCAGCAGCTCCATGGTGATGAAGAAGAGGCCATCTTCCTGATCGACGTCGTGAATGGTGACGATGTTGGGGTGGTTGAGCGCGGCCGAGGCGCGCGCCTCGCGAAGGAAGAGATCCACCACCCGCGGGTGATCCTTCAGGTTGTCGGGCAGCCGCTTCAGTGCGACCTCGCGCCCCAGGCGCTTGTCCCGCGCCCGGTAGACGACGCCCATGCCGCCGCGTCCGATCTCCTCGTGGAGCTCGTATCGGCTCCCCCCCGATCCGAGGGCGATGCCCTGGAGAACCGTGCTGCTCTCCTCGGTGCCCCGGTCGGTGATCTTCTTTCGGATCTCCTCGATGCGGGTGGCGATGTGGGGATGCTCCGGGTGCCGATCCCGAAGCTCCTGGAAGACCTCCAGGGCGCGGTCCGGGCGCCCCGCCTTGTCGAGGAGGTCGCCGTACCACGCAAAGCTGTCGGGGGAGACCTCGCCGGGCCGCGAGAAGCTGATCGCCTCATCGGCCTTCTGCACAGCCAGCTCGAGCTTGCCCTGGGAGGTGAAGGTCTCCGCGAGAATGCGGCAGGCCTGGAAGTACTCCGGATGACGGGAGTCCACCTGCTGGTAGTCGCGCATGGCGCGACCGGTGTCGTTGCATTCCTCACAGAGCGAGGCGGCCTCGAAGTACTGGCCGGTCTTCTCGAGCACGTCGATCAGCTTCGGGATCGCGCCGGCGTCGCGGTAGCAGACGACGGCGCTCTCGAGATCCTCCGCCTCCTCGTAGGCGCGCCCGGCGCGGAGCAGATCGCCGACGGCCCGGTAGATCTCCGCCGCCCGCTCCGAGTCTCCCGCCCGCTCGAAGAGGGTCGCCGCCTGCTCGGACTCACCGTTCTCCACCCGCAGCTCCGCCGCCTGGAGCAGCCGTCCGGCCGACTCGTAGTGACTGGCCGCGATGCCCATCTCGCCGCGGTTGCGGTGGAAGCGCGCGCTCAGCAGATGGGCCATCTCCGTCTGCCCATCGCGCTGCAGCGCGCTGGCGGCGACGGAGAGATCGCCCTGGAGGAAGGGCTCGACTGCGGCGAGCGAGTCCTGGAACACCAGATCCCGCCCCGCATCCATCTCGATCTTCAGGGTCTGGGGCTCGAAGCTCTTGATCTCGAGCTGCCGCTCGGCGGCCCGATCGTCGCAGCCGGCCAGGATCGAGTGGGTCCCGACGGGAAGCGGAATCACCACGCTTCCGCCCCGGGCGTAGCGAAGCGAGGTCGGATCGCCGCCCAGCGCGATCCGGGCATGGGGTGCCGGCTCGCCGTCTCGCAACACCCGGACCTCGACGAGACACCGCTTCGGTCGCAGGTCGATCTCCACCCGCACGGTGCGTCCCTTGACGACGCGCACCTCCCGCTCCTCGAAGACCGTGGTACTGGATCCCTCGCGCTCGGGATCCTCGACGACACCCTCCACCACCACGAAGTAGCTTCGGGCCCGGACGGTCCGGAACTGGGTCTCCCGAGCGACCATGTAGTGCTCGAAGCGGGTGGAGGCGCGGGAGTCGGTCTTGGGGATCGGCTGCTTCCTCGCTGCGGCCAGGCGGCGCGTGGCTGCCCGTTTCTTGGAGAGGCGGACGCTGAAGGTCCCGCGCTGGCTCTGGGAAAGCTCGACGCAGACGACCAGATCCCCCTTGCCGCGCATCCCGCGGAAGAGGCGCAGCAGGGCCACGAACCCGAGCAGTCCGAGTCCCACCACCAGCCCGAGCTCCGGGAGGCTCCAGCCGGCGAGGCGGCTCTCGAGGTCATGGATCCGAGAGGAGAGGAGTTCGCCGAGGGGGGCTGTGCCGTCCTCGTCGAAGGGCGTCTCCGCCAGCCCGGGGGTTCCGCTGAGTCGGCCCCGGCGCCGCTTGCCTTCCGCCTGGAATACCCCGGCCAGCTGCTCGTAGAGGGTCGGGTCGTCGGGCGCCAGCTCGATGGCCTTCCGGAGCGCGATCTTGGCCTTGCCGAGCTCCCCGCGGTCCCGGAGGATCCGGGCCTTGTTGCGGAGGGCTTCCGGGTCCCTGGAGTCGGCGGCTCCGGAGGCGATCGGGGAGGCGAGCAGGGCGGCGATGAAGGCCGCTGCCAGCCAGGCCCTGGGCCGGCTGGATGCAGCTATCCTGTACCCGAAAAGAGAACCCCTCACGAGCGCCTACATCGGTTCCCCAGCCCGCCGGGTTTAGGCGGCCATGCCCATTCGCACGGTCTCGGCGATCTCGCCCAGGAGGGCCTCAGTCTCCTCCCAACCGATACAGGCGTCGGTGATCGAAACGCCGTACTCGAGGGTGGCTCCTTCACCCCAGGACTGGCGTCCCGGTCGGAGGTTGCTCTCGATCAGGACCCCCATCAGCGCGTTCTGTCCCCCCCGGAACTGGGCCAGCACCTCGCGGCAGATCTGCCCCTGCCTGGTGTGATCCTTGCCGGAGTTGTCGTGGGAGCAGTCGACCAGGACGCCGCGGGCGATGCCCGGCTCCTCCCGCGCCGCCCGCGCGACCTCCGCGGGGCCGTAGTTCGGGCTACGCCTGCCCCCGCGCAGCACCAGGTGGCGGTCGGGATTCCCCCCGGTCTTGATCACGGAGGTGAGGCCGTCGCCGTTGATGCCGAGAAAGCTGTGGGGGTGGCTCGCGGAGATCATCGCGTCGAGCGCGGTCTCGAGGCCGCCTTCGGTGCCGTTCTTGAAGCCGACGGGCATCGAGAGCCCGCTCGCCATCTCCCGGTGGGTCTGGCTCTCGGTGGTGCGCGCTCCGATCGCGGCCCAGGAGAGGAGGTCGGCCGTGTACTGAGGAGTGACCGGATCGAGCAGCTCGGTGGCGCAAGGCACTCCCAGTTCGTTGATCCGAAGCAGCAGCCGGCGCGCCAGCAGCAGACCCTCGGCGATGTCGCAGGAGCCGTCCAGGCGCGGGTCGTTGATCAGGCCCTTCCATCCCACCGTGGTGCGCGGCTTCTCGAAGTAGGTGCGCATCAGGACGATGAGCTCGGCCTCGCTCCGGGCGGTGGCGCGGCGGAGCCGCTCGGAGTAGTCCAGCGCGGCCTCCGGGTCGTGGAGGGAGCAGGGCCCCACGATCACCACCAGGCGCCTGCGATCGCGTCCGTGGAGGACGTCGCGGACGGCGCGGCGGCCGCGGAGCACGACCTCCGCCGCGGCGGCGGAGGCCGGGAGCAGGGCTTTGGCTTGCTTCGGCGGAATCAAGGGAAGTACCTCTCTCAGGTTCTGGTTCTCGAGCTCTTCTCGCATCTCGCATCTCCGGACTTCGGTGGGCGCAAAAGCGAAGCCCCGAGAGGGGGTCTCTCGGGGCTTCGGGATTCGCTTCTCGGATCGGGCTCTAGATCTTTACGCAGTCTCCCTTTGCCCCGGTGGCATACCAGGGAAAGTAGAAGCCGAAGAAGAAGCAGAGACCCGCGGAACTCATTGGAGCGTCATTTACCTCATCGTGCGGGGTCGGTCAACCGGCCGCCTCGGGTTCTCCCGCGAAGATCTGGCGAAGCCTCTCGCTCGCCACCGCCGCCATCGCCGCCTGCAGGTTGTACGACGGGATGAATCCCAGCATCGGAATCCGGATCACCTCGTCGCACTCTGCGAGCACCTCCACCGGGATCCCGTGGCGTTCACCGCCGACCACGAACAGGACCGGGCCGGCGAGGTCCATCTCCCAGGGAGCCCGGCTCCCCACGTCCTCGATGGCGAGGACGCGCCGTCCCGCGTCCCGTGCGGCGCGGATCACCGGGAGGGCGGGGCTCCAGAAGACCGGCATGAAACGGTCGGCACGCATCGCGGCCCGCACCGCCTCGCGCCTGCCGTCGTGCTCGAAGTCGCTGTCGATGAAGACGCCATCCGCGCCGGAGACCTCTGCGGTGCGGATCGCGAAGCCGGTGTTGCCGGGATACGCGATCCCCACCAGGAGCCAGGCGACCCCGCCCGCCGCGATGACCTGCTCCATCGGAGCCCGGGGGTCGCGGCCGACCAGGGCGAGGATCTCCGAGGGAGGATCGGTCTTGCCGAGCCGCCAGAGCGAGGCGCGGCTGGTGGGTCGCACCTCGATTCCAGCCCGTCGGGCGCGGTCGCAGAGCGCCCGGACGCGCGGGTCGTGGGGGTCGCTGGCCGCCAGGAGCAGACGAACCGGCTCGCCCGCAGCGAGAGCCGCCTCGATCTCATCGGGGCCCGCGAGCTGTCGGGCGCGGCGGTCGCTCACCTCGCCCTCCCCAGCACCAGGTATTCGTTCAGCGCACCCTCGCGGCCGTCCGCGCTGAAGCGATCCAGGCAGGGAAGGGCCGCGGCAGCGACCAGGCGATCGATCTCCTCTTCGTCGAGGAAGTGGCAGTAGCGCACCACCCCCGGCTCCGTTCCGAACGACAGGAGCGCGTCGCCCGGCTCCAGGTCGGCCGTGTCGAGGGGGGGCTCGAAGGGGACCCGCTTGTCTTGGAAGCGTTCGAAGGCGCCGAAGCGCCAGATCGAGATCGCCAGGCGCCCGCCCGGCTCGAGGCGATCGGCCAGGGCGCCGAGAAGCTCGCGGCGCAGGTCGAAGCTCGGCACGTGGTGCAGCAGGCCGAACGCCGCGACGAGCGGGTGGCGTCCGGTGGGGAGTGCCTGGAAAGACGGGTCGACGACCAGGTCGTGCTGGACCAGCGTGGTGTCGCGGGGCAGGTCGGCCTGCTGCCGCGCCAGGGCGAGGAGCTCCGCCGACGCGTCCACGCCCAGATAGGCGAACTCCCCGCCGAGCCAGGCGGCGAGGTAGACCCCGAAGCGGCCGTTGCCGCAGCCCACGTCCAGCACCGAGCGCGGCGGCCCCGGGAGCTCCCCGACGATGCGCTCCCAGCCCAGCCAGGGGTGGTCCCGGCTCGCGCTGAAGGCCTCCGCGCTGGTTCGGTAGAATCGGCGGTTGATCTCGTTCAGGGCGAGAACGGTTTCCGGTGACATGAGCGACGCGAGTCTACAGATCGGCTCCCAGCGTGACGAACTCGACGCGATCATCGAGGAGGTGATCGCCTGCGAGAGGATCGACCAGCGCGCCCTGGATCGGATCCTCCGCCGCCATCCCAAGGAGGGTCGGAGCTTCTACTCGAAGCGCGAGATCCTCCGGGCCTTCCGGGAGCGCGGGGGAGGGGAGGGCCGGGGGACCTCCGAGCGGGCCTTCCTCGAGAAGCTCCGCACCTGCCCGACCCGATCGATCTCCGGCGTCACCCCCGTCGCGGTGGTGACCAAGCCCTTTCCGTGCCCCGGGAGCTGCATCTTCTGCCCCGACGACGAGCGCATGCCCAAGAGCTACCTGGCCGACGAGCCCGGCTGTCAGCGCGCCGCCGCCAACCACTTCGATCCCTACCTCCAGACCTGGAACCGTCTGCTCGCCTACCGGCACATGGGGCATCCCACTGCGAAGATCGAGCTGATCGTCCTGGGCGGCACCTGGTCGTCCTACCCGGGGGCCTACCAGATCTGGTTCGTCCGGCGCTGCCTCGAGGCGCAGAACGACTTCGGAGCGGGACGGGACGGCAGGGGCCAGGTCGCCGACGGCGCTCCCGCGAGCGGGTCGTCGGACTGGGGGGCTCTCGAGGAGGCGCAGCGCGCCAACGAATCGAGCCAGAGCCGCTGTGTCGGACTCGCCCTCGAGACGCGACCCGACTGCGTGAGCTCCGAGGAGGTGCTGCGAATCCGTCGCCTGGGCGGCACCAAGGTGCAGCTCGGCGTCCAGAGCCTCTCGGACCCGGTCCTGCGCAAGAACCGCCGCGGCCACGACGTCGCGGCGACGCGGCGGGCGCTTCGCCTGCTACGCGGCGCCGGGTTCAAGCTCCACGTCCACTGGATGCCCAACCTGTACGGGTCCAGTCCCGCGGCCGACGTCGAGGACTTCGACCGGCTCTTCTCGGATCCGGACTTCCGCCCCGACGAGCTCAAGATCTATCCCTGCAGCCTGGTGCCGGGCGTGGAGCTCGAGCGGCACTACCGGAGCGGTGCCTGGCGCCCCTACTCACACCAGGAGCTCCTCGAGGTGCTCTCCGAGTGCATGCGCCGGATCCCGGATTACTGCAGGCTGACCCGGCTGGTGCGCGACATTCCCTCTCATCACATCCCGGTCGGGAACAAGGCCACCAATCTTCGCGAGGTGGTGACCGCCCACCTCGCCGAGCAGGGCTTCCGGAGCCGCGACATCCGAGCGCGGGAGATCCGGGGCCATCCCTGCGATCCCGAATCGCTCCGCCTCACACAGGTCGACTACGACACCTCGGTGGGACGCGAGCACTTCCTCCAGTTCGTGACGCCGGAGGATCGCATCGCGGCCTTCCTGCGCCTCTCGCTTCCGGTGAGCGGCGGCGGCGCGATGATTCGCGAGGTCCACGTCTACGGAGTGGCGGCCGATCTCCGCGAGCACTCCCCGCGAAAGGCGCAGCATTCGGGATTGGGAAGGCGACTCGTGGAGCGGGCCGCCTGGCTCGCCGCCGAGGCCGGCCACCGCGAGCTCGCGGTCATCTCCGCCGTCGGGACCCGCGACTACTACCGTGCGCTAGGCTTTCACGACCGCGGTCTCTACCAGTACCGGATGCTGGAGCCAGGGCCTCTTCAGCCGACGGAGAGCTCGTGAAAGGAAGAGCCGATGCACCACTCGATCACCAAGGCGCTCTACGACATGTTCCCTCGGGAGGAGAAGGGCGACTTCTTTCACGCCTATCTGTATCTGAAGCACCTGAACCACTTCATGTACCACGCCCTCAAGGCGAGCGGCAGCAAGCCCAAGGAGCCCGAGAGCGATCTCGGCGACGACGTCGACGATCTGCTCGGGGCGATGGTGCAGGGAATCGCCGAGACCGCCGCGAGCCGCGACACCAGCACCTATCACGCCAAGGTGGTGCAGCTGAAGGACGCCCTGCAGCTCCTCTGCCAGAAGCAGGACATCACCCTGGAGCCGCCCGAGACGGTGATTCCGTATCAGCAGGCGCGCAGCGTCATCCTCCAGAATCCCGACTCGATCTCCGTCGGAGAGTGCGCGTGCCGGGCCGCAGCCGAGGAGTCCTGTCTCGGCGAGGGCGAGCGGGACGTCTGCCTCTTCGTCGGCGATCCCCACGCCGCCTTCGTGCGCGAGTTCAATCCCAAGTTCCGCAAGATCACCCAGAAAGACGCGATGGCGCTCCTCGAGGACGCCCACGCCAAGGGCTTCGTCCACTGCGCCTACTTCAAGAAGGACATCGGCCGGAGGTTCGTGGCGATCTGCAACTGCTGTAGCTGCTGCTGCCAGGGGATGAAGGCGTGGAACCTCTTCGGGGGTGCGATCCCGCTGCTCGCGCCCTCGGGCTACCTCTGCGAGATCGGCGATGACTGCAACGACTGCGGAGTCTGCATCGACGCCTGCCACTTCGACGCCATCCGCACCGACGAAGACACGGACCGCTGCTCCATCGACAAGGAGAAGTGCATGGGCTGCGGTGTCTGCGAAGAGGTCTGCCCGACCGAGGCGATCAGCCTGCGCAGGGAGCCGTCCAAGGGCGATCCCCTCGATCTCGCCGAGCTGCTGGAGCTACCGCCCACCCCCTGATGAACTCCGTTCGGCTCCGCCTCGCTGCGCGCGCCTGCGGCGCTTGCGGTCTCTACTCCAGGTAGGTCCGGACGTACTTCTCCATCTCCGGGGTCGGCTTCCACCACTTCTCGACGCCCATCTCCTCCGCCACCTTGTTGGCGGCGAGGTAGCCGGGGCCGCCGATGACCAGCCCTCCCGGGTAGTTGGAGGCGCCGCAGAGGAAGAGGCCGTCGATCGGCGTCTTCGCGCTGGAGCAGTCCTGGTTGGGGCGGAAGCAGCCGATCTGCATGGGGTGGTAGTCGCCGTGCTTGATCGAGCCGAAGCGCATGTTGGGGAGCCGGATCTCGATGTCCTCGGGTGTCTCGAGGCTGGTGCGGATGATGTTCTCCGGCTTCATGTTGGGAGCGGCCTTCCGCCACTTCGCCAGCATCGCCTCCGCCATCTCCGGCCCCCGCTTCTCCCAGCCGCCCTCGATGGCATAGGGGGCGTGCATCTGGAAGAAGGAGACCTGCTTGCCCGGGAACCGGCTCAGATGGGAATCGAACAGCGTCTGACAGGTGACGTGGCCGCCGAAGCTCTCCCGGTCGATCTTGCCCGCGACGACGTTGTCCCAGTGGGCGAGAATCTGGTCGGTGCCCTCGAAGCCGATGATGGTCATGAAGGCCTCGCTCGCCTGAGGATCGCGGCACGCGTAGCGGGGCACCTCCTCGGAGGCGGTGTGGAGGGTGCTGTAGCTCCACTTGTCCCAGGTCCAGCCCTGCACGGAGTCCTTCAGGTCGCCCGCCAGATTCTCGGTGCCGACCAGATCGAGGAAGGTGGTGTGGGGGTCGAGGCTCGATATCACCACCTCGCTCTTGAGGGTGCGGCCCTCCCAGAGCTCGACGCCGGAGACGGCGCCGTTCTGCATGCTGATCTTGTTGACCTGGGAGGAGTCGAGGATGCAGCCGCCGGCCTGGACGATCTCCTTTGCCAGCGAGGAGGCCAGCTTGTGCGAGCCTCCCTGGCAGTAGCACTTGTTCATCCCCCGATCGATCAACAGGGGGACGAAGAGCCCCACCCCCGTCTCTCTTGGATCGAGCCCCCACATGCAGCAGGTGTAGAGCAGCAGGGCGCGCACCCGGTCGTTCTCGAAGTGGCTGGTGATGATCTCGAGAGGGCTCTGCTCGGTGATCTCCATGATCTTCTGGCCGATTTCGGTGCGTTGCATGGCCACGGCCATGTCGACGGGGGCCATCGGCGGGACGTAGGTGCCCGGGGCGATGATCTCGCTCACCATCTTGCGCCAGCTCCGCATCACCCTGCCGAAGCTGGCGGAGTCCTTCTGCGAGAACTTGTGGAAGGAGTCGGCGGTGTCCTCCAGCATGCGCGTCAGCAGCAACGAGGAGCCGTCCTCGAAGACCATCGACGTCTGCAGGTTCGGCTTGATCCAGACCAGCCCGTGCCGGCGGAGATCGAAGTCCCGCAGCACCGGCATGTAGTCCACCATCATGTGGTAGCAGGCGTGGATGTTGGAGTAGAAGCCCGGATACAGGATCTCCTCCGTGGCCAGGCCGCCTCCGATCTCGTAGCGGCGCTCGACCAGGCAGACCTTGAGACCGGCCCTGGCGAGGTAGGCCGCCGTGATCAGGCCGTTGGGGCCCGCTCCGATCACCACCACGTCCCACTCGCTCTCCGGCGGAAACTCCGAGAAGAAGCTCCCCGCGTGCGGCTTGCCGACCAGTTCCTTCACCATGAGTCTTCTCCTTGTGGGGCTCAGCTGCGGTTGGCCGGAATCTTGCCGTCCTGCGGGATGTACCACGGCGACGCGTACCACCAGTCGCCGGGCTCGGCGATCCCATCCTCGATCAGGATGTGCATCAGGTTGTATCCGACGGCCATCAGGCAGAGGCCGCCGGGGTGGGCGCTCGACTGGTGGGCCATGTAGAGGTTCTCGATGTCGGGAACCCGGTAGCGGGCCAGCTCCGGGAGTGGCCGCTCGTTCCACCATTGATCGCGATCGCAGCGGATCCCGTACCACGACCCGCCGAGCATCCCGGTGTTGCGGAACTCCTGCTCGTAGGGGCTCTCGTTGAACATGCGGATCAAATTGTCGTCATCGAGGTTCTCGACCACACTGGCGAGGGCGGCGCGCATGTACTCGTCCCACTTCTTCTTCTCCGCGCCCCTGTCCATGGCGTCGATGCCATCGACGTTGTACTGCGGCGTGGGAACCATCATCCAGAGCGGGCCGTTGATGTACTGCCCGGGTCGGGTGCACTGGGGATTGGTGGGGTCGTAGAGCTCGCTGGCGACCATTCCCCACATCGCTCTCTCCGGGGGAATGTCGAGGTTGGACTGCTCGCCGAGCACGACTCTCACGTTCTCGTAGTAGTTCTCCCGCGAATCCAACGGGAAGAAGCCGCCGTGGAAGGCCCCGTACTCGCCCGGTTCCTTGATCCGGTACTGGGGCTTGTAGCGAAGCTGCTCGCGGGTGAGGAAGTGGCTCATGTAGAGGCTTCCGCCCTTGAGGCTCAGATCCTTGATGCGCTGCATGAAGCCGGCGTCGAGATTCCGCGGGCCGATCAGATCGAGGAAGGTGGGCTTGATGTGGCAGGCGCTGATCACCGCCTTGTTCGCCCAGATCTTCTTGACTCCCCAGGTGGCGTCGTCCCGGAGCCGGACGCCCAGCGCGCGGCCATCGTCGACGATGATCTCCTCCACCGGGCAGCAGGCGCGGAACACCGCTCCGTGCGCCACCGCGCAGCGGAACAGCGCGTGGAAGTAGCCGTGCATGTTCCCGCGAGCGGCGACCGGCTTGGCGACCGCCGGCGGCATCACCGTCGCCACGCTGCAGAGCGCCGGAATCGCCACCCCCTCCATGTGGCCGTGCGCTCCCGAGGAGAGCGCGATGTAGGCCTGCATGACCTTGAAGGGCTCGGTCACCAGGTACTCGTCCATCAGGTCGAAGAGCGTCATCTCGAGCAGCTCCCGCGTCCAGACTTCGGGCTGGAACTGCTTGTACACCTGCATGTAGGGGATGTTGTCCTCGGAGAGCTCGACTTCCGGGGGATGGGGCGGGCACCAGAAGGTGGCTCGCATCAGCTCCTTCATGAACGGCGGGGAGCCGATCTGGCCGGTGATCTTGCACCATCCCGCGATGTCCTGATCGGTGAGCGGCACCAGCCCCTCGCTGGTCATGAAGGACTGGTTGGGATCCAGCTCCACCACCTCGTTGGGATCCCAGTCCATGCGGAAGCCGTACTTCCAGAGCTCGAGCTGCTCCCAGCCGGGGGCGGATCCCCCGTAGTTGGCGATCGCGTGGGGCTGGATGCGCACGCCGGCGATCGGCTCGCAGGTCTCCTGCGCGCCCCCGCACTCCGGCCGCTCCTCGAGCACGCAGACGCTGAGGCCGCACTTGGCCAGGTACGCTGCCGTCGTCGTGCCGTTGTGGCCCGCGCCGATGATGATGACGTCGTATCTCTCTTCCTTGGCCACGCTCGTTCTCCTCGTCCGGAAGGTGACTCGATCGTCCGTCAGAGATCCGGGCGAGCGCTCTCCTCTCCGAAGAGCACCTCGACCAGATCGCCGAAGAAGCGCGTCTGTCTGGCCAGGGCCTGCTCGGTGAGCAGGTCCTCGCCGCTCAGATCCTTGTAGACGTGCGCGATCGCGAAGTAGCCGACGAAGACGTGGTACATCGCGAGAACCAGCAGGGGGAGCTGATCAGGCGCCCAGCGGCCCGCCGCCGAGGTGGTCTCCACCATCTGGTAGGCGCGCGCGAAGGTCCGCTGGATCCACTCGCGGAGCATTGGCGTCAGGTGTCGACCGCCCGACAGAGTTTCGTGCAGGATCAGTCTCGGAAGGTTCGGGCGTCGTCCGACCAGATCCATGGTCCGCTCGACAACCCCGCGCACGTCGCGATCACCGCGGTCCCGCGCCGCGACCACCTCGGTGAGCACGTCGAGAACCGGGCTGATTCCTCGCTGCAGCACCGCCGCGTAGAGGGATTCCTTGCTGGGGAAGTGGTTGTAGAGGCTCGGGGTGCGGAGACCGGCGCGCGTCGCCACGTCGCGTAGCGTGGCACCCGCGTAGCCCCGCTCGGCGAAGATCTCCTCGGCGACATCCAGGATGCGCTCGGCCGTCAGCTCTCCCTTGCGGCGCCTGGGAAGTGCCGGGGAGGCGGCCATGTCAGGTGCGGCGGGCAAGGATCGCAGCTCCAGTAAAAAACTAACTATCGCTAGTTCTATTTTGGAGCCAGTCGCATGTCAAGAGGTTTTCACTGCTCCTGAGGCGCTGAGAGACAGGCCCCGCGGGGATACATCCCTCGATGGGCGACCCCGCGAGTCTAGAAGTTGCCCTGCGGACCCAGTCAGCGCAGGCGAAACTCGAGCGCTTCGCCCGAGACCCGGGCGTCGGCGAGGATCCTGGAGCCTTCGGGGAAGCTCCCCTCGAGGATCTTCATCGCCAGGGGGTCCTGGACCATGCGCTGGATCACCCGCTTGAGGGGCCGCGCACCGTAGTGCGGATCGAAGCCCCGATCGGCCAGGAGTTGCTGGGCCTCGTCGGTCAGCTCCAGCTCCAGTCGGCGCTCCTCCAGGAGCTTCCGGACCCGTTCGAGCTGGATCGTGACGATGCGACCGATGTGGGCCCGGCTGAGCTGGTGGTAGATGATCACGTCGTCGACGCGGTTCAGGAACTCGGGCCTGAACTGGGCCCGCAGGGCCTCCATCACCCGCCGCTCCATCTCCTCGGCCTGATCTTCGCCGAGATCGACGATGACCTGGCTGCCGACGTTGGAGGTCAGGACCAGCACGGTGTTGCGGAAGTCGACCGTCCGGCCGTGGCCGTCGGTGAGCCGGCCGTCGTCGAAGATCTGAAGCAGGATGCTGAAGACCTCGGGGTGCGCCTTCTCGATCTCGTCGAAGAGCACCACGCTGTAGGGGCGCCGCCGCACCGCCTCCGTCAGGAATCCTCCCTCCTCGTAGCCGACGTAGCCGGGAGGCGCGCCGATCATCCGCGCCACCGAGTGCTTCTCCATGAACTCGCTCATGTCGAGGCGCACCATCGCCTGCTCGTCGTCGAAGAGGAACTCGGCCAGCGCGCGCACCGTCTCGGTCTTTCCCACGCCGGTGGGGCCGAGGAAGATGAACGAGCCGATCGGCCGGCTCGGATCCTGGAGGCCCGCGCGGGCGCGGCGCACCGCGTTCGCCAGGGCCACGAGCGCCTCGTCCTGTCCGACCACCCGCTGGCGCAGATTCTCCTCGATCTGGAGGAGCTTCTCCTGCTCTCCCTCCATCATCTTGCTGACCGGGACGCCCGTCCACTTGGAGACGATCTCGGCGATCTCCTCGGACGTCACCTCCTCGGAGAGCAGCGAGCCCTCCTTCTGGAGCTCCGCCAGCCGGTCGTTCTCCGCGGCGATGTCCTTCTCCAGCTGGACCAGCAGCCCGTACTGGATCTCCGCCGCGCGCTCGAGGTTGCCGGCCCGCTGGGCTCGCTGCAGCTCTGCGGTGAGATCCTCGCGCTTCTCCTTGAGCTCGCGCACCGCGGCGATCGAGCCCTTCTCGTTGCCCCAGCGCGCCTGGAGGGCGCCACCCTGGTCCTTGAGCTCCGCGATCTCCTGCTCGACCCGCGAGAGGCGCTCCACGCTGGCCGGATCGCTCTCCTTCTTGAGCGCCTCCCGCTCGATCTCGAGCTGGGTGCGCTTGCGCTCCAGCTGGTCGAGCTCTTCGGGCATCGAGTCGATCTGCACCCGCACCCGGCTGGCGGCCTCGTCCATCAGGTCGATGGCCTTGTCGGGGAGGAAGCGGTCGGTGATATAGCGGTTCGAGAGAGAAGCGGCGGCCACCAGGGCGGAGTCCTGGATGCGCACGCCGTGGTGGACCTCGTAGCGCTCCTTCAGCCCGCGCAGGATCGAGATGGTGTCGTCGACGGATGGCTCGCCGACGAACACCGGCTGGAAGCGGCGCTCGAGCGCCGCGTCCTTCTCCACGTGCTTTCGGTACTCGTCGAGGGTGGTCGCGCCGATGCAGCGCAAATCCCCCCGGGCGAGCGCCGGCTTCAGCATGTTGGCCGCGTCCGCCGCACCTTCGGCAGCTCCCGCACCGACGATGGTGTGGAGCTCGTCGATGAAGAGGAGCACGGTCCCCTGGGCCTCGGTGACCTCGCGCAGCACCGCCTTGAAGCGGTCCTCGAACTCGCCCCGATACTTGGAGCCGGCGATCAGCGCGCCGATGTCGAGTGCGACCACCCGGCGGTCCACCAGGGATTCCGGGACGTCGCCGCCCACGATTCGCTGGGCCAGTCCCTCGGCGATGGCGGTCTTGCCGACGCCGGGCTCGCCGATCAACACCGGGTTGTTCTTGGTGCGGCGGGACAGCACCTGGATCAGCCGTCGAATCTCGTCGTCCCGACCCACCACCGGGTCGAGCTTGCCGAGCCGCGCCACCTCGGTGAGGTCGCGGCCGAACTTGGCCAGGGCCTGGTACTTGGACTCCGGATCCTGGTCGGTCACCTTGGCGCCGCCGCGAACCGCGTCGAGAGCCTTCTCGATGGCCTCGCGCGATGCGCCCGCCTCGGCGAGGATGCGCCCGGCGTCGTCCTGCTTCTCCGCCGCGATCGCCAGGAGCAGGTGCTCGGTCGAGACGTACTCGTCCTGCCGCCCGTCCGCCTCGCGGACGGCCGCATCCAGCACCCTCGCCGCCGCCGGACTCAGCTGGGGCTGGCCGCCGCCGGTGACCTTGGGAAGGCGCGAGAGGTGCCCTTCCAGCGCTGTCTGGAGGCCGTCGATGGGAATCCCGATCTTCTGGAGGATCGGGACGGTGCTCCCCTCCGGCTGCTCGAGCAGCACGCGGAGCAGGTGGGACGGCGTGATCTGGCTGTGGCCGCGACCGGTCGCCAGGGACTGGGCCTCGGCCACCGCCTCCTGGCTCTTGATGGTGAGCTTGTCGAATCGCATCGCCCGGAAAAGCTAAGCACGGGCGGGAGGATGGCAAGCCGGGGCGGAGCGGGCCCGCCGGGTCGGCAAGGGCGCCGACCTGGCGGGCGTTCCCTGGCGGGGGCTACTCCCGGCGCTTGAGCGGGACGAAGATCTCGGCGTTTCCGCGCCGCACCAGCAGCAGCACGCCCTTCTCCGAGCCCCGGATCGCCGCGCCGAACTCACCCACGTCCGAGACGGCGCTCTGGTTGACCTCCAGGATCACGTCCCCGCGACGCAGGCCGGCGGCCTCCGCCGCGCTGCCCGGCTCCACCGCGGCGACCAGCACGCCGGCGAGACTGTCGAGGTTGAGGTGCTCGGCCACGTCGGGGCTGATGTTCTGGACCTGCAGGCCGTAGGCCCCCGGAGCCTCCTCCTGTCTGACGCTCGCGACGCGGTCGTCGGAGTCGAGCTCGCCGACCTCGACGGAGAAGCTCTTCTTCTTGCCCTTGCGCAGCGCCTTCACCTCGACCGTCTCTCCCACCGGAGTCGCGGCCACGATCTGCGGCAGCTGGTCCATCTCGTCGACCGCCTTGCCGGCGAACTCGACGATGACGTCTCCGCGTTTGATCCCGGCCCGGTCCGCGGGTGCGCCCGGCTCGACCTTGGAGACCAGTGCGCCCTTGCGGTCGGCGAGGTCCAGCAGCTCCGCCGTGTCCTCGTCGATGGCCTGGATGTAGACGCCGAGCCAGCCCCGCGAGACCCGCCCCGTGGCTCGCAGCTGGGGCAGGATCTGCTTGGCGATGTTGATCGGCACGGCGAAGCCGATGGTGTTGGCGCGCGGGTTGATGGCGGTGGCGATGCCGACCACCTCGCCCTTCAGGTTGAGCAGCGGGCCGCCGGAGTTGCCGGGATTGATGGCGGCATCGGTCTGGATGAAGTCGTCGAAGCGTCGTGATTCGGGGTCGGGGTTGAGGGGCCTGTGCTTCGCGCTCACGATTCCCGCGGTGACGCTGTGGGCGAGGCCGAAGGGGTTGCCGATGGCGACGACCCAGTCACCGGGACGCATGCTGTCGGAATCTCCAAGGGAGAGGAAGGGCAGATTCCCCTCCGACTCCACGCGGATCAGCGCGATGTCGGTCTTCGGGTCGCGTCCCACCACCTCGGCCTCGAGGACCTCGCCGTCCAGGAAGTGGACCTCGATCTTGTCCACCTCGGCGACGACGTGATCGTTGGTGATGATGTAGCCGTCGGCCGAGATCGCGAATCCGGTTCCCAGGCTCGGGACCGTGCGCTCGCGCCGAAACAGCTCGCCGAAGGGCGGTCCGAAGAACTCCTCGAGGGGATGGCGCGGTCCCCGGCCGCCGCCGGCGCCGACGGTGGTCGAGGTCTGGATGTTGACGATGGCAGGCGAGGCGCGCTCGGCGAGATCCGCGAAGCTGGCGGGGGCGCCGGCCGGGGGCGCCACCTCGGTCTGGCTCGAGCTCTCCTGCCAGAAGGGCTCCGCCGG
>CAZTOU010000001.1:122821-233321 GCA_964615365.1 uncultured Spirochaetales bacterium
GCTCTTCGCCGCGATTCAGGAGAGCGGGATGGTAACATGGTACCGGCCCCTTCCACGCTGAACCACGACCAGGGCTCTGCTGCGACCCCGCAGATCGAGCACCGAACGCCGCAGGGCCTGCTTTCCGTCGAGCGGCTTGCCATTGACGCCGAGGACCATGTCGCCCCTCTCGATCCCGATCCGCTGCGCCCCGCTGCCGCTGCGTACGCTCGTCACCCGGAAGGCGCCCCGGGGAGTCATCTCCAGGACGATCCCCATCATCTGCTCCGCGAGCTCCGCGATCAGCGTCTCCGGGATCTCCACCACCTCGGCCGTCACCTGCCGCTCGACACCGCCGCGGAACAGCCCGAGGCGGAGAGCCTGCCCGACCGTGCTCCTCTCGAGGATCTCGTAGAACTCGCGGGCGCCGCGCACCGGATGTCCGTCCACCCGGGTGATGACGTCGCGCCGTTCGACGCCGCTCGCCGCCGCCGGGCCGCCGGGGCGCACGCGGCTCACCAGCGCTCCAGAGAGCCGTTCGGGGAGCTGCATCATCTCCGAGAGATGGGGGTCGAGGTCCTGGAGATCCAGGCCGAGCCAGACCGGGGCCACCTCGCCCCGGGTGATCAGCTCGTGCACCACCCGCTTCGCCACGTCGATCGGGATCGCGAAGCCGATTCCCGGTGCTCCCCGGTCGATCGCCGTGTTGATGCCGATCAGCTCCCCGGCGGCGTTCAGCAGGGGTCCCCCCGAGTTTCCCGGATGGATCGAGGCGTCGGTCTGGAGAAAGTCGTGAAAGATGCGGTCTTCGGATCGGAAGGAACGGCCGACCGCCGAGACCACGCCCGTGGTGACCGAGTTCGAGAGGCCAAAGGGGTTTCCAATGGCGATGACCGGCTCCCCGACCATCAGGTCCGCGGACGAGCCGGGAGCCACCCAGGGCACCTCCTCGTCGGTATCGAGCCGCAGGACGGCGAGGTCGTTGTTGGAGTCGGCGCCGACCAGGGTCGCCTCGAACTCACGGCCGTCGGCGAGGGTCACGCGAATCGCATCCGCCCGGCCCACCACGTGCTCGTTGGTGAGGACGTGCCCCACCTCGTCGATGATGACTCCCGAGCCGAGACTCTGGGTGGTCTGGGGTGCCCGGGGCTCGAAGTAGTCCCGGAAGAAGCGGTCGAAGAGGGGATCGCCAGCGAAGGGCTGGAAGGGGCTCTGCCTTCCCACCACGCGCTGGGTGGTGACGTTCACCACGGAAGGCCCGACCGCCTTCACCACGCGGACGGTCGCGGTACGACGCAGGAATGGATCACTCGCCCCTGCCGGAGCCGCCGAGACGAGCAGCGCGGGCAGGGCGAGCGCGAGCTGACTGATCACGAATCGACTGACGTTGCGGGAGGGTGCGAAATTCACTTACGTCTCCGATCTCCCGAAAGGAGCGGGGGCGAATCCAGTGATCCAGCGAGGAGACCGCGAACGTAAGCGCCGCAACCTCGCTTGGCCAGCTTCGCGGCGAGCTCCAGCGCCGCTTCGGCAGATCTCCCGAGCTGGGCGTCAGAGCGCCCGGGCGGGTGCTCCCTGCGGGGAAAACCGGTGCCTGCCGGCGGTCCGCGCCGCTCGGATGCCAAGGCCAAGGCTCACTCCATCTGCTCGCGGTGAACGCGGTACTCTTCAGTGATGATCTCGGGTTCTCCTGCCCACTGCCGCCCCCCTGCCGCGATGTCGATCGATGTCGAGGACTGGTTCCAGGTCGAGAACCTCAGGCCGGCCATCACCCGCAGCTCCTGGGACGACTGCGAGTCGAGGATCGAGCGCAACACGGACCGGATGCTCGAGATGATCGCCCGGCACGACCTGCGGTGCACCTTCTTCGTTCTGGGCCTGGTGGCGGAAAGGGCACCCCAGCTAGTCAAGCGCATCGCCGAGGCGGGCCACGAGATCGCCTCTCACGGGTACGGGCACGAGATGCTCCACGAGATCGGCCGCGACGCCTTCCGCCGCGACGTCGATCGGGCCCGTAAGCTGCTCGAGGACCTGACCGGCCGCCGCGTCCGCGGATACCGGGCCCCGAGCTTCTCGATCACGGACTGGGCGATCGACCTCCTGCAGGAGACCGGCCACGAATACGACTCGTCGGCGTATCCCACCATCGCCCACGATCGCTACGGAAGACTGTCGGGCATCGAGGGGGAAGAGCCGGTCGTCGAGCTGCGGTCGGGCTTTTCCGAGGTGTGCATCTCCTGCCTCAAGCTCGGCCGGAAGGGATTGCCCTGGGGCGGTGGCGGCTACTTCCGGCTGCTCCCCTATCGCGTGTTCAGAGCCGGAATCCGGCGCATCCTAGAGAGCGATCGGCCGTACGTCTTCTACATCCACCCGTGGGAGATCGACGCCGAGCAGCCGCGTGTGAAGGGTCTGAAGCGGACCCATCGCTTCCGTCACTACATCAACCTCGACAAGGGCGAGGCCCGCTTCGGGAGCCTGCTCCGCGACTTTGAGTGGACCACGATCGAAGCGGTTCTGGACTGGTGGCGGCAGCGCGAGGCTAGGGCGCAAACCTGACCACCTCGTCCGGTGGCAGATGCCACTCGGCTGACTGGTGGCGGCCCTGCTCGACGTACCAGGCGGCCATCCGCCGGATGCCGTCGCGGAGCGATGCCTTCGGCTCGAAGCCGGCCAGGCGGAGCTTCTCGGACTCGAACTTCGTCTGGACCTTGAAGAACTTCTTCAGTCGTTCGCCAGAGATCGCGAGGTTGCGGCCGGTGAGCCGGATGACCAGGTCGAAGGGAAGCACGGCCGCCAGTCCCATCCACAACGGGAGGCGCCAGCGGGTCGGCTCGCGACCCAACCCCCGGAAGATCTCATCGGCGATCTGGCGGCTGGTGAAGTCTGGACTCTCGATGCAGTTGAACACGTCGAAGGGGGGCAGGTCTTCCTTCTTCATCAGGTACAGCGTGGCATCCACGAGGTTCTCGACGTAGGTGAGGCTCTTGATGTTCCTGCCCGGGCCGATGAAGACGAACCAGCCGGTGTATACCTGCCGCATCAGCGAGTACATGTTGGCGAAGTTGCGGGCTCCGAAGGCCACGGCGGGGCGGATGACGACGCACCGCCGACCGTCTCCCTTCTCGGTCCAGTCGCGGAAGATCTCCTCCGCGGCGAGCTTGGATGCACCGTACGGCGATAGGGGCTCGGGGATGGCGTTCTCGTCATGGGGCGGCGGCGAGTTGCCGTAGACCGCCACCGTCGAGTAGAAGCACGCGGATCGGATGCCGAGCTCGTCGAGCACGTCGCAGAGGACACGCCCCCCGTGCTCGTTGACGTCGTAGAAGGTCGCGTCGGGGATGCCGAAGTCGTGGTGGGCCGCCGCCAGGTGCAGCAGGGTGTCGCAGTCGGTCAGTGCTGCCCGGCAAGCGTCGGCGTCACGGACGTCACCCTGGACGAACCGATCGTAGGGGATGCCCGCGGGCGGCTCGACCAGATCGAGGAGGGTGACCTGATGCCCCTCGGCCGAGAGCCGCTCGCAGAAGTACGAGCTGATGAAGCCCGAGCCGCCGGTGATGCAGAACCGCACCGTTCGATTCCTCCAGTGCACGCGCCGTGAGACATCGCCCGTTGGATTCTCGCCAAAATGGCGGCTCGTTGCGAGCCCGGCGTGAGGGGCGAGCCAACCAGCGGGCTCCCGCGTCGACTCCGGGACGGTCACCGCCTATTCACAGCGACTCGGATCGGGGAAACCGCTGATCTGCTCGATGTAGCGGACCATGGAGTCATACACCTTGTCGGCGGTGTATTCCTCCAGGTACAGGCGACGGGCATTCTCGGACATGGTGCGGAGACGCTCCGGGTTGTCGCAGAGCCCGGTCAGCATCTCGACCAGGCTGTCGAGGTCCCCGTATTCATAGGTCAGTCCGCAGTCGTTTTCTGCCAGCGCCTGCTCCAGAACCCCCTTCAGGCTCGAGACGATCGGAAGCCCCGCCGACCAGTACTCGATGGGCTTGTTCGTGAGGTTGCGGCACATGGTGAGGGTGGGCTTGTACGGAGCCAGCCCCACGGCGCTGCGGCGCATCAGAGTCCAGATCTCGGGCTCGTTTGCCCAGCCGGGAAACAGAACGCTTTCGCAGCCGGCGGTCAGGGCTCGGTATCGCTCCAGGTTGTCGCCAGTGCCGCAGAACACGAACTTGAAGGGGCGATGGTCGGCCTCCAGTCGGCGCGCAGCCTCGATCGCCAGCTCGATCTCGTAGTTCCCACCGAGATTGCCGAGAAAGCAGACGATGAACTCCTCCGGGTAGCGCCCGATCCCGAGGTCGCCCCATTTCCTCTCCGCTTTCTCCACCGCGGCCCGGTCGGGCGTGGCGGACCGGTAGCCGAACGGAAAGGCCACGTCCCGCGGAGTGCGCGGCCGACCGGAGTTGTCGATGCCCCAGTCCACATACGGGTCCGTGGGCCCAGTGATGGTGGTCGCGCCGGCGCAGGCCTGCTTTGCCATTCTGAACCAGGGCGCGAGCACCAGGCGCCAGGCCGGCTTGAACCAGTCCGGGGAGAATTTCATGAAGGCATCGGGCCAGAGGTCCTGCACGTCCAAGATGACGGGAACGCCGTGGCGGCGGCCATAGTTCACCACCGCGAGGCCGAGTTCCAGCGGGGGCAGGGCGCACACGATGCTGTCGGGCGGGTCCTCCTTTCCTGCCAGGCGGGCAAAGGCCCTCGCCGTTTCGAACTGGTTCCGGATCCGGGCGAGGGCCACGTTCTTCTTGTAGAGGCGCCCGTGGAGGAAGGTCATCCGGAGCCCCTCGTCCAGCGCGACGGTAGTGTGCTCATGGAAGCGCTGGGTCTTCTTCTGATGGTTGACCGTCGAGTGCCACCAGGTGACGTCATAGCCCGCCTCGGCGAGCTTGCCCGAGAGGATGCCACTCCGCAGCAGGTGGATGTCCTTGCCGTCCACGGGGGTTGGCTCGCCGACCGCGATCAGCCAGATGCGCTTCTTGGCGTCTTCTGCCATGGATCCTGTTCCGTAGAGCTCCTCGTTCCAGCAGTTGGCCGCGACAGCCGTTCTAGCGCGCGGGCTATCAGCCGGCAAACTGGTCCAGCAGATCGAGCGACGCCGCTTCGGGCTGTCGTACGTGAAAACCGAGGCGCAAGGACCTAGGATAAGGGCCGAACTGGGGGAATCGATCGCGACTACTGCGCGGTGAGGATGACTCGCGAGGACCGGAAAGACCCGCTGAGTCGTCAGCCGCGGGCGCGGGGGAATGAAGAACAGCAGCTCTAGCCTCGCCGTTTTCCAGGGCGGACGGGTCTGTCTCCGCGACGCGGACGGCTATTCCACCGACACGTCGTTCATCAAGTTCGTCGAGGCTTTCGGGGAGGTGTATGGGCGCATCACGCTGCTGGTGCGGGCCGAACGGGAGTCGGGTCGGGAGGCCTACCCGATCGACCCGGAGCGCTTCCGCGTGGCCACTCTGCCGTTCTTCGACCTGTACGACCCCCTGGGCCTGGTTCTCGCTCTCGGCGCGATCCGTCGACAGCTCGAGACCGAGCTCCCGCGGCATTCCGCAGTCTGGGTGGGCGGGCCTCATTTCGTCGGATACGAAATCGTGCGAATCTGCCGGAAGCTGGGCGTGCCCTGCTTTCTCGTGATACGTCAGAATCTCGCCGAGCAGGTCCGGCACAAGACGGGCGGTTTGCAGAAGCTCATCGCTCTGCCGGTCACGGTCTGGATCGAGAGACGGTTCCGCCGTCTGGCCGAGCGGCATCCTACCTTCGCGGTGGGCCGCAGGATGTACGAGGAATACGGTGGAGATCTTTCGGACCATGTCCACGAGATCTGCGTGAGTCTCCTCCGGGAGGCGGACATTCCCGATCGGCTTCCCGAGCGTACGCTGAGTGGCCCCCCAAGACTGCTGTGGGTCGGCAGGCTCTCGCCCGAGAAGGGCCTCCCCGTACTCTTCGAAGCCCTCGCTGCGATGCGCGACGAACCTTCCCCGCCCTCGCTGACGCTGGTCGGCTCCGGGCCCCAAGAGGCCGAGTTGAAGAGCCTGGCAGTCCGCCTGGGGATCGAGGACCGAGTCGAGTTCGCAGGGTATGTTCCTTTCGGTCCAGAGCTGGATCGCCACTACCGCAGCTCGCAGCTCTTCGCCCTGCCTTCGCTGACCGGAGAGGGGCTGCCTCAGGTGCTCCTCGAGGCGATGGCGGCGGGCCTTCCCTGCGTTGCATCGGCCGTCGAGGGAATCCCGTACTTCATCGAGGACGGCAAGGACGGGAGGCTCGTGCCGGCCGGGGATCCCACGGCGATTCGCGCGGTGTTGCGTGAGCTGCTCGGGGACGAGGAGCAGAGGCGGCGCCTCGCCGCAGCCGCTCTCGTCAAGGTGCACGCGCACAGTCTGGAAAGCGAGCGCGACAAGATGGTCCAGGCGCTGTCCAGAGACCTTGGTTTGCACGCCAGCCCGAAACCCGGTGGATGAGCCGTCGGGTAGGAGCCGTGCCCTTGCCTGGTCAGCTTCGCGACGATTTCGCACGCCGCTTCGGCAGATCTCCCGAGCTGGGCGTCAGAGCGCCCGGGCGGGTGAACCTGATCGGCGAACACACCGACTACAACGACGGGCTGGTGCTTCCCTGCGCCATCGACCGCGATACGCTGGTGCTGGCCGCGCGGCGGGAGGACCAGCAGGTCCACGCCTTCTCCATCGACATGGATCGGGCCGGGAGCTTCGATGCCTCCGCACCGGAGCGCCGCGGGGACTGGCTCGACTACGTGATGGCGCCGTTCTTCGCCCTGGCCGAGCGAGGGGTTCGCGTGGCGGGAATCGAGCTGGGCATTGCGAGTCGGGTGCCACTGGAATCCGGTCTCTCCAGCTCGGCGGCTCTCGGGGTGGCCGTTACCTGCGCAATCCTTCGAGCGGAGGGACTCGGCCTCGACGCCCGGGAGATCGCGACTCTCGCCCACCGGGGGGAGAGCGAGTTCCTGGGGGTGGGCTGCGGGATCATGGACCAGTTTGCCAGCGCCCTGGGCCGGCGGGACCACGCCCTCCGGCTCGACTGCCGAAGCCTAGAGATCGCGTCCATTCCCCTGGCGGGCGGGAAGCTGCTCATCGCCCACTCGGGTGTGAAGCGCTCAGTGGCCGAAGGCAGCTACCAGGAACGCGTGGCGCAGTGCCAGGCCGCCCTGGACACCGCGCGTCGCGCCGGGATCGCAGCGGAGGGGGCGACCGCACTGCGCGACCTCGGTCCCGGCGATCTCCCGGCCCTTGGGAAGGCGCTCTCTCCGCTGCTGCTTCGGCGGGCTCGGCACGTGATCACGGAGAACGCGAGGGTCGACGCCGTCTGCGAGAGACTCGCGGCCGGGGACCTCGAAGGTGTCGGAGCACTCCTCATCGAGGGGATGGGAAGCGCCCGCGACGATTACCAGATCAGCATCCCCGAGCTCGACGCGCTCTGCGAGCTCGGCGACGCCCACCCGGGCTGCCATGGCTCCCGCCTCACCGGAGCGGGCTTCGGTGGCTGCACCGTTCATCTCGTCGAGTCCGAGGCGGCGGAGGAGGTGGCCGGCCACATCGCGACCGGCTTCGAGGCGCGCTTTGGGCGCCGCCCGCCCGTCCTCACCGCCCGCGCCGCAGCGGGCGCAGCAGACCTCGAACTCTAGGCTCGGTTGAGGGCCTCGCGGAGAGCGGCGGCGGCGGCGGCGGGATCGGCGCTGGCGAGGATGCTCCCCGTCACCGCGATGCCGGTGGCTCCCGCCCCGATGCAGGACCCGGCGTTCCCGGCTTCGATGCCGCCCTGAGCGAGGACCGGCACTCCGTAGCGAGTGGCCTCCCGCAGGGCGGCGAGGCCGAGGGGGGCGCGGCTCGACGCCTTCGAGAGCGGCGAGAAGATGGGGGCGAGGTGCGCGTAGGAGAGCGGCGACTCCGCCACGCCGGACAGCTCGTCTGGCCCGTGGGTGGCGATACCGATCAGCGCATCCCGGCCCATGAGCTGCCGCGCGATCTCCGCTGGCATGCCGTCGAAGCCCAGGTGCAAGCCGTCGGCTCGCGCCGCCAGCGCGACGTCCGCGCGGCGGTTCACGATCACCCGGGCGCGACTTCCCGCGGCCTGGCGGATTTCATCGACCTGCTCCAGCAGGGCTTCGGCTTCGAGCTCGCGCTCCCGGACCTGGATCCAGTCCACGCCGCCGGCGACGGCCATCTCGACGGCTTCCGGGAGCGGACGCCGTGACGCGGTCCGGTCGGTCACCAGGCAGAGGATCGGGCGGGTGGCTCTAGGCTGCACTTCTCAGCCGGTGAGGAATGCGGGCTAGAAGGTCGCGAGTCCGTCGAGAGGGCTCGATGCGGTGGCGTAGAGGCGCCGCGAGATCCGGCCGGCCTCGTAGGCGAGACGCCCGGACTCCACGCCGAGCTTCATGGCGCGCGCCATCTTCTCCGGCTCCTTGGCACCGGCGATGGCGGTGTTCATCAGCACCGCCACGCATCCGAGCTCCATCGCGAGGGCGGCGTCGCTGGCCGTTCCCACCCCCGCGTCGACCACCACCGGAACCTCCACCGTCTCTAGGATGATTCTCAGGTTGGCCGGGTTGCGGATGCCGAGGCCGGATCCGATCGGCGCCGCCAGCGGCATCACCGCGCTGCAGCCCATCGACGCGAGCTTCTGGCAGGCGACGGGGTCGTCGTTGATGTAGGGGAGGACCTCGAATCCCTCGGCGAGCAGGATCTCGGCGGCCTCCAGGGTCGCCGCCGCGTCGGGAAAGAGGGTTCGCTCGTCGCCGATCACCTCGAGCTTGACCAGCGCGTGGCCGAGGAGCTCACGCCCGAGGCGCGCGGTGGTGACCGCATCTTCGACGTTGAAGCAGCCAGCGGTGTTGGGAAGCACCGTGACGCCCTCGGGGAGGTAGTCCATCAGGCCCTCCCCCTTGGGCGCGTTCAGGTCGACCCGTCGCAGCGCGACGGTGACGAGATCCGCTCCACTCGCCTGGGCGCAGGCCAGCTGCTGCTCGAAGGAGGCGTACTTGCCGGTTCCGATGATCAGTCTGGAGCGAAAGGTGTGAGAGCCGAGTGAGTAGGTATCCGACATTGCCTCATCCTCCCCCGACGGCCTCGAGGATCTCGACGCGATCGCCGGTGGCGAGCTGTCGTGACCCGAAGGCGGAGCGGGGTACTACGTCGCGGTTGACAGCGACGGCAACGCGCCGGCCCGCAAGACCCAAGATATCGATGAGACCGCCCACAGTACATCCCGCGGGGACGATGCGGGACTCGCCGTTGACGAGTAGGTCGAGGTTTTGGACCGGCACGTTTCAGTCAGGTTGCAGTGCGATTCAACCGAAACCTATCCAACGAGACCCCGACGTGTCAAACCTCGGACCTGAAAATGTCCTGAATTTCAGTAGGTTATGCGGAGATCGCCCGACGCACGAGGTTGCAGACGGGGCGCGGAGGAGAGGGTGAAGGGCGAGCGTCCGACCACGGCGACGATCGATCTCCGGGCCATCACGGCGAACTACGCCGAGGCGAAGCGGCTCGGCGACGGTCGGAAGGTGATCGCCGTGGTCAAGGCGGATGGCTACGGACACGGGATGGTTCCCGTGGCGCGCCGGCTGGTCCAGGCGGGCTGCGCCCACCTGGCGGTGGTGACGGTCGCCGAGGCGGCCGAGCTTCGATTCGCAGCCATCGATTGCGAAATCCTCGTTCTGGGTGGCGTCCACGACGCTGCCGAGGCGGCAGACGTGCTCGAGCTGGGCGTGACGCCGGTCATCCAGCACGCCGGACACATCGGTCTTCTCTCCCACAACGCGCGCGAGCGGGGCACGCCCCTCTCGGTGCAGGTCGAGGTCGACACCGGGATGCGGCGCATGGGCCTGGCCGCCGAGGATGCGCCGGCGCTGCTGGAGCGGATTGCCAAGGAGTCCTCCCTGGACCTGACGGGCGTCTACACCCACCTGGCCTGCGCCGACGAGGAGGATCTCGGACCCACCCTGGATCAGCTCCGGCTCTTCTCCGAGGTCCTCTCGGCGATGCAGGCACGGGGGATCGATCCGGGCCAGGTTCACGTCGCCAACTCGGCGGGTCTGCTTGCGACGCTCGACCTGGCGGCTGCTCTTCCCCCACAGGTGAACGCAGTGCGACCGGGCCTGATGCTGTACGGGGTCTATCCGGCAGCGCACCTGCGCGACCGCGCCACCTTGACGCCCGTCATGACGCTGCACAGCCGGGTCGCCAACGTTCGCCACCTCCGGCGCGGTGACGCGGTGGGCTACGGAGGGACCTTCCGGGCCGCGCGCCGCGGGCGCATCGCCACCTTGCCGATCGGCTACGCCGACGGCATCCCCTGGTCGCTGGCGAACCGGGGGTCGGCCCTGCTGCGCGGCAGCCGCGTTCCCATCGCCGGTCGCATCTCCATGGACCTCGTCACCATCTTCGTGGGTGACGAGCCGGTCGAGATCGGCGACGCGGTGGTCCTCTTCGGGGAGGGGCTGCCGGTGGAGGAAGTGGCGGAGAAGGCGGGCACGATTCCCTACGAGCTGCTGGTCGGGATCGGCAACCGCGTGCCCCGAGTGGTCCGGGAATGATCAGCTCCTCGCCGGCAGCGGACGCTTCGGTGGCGGCGAGCTTGGCGCGGGAGGCGAGTTTCGGAGCGGTTCCGGACCTCGTGGTGCTGAACGACGTCTGGAAGTCCTACGACGGCGTTCCGGTTCTCGAAGGGCTGTCCCTCGAGGTCCCCTGCGGCACGGTCTCCGTGGTTCTCGGCGGCAGCGGATGCGGCAAGTCCACCATGCTCAGACTGCTTCTCGGGCTCGAGGAGTACGACCGCGGCTCGGTGCAGCTCCTGGGGAACGAGGTGAAGGACGTGAGACGCGGCGAGCACGCGGCGCTGATGATGCAGCTGGGGATGCTCTTCCAGTTCGGTGCGCTCCTCGACGCGTTGACCGTCTACGAGAACGTCTCCTTCGCGCTACGCCACGTTCGGCACCTGTCCGAGGAGCGGATTCAGCACATCGTCCGCCAGAATCTGCTGATGGTGGGGCTCAAGGACGTGGAGTCCCTGTATCCCTCCCAGCTCTCGGGCGGGATGCGAAAGCGGGTGGCTCTGGCCCGTGCGATCGCCCATCAGCCGAGGCTCCTCCTGGCGGACGAGCCCACCACCGGTCTCGATCCCATCATGGCGGACACCATCAACGAGCTGATCCTTCAGATGCGGGATCGACTCGGCGTGACGGTGCTCTGCATCACCCACGACATCGGGGCGGCATTCCGGATTGCCGACCGGATTTCGCTTCTCTACCAGGGACGCGTGATCGAGAGCGGAGCGCCGGAAGAGCTCCGCGAGAGCGCGAATCCGGTGGTTCAGCAGTTCATCGCGGGGCGGGCCCACGGTCCCATCACGCCCTGAACGTGGAATTGGTTGACGAATCCGGGAGCCCCCTGGTAAACCTCGGCACGTACCACCGGGGGGCGCTCCGTGGCAGGCCCTTGCCCGAACCGCGCGCTCCCTTTGAGTTCAACGAGACATGGAGGCCCCCAATCCATGCGTGTGCTTGTCGCAGGTTCGGGGGGGCGCGAGCACGCGCTGGTCTGGAAGATCGCGCAGAGCCCCCTGGTCGAGCGGGTGTATGCCGCTCCCGGCAACGCCGGGATGGAGGCGCAGTCCACCCTGGTTCCGGAGCTCAAGGCCGGCGATGCCGAGGGTCTGATTCGCCTGGCCGGCGAAGAGGGCGTCGATCTGGTGGTGATCGGTCCCGAGGACCCTCTCGCCGACGGGGTGGCCGACCGGCTGCGGGAGGCGGGCCTGGCCGTCTTCGGCCCCTCCCGGGAGGTGGCGCGCCTCGAGGGCAGCAAGGCCTTCGCCCGGGAGTTCATGGCCCGGCACGGGATTCCCCACCCCGAGTTTCGCTGCTTCGACGATCTGGAGGCAGCGCGCTCGCACGTCCGCGAGCGGGGCGGCGCCTGTGTGGTGAAGGCCGATGGCCTGGCTGCGGGGAAGGGAGTCAGCGTCTGCGCGAGCGCGGCGGAAGCCGAGCGGGCGCTCGGGGAGATGATGGGCGAGCGGCGCTTCGGGCCGGCCGGGGAGCGGGTGGTGATCGAGGATCTCCTCGAGGGAGAGGAGGCCTCCTACTACGCGATCAGCGACGGCGAGCGGGTGGTGACGCTGGTGCCCGCCCAGGATCACAAGCGCGCACTGGACGGCGACCGCGGAGAGAACACCGGGGGGATGGGCGCCTATGCCCCAGCGCCCATCGTCACTGAGGCCACGGAGAAGCGGGTGCTGGAGGAGATCGTCCACCCGACCCTGCGAGGGCTGCGCGAAGAGGGCCACCCCTACGTCGGTGTGCTCTACGTGGGACTGATGATCGACGGCGCGGGTGCGCCGAGCGTGGTCGAGTTCAACGTGCGCTTCGGGGATCCGGAGACGCAGCCCCTGATGCTGCAGATGAGCGAAGATCTGGTGCCGATCCTCGATGCCGCCGCGAGAGGCCGTCTCGCTGCCGACGTCGCGGTCGCCGGCTCCGACGCGGCGGTCTGTGTGGTACTCGCCTCTGGCGGCTATCCGCGGAAGTATCCGACGGGCAAGCCGATCCGCGGGATCGAGGAGGCCGAGGCCGATCCCGACGTGGTGGTCTTTCACGCCGGCACCAAGCGCGGGGAATCGGGGGACTTCGTCACCGCCGGTGGCCGCGTGTTGGGGGTGACGGCGCGCGGTCCCGACGTCGCGACCGCACGGGAGCGGGCCTACGCCGCCGCCGATCGGATTCACTTCGAGGGCAAGCAGCTGCGCCGCGACATCGCGATCCGCGCGCTGGGCCGGTGAGCTGCGGTGATCGCACCGGATCGGCAATGGAGGGAGTGAGCGAGGTTTGCCTGGAGCGCGCGATCACGGTGCTCGGTAGCGGCGCACTCCTCGGCTATCCGACCGAGACGCTCTACGGGCTCGGGGCCGACGGCCGCAGCGCGAGCGCCATCGAGCGCCTCCGCGGCTGGAAGGGCCGGGGACCCGAGCGGCCTCTCCCGATCCTGGTCGAGGGGAGCGAGGTGCTCCCGGGTCTCGGCGTCGAGCTCTCCCCGCTCCCCCGCCGGCTGGCCGAGGCCTTCTGGCCCGGTCCGCTCACCCTGGTCTTGCCCTGTCCCGGGCTCTTCGCGCCCGGCGTGGCGCGCGAGGACGGAGCCGTCGGCTTCCGCTGCTCCACCCACCCGGTGGCCGCCGCCCTGGCGCGCCGGGCGGCGCGAGACGGGGTCGGACCCATCACGGCGACCAGCCTCAATCGCTCGGGCGGAGCACCCGCGGGCACCCGCGCCGAGGCCACCCGCCACTGCGACGGACGCCCCGGGTCGCCGATTCTGATCGACACTCCCGGTGCCGAGGCGGGTGGAGGTGCACCGAGCAGTGTCCTCGACCTGACCGGCCCGGAGCCGCGGATGCTGCGCGAGGGAGCGATCTCGCCCGCGCGAATCCGCGCTTTCCTCGAGGAGAACCACAGCGCATGACCGATGTCGCTCCCTTCCGCGCCCTCCGCTACCAGAGCCGACGAGTGGAGCTGGAACGCGTCCTCGCTCCCGTCTACGACGTGGTGGCCCCGGAGGATCGCGCGGTCTACTACGACCGGGATCCCCACAACGCCTTGCGGCTGGTGCTCACCCGGTCCAAGGCGCAGGAAGCGACGACGGACTACGCCGATGTCGCTCGTACCCTGGCGAAGTGGCGTGCGGAGGGGATTCTGGTGCTCGACGACGAGCCCTCTTTCTACGTGCTGCGCCAGCGGTTCCGGGCGCCGGCGGGCGGCGAGCTGGAGCGCTTGGGCTTCTTCGCCGCTCTGCGGCTGGAGGACTACGAGAGCGGCATCGTGCGACCCCACGAGAGAACCCTGGCGGGGCCCAAGGCCGACCGCCTGAAGATTCTGCGCGCCTCGGAGACCAACCTGTCGAGCGTCTTCATGCTCTATGAGGATCGCGACGGGGGCCTCGCCGAGATGCTCGACGAGACGGCTCGCTCGCCCCAGGCCGTCTCGGTCCGCAACGACGAGGGGATCGAGCACATTCTGGCTCCGATTCGCGACCCCGGCGCCATCGCGCGGGTTCGGGGCTTCATGGCCGATCGCCCCGTGGTGATCGCCGATGGACACCATCGCTACGAGACCGCCCTCACCTACCGAGAGGAGCGGCGCGCGAACGGTGCCACCCGGGATCCGCATGCGCCCCACGAGCGGATCCTCGCCTACTTCGCCAACGCCTTCGCTCCCGGGAGCCTGCTGCTCCCGATTCACCGGGTGATCTCGAAGCTTCCCCCCGCCACCGGTGCGGGCTGGAGCGCGCGGCTTCGCGGGTGGGAGCAGCGTACCGTCCCGGTGAGCGGCATCGAGGCGATTCCCGCGGCGCTCGACGAGCACCTGGCTCCACTGGCGGGCTCCTATGCATTCGCCGCCGACGACGGCTCCGGCGACCTGCAGGTGTTCTCCAGAGCGGCGGGAGAGGAGCTTTCGGTGCGGGTCATCCACCGGGAGGTGCTGGGGGGCGTCTTCGACCTGGATGAGGACGCGATTCGCGATGGCGCCGTCGATTTCCCCAAGTCGGCCCTGCAGGCGGCGCGCGACGTTCGCCACGGCAGGGGTGCCGTGGCCCTCTACCTGAACCCCTTGGCGCCCGATGACGTCTTCCGGGTCACCGGGGCCGGAGAGACGCTTCCCCAGAAGTCCACCTTCTTCTACCCCAAGCTACCGACGGGTCTGCTCTTCCGTTCGCTCGAGGCGGAGGGGTGAGCCGGCGACGCAAGCGCGAGCCGGTGCGGGTGGGAGGGGCGATCCGCCGAGTGCTCGACGAGCTGGGCCACCACGGGACCTCCACCGCGGTGCGCATCGCCGCCTGCTGGGAGGAGGCGGTGGGAGGCGAGATCGCCGGTCACTGCCACCCCTCTGCCCTGCGGGGAGAGACGCTGGAGGTCAGCGTCGATTCCAGTGTCTGGAGTCAGCACCTCCAGATGCGGCGCGAAGAGATTCTCGATGCTCTGCGAACTGAGCTGGGTGCGGACGCGCCTGCGGATCTCCGTTTCCGGGTAGGCTAAACTTCACCAATGCCGGAGATCAGCGAGAACGGGCAGCGGATCCTCCGCTGCGACTTCTGTGGAGAGGTCGTGTCCTCCGTCCGGCGGGTGGCCATCGACGCGGACTACGAGCGCCTCCAGACTCCCCACAAGGAGCTCTACGCCTGCGAGGCCTGCTCCGTCAAGAAGGAGCGGGTCCGGCTCGGCCTCGATCGCGGTTGACCCCCCTGCGGGGTTTTCCTAGATTCAGCGGCCCTCTTCATGGCGCGTAGGCGTCCGAGGGCGCCGCGAATCCTTGAGTTCATCCGGAGGTGGCCCGGGCCATGGTGAAGATCAGACTCCTTCGCGCCGGCGCGAAGAAGCGGCCGTTCTACCGCGTGATCGCGATCGACCAGCGCCGCAAGCGCGACGGACGCGCTCTGGAGTTTCTCGGCACCTACAACCCGATCGCGAAGCCAGCGGCGATCGATCTCAAGATCGATCGGATCGACGCCTGGAGGGCCAAGGGCGCACAGGTGACCGATGCCGTCCGGGCTCTGATCCGCCGATCCCAGACGCAGGCCCCCGCGGCCGGCGAGGGCGGCTGATCGTGGCCGGTCCCTCCAATACGGTGGATCTGGTCGAGTTCATCGCCAAGGCGATCGTCACCGAGCCGGAAGCAGTGGTGGTGAGCGAGGTGGATGCGGGCCGAACCATCGAGCTCGAGACCGCGCCCGGGGACCGCGGGCGCGTGATCGGGCGTCAGGGTCGCGTCGCCAAGGCGATTCGAGCCGTGATTGCGGCATCGCGTACTGGCGGGAACACGCGCCTGGAGATCATTGACTGAGAATCTTGCTGGGCCGCGTACTCGGTGCCCATGGTATGCGTGGTCAGGTGCGGGTCCGATACTTCGGTGACGGTCCCGAGAACATCCTCGGCGCACCCAGGCTGGCCTTGGCCGACCCCGAGCGCGAATTCGAGGATGGAGCCGAGGAGGAGTTCGAGGTCGAGGGAGGCGCAGCGGGTCGGCCCGGGGAGGTGAGACTCATGCTGCGGGGGATCACGGACCGCGGCGCAGCGGAGCAGCTGAAGGGGCGGCTCATCAAGGGCGATCCGGAGCATCTGGCGCCTCTCCCGGATGGGGAGTTCTACTGGTACGAGCTGATCGGTTGTCGGGTGCAGGCTACCGGAGGGCAAAGCATCGGCACCGTGAAGGAGATCTGGGAGACTGGGGCCCACGACGTCCTGGTCGTCGAGCGGGAAGACGGACGGCGATGTCTGGTCCCGACCGCCCGTGCGCTGATGAAGGAGGTGGACGTCGAGGCCGGGCGGATCGTGGTCGAGGATCTCCCGGGGCTGCTCGGCCCAGCTCGAGAAGACACGGAGTGAGGTGATGCTCCGGATCGATGTCATCACGATCTTTCCGGAGCTGTTCGAGAATTTCCTCGCGGCGTCGATACTCGGCATCGCGCGGCGCGAGGGCGAGATCGCGGTGACGATCCACGACCTCCGGGAGTGGACGAAGGATCGGCACCGCACGGTGGACGACATCCCCTACGGGGGCGGGCCCGGGATGGTGATGAAGCCCGAGCCCCTGGTGGAGGCGATCGAGACCGTCGCTGGTAGACGAGGCGCTTCGCGCCGGGGCCGGGTGATCCTGCTCTCGCCCCAGGGCGCGCGGCTGGATCAGGAGAAGGTGGCTGAGCTCGCCCGCGAAGAGCACTTGGTGCTGGTCTGCGGGCGTTACGAAGGTGTGGATCAGCGGGTCATCGACCTGGCTGTGGACGAGGAGATTTCGATCGGCGATTTCGTGCTGTCCGGCGGGGAGGTCCCGGCCATGGTGGTGATCGAGGCGGCGACCCGCCTCCTTCCCGGAGTGCTGGGGAATCCGCGCTCGGTGGAGACGGAGTCGTTCGAGGATGGAAGACTCGAGGGACCCCAGTACACTCGACCGGCCGAGTATCGAGGGCAGGTGGTGCCCGAGGTGCTGCGCTCCGGTGACCACGGCGAAATTGAACGCTGGCGTCGGGAACGGGCACTTGAACGAACCAAGCGGCGTCGTCCCGATCTGTTGACGGCGCGGGGAGAGGGAGAACGATGAATCCGGTGGACATCGTCGAGAGGGAGAGGCACCGGCGAGACCTGCCGCCCTTCCGATCCGGCGACACGGTTCGCGTGCACGTCAGGGTCACTGAAGGGGAGAAGGAGAGAACCCAGGTCTTCGAGGGCGTCGTGATCCGACGCCGGCGCGGCGGCGCCTCGGCGACCTTCACCGTGCGCAAGGTCTCCTACGGGATCGGGGTGGAGCGGATCTTCCCGGTCGAGTCCCCGGCGGTTCAGAAGGTCGAGATCAAGAGCCGCGGTCACGTACGGCGCTCGCGGCTCTACTATCTCCGCGATCTGCAGGGCAAGAAGGCGCGCCTGCGCACCAAGCTGCGCGATCTCTCGGGGCTCATCTCCGAGGAAGAGGCGGAAGGTCCTCTGGAGACCGCGCAGCCCGAGGTGGCGGAGCCGGCCGCTGCGGAGGTCACCGAGGAGGCCGAGGCGAAGGAAGAAGCCTAGGCCGTCCTCCCGAAGTCGTCCTCGATCCTGACCACGTCGTCGAGCTCCGGAGTGGAGACCTCGATGATCTCCACCCGCTCGATCGCCTCGAAGCGATGGCGGCGCCCGACAGGGACGTCGCAGTGCTCACCCGGGTCCATGTCGCGGGTGACGACCTCGCCGTCGTCGTTCTCCAGGTGAAGGCGGAGCTTGCCGGTGGCGACGTAGATGGACTCCGCCTTGACGCGATGGAGCTGGAGAGAGAGGCGCTTGCCGGTCTCCACTACCAGCACCTTTCCCACGTATTGGTCGGTGTGGGCCCAGATCAGCTCGTATCCCCACGGCTTCTCGACGCGCGTTGCCGCTCTTCCGCTGGTCATGGACGCAGCTTAGCCCGGAATCTCCGATCTACCTCTGGGGGCGCGAGTCCTCACCGGGATCGCGAGGCGTCGAATGCGCCGGGGAGGTGGCGCAGGGTCCAGCTCCCCGCGGCGTGTCGCTCTACGGCGATCACGTCGAAGCGGACGCTGGCGCCGCGGACGCCGTGCTCGCGCATCCAGGCCGCCGCACCCCGGACCAGTCTCGCCTGCTTGCGCCGGTCGACCGCCTCCTCAGGGAGACCCTGCTGCCGGCTGCGCCGGGTCTTCACCTCCACGAAGACGCGTAGCTTCCCCCGCGCGGCGACCAGATCCAGCTCGACTCCGCCAGCCCGGACGTTGCGGCCGACGATGCGATACCCTTCGCGATCCAGGTGCGCCGCCGCCAGCGCTTCCCCCTGCGCACCGAAGGTGCGCCGATGGTCGACCATGGCCCGTCTCCGCGGGACCGATCGGGGGAGGACGACAGGGTAGCCGATGGGGACGCTCTACGTGGTGGCAACGCCGATCGGAAACCTCGAGGACGTGACGCTTCGCGCGCTCCGCGTTCTCCGCGAGGTCGAGGTGGTGCTGGCCGAGGATACGCGGCGGACGCGGATCCTGTTGACCCGCCACGACGTCGAGAAGCGCCCGCGCTCGCTGCACGCTCACAACGAGGCACAGCGCACCGGGGAGGTGCTGGAGGTCCTGGCGAGCGGGAGCTCCGCGGCCCTGGTGTCGGATGCCGGGACTCCCCTGATCTCGGACCCGGGGGAGCGGCTGGTGGCGGCGGTGATCGCAGCCGGCCACGCGGTGGTGCCGGTGCCGGGCCCCTCCGCGGTGCTCTCCGCCCTGGTCGCATCGGGCCTCCCGACCGCGCCCTTCCTCTTCCTCGGCTTTCTCCCGCGACGTCGCAAGGAGCGGGAGGAGCTCCTGGCCGACCTCCGCAGCCGCAGCGAGACGCTGGTCCTATTCGAGTCGCCCCGGCGGCTCGCCGGGACCCTGGGCCGACTGCAGGAGGCCCTCGGCGATCGGCCTGCCTGCGTCGCCCGCGAGCTCACCAAGCTTTACGAGGAGATCGCTCGTGGCTCTCTACGGGAGCTCGCGGAGCGCTTCGCCGAGGGGATCCGAGGGGAGGTGACGGTGGTGATCGGTGGCGCGCCGCCGGGGGAGCCCTCGCCAGTCGACGAGGAGACGCTCGACGCGGAGATCCGGAGCCTGCTGGCCGCGGGCGAGCCCGCCAGGGAGATCGCCGCGGCATTGGCCCCGCAGGCCGGGCTGCCCAAGCGGGAGATCTACGCGCGGGTGCTCGGAGTCCGGAAGAAAGGCTGAGCCCGCGCGGCGCCGGCCTGGTCGCGAGCTAAGGCAGTCGCGCGGCGAGTTCGACCCGGGAGGAGCTCTCGATCGGCTCGTTCCCCACCGAGCCGGCGTTGGCGCCGGCGATCACGAGGAAGGTGAGATAGGCGACCGCAGCGGTGGCGTAGCCCACGGTGCGGACCACCTGCAAAGGCAGACTTCTGGGATCCTCGGGTGCCTTCAAAAGCCCTCTCCGCCAAGGACCCCTTCCCTGAAGTAGAAGTGGCGCGCAGAAGGCTCAGGTGTCACCAGATCTCGGGCCCGGGCGCTGATTTTTCCCGAGGGGAAGATCCTCGCTCAGTCGAGACGTCTGCTGGCCGGCCAGAGCCGTTCCGCAAGGGCCTCGAGAGCGATGGCCGCGAAGGCGAGCTGGGTGAAGAAGGCCGCGGTCGGCACCTTGGCGATGAAGTAGTAGGGGGCCAGCGGCAGCAGGCTGATCCATGCGGCCGTGAGGAGCAGGGCGGCGGTCCGGTCCCGGCGCCAGGCGACCGCGAAGCCGGCGATGGCCAGCAGCGAGACCGGCACTCCGATCAGCACCAGGGCCAGCCGCACCGCGGTGTGGGCGGCCAGGGTCCCGGAGGGCATGAAGGAGGGGAAGACCAGCCAGCCCACCCGGTAGACGGAGTTTCGGAGCAGGGCGGGCCAGTGCTCCGCTGCGAAGTCCCGGGCCGCCTCGCGGAGCGTGGCATCGTAGGCGGTGACGTACTGGTAGTTCGACACCGGGAAGTCCTGCTCGGGGGCGAGCCTCTCGGCGAATGCCCGGATGCTGGCGTCATCGGCGATCACCCCCCGATCGTTCTCGAATTGGCCCACGCCCCCCCAGAAGCTGTGCCAGACCCCTCCGCGGATCAGTTGATGCCCTACCCCCGTCGACGGGTGTCGGACCGCGTAGAGCCCGCCAGCCATCGCCAGTACCGGGAGCAGGAACACACACAGACCAGTGATCCGCGTCCGCCTGGAGATCGCCAGGACGCAGGCGCACACGGCCGGGAAGACGAAGAGATAGGAGCGGATCCACAGGCCGGCGCCACAGGAGAGACCCGCGAGCAGCAGCGAAAGCCGTCCCCCGGAGCGGTGGTGGCGCAGAAGCGCCGTCAGCGTCGTGATGTAGACGAGGCTGGGCAGGGAGTCGTACCCGGGGGCGAGCGTGGAGCGGAAATGCGGCAGGAAGACCGCCCAGCCGAGAGAGGTCAGGAGGGCCGCCAGAGGATGCGAGCGGCGGAGCGCTCCAAAGAGCAGGACCGCGGAGATCGCGTGCAGCGCGATCTGGAGGCGGACGACGTCGCGAAAGCGGAGCTCGCCGCTGAGCTTGCCGACGCTGTAGAAAAGGAGTGGGGTGCCAGGGAGGGGCTCCTGGGAGATCACGCGGGGAGCGTCGGGCTCGTAGAGGTCCAGCAGGTCGAAATCCCGAGCGACCCGTTTGGCAGCCTGGGCCTCCTCGCTGCGCACACTGAGGCCCCGTCCGTGGGTGAGCCCGATCGCCGCCGAGGCCGCGTAGCCCCCGGCGATCGCCGGATCGGGCTGCAGGAGCCGGTCGTGGACGAGGGTTTGGGCGGCGATGGCGACCACCGCGACGAAGCCCGCGAAGAGCCAGCTCCGGCTCCCCTTCTCCGCCATACCGTGCAATCGTGCGATCAAGCTGGCTCGTTCCCGGATCCGTCGCCGTCCCACCGCTTTTGTATCACGCGTGGCTCGTCGGCGCTCAGCTGACGATCTGGGAGAAAGCGTCTACGCTCGGGAGGCGGGAATCCCGATTCCGCCGCCCTGGAGAGCGCGCTTCGATGAGCTTGCCCGAAGTCTCGATCGTCCTTCCGATGTTCAACGAGGCGGAGGTCGTGGAAGAGAGCGTCGCGGAGGTGGTCGAGCTGATGTCGCGGACCGGGCGCAGCTTCGAAGTCGTCTGCGTCGACGACGGATCCACCGACGGCACCCCGACGCTCCTGGGAACGATGTCCGCCGCCGACCCGCGGCTGGTTCCCGTGCGCTTCTCGCGCAACTTCGGCAAGGAGCCGGCGCTGGCCGCGGGCCTCGAAGTCGCACGGGGTCGGGCGGTGGTGATCCTGGACGCGGATCTCCAGCACCCGCCCGGGCTGATCCCCGAGATGCTCCAGCGCTGGGACGAAGGCTTCGAGGTGGTCGACGCGGTGAAGACCCAGCGCGGCGAGGAGAGCTGGCTCTACAAGGCCGCGGCGCGCGTCTTCAACATGATGATGGGAAGCGCGGTGGGCGGCAATCTCCACGGGGCCTCGGATTTCAAGCTGCTCGACCGCGAGGTGGTCGATACCCTGCTGGCGTGTCCGGAGCGCAACCGCTTCTTCCGCGGTCTGGTCGCCTGGGCGGGCTTCCGGGTCGCTCAGGTGCGCTTCGAGGTCGCCGAGCGGGCCGCGGGCCGCTCCAAGATGGGGACCTTCTCGCTGATCGCCTACTCGCTGCGGAATCTGGTCGCCTTCTCCGCGGTTCCGCTTCGCGTGGTCTCGTGGATCGGATTCATCACCGTCCTGGGCGGAACCATCCTCGCCCTCCAGACCCTCTACGTCTTCCTGTCGGGCCAGGCCGTGAGCGGATTCACCACGGTGATCCTGCTGATCTATTGGCTCTGCGGGTTGATTCTGGCGAGCGTGGGCGTGGTGGGATTCTACCTCTCCCACATGTACGAGGAGCAGAAGGCCCGCCCCCTCTTCGTGGTTCGCAAGCCCCTCGGGCCGGCCGACGAGCCCGAGAGCGGCGAGTCCGACTGAGGGCCTCGCCGCTCACTCCGGCTTGCGCGCCACCACGATCTGCACCATCCGAAAATGGCGCAGCGCCTCGAAGCGGTTCAGGAGCAGGTGCAGCCCGATCGCGAGGTGGTGTATGCCGGGAAGCAGCTTGGTGTAGTGGGGGGCGTGGCAGGTGGAGACCAGCTCCTCCAGCTCGAAGCCCGTCTCGGACAGCAGGCGTCGGATCCGGGGAATCGAGTTGACCCGGAAGTAGGTCGGGAAGACGTCCGCCTGGGCCTTGCGGTGCTGCACCGGCTCCAGCAGCTTCGTCACCCAGCGGTGGAACCAGTACGGCGTCAGGTGGGTGATGAGTCCGGAGTAGGACCACAGATTCGGAGCGGTCCAGATCAAGCGGCCGCCGGGGCGCAGGAGGCGGTGCGCCTCTCGAATCGTCTCGCGCGGCTTTTCGACGTGCTCCATCACGTACTCGCTGAACACCACGTCGGTGCTCTCGCTCGCGAGCGGGATCTCGTGCCCCCAGGCGACCAGACGACGCGGATTGGGGCTGCGGCGCAGGCTCTCGATCGAAGGGTCCACCGCGTAGATGCACAGCCCGGAAAGATCGCTCTGCGTGAGCGCGGCGGGATCGACGCTTCCGGCGCCGACGTGAACGGCGCAGCCCGCCCCCCGCAGCAGCCGGTCGAGGCGTTCGAGGTACATGTGCCGGTGATCGAGGTTGCCCCAGATGCGCCGGTTCGCGGCCTGGTTGAAGCGCAGGAGCGGGTCTAGGAACGACATGGTTGAGCCGAGTCTATCGTTGCTCCAGGGGGGAGGCCCACTCGGCTCCGACGGCCGATCGATGGGACGCTGCGTCGAGCGGCCTCATCTTCCCTCTCTTCTCGAGCGGCCTCTCTCGTGCCACCGGTTCATCACCGTGACGACAACGGACCAGAGCGCGTGGGTCAACGCGTTCGCCGTTGCGGCGCCCAGGATTCCGAAGCTGGGGATGAGGATGAGATTCAATCCGATGCTGGCAGCCGCGGCCACCAGAGATGTCCAGAAATTCCCCTCTACCCAGCCGGCGGCGTACATGGAACGGCCCTGGACGGAGCCGAGACCCCAGAAGAGCTGGCTCAGCAGGAGGATCTCCAGAGGAAGCACCGACGCCTCGAAGGCTTCACCGAAGATCGCCGGGATCAGCCAGGGAGCCGCCACGCCCACGCCGCAGATCGCGGCGAGGGCCAGACCGACCGCGTGGAGGCGCAGGCGCCGGCGCAGGCTCCTGAGCCGTGCCAGATCGACGGAGACCCTCGTCATTTCCGCAAAGCGCGTGTCGAGATAGGCGATCATGGGAGCGCGAACGATCTGCTGGAAGACGGCCGCGAGAGAGTAGATCCCCACCGCTGCGGCGTCCTCGGTGAGCGCTGAGATCAGCAGGATTTCGGCCGTGGTCAGGACGATGCCCAGGAAGTTCGTGAAGACCCCCCAGGCCCCGAAGCGAAGCATCTCGCGTCGCGCTACTCGCGCCGCGACGCGGGGGCGCTCCGCAAGCGTTCTCGCGTAAAGAAGAGTGATGCCATTTCCAGCCAGCGATCCGACAACGAAGCCGCATACGGCGCCCCGGAAGTCGTCGACCCAGGCGCCCGCGACCACGCCGATGACCAGCAGGACCTTGTCCAGGAGTCGCAGGGCTGCCAGAGCGCGGATTCGCTCCTGCGACTGGCAGTAGACCAGCGCACAGCTGGCGATGCTGCGGGCCGGGAGGGTGAGCGAGGCGAGCGGGATCCACAGGGCCGCAACCGGGTCGAAGACCCAGAGAGGTGAGTAGCTGAACAGGATCACGGCGATGGTCACCGCCACGGAGATGAATGCCGCCAGTTGGGCACCACTGCGGAACACGGCCCAGGCCTCAGCGGGCAGTTCCTGCGCGGCGGCGTAGCGGAGCACGGAAGTGGTGAGGCCGGCGGTGGAGAGGAGCCCGGCGAAGTGCATGGCGGTGTTCACGACCGCCAGGTGCCCGAGGCCCTCCGGGCCCAGGATTCGCGCGAGGAACACGTTCTGGACGAAGCCGAGCGCCAGTACCAGCCCCATCGAGGCGGTGAGATCGAAGACGCCGCGACGCAGCATGGTGCGGATACCCGAGATGAATCTGGCGACAACTGTGTGGTTCAGATTCACGTACACCGCCCCACCGGCAGAATTCGAAACAGCCCGATGCTCATCCCCTGTCCGCCAAAGGGGGCAGTCTGTCTGCCCCACAGGGGGATCTCTCCGGTTCGATCGTGTAGCACCTTCTTTCGGATCGGGCGTGTGGCGGAAATCCTATCAGGTCCTGCAAATCGGCAAACCGCAGCCTTGGGTTCGGCCGGAGACCGATCCCCGGGAGCAGGCGAAATGACCGGTATCCGCCGCCTTCTGCTTCGATCGGCTCCGGTGGCCTCTTTGGCCTGTTGAAGGTGGGATTCATCGGGATTCCTGAATCTAGGTGCAGCTCAGAACTGGAAATAGATGAACGGCGATGTTCCGGTCGGCGCGAGGAGGGCGAGGAGCAGGATCATGCACGCATAGGCGACCCGCTCGATGGAGCGCGGAAGTCGGAAGCGATCGTCCCGGCCGTAGAGGTAGGGAGCGACCAGGTGGGTCGCCACGACGAGGACCAGCAGGAAGTTGAACTGTGGAATCTCGTAGACCTGATCGATCCTGAAAGCCGAGAGCTTCGCGAGCACGGAGATCGCGGTCGTGAAGTCGGGAGCGCGGAAGAACACCCAGCCGAGCATCACCGCGGAGAGGGTGAGGAGGATCGAGAAAGCCTCCCACAGGGGGTTTCCGTCGAGCCAGCCGAGGCCGAGACGCGTCTTCTGGGCCGTCCACAAGCGGTGGACGATCAGGTAGGCACCGTGGAGCGCTCCCCAGGCGACGAAGGTCCACGCCGCTCCATGCCACAGCCCTCCCAGGAGCATCGTGATCGCCAGGTTCACGTAGGTCCGAATCGCGCCGCGCCGGTTTCCTCCGAGAGAGATGTACAGGTAGTCGCGCAGCCAGGAGGAGAGCGAGATGTGCCACCGGCGCCAGAACTCGGCGATGCTCCGCGACAGGTAGGGCATCCGGAAGTTCTCGCCCAGCTCGTAGCCCAGCATTCTCGCGACACCGATCGCCATGTCCGAGTAGCCGGAGAAATCGCAGTAGATCTGAATCGTGTAGGCGACGACCCCGACCCAGGTCTCGTACGGGGTGACCGCCGCCGGATTGGCGAAGACGTTGTCGGCGTAGGGGGAGATTGCATCGGAGATGAACAGCTTCTTGAAGAAGCCGAGCGCAAAGAGTTTCGCTCCGTCGACGAGTCGGTCCCTTGGAACCTGAATGCGCCGGTGTAGCTGGGGGAGGAAGGCGCTGGCGCGCACGATCGGGCCGGCCACCAGCTGCGGAAACATCGCCAGGAAGACGCCGAATCGCACGAAGTCCCGTTCCGCCCGAATGCGGCCGCGGTACAGGTCGATCGTGTAGCTCAAGGTCTGGAAGGTGTAGAAGGAGATCCCCACCGGCAGCGTGATCTCGACGTAGTCGAAGGCCTGCTCCGAAGCGCCGAAGAGATTCAGCAATCCGTTCAGCGTACCGATCGCGAAGTTCGTGTACTTGAAGATGGAGAGCATTCCGAGGTTGCCGGTCAGGCTCGCCGCCAGCAGCCAGCGGCGCCTGCGAGGGTCGGTCTCCAACTCCATCCGACGCCCGACCGTGTAGTCGAGCACGGTCGAGAAGACGATCAGCGTCACCAGTGCGGGATTCCAGCTCATGTAGAACCAGTAACTGGCGGCGAGAAGGAAGACGTAGTAGATGCGCCCTCGATTCTGGAGGATGCGCGCGATCCCGAAGACCACGGAGAAGAACAGAAGGAACTCGAGGCTCGAGAAGATCACGGCGAGGCGATTTCCTTCCGCAGCTCTTCCGCCAGGATCCGTCCGACCACCTGATGCCCGTGGACGCTCAGATGGCCCACCCCGAGCGTGGTGTTGAGGAAGCCGTTCAGATGGCGATCGCCGCCGCGAGCACGGCGGTCCGCTGCGAGCACCGGATCGAAGACGTCGAGGTAGGTGACGCCTTGTTGCTCGCTGATCGCGCGGATCTCGTGGTGGTGCTCTGGAGTTCTCTCGGAGCCGTCGCCCTCGAGTTCGTCGCTGAGCCCGGGGATGTGGAAGAGCATGAGTCGGGCGCCACGCCGACTCGCTTCGTTTCGGAAGTGAGCGAGAATCCGCTCTTGATGGGCAAGCCCTTCGGTGAGGCGGTTCGCGGCATCGGGGCTCTGCGCGGGCGGGTCTGCGACTCCCAGGCGGATCCGCCAGGGAAGCGCCTTCTTCTCGAGGTACGAGCGCAGCATCGCCAGCCGCCGAACGGCGGTGTTGGCTACTGCGGAGCGACTGGTGATCTCCTGCCGGATCCGGGTGATGCTCCCGACCGGCTTTCGCTGGGAGCGGCCCGAGATCAGGGTGTTCCCCTCGAGCCGGCTCTCCGAAGTCCAGTTGTCGTCGAGATCGCCGTTCGTGAACTGCACGAGGACGACGGAGTGGGGAAAACGATCGGAGATCTCGCCGTAGAGAGCCAGCTGGTCGAGTGTCCCTGCGCCAGGGCGGCCGAGGTTCCAGATCTCCACGCGGCGCTCGGCGCTCGAGAGGAGATCCTCCGCCACGTTGTCGAAGACCTGGTCTGCCAGGACATGGTTGGCGGCGGTGTAGGAGTCTCCGAACAGGAGGATCCGCGTCACCGGCACGGTGCCATCGTCGAGCGAGTATTCGCGGTCGAGAAGCCCGTGGCTGTTGATCCGTTTCCGAGCGTAGCCCTCCGTGATTCGCACCAGGGTGGCACCCGGGCGGTAGAGAGACGTGTTGGCGCCGGGGGTTCGGATATCGGGCGCTGCCAGACCGAAGAGGCGCAGGCCGGCTTCCAGGAGGAGCAGCGCGACGAAGATCTCTAGAGCAGCCGCAGCCAGAATTCGGAGGGGGCGCATGACGGAACCCGGGAGTATCGTCCGGCCCGGCCGATGCCGTTCCCCAGCCGCCCGGAAAACGCGCCAGCTTACCATGTCGCGGGCTCGGCGTCTTCCAGCGACTGCCGGCAGGGTCAGGATCCAGGGAGCGAGGCGCTCCTCTTCGTCCCCCAGGTGGCACGGAGATCCCGACCGAGGATCTGCCCCGTACGGTGTATCTCCTCTTCGTAGTACTGGCCGAGCCACTCGATGGTCCGATCATCCATTCCTTCGTTCAAGGCCGATTGATCGGATGCGGGAGCGGCCAGCCACCTTCGCCCCGGAAGGTACGAACCTGCCACGAGCAGCCAGGACAGATCGTGGCGCTTCGCGAAGGTATTGACGCTTCGGCGCAGCCTCCAGATCAGCGGGAATCTCGGGAGCATGGATGGATTCATGCGTTCGTTGATGGAGGCCGGCGCGTGATTCGGGTCCACGCCCAGGAATGAATAGAGCTCCTTCGCGGAGGTCTCTGGATGGGAGGTGAATTCCTCGAAGATCGTTACCAGGCAGCGCTCGCGCCCCAGCACCGAGAACGCCCGCTCGACCTGGTGAGAGTAGTTTCCCCGTTCGAGCGTGTTGGGATGCTCCCGCAGGTACACCTCGAGGTTCTCCCTGTAGCTGGTGACCTGCTTCCAGTGCTTGTACTGGGACTGCGCCCGCGTGATCGGGTTGCGGAGCGCGATCAGGCACTTGATGGTCGGGAAGTCCCTGGCGATCCTCTCGATCGCTCGCGGGTCGTACAGGTAGGAAGTGGAGAATTCTCCGTACGCCCGTTTCGCTCCGCACTCGGAGAAGAGATCGATGTACCACTCCACGCCCCGTTCGTAGTGGAGATCGAAGAAGTCGACTTCCTTGCGGTCCACCGGCACGCCGATCTCCGGGTGATCCCGAAGCCAGGAGTGGAGGAGGGTGGTCCCGCACTTGAGCACCCCGAGTCCGACGAAGGTGGGAACGTTTCGCATGCGATCATCTCGCCGGGCATCCACTTCCATGGAGCCGTCCGGTCATTCGAGCCGGTTCACTGGCTCGATGTTCCATGATTTCGCCGAGTGTGGCGAATTCCTCGACTTCCCGAGGGGATCACGCCGGCGTCGCGCCGGGCGGCGGGTGCTCGACCAGGCCGCCTTGGCACGGCCGCAGGCTCAGCACTTCTCCAGGAGGTAGACGATCCTCCTTTGGAGCACCTCTTCGAGAGCAGGCAGTCGACAGAAGGCGTTCCACACCCGCCAGACCCCGAAGCGCAACATCCGCTTCGGGAGGTCATCCCTCGGATTGGATTTGACGATCGGGGGGGATCTGCGGTCGACCAGGATCTTCCACCCCCCTTTCTGGATCAGCTTTCGGAAGCTCCATTTCGTCATCCCGTTGATCGTATGGCCGCGTTCCCAGGGCTCCGGCTCCGGATTGGGACGACGATACCAGTAGGTCGCCTCCTCTCCGCGCTCCTCGAGGATCTCGTTGTAGACGTCGAGCAGGGTCTTCGCGCTGAAGAAGTAGTGAATGAACGGCGCACTGGTCACCATCGAGAAATGGTGTTCCGTCGCGCCGAAGTAGCTGGGGAAGACCGTGAGCAGCTTCGCGCCCGGCTTCAGCACCCGGTGACATTCGGAGAGAACCCGCTCCACGCTCACCACATGTTCGAAGACATCGGTCGCGACGATCGAGTCGAACTTGGCATCTGGAAACGGAAGCTCTTCTCCTGGGGAGTAGATGAACTCGGCATCGATGCCCCGAGCATCCGCAAACTCTTGCGCTGCGATGACATGATCCCGATAGACGTCAACGCCGTAGGCTTTTCTCAGTTGGAATCGCTCGGCGTAGGCCGCTGCCTTGCCACCGGTAAAGCACCCGACGTCCAGCAATTCGCCGCCCTCGAGCAGGGGGACGAGGTCGATGCCGAAGAACCGGTCCAGGGGACGCTGGAGCTCCGCCTTGTACCGCAGCTCAGAGGAGGCATGCCTCAAGGCTCGTCGTTCGTCCTCGCTCGCCTCGCGGTAGATCTCGTGATCGAAGGTCTCCTTGAGCTCCAGGTCGCCGACCCGAGGCTCCAGCGCCCAGCGCTTGGCGGTCATGATCCGCTTCAGGATTGTTCGTCGTAGCATTCCGCGCCCTTCTGGCGTTTCTCGGCGGGGGACTCTAAGCGGGTTCCCGGGATGATGTCAACTGCAGCTCGGCCGGCGCGCAGGTCCTTTGCCTAGGAGCGCTCGTCCACCACCCGCGCCGGGTTGCCGACCGCGATCGCGTAGGGAGGGACGTCGCGCGTCACCACGGCGCCGCTTCCCACCACGGCTCCGGTACCGATCGAGACGCCGGGCAGGACGGTGACCATGGCCCCAATCCAGACGTCGTCACCGATCCGGATCCCCTTCTCCTCCGGAACGCCCTGTTCGGCGATCCGGCGGCTGCGATCGCGAAACTCGTGACCGCTGGAGATCAGGGACACGAACTGGGAGATCAGGCAGCTGTCTCCGATCACGATCTCCGACCCGTCAGCGCGCAGGTTGTTGTACTCCCCGACGTAGGTTCGACGGCCGATCCGGATCGACGCGGCGCCGGTCTCGTCGGACTGGGCGGCCAGCACGGTGCCCGCGCAGATCCTCGAGCCGGCTCCCACCTCGATGCTGCTGTCGGGGCTGACCTGGACGATTGCCCTCCAGGCGATCCGGCCCTCGCATCGCCGCACGGCCCGAAGGTAGGCCATCCTCTCCGAGAGAAGGGCGCTGCTCTCCCCCACGAGGACTCTCAGCATCCGGCGCCAGGCACTCATTGCTCGCAGCTCTCCACGGGCATTCCGCTTCACGCGCTCCCGCCGTCAAGTAGCCTCATCAGTCCCGCCGCATCCAGGATTTCGACTTCCAGCTCCCGAGCCTTTAGGAGCTTTCCGCCGGGCTCCTCTCCGGCGACCAGATAGCTGGTCTTCTTGGAGACCGAGGAGGTCACCTTGCCACCGGCCGCCTCGATCCGCCTCTTCGCCTCCTCCCGCGCGAGTCCGGGGAGGGTGCCGGTCAATACGAAGGTCTTTCCCGAGAGCGGCCCCTCTCCGCTGGCTCGGATCTGTTTCACCGCAGGGAAACGGACGCCGAGATCGCGCAGGCGTTGGACTTCTGCCCGGTTGTCCTGGTCGGCGAAGAATCGGGAGACGCTCTCGGCGATGGTTGGGCCAATGCCCGGCGCGCCCTCGAACTCCTCGGGCGAAGCCTCCATGATCGCCTGCAGGACACCGAAGTGGCGTGCGAGAAGCTCGGCCACGCCACTCCCCACGTCGCGGATGCCCAGGGCGATCAGGAAGCGCGGCAGGGTGGTGTCGCGGGCTCGGTCGAGCGCTGCGATCAGATTCTCGGCGGACTTCTCGCCCATGCGCTCGAGGGCCTGGAGGGTCGTCGCCTCCAGGCCGAAGACGTCGGAGGGCCGGCTCACCATGCCGCTCTCCACCAGCTGCTCCACCAGCTTCTCGCCCAATCCGTCCACGTCGAGGGCATCTCGACTGGCCAGGTGGAGCAGCCGGTTCTTGAGCTTCGCGGGACAGCTGGGATTCGGGCAGCGGGTCACCGCCTCGCCCTCGGGACGGAGCGCCTCGGCATTGCAGACGGGACAGCGCTCGGGGAGGCGGTAGCGGCGGGCGCCCGCGGGTCGCTTCGACTCCACCACCTTCACGATCTGCGGGATCACGTCACCGGCGCGCTGCACGACCACGGTGTCCCCGGCCCGCACGTCTTTTCGGTCCACCTCGTCCTGGTTGTGAAGCGAGGCGCTCGTGACGGTCACGCCCCCCACGAAGACGGGTTGCAGCTTCGCCACTGGCGTGAGGGCTCCGGTGCGGCCGACGCTGGCGAAGATCTCCTCCACCAGGGTCGTCTCCTGCTGGGCGGGGAACTTGAAGGCGATTGCCCAGCGCGGTGTCCGCGAGAGCTCGCCGAGATCTCGCTGGAGAGCCAGGTCGTTCACCTTGATCACGGTTCCGTCGATCTCGAGACCCAGCGAGTCGCGGCGTTCCAGCAGCTTCTGGTGGTACGCGTGGGCGGCGTCCAGGTCGGGGCAGAGCGCGGGATCGGGGCTCACCTGGAGCCCCCAGGCCGCCAGGGTTTCGAGCACGCCGATCTGTGTGGCCACGCCCTCCGGAAGGCCCTCGCCCACGCCGTAGGCGCGGAACTCCAGCACCCGCAGCCTCGCCAGGTCGACGTCGTGGATCTGGCGCAGGGCGCCGGCAGCGGCGTTTCGGGGATTGACGAAGGGGTCGTCGCCGCGCGCCCGCCGGGCGGCGTTGAGGCGCTCGAAGTGACGGAGCGGGAGGACGACCTCTCCGCGGACCGAGACCAGACTCGGGACGGGAATCCGCCTGCCGTCGAGCGCGAGCGGGATGCTCAGGAGCTGCTTCAGGTTGGCGGTCACGTTCTCTCCGGTGTGGCCGTCGCCCCGGGTCGAGCCGACTCGCAGCACGCCCCCCTCGTACACCAGCTCGACGCCTGCGCCGTCGAGCTTCGGCTCGACCGCAAAGGCGATGGCGGCCTCCCGATCCAGCATCCGGCGAATCCGCTCGTCGAAGCTCCGCAGCTCGTCCGCCTCCATGGCGTTGTCGAGGGAGAGCATGGGGACGCGGTGGGCGACGCTCTCGAAGCCTTCGCCGGGCGGAGCTCCGATCCTCTGGGTCGGTGAGTCGGGGAGCTGGAACTCGGGGTGGTCCTCTTCCAGTCGCTGGAGCTCCCGGAACAGGCGATCGTACTCCGCGTCGCTGATCTCGGGTGAGTCCTCGAGATGGTAGAGCCGGATGTGCCGATTCAGCTCGCTGACGAGGTGCGCGATGCGCTTCGCCGAGGCGAGTCGCCCCTTGGATCTGGCGGATCCGGCTTCCTCCACGCCTCTTGGCGCCTCCTCGCGTCCCGGGGGGGAATCGCTTCCCGGCTGCACCTCGATCCATCCGCTCGAAGCGCGGGCCGACCTACCGGTTTCCGATGACGATACCACGCAGCGCCGGGCCTGGCGGGATCGCGCGCCGGCCGTCCCGCTCTCTGGCTGACACCTTCGCGGGCAAGGGTACAATCCGTCTCCTTGCAGGAGGCCCCGACGTGGATCGAGACCGCAGCGTGAGGATTGCGTCTCTGCTGGCGAGCGCCTTGGTCGGCCTTCTCTGGGCGGCGAACTACCCCCTTCGTTTCCTCGACGCCGCCGCCGTCGTCTTGGCCCACTTGATGGTGGGGGCCGGTATCGCGCTGGTGCTGCCACCGCTCGCACGCCGACTGGCGCTCAGAGCGCCAGGCGGCGCCGCTGTGCTGATCGGCGTCCTGCTCTTGTTCGCCGTTCCGGTCCTGTTGAGCGAGCTCTCGCTCGCTGCCCTCCCGCGCTCGCTACGCGTCGCCGCGGTTCTGGTCGCAGGGGGGGGGCTTCTCCTCCTTGGCCTCGGAGCCGGGCGCGCGGGCCGGGTGGCCTGCGCGTTGACCGGCGCCGCGATGTTGGCCCTGCTCCTGCCGCTCACGGGCGACCACGCCGACCGCCTGCCCTCCAGACCAACCGTCGAGGTTCGGCGCTCCGATCCTGCCGCGGAGCGCCTCGTGGTGATCGGGATCGACGGGGCGGACTGGAGCGTCATCGACCCACTTCTCGAGAAGGGTGAGCTGCCGAACCTGGCGCGCCTCGCCGAGACCGGGGTGGCGGGGATCCTCGAGTCGACGGAGCCGACCTTCTCTCCGGTCGTATGGTCCTCGATCTTCTCCGGGAAGACCCCCGAGAAACACGGCATCACCGAATGGCGTGTGGCCCATGCGGCCAACCGTCGTGCGGCCATGTTGTGGGAGATGGTCGCGGGCGCAGGCCTTACCTCCGTCGTGGTGAACGTCCCCGGTACCTGGCCGCCGGGACGGATTCGGGGAGCGCTGGTCTCCGGGTTCCCCATCCCAGGTGTGGTTCGAAAGCTCCCGGGTATCGAAGGAAGCCAGTATCTGGGGACGGTGGTCGCGCCCACCGATCGCGATGGCCTGGTCCCAACGGTCCTCGCCGATCGGGATGGAGAAGGACGGCTCCGCGCGGAGGTAGCCATTGGCGAGGCGCTGCCGGAGCCCCGATCTCGATTCCGGCACTACGCGATCGATGTCCTGCTCCGCCACCGGTTGCTTTCCACCGTCACCCGGAGGGTCAGCGTCCGCATCGATCCCTCCGACGGGAAGACCCCAAAGCGCATGAAGATCGACGGACGCGACCTCGAGCTCGCAGAGGGTGCGTGGTCCGGCTGGCTCGCCACCGACATCTCTGGAGTCGGTACCGTCTTCAAGGTGCGCCGCATCGGAGACGACACGCTCTACCTCACCCCTCCCTTTCAGGACCCCGAGGCGCCGCTCTTCCCCTTCACGAGCAGTCCCGAGCTGGGAAGGGTGATCTCGGAGCGCGAGATGTACGTCGTCGAGGGTGCGGGCTGGAAGGGAGCTGTCGATTCCGACCTCGACAACGCCCTCTTCGAGCACCTGGTCCAGGTCGAAGAGCAACATGTCGATGGGACGCGCGCAGCGGCCTCAATGATCTCGGATTGGAGTCTCTTGATCTACGTCTTCACCGTCACCGACCGTGTTTCTCACGGTTTCTGGCACGTTCACGAGCCCGAGTCCCGCGGCGGCGCCAGAGGCGAGAATGCCGAGCCAGGGCCGCGGGTGCGGGACGCGTACCGCTTCGTCGATCGTCGAATGGGACGACTCCTGGGCGAGATCGGTGAGGGCGCGACGGTTGTGCTCCTGAGCGATCACGGCTTTCAGGCGGATCCGTCCGCGGGCTACGGTGGACACCGCATCGAGGGGATCTTCGTCGCCTCAGGCCCCGGGATTCGACCCACGGACGAGCGGATCACACTGAGCATACTGGACGTCACTCCGACGCTCCTCGCACTCCTCGGGTTCCCGGTGGCCACGGACATGGATGGGAAGGTCGCGGAGCAGGTTCTCGGCAACGACCGCCAGTCCGGGTTCATTCCGACCTACGAACGGGAGTCCGATCCCGCTCACTCGTCAGAGACCTCGATCGACGAGACCACGGAGGAGCAGCTCCGCAGCCTCGGCTACCTGGACTAGCCACTCCGCCTCGAGGGCCCGCTCGCCCCCGCTTTCTCCCCGCGGGAAACTCCCGTTAAAGCCGCGCATCGATCGGGCGATAGAAACTGTGATCCGGCGCATTTCGTCTGCCGGATGACGATTTCACGCGGCGTGAGGCGCGTTGGCGCGAGCGCGCGCTCGGGAGAGAGCATGGCGAAGCCCGGTGAGTCAGAGAGCGCACCGGGTCGTCCCTCGACGTGTCCTCGGAGCATGGCCGACGCCCTCTCCCTGGGCCTGCTGAAGGGCAGCGGAGGGCGGGTCGCCTGGACCAACGCGAGGCTGGCAGAGCTCGTCGGGGAGAAGGCGTCCAGCGATCTGGAAGGTCGCGCCCTCGACACCCTGGTGATGGATGCGGGAGGCGGGATACCCGACTGGATCTCGAGCAGCTCGGTGGGACAGGTCGTCGAATGCTGGCTGTTTCGTAGGGGAAAAGACCCGATCGCAGTCGCCGTGCGCTCGCTAGGTGGAAGCGAGATCCCGGGGGAAGGCTGGTGGGAGATCCAGGACCTGACCGAGCTACGAGCCGTGCAAGAGGAAGCCCACCAGCAGAGCCACCAGCTGCTTCGGGCGAATCGCGAGCTCGAGGAGCTGCACGCCCGCATCGAACGGAACGCGGGGGAGCGCGAAGAGTTGCTCACGGTGGTCAGCCACGAGCTTCGAACACCGATCACGGTGATCGCTGGCTTCAACAAGCTGCTGCTCTCGGAGAAGGTCGGATCCCTCAACGAGGAGCAGCGCCATTTCCTGAACGAGAGCGCCAAGAGCTGCCGTCGTCTCAGCACCTTCATCGGGACGCTGGTCGAGGCGGCCCGGGAGGTGGCGGGGGAGCGTCCGCTGGAGCTCGTCGAGACCTCTCTCGCCGCCACCATCGAGGGGGTGGTGGGATTCCTGCAGCCGCTGATCGAGGAGCGGCAGCAGCGCCTCGAGCTCGAGCTCGATCCGGCCGCCGCGAGAGCGCGCTTCGACCCGATGCGGGTCGAGCAGGTGCTGACCAACCTGATCGGCAACGCCACGAAGCACGGCCGCGCCGGGGGCGTGATTCGGGTCTCGAGCCGGGCCATCGATGCCGCGGCGGCGGATCGGCGATTCGTCGAAGTGGTGGTCAGCGACGACGGCCCGGGCATCGTCGCGGAGGATCGCGAGCGGATCTTCGAGCCCTACGTGCGGGCGGGGAAGGGCAGCAGAGCGGGCGGCCTCGGACTCGGACTCGCCATCTGCAAGCGCATCGTCCAGGCCCACGGCGGGAGCATCCTCGTGACGGAAGCGTCAGGTGGAGGCAGCCGGTTCTCCTTCACCCTTCCCGCGGCCGCCTCCGGAACCGACGGGGAGGGCGTCCGATGACCGCGAAGCGCCGCATCCTCGTGGTGGACGACGCCGAGGGAATCCGCAGCTATCTGGCCAATCTTCTCGAGCTGTGGGACTTCGTGGTGGATACCGTCGAGGACGGCCAGAGCGCCCTGGCGCTTCTCGAGAGCGGCGCGGCACCCGACCTGATCATCCTCGACGTGATGATGCCCGGCATCGACGGCATCGAGACGCTCCGCCGGATCCGAGCACGGGACGCGGAGGTCCCCGTGGTGATGCTCTCCGTGGTCGGCAAGGCGACCACGATCGTCGAGGCCATGCAGCTCGGGGCGACCGACTACCTCAACAAGCCCTTCGAGGAGGAGGAGCTGGAGCTCACCATCTCGAAGGCCTTGGAGAGGCGGGATCTCGAAGCGCGGTGTGAGCAGCCCTGCACCGACCTCGGCCCCGCGGCCGCCGACGAGGCGATCGCGTGGGAGGGGGAGACTCTCGGGGGGATCCGCGAGCTCCTCGAACAGATCTCCGACACCGACGTCAGCGTCCTGATCCAGGGCGAGAGCGGCGTCGGCAAGGAGATCGTCGCCAGGGCGGCTCATTCGACCTCGGAGAGGCGGGAGAAGCCCTTCGTGAAGGTGAACTGCGCAGCGCTCCCCACCGAGCTTCTCGAGAGCGAGCTCTTCGGCTACGAGAAGGGCGCCTTCACCGGCGCCAACAGCCGGAAGCAGGGCAGGTTCGAGCACGCGCACCGCGGAACCATCTTCCTCGACGAGATCGGCGAGATGAGCCCCGCCCTCCAGGCCAAGCTCCTCCAGGTGCTCCAGGACGGCACCTTTGCGCGGCTTGGCGCGAACCGGGAGGTCGAGGTGGACGTGCGGTTGGTGACGGCCACCAACCGTCCCCTGGAAGAGATGGTGGCGGGAAAGGGCTTCCGGGAGGACCTCTTCTTCCGACTCAACGTGGTGAGCATCCAGATCCCGCCACTCCGCGAACGTCGCGAAGAGATTCCGCGGCTGGTCGACCACTTCTTGCGGCTCCACAACGCCCGGTACGGCAAGTACCGCGTGCAGGTCAGCGACCGGCTGATGTCGCTCTTCGAGCGCTATTCCTTCCCCGGCAACATCCGCGAGCTCGAGAACATGATCAAGCGGATCGTGGTGCTGGAGAACGAAGAGCTGGTCGTCGCCGAGCTGCTCTGCGGTGGCGAGCGCGGCGTCCGATCCACCGTGACGGCCTTCCAGGCCCTTCTCGAGGAGGCGGAGGAATCGGCCGGAGAAGTTCCGCTGCGAGAGGTGGGACGCCGGGCCTCGCTCGAGGCCGAGCGCGAGACCATCGAGCGGGTGCTCCACCAGACCAACTGGAACCGCAAGCAGGCCGCCCGCCTCCTCCACGTGAGCTACAAGACGCTGCTGCAGAAGATCCGGGAGTGCGGTCTGGAGCCGATGTGAGCCGCCCCGGCTTCCCTACCCTCGAGGGGGCCGCTCTCTCACCTGCTCGAGAAATCGAAGCATCCGCTCTCCGAGCATTCGGTAGTCGAACACCTCCTCGGCGCGCGCTCGAGCGGATCTCCCCATCGCCGCTCCTCGATCCGGGAGATCCATGAGTCTCTCCACGGCGCGAGCGACGGCTGCCGGGTCGTCGGGAGGCACCACGAAGCCGTCGTCGCCATCGCGGACGTACTCGGGAACGTCACCGACGTTCGTCACGATGACCGGCCGTTCCAGGGCCATGTACTCGGCCACCTTCTGTGGCAAGCCGGCAAGCGCAAATCGCTTCAGTGGTCGGGAGAGAATCATCGCGTCGCAGCGGCCAAAGGTCGCGGGAAGCTCCTCCTGAGGCAGCCTCCCGAGCAGCTTCACCGACTCCCCGACGCTCGGATCGGTATCGAGGAATCTGCGAATTCGCCCCATGTAGCGTTCGTCCTTCGCAGCCCCCGCCGCCCATAGCTCCACCGGCCGGTTGCGCTCCCGCAGCAATCGGATCGCCTCCAGCATGTCGAGGAAGCCGTCCTTGTCGCTCCAGGTGCCGAAGTACCCGATCCGAAAGCTCCGGCCCTCTGCGTCTTCGATTGGAAGCGGGTCGACCGCGGAGACGTCCGAAGGCGTCGGCAACCGGAGCACGGGCAGGTCTCGCCGTCCGTAGTGGCGGCACAGGTAGGAGCTGATCCCGATGACTCCGTCGACTCTCCAGTTCTGGACGCGCATGCACCAGAGGTGGGCGATCGCCCGGTAGTGCGCCCATCCGCCCGGCCAGTTGAAGGCGTTGAACCACTCGACCACGTCGCTGATGACGTGAATGCCGCACTCGCGAGCCGCGCTGATCATCGGGGCGCCTTCGATCCCGTCGTTGGTGTAGGTGATCAGCACGTCCGCGTCGAAGTCGCGGAGCTTCTCGACGAGCCTCGATCGCACGCGTCTCTGCTCCCGCAGCACCACGATCGATCGCTCCGGGAGTGTGGCGTTTGGTGCCCGCTCGAGGCCAATGCTCTCGTAGTCGATGCCGTTGTAGCGGTATCCCCCGTCCGCGGTCGCATCCACCTCCCGCGGCGTGATCGGAACCGTGGGAAGCACCTTCACGCTGGCCCCCGCCGAGACCAGGCCGCTCGACAGGAGCCGGATGCGCGTGGCTGCTGCAACTTCGAAGGGGAAAAGGAAGTGTCCCGCGTAGACGATCCGCACGATCAGGAGCCCCTCGACCACCGGCGATGGAGCAATGGCTGAGCGAAGACGATAGATCCACCGCGGCGGAAGCACAACGCTCTATCAGAAATGTGTCGCGCTCGCTCTTGCGTCTTCGTACGGCGCGGTCATTCCAGACGAACCTCGAGAATCCTGAAGAGGCCTTCGGGAATGGTCACCTGGAACCTCTTTCCTTCTTCGCGGAGTGCGAGAGACTGCTCGTCGACGAGATCGGTGACCGAGAGTGCGGTTCCATTCTGGACCTGAACCGTGACGTTTCTCTCCATGGGGGTCAGCCAGTCCGGGTCTACCAGGAGGAGTCGCAGGAGCTTGCCCTCGGCATCCTTCCGGTGGGCCATCCAGTAGCATCCATCGATCCGAAAGGGGAGCGCTCGGGCGGCTTTCTCGAAGGTCTGAATGACCTCTTCCCTGGCCGCGGTCGCGGAGAGCCTCTTCTCTCCTCGAATCAGGTGAATGCCGTCCGTGAGAAGCCCCTCGAAGCCGTCGGGTAGCGCTGAATGGGCGGGCATGATCAGGGGAAGGCCGAAGGGGGTTTCGGGGATGAATCTCCCGAAGTGGCGGTCGGCCCCCACCAGGTGCTTCATGATGTATTCGTCCTGAGAGGTGGTCATGCCCCACCCGGTGATGCCGAAGAGGCCCCTCCGGTTCTCGTCGCTCACCGGGCGGTTGTAGGAGAGCCCTTCCATGAAGGCAGGGTGGGGCTCGGCGAAGCGAAAAACCACGGGGGAGAACCCGACCACCTGTTCGGGCTCCGGGGCCTCGAGTACTCCTGTGCCCAGCAGATACATGAGGGGGAGCCTGGCTTCGAAGCCCCTGGGCGAATAGTGAAAGGGTCCCTCGGAGAGAGCATCGGGACCCTCGTTTGGAGGAACGAGGGTCCCGAACTTGAACGTGACATGGGTGGCTCCCGCAGCGATGGCAGCCAGGGCTTCGCGGAAATAGGGGCCCCCTTCATCGAGAAGCGATCCGTATTCGTGCGTCGAAACCCATCGCAGCTCATCCGCGATCAGTGTGGCTCCCCATTCCGCGACCAAGCCGGCTCGCCAGAGGCCGGCCCGGGCGCAGAAGTTGATCTCCGGCGCCCGGGAGTGGGATTCCTCCACCGCCGTGATCAGCGTGTTTCGATACTTCCCCGAGCCGAAGTAGGTATCGAAGAAGGAACGCGTGGCCGGTACCGCGGCCCAGAACCCCATCTTCTCTTCCATGAACAGCTTCTTGTCGTATTTCCGACACAGCTCGAGCAGGGGGGTGATGAAATATCGCAGGAAGTGCTGGACGCGCCTCATCCCGACTACCGGCCACAGCTGCTGCGCTTCCTCACCCACCTGAACACCCACTAGGTACTTGGGAGCGATCTGAAAGATCTTCTCGAGGGTGTCGAGTGAGAGATAGGGATCGATCCCATGCGCCACGTTGATCCGGAAGTACAGCTTCTTCTTCTCGAAGGTCCGGACGCGCTCGATGATCTCTCGAGCTGAGAGCTTCTCCCCCTGCTTGTGGCCGTGGGTTCCGGGAAACTGGGGGATCGCCTCTGCCTGGTGAGCGGTCCAGGTCATCCCGTACCGGATGTTTCCGAAGGGATGGTGCTCCTGGATCTGACGTTGGCGGCCGGCAATGGCCTCGATTCGTTTCCGCGAAGCTGCACCGCCGCTCACCCACAAGGTGTAGGTTCTTGCTGGCGTGGCTGGACTCTTCTTCCTCAGAGTTGCGACGAGCTCCGAGATGGCCGCGGTGTAGGCTCGGAGCCTTTCGGGGCGGTCCAGCGCACCCAGACCATCCAAGCCCTCCGGATCGGTCCGAAAGAGGTAGAGATTACGGTCGTTGCCCGGGGCCGAGGAGAAGAGCACTTCGCTGACCTCTCCGGCCGGGTGAACCGCCATGTCGGAAAACCCGGGATGCTTCATCTCGAAGTGTCGGATCTCTCGACCCGATGGATCGAACAGATACACCTCGCGCCCAAGGACCGACAACAGCGCGCGGCGGTCCACCAGAGAAACGGGGCGGATCATGGGTTCCCTGAAACCACCACCTCGCGAAGGGAGCGGAGCCAGCCACATGGATTCCCCATGGCTGGAGAGCGCCTCGACGGCATACCCCGACATCGGCGTACCCCCGGACCGGATGATCTCCTGCCGCGCGTCCCCGTCGAGATCTGCTACCCAGAGTTCACCGTTTGCGTGTCTCCCCTTCGAGATCCGTCGGGCTCCAAGCCTGCCCCCATCGACGACCCAGAGCGACCCGGGGAGGGGCATGGTTCTCGCGACCACCTTGTTCCAGCGGTGGTAGTGGAAGACGACGTCGGCCCTTCCGTCGCCATCGAGGTCTCCGACATCCAGACCTCGGATGACCTGCCTGGGGTTCCCGAACTCGGTGACGAATCCTCCAGAAGCCGAGTAGACCTCGACCTGTCCACTGGCTCCTGAGGTGACCACGCCCATCCTTCCGCCTTCGAGGATGCGTCCGGCCGCCACCTCGTAAAGAGGGGCTTTCGCTCGCCGCGCCCAGAGGAGCTTCCCCTCTCCGGAGAAGCAGAACAGAGCGGGTCGGCTCGAGACCGCCAGGACCTCGTCTTTCGCATCGCCGTCCAGATCGGCGGCCCGGATCCGGTAGGGAAAGCCGTCCAGTTCGACCGCCCAGAGAACGCGGGCTCCGTCGGCCGACCGGCAGCGCAGAATCCCGTCGTAGTCGGCGTAGAGGATCTCGTCCTCACCGTCTCCGTTCACGTCTCCCCATGCGACCCGCCAGATGTTGCCCTCAGCGGGGATGATCCGGCCTCCGGGAAGCAGCCGGGGGGGGGACGTCGGGGCCCTCTCACGATGGGTCTCGATCGAGAGGATCGACGGCTCTCGCGAGAGAGGGAGGCCGTCGTCGACTCCCGCTTCGGTGGGTCCGCAGGCCAGCATCGAAGAACACAGAAGGATTCCGATCAGGATCTTCCACGATGACTCCTCTGGCATGAAGGACTCCCTCTTACGCCGGCAGCGTAGGGACTGCTCTGCCAGAGGTTAGTCGAACTGGAGCCCTCGCAGAAAAGCCATCAGGATCGGGCCCGAAGAAGCTGCGAGGGGGAACGCTCGGCCTTCTCTTCAGGCGGGTGGTGAGCCCCCTGCGATGGTCCGAATGGGTTGTTTCGCTTCCGGGGTGTGGACTGTATCCTGGGAGGCTGGCACGGAGGACTGGAGCGCGACCACAAGTCCTCGACATCCCTCGGGAAATCGCGTGGGAGTTCCGCTCAATGGGCTTCGGGAGCACGTCGATGAGGAATCGGGACCATCGCGATAGGCGGTTACCCATTGCTCCGGTTCGGGAGGCCATTCGAGTGGCTTCACCTGGACCAGCGGGCTCGACCGTCTCGACCGTGTGAGGTGAGGCGAAGACCGGATGGAGGAGATCAACTGGACCCGCTGGTTCATGTACCTCATCGTGGGTGTTCCCGCGCTGGCCTGGCTGCTGTTCACGAGAGACAACGTGCTGCGAGTCCTGGCGGTGCTCGGTATCCTGATGTTCGCGGAGGGCATCTTCGCATGGCGCCGACACTTCTTCGGGGTCGGCGTCGGCCCTTCGGTGGCCTTCGTCTACGTCGCCCTGGTGGGGCTCTATCTGCAACGGGGGCGCTTCCCCGCACTCGGGGCTCAGGGATTCCTGTGGGCGCTCTTTCTGTTCGCAGCGCTCATTGGACTCATGCTCGGGTCGTTCGGTACGGGTCTGCTGCTCTTCAACGTCAAGAGCTTTCAGGAGTACTTCCTCGAGGGAGCGCTCTTCTTTCTGGTGGGAGTGATGGCCTTCGACCGGGACGAGGACGTCATCCGCTTTCTGTATCGGTTCGTCGTCGTCATCGGTGGCGGAGTGGCGGCGTTTCACATGATCTTCATCGTGACCGGGTGGCAGCCAGCGCACCTCGAGCACGCGGCGATGCGCAAGGGGTACGACCTGTTCGTCGGTGGGATCTTCTCGAATCCCAACAGCCAGGCGGACTTCTGGGTGATGACGCTCCCCATGACACTCCTCTTCTTCCTGCGCGGAGGATTCCGCGGCGCACGCCGCCTCCTCCTGGCGGGGCTTCTTATGGTGATGACGGTGTCGCTCCTGCTCTCGGCGGCGCGCGGGGGAATCCTCTTCACGATCGTAATGCTCGGTGCCGCCTTCTTGCTCTCCGGTGAGGGATTGGGCCGGACCGGACTGATTGCGCTCATCGGAGCCTTGACGGTCGGAATCGCGGTCTTGGTCGGGGTCTACGCGCTTCCCGAGCTATTCGCGGCCATGTTCGAGCAGCTCGAAACGGAGGGCCTCGAGACGTCCCGCTTCAGGACTTGGGCTCAGTTCTTGCGGATGCTGTTCGATCATCCCTTTGGGGTCGGTCTCCACCCGGAGAACATTCTCAGGGTGGGAGCTCAATACGGCACCCGTATGGCCGGAGCTCACAACATCTATCTCACTCTCGCGGTCATGACCGGCTTCCTGGGGATCTTCGCCTTCCTGGGGCTGGTAGGCTCGGTGCTCCTGCGCATCTGGAGGGCGCTGCGGGAGTCCCAGGACCCGCAGACGCGACAGGCTGCGATGTACCTCTTCCTGGCCGTGGGGGGGTTCCTTCTGGGAGGGACCGTCGAGCCGATCTACACCAGCGGCTACAAGCTGAACCAGCTGTTCTGGCTCCTGGTGGGGCTCAGCCTGGCGACCAGCCAGCGCGCCCTGGCGGTGGCGCACGAGGCACGGCTCGGCGCGGATTCCGAGACCGCTCTGCAGCCGCATGTGCCTCTCACTGTGCAGCGGACGGACCATGTCTAGGCGTTTCGATCCGCGGCGCGTGTCGGACTAGAGGAGTTCGATGCTCGGCGCCTTCCTCATCATGGCGGGAGCGATTCTGGCCATCTACGCCGGCTACCCCCTCGCGCTCTTCCTTCTGGTGTTCGCGTCCCGCCATCGAACGCAGGAGCCAACCATCCCCAGTGAGGAGGATCTCCCGGGCGCGACGATCGTCATCCCCGTCTACAACGAAGAGGCGGTGATCGAGCGAAAGCTGCAGAATTTTCTCGCCCTCGACTATCCCCACGATCGGCTCCGCGCCGCGGTGATTTCCGACGGCTCGACCGACCGGACCTGCCCCATCGTGCGGGAACTCTGCAACTCACTCACGCCCGCGGAACGAGCTCGCATCCAGCTGATCGAGCGCGGCGAGAGGAGTGGGAAGTCCATCGTGCTCGGCGAGGAAGTGCCGAAGCTCGATGCCGAGGTCATCGTCTTTACCGATGCCAACGCCTTCTATCGCCCCGACGCCGTCCGCAAGCTGATGGCGCACTTCGTCGATCCGAAGGTGGGTCTCGTCTGTGGTCGACTCCGCTATGTCCCGGACCGGGAGTCGTTCATGAGCGACGAAGAGCTCTATTGGCGCTACGAAGACATGATCAAGCGCTGGGAGGGAGCTCTCGGCTACCTGCTGGTGGCGAACGGCAGCATCTACGCACTTCGTTCGCGTCTCTTCGAACCGATCCCCGGAAGCGTCGCAGATGACTTCGTGTTCCCCCTCCTCGTTGCTGCGCGGGGCGATCACCTCGTCTACGAGCCTTCTGCCGTTGCCGAGGAGCGGCTACCCGAACAGGGAATCGAGAACTTCCGCGCCAAGGCGAGGATCGTGAGTCGGGGCCTGGATGCGGTGCGAAGCTACTGGCGGGAGATCCTGCGCTCGGGGCCGGTTCGAACCACCCAGTATCTGTTCCACAAGATGGCGCGCTGGCTGATCGCGTTCGTGTTGCTGGGGATGCTCGTGACGGCTGCGATCGGCGCCACCGAGCCCCTCCTCGCTGCCGCTTTCACCGCCCAGATCGCCTTCTACGCCCTCGGCTTCTCGGCGTATCTGATATCGCGGATCGGCGCGGTTCCGGGCGTACTTCGCATGCCCTTCTACTTCCTGATGGTGAACGCTGCCGCGGTGATCGGCCTGTGGGGATTCCTGCGAGGCGAGCATCGGGTGATCTGGGAGAAGTCGGAGACGACGCGTCGCCTCTGGCCCGAGCCGGAGCCACCCGATGCCGAGGGGCGGAGGCGTCGCAGGCGCCGCTCCGGATCGGGGCGAATCCGCGGCGCGATCGTGATCGTCCTCACCGTTGCGGGCCTGCTCAGCGTCGAGACAGCGGCGCGACTCACCTATGCGGTCCGAGACCTGCTGCAGGAGTGGCGCGGCACCGCCGTGAGAACTGCATTGCTCCCTCCCTATGAGGTGGGTGACCCGACCGATGTCCGAAACTGGCGTCTCCGCCCGGGTGCCTCGATGACGCTCGCCGACGCCGCCGAGCTTCAGAAGAGACAGGGTAGGGTCGACCAGGCGCGGCAGCTCGTGTTGGCAGGGCGTCGGCTCGGGATCGGCGAAGACAAGGTGGTGTTTCGGGTGAGCGGCAGTGGCTACAAGGGCCCGGAGCTCGATCCGAGCAAACTGCGGCCGAGGATTCTCGTGATCGGTGGCTCCGAGACCTTCGGAACGCTGATCGACCACTACAGCTATCCGCGCTCGATGGAGCGCAGCCTCGCGTCGAGCGGCATTCCCAGCGAAGTCGTCAATGCGGGGGTGGGGGGGTACACCACGTTTCAGGTGCTGCAGCGGATGGACGAGTTCAGGCAGCTACGCCCGGACCTGACGATCCTCTCCCTCGGATTGCACGATCTCTTTGGTGAGCGGAGGGCGCTGGCGAGCCGCATGGAGCGCGTCTACAGCATTCGGGCAATACGGGCACTGTGGAACTGGTGGAGCTCGAGGGATCGGGTGCCGCGCGAGCGAGCCGACTCTCGGCTTCCCATCGATCCCGATTTCGACCCCGATGCCCACGAGCTACGCGTGATCGAACGGTATCGCCCTTCTTTCCTGGAGAACGTGGAGCGTATCGCGGCGGACATGAAGGCGAGCGGTAGCGATGTCGTCATCATCACCTTGCCGGGGCTGTTTCTTCCCGGTGAGCGGCCCAGCGCTCGCGCGCTCGAGATCGGGCGTGTTCCCCATTTCGTTCACGGCAACCCCTATGTGTTCGCAGCTATGGTGGATCGATACAATACGTGGCTGAAGAAGATCGCGGGCGAACTCGGCGTCGAGTTGATCGACGTCGACTCGTGGAGTCGGAAAGCGCTGGTTCCGAGGCACGACTACTTCGTCGGGTCGCTCCTGCTCACCGAAGCCGGGCAGGAGAAGATCGGCCAGCATCTCGCCCAGTCCCTCGAAGGGCGCCTCCGCGGACGCTCCGACCGAGAACCAGTCCGCGCGGACTGACGGACTCAGCTCTCCCGAGGCTCCCTCAGAGACGAATAGATCCGCTGGAGGCGGCGTGCCTGCTCGGCGACATCGTGCTCTTCGCGAATGTGGCGGCGTGCAGCCTCGCCGAGGCGTCTCTGGAGCTCGCGGTCTCGCAGCAGTTCGAGAAGACCGGTGGCGAGGGCCTCTCGATCTCCGGGGTCGATCAGGAGCCCCGTGACCTGGTCGGTGATGACCTCCGGGATGGCGTTCACGTTGGAGCAGATCACCGGGAGTCCAGCCGCCATGGCTTCGAGCATCACCATGGGCATGCCCTCGTGGTAGGACGGTAGCGTGAAGATCGTAGCGTCGCGGTAGGCCGCGGCGATTCCCGCCGGGTCGAGACCCCCGGTGAAGCGAAGCGCGGCCCGCGTCCCCGCGTCGACCGACAGCTTCGCTTCGACGCCCTCCTGGTCTTCTCCGACCAGCAGGAACTCCGTCTCCGGAAACTCGGCCAGGATCTTCGGAACGATGGCGATGAGGTCATGAAGCCCCTTTCGATTTGCGAAACGGACTCCGACGAAGAGCACGCGATCGCGGTTCGAAGAGGAGGATTCAGGGGGAAGCTGGAAGCGGCTCCACTCGATGCTGTTGGGGACGATGTGGAGGCGACCCTCGGGAACGAACTGCCGGTACCACCGGTACCAGCTTCGAGAGAGCGCGATGCAGGAGTCCGGAAAGGTCAGAAAACGACGGAGCAGGAATCTGCCCAGAGGCCAGAGCTCATAGTAGAAATCGTCCATGTGGGACGAGTGGAAATGAAGAATGGTGCGGGCGTCACGATGCTTCGCCAGGAGGACCTGCAGGCCCGCCAGCCAGAATTCGTAGCCCTGGGCGATGTGGATGTGAACGATCTGGGCTCGCGTCTCTTCGAGCTTTCGGGCGAATGCCCGGAGGAACCACAGGGTCCGGATTCCCCAGAGGCCGAACGGTCCAATCCTCGCGGTCACCGATCCTGCCAGGCGGAAGAGAATCCCGCTCGGGATCCTTACCGTGGCCCGGTCGAAGAGGAACAGCTCGGTGGGCGACTCGAAAGGGAGGCTGAGTTGGTTGCGGACGACCGTGGCGATTCCACCGGTGGGGGGAGGCTGGGGACCGACCACGAGGACTCGCAGCGGTGACGCCGGCCGGTTGCCGGCCGCGTGGGACGCGAACTCTCCGCTCTCGGTTGCCATGATCCGTCAAGCTACCATGTTCCTTGCGGCTCGGTCATCCTCTGCGACTGCGCCCTTCTGCGCACGACTTGCGGGTGGTCCGGATCGAAGCACGGCCCCTTCCTGCAGCGGCAGCGACTCGCCCGACTCGGCCTCGACCCGCGTGCTATGATCCGGCTGAACCCGCGTCGCACGGACGGGTCGGAGAGCTGAATTCGATGTCGCGAACCAAGGTAGTGTCGGCCCGAAGCGCCAAGCCGAGCCTCCGCTCTCGAATCCCCAGAGCGATTTCGCTTCGGCTTGCCCGCGGAAGGAAGTATCTCTGGCAACGTCGCCACCTGCAGTCGGAGGAACCGACCCGCGCCTTCTTCCTGGTCGGCTGCCAGCGCTCGGGCACCAACATGTTCGACCGCGTGGTGGATCGGTCGCCCCGCACCTGGGTCTACGACGAGGACAATCGCGTCGCCTTCAGGGACTACCGGCTGCTACCCGAGGCCAGGATCGAGCGCCTGATCGAGCGCTGCCCCGCACCCATCGTGTTGTTCAAGCCCCTTACCGACTCGCAGTGGATCGATCGGATCCTCGATCGGCACCCTGAATCGCGCGCAATCTGGATGTACCGCCGCTATCCGGATGTCGCGAACTCCGCGGTTCGAATGTGGGGATCGCATCAGCGCGACTCGATTCGGCGCATATGCGAGGCGCGCTGGGACGAGCTCGGCTGGCAGGGTGAGCGGCTGAGCGGGGAGAGCCGAGAGCGGATCGAGGCGGTCTTCCGGGAAGATCTCACCGACCACGAGGGCGCGGTACTGAGATGGTACCTGCGAAACCGGTTCTTCTTCGAGCTGGATCTCGAGCGGGACGAACGAGTCCTGATGGTGAAGTACGAGGAGGCGGTCACCCGGCCCGATGAGCTCTTCGCCCGGATCTTCGAGTTTCTCGAGTGCCCGTTCGAGCCGGCGTACGTAGAGGGCGTCAGGGTCACGTCGATCGGGAAGGAGACGCTTCCCGACATCCGTCCGGAAATTCGAGCGGTCGCCGAAGAGATGATGGGGCAGCTGGACGCGGCGTACTTCGCATCGCGGCTCGGTTCATCGGGCGGCGAGCGTGCTGAGCTCTCGAGCTAGGAGTCCCCGAGAAGTCCGAGCTTTCTGATCTCGTCGGCGACTCGGTGTGAGAAGATCTCGGCACCCTCCGCATTGAGATGGCCCAGGTCTCGAAAGAGGCTCGGGTGGGTGAGCTCGGCGTCGCGCCTGCCGTCGAGCGGAGCGAAGGAAGCACCGTGAGCAGCGGCGAGGGCGGCGATCCGTTCGTAGCCGGCGAGCTCCCAGGATGCGATCGGCGTTCCGGCGCGGAAGCGCGGACCGACCACCATCAGCGTGGCAATGCCGTGCCCTCGGGCGTCACTGAGAAAACCGGCGAGGAGGTCTTCGGTCCTGGCCAGGGGCTCGAGGGGCGCGCCCTTGCGGACGGGAGACGGCCGGGTCTTCGCCGCCACTCGAAGCGCCAGGGGGCTCAGCTCGCCCCGGACCGGCGCAAAGCCGAGCAAGGGCTCGGGCTGCGGTGCCAGCCGGTTGCGGAGGATCGGGATGGCGAGCGAGTTGTAGCGGTAGGCGTGCGAGGCGAGCTTGAGGCGCGCCGACCAGCTGGTCGTCTCGAGGATCTCGTCCACCACGTCGGACTCGCCGAAGAAGACCGCGAACAGGGAAGCCCGAGAGGACTGATCCCGGTACAGCTCCACGGGATCGATCTCGAGCACGAAGAGACGCGCCGAGGTGTCTCGCGTGAGGATCAACGCCTCGAGCATGCGGGCGTAGGTGATGCCCTGTCCCAGGCAGCCCGCGTTGTAGGCGGTCACGCCGAGCTCCTCGGCGAGAACGGCGGGGTCGATGTGACGGCGGGCTCTCGAGCTCCCGAAGACGAGGAGATCGCGGTCTGCGTTGGCGAGCGCGCGGTTCGCGAGCCCCACGGCCTGGCCCGTATCGACCTCGTCGAGCACGGAGCGGAGAAGCATGCCAGCGCCACGGTCGAGCAGGATCAGGCCGAGAACGAAGATGAGAGCAGAAGTGATGACCTTTCGCATCCTTTCGCCTCAGAATTGGAAGTAGATGAACTGGCTTCCACCGTCCAGGCCCAGCAGCACGATACCTCCGATGAGGGCGTACCAGCCCAGCCAACGAACCGGTGTCGGCAAACCCGCGACGGCTTGGCGCACGCTTCCCCGACGGGCCTGGTGGAGCTGCACCGCCAGGAGCAGCACCAGTCCTATGAGCCCGTGGCTGAAGACCGAGTAGTCCACCAAAGGCGCTCCCCACTGGCTGAAGAAGCCTCGGACTATCGTCATCGAGTCCGCGAGCGTCGCGGCCCGGAAGAAGATCCACGCGAAGCAGACGAGGTGGAAGGTGATCACCACGCGCACCCCGTCCCGCACCCAGTTGGGAAGGCCGGTCAGGCCGTAGAGACGGTCGCGAAACGGTAGTGTCCTGCGCGAGAGAGCGAGCAGGCCGCCGTGAATCGCCCCCCAGATCACGAAGTTCCAGCTCGCGCCATGCCAGAGCCCACCCAGCAGCATGGTGATGAGCAGGTTCGCGTAGGTTCGATTCACACCGCGTCGGTTGCCACCAAGGGGTATGTACAGGTAGTCGCGGAGCCAGGTGGAGAGAGAGATGTGCCAGCGGCGCCAGAAATCCGTGATGCTGGTGGCGAAGTAGGGAGTCTCGAAGTTCTTCATCAGCCGGAAGCCGAGCAAGCTCGCGGAGCCGATCGCGATGTCGGAGTAGCCGGAGAAGTCGCAGTAGATCTGGAAGGCGAATGCGTACGTCGCGATGAGGAACGAGCTCGGGTCATGGGCGGCCGGATTGTCGTAGACGGTATCGACGTAGATTGCGAGCCGGTCGGCGATCACCACCTTCTTGAAGAGCCCCCACAGAATCAGCTGCAGCCCGAGACAGATCCGCTCCCAGTCGAAGCGGTGCAGCGCGGTGATCTGGGGCATGAGGTTTCGCGCGCGTTCGATCGGCCCCGCGACGAGCTGGGGGAAGAACGCGACGTACAGAGCGAAACGACCCAGGTGTCGCTCGGGAGGCACCTCTCGGCGATAGACGTCGATGACGTAGCCGAGGGTCTGGAAGGTGTAGAAGGAGATTCCGATCGGGAGGAGGACGTCGAGATCGGGCACACGCCACTCGAGGCCGAACCACCCGACGAGGACCCCGGCGGAGTCGTTGAAGAAGTTCCAGTATTTGAAGGCGAAGAGGAGACCGAGATTGGCGCACAGACAAGCCGTCACCAGGTGAAATCGCGCGCGAGCCGAATCTACCCGCCCGATCCCAATGGCGGCGACGTAGCTGACGATCGTCGACGCGAGGATCAGCAACAGATAGGTCGGATTCCAGCTCATGTAGAAGACGTAGCTGGCAGCGAGCAGAAGGATCCAGCGAGAGCGGTGAGGGAGGGCGAAATGGAGAACGACTACCAGCGGGAGGAAGAGGAGATAGGTGAATGAGTTGAAGAGCATTTCGTCCAGTCTTCTCGGGGGGAGAGCCTACGGAATCACGGTGGGCGGAGAAAAGCGGGCCACGGTCACTCCAGGTACCCGAGTGCGCGCAGCTCCTCCCGGCGCCGCTCGCCGATCTCGATCTCGACGCTCTCGACCTGGCGGGATCGATCCATCTCTCTCCGCGCTCGAGCCAGCTGGTGGAGTTGCTCCACCACTTCCGGGTGGGTTTCGGACAGCTCCTCCTTTCCCTCGTGATCGTCGGACCGGAAGAGCCATCGGCGAAATCCCTCTCTGGTCCTTCCTTCGAAGTAGGCCCATTCCGCGGTCCGGATCCCCAACTCGTCGTTGTTGGGATTCTCCATGAAGACGAGCCGATCTCCACTACGCCGGCCCTCGATCCATGGAAGCAGATCTTCTCCATCGAAGCTCTCCGGGATCTCTGTGCCGGCGATGCTCGCAAGGGTGGGAGCCACGTCGATCAGGCTGACGGGGATGTGGATGGTGCGGGGGCCGACCCACCTGCCAGGACTCCAGAAGATCATCGGGATCCGCACCACCTCGTCGAACATTCCCACGCTGTGTGCCCAGAGCCCGTGCTCACCGAATCCTTCTCCGTGATCGGCGATTACCACGACGACCGCGTCGTCGAGGCGGCCCGTCCCGCGCAGCCCGTCCAGGAGTCGGCCCAGCTGCGCGTCGTGCCAGAGTACCTCACCGTCGTACTGAGCGATCATCTGCTGCCGATCGGCGGGGGACAACCAGTTCCTCCCCGACCACCGCTGGGTGGGGGGTTCCAGCAGCCGCGGAACGGGCGGTACGTCGGTGTAGGCTTCGTAGTAGGGAGCGGGCGGGTCGTAGGGGTCGTGGGGGCCGAGGTAGTGGATGTAGAGGAAGATGGGTCGGGTTTCCTCGGTCTCCCTCGCCCATCGGAGAGCGCGATCGGTGAAGTCCTTCGGATCGCCCGCGTCGAGCTCCAATCCGGAGGGCCGGAACCAGAACTCGATCCCGGGGAGGAAGCGGAGCAGGGCCTGCCCGATGAGGACGGTTCGCAAGAGCGGGGGAGTGGCCCGACCGTAGTCGAAGTGATCGACGCCTCGTCCGTATCCGTCTTCGGGCTGGATGTTGGGCCCCGCCGAGACGAACACTGTTCGATACCCGGCTCGGGAGAGTGTTTCGGCGAGAAGAGGGAACGATGGGGCGACGGCCCGGCCGATGTCGTTCACGCGGTGCCGAGAGGGCATCGTCGAGGTGAACAGTGAAGCCACCGCCGGTCGCGTCCAGTTGGTGCTGCTGTACGCCTTCGTGAACAGGATTCCGGAGTCGATCAGCTCGTCGAGGCGCGGTGCGGTTCTTCGTTCGTACCCGTAGGCGTCGAGGTGATCGGCTCTGAGCGTGTCGATCAGCAGCAGGATGATGTTCGGCCTCTCACCGACCTCGGCTCCCGCGAATGCTGCGCCGACCTGGCTTGCTGCGCTCGGTCCTCGGACCATCCAGACGCCCGCGGCAAGGTCGAGCACGAGAACCACCGACAGCAGCGCTCCATCGAGCTTGGCTCCCCAGGGTCGGGAGACCCAGGCCAGCCCGACCCCGGCGACGGCGAGAAAGAGAGCCACGTCTCCCAGGAGACTGATGGGGCTCCGCATGGCGGGGAGGAACTCGACGTTCACGTAGGTGCCCGCCAATACGAAGAGCGTCCAGCACGCGGCGCAAACGGGCGCGAGGCGCCGCGCGGCGCGAAGTCGGGGGCGTCTTGCTGCCTCCTGGACCCGCCGTGCCGCGAATTCGATCAGGAGAACGACGAGCACCGCGGGCGCGCCAACGACGGCGGCGAGGAGCACGTGCCCGCCCGTCAGCTCGAGGACCTGCGCGCCGGTCAGTGAGAAACCGCCCCGGTGGAGGTCCGCCGCCGCCAGGATTCCGAACTGGAGACCGATCAAGCCGATCCAGAAGAGCTGTCGCAGCAAGAGCGTCACGGAACCGAGTTCTCCAACGCTGATCTGTATGTTTGCCAGCCCACGCTGTCAAGAGTTCGCGAGAGACGCGTCTACTCCCATCCGCTCCGGTCGCGCCGGGCGAGTGGATTCAGTCGGCGGATCCGTCCGAAGACGCAGCGCAGTGCGCGGTCCCGGATTGCCTCGAAGAGCGCCTCCAGAGGCCGCTCCGCGTCGAAGGTCTCCACATCAGGCATGAGGCCGAGCACGCTGCGGTAGAGCTCCCGCCGCGACGCGAGGATCTCCCGGCTCCAGTCATCGGATTTTCTTTCGTAGGCGACGTCGGCCGGTAGGTCGAGGAAGATGACGAGATCCGGCCGGGGAGAGAGCCAGCGCATCGCAGTTGCGGGCCAGCTCTTCGGAAACGAGGGATCGCCGAAACGCTCGGAGAGATCCGCGATGGTGTCGGGTATGTAGCGCTCGGTGATGAGAGTCCTGCCCAGCAGGCGGTGCAGGGAAACGGCGATTCGCGCTTGGAGAATCTGCTCGATCGCAACCAGCCATCCCCAGAGCAGTCGCATCCGGGGCTCGCGGTATGCACGGGTCTTTCCCTCGTCGTCATCCACAGCGGGAAGATTCTGGGAGGACCGGCGCAGGCGCTGCTTGAGCCAGGTGACCGCCGGGGAGTACCCCCCGCGCATCCAGAGGGTGCGGTTCGGGATCTCGCATTCGTCGAATACCTGCCGGAGCCGCTCGGCGTGGGTGCTCTTGCCGGAGCCGTCGACGCCGCAGAGGGCGATCAGGGCGGTCGGCCGCTGGCGCAAGGTGAGCCGTCCCAGGACGACCTGCTCGGCCACGCCGACCAGGTCGTGAATCTTCTGCACGAGCGTGCGCTGGTTGTCGCGCAAGAGCTTCCGGAAGAAGTACCGCCTGCTCATTTGGGTGCCGAGAGCCAGGGGAAAGCCGCTCTCGACGGTCCGGTCCGCGAGCACGGCGTCGCGTCGAGAGAGCGGCGGAAGGCCGGCAGGGAAGCAACCTCCGGCCAGTGTCGCCTTGCCGAAGACGGCGCGTTCGACCGCCTCGTACCAACCGCGGGAGACCGCCAGGCCGGGAAGCCAGCGACGCAGCTCGGCGATTCGCACGATCTCCGAACCGTCGAAATCGGGCCGTTCCGCGGATTGCCGGATCTTCCAGAGATCGCCGAGTGTGATCCTCTTCGATTCGTAGAGTGAGTGAGCCAGAAGCGTCGCGACCAGGTGTGCCGGAGCCGGATGCAGCACGCCCGGATCGACGCTGCGACGCGCATTCCGCCAGACTGCATCGACGTCCGAGAAGGCGAGAACCTGCCATGCGATCTTGGTGTGCAGGTGAATCATCACCTCGCACTCGTGCCCGGCGAACTTTCGGAGCAGTCGCTTGTTCGGCTCCCAGTACCGCGTCATTTCATGGTGCCCGATGCCCTCCAGCAGGTGAACAGCTCGCTCCATCTCCCCGTCGGGGACGAGCGCATCGACATTGCTCGAGGTGTATGGATACGGGCCATGAGACTTGAAGAGCAGTAGTGGGATGCCCTCCTCTTCGAGACGGGTCTGCGCCTGGAGCAGCGCACGCCGCTGACTGTCGCAGCGCCGACACTCGGCTTCCAGCGTCGACTCGAGGACCGGGCTGCGCAGACCGGAGAAGAGAAGCTGCGAGGCCGATTCCGGCTCCTCCGGGTCGACGCCGAAGAGCACCACCTTCTCGCTCTGGAGGAATGCGAGAAGCTCGCGTTGTCGCGCCGCCGGCAGACGTTCCGCTTCGAGTTCTCCGAGGAGAAGGTGGCCTGCGGCCTCGTGCAAGGACTCATGCTCAGACACGGGTGAAGATATCCTCGAAGTTGCGGATAGCTCGCTGCACCGAGAAGGCCGAGAGGTCCGGTGGCGCCTCCTCCCGCCCGTGCTTCCGAAACCACTCGGGCTTCCACTCGAGTGCACCGGTCAGCCGGTGCATCTGACCGGTGAGCTGCATGATCTCGCGCGTCCCGCCCGGCGTGTCCAGGGCGACCACCGGGCATCCGCACCCGAGCGCCTCGAGGAGGACGTTGGGAAGACCCTCGTAGCGCGACGAGAGCACGAAGAGGTCGGCGTGCTTGAAGAACGGGTGGGGATTCTCCTGGTGACCGGTGAAGTGGACCCTGTCTCCGATGCCCTGGGCGAGGGAGAGCTCCTCGAGCTGGCGTCTCATCGACCCGTCCGCGGTTCTGTCCTCACCGAGAACCCAGAGCTCGGCGTTCGGATGAAGCCGGTGAAGTGCGGGAAGGGCGCGGATCAGGGTGTCGAATCCCTTCTGGGGCGAGAGGCGACCGGCGGCCACCAGGTGCGGCCCGGCGCCCTTCTCGGCGAATGGGTTGGGTGCGGCGTCGGCGCGCACCTGGATCTCGTCGAGATCGAGCGGGTTGTAGACGGTGATCATACGCGAGCGAGGAACTCGGAACCGCGTGGCCAGATCTTCCCGCATGAAGTCGCACTGGCAGATGATCCGGTCCGCCGAGCGATAGCTGGTTCGGTAGAGCAGGGACCAGAGCCAGGGGCTTCTCCAGGTTTCGAGCGCAGAGCTCACGGTGATGCCCTCGCGGATCACCAGCTTGGTGCCCCGGGGAAGCAGCGGGCGTAGCAGCAGCAGGTAGTGGTTGAGATAGAAGATCGTGGAATAGACCACATCGGGGCGCAGGCGCCGGACCAGACGGATCAAGGCGGGGCCGGCGGTCCGAACGCGCCGCGCTCCGAGATCGTGAATCGGCACGTCGGGCGGCACGTCCGCGAGGAGACGCCCCTCGCGTCGAACCAGGGCGAGATGGATCTCGAAGCGGTCGCGCGAGAGACGGCGGAGGAGTGTGAGCGCGACGCGCTCCGCCCCCCCTGCGCTCAAGTGCGCGAGCGTGATCAGGAGCCGCTTCTTCCGATTCCTCAAGAGCTCTCTCCCGGATGAGCGGACGGCCGTTGTCGGCGGAGAAGATCCTGATAGAGTGCGTGGATTCGGGTGGTGACGGCACCTCTGCTGTAGTGGCTCGTCACGTGAGCGTGGCCCCGGGCACCCATGCTTCCCGCCGCTTCGGTGTCGCTGAGCAACTCGATCACCGCGGCCGCGATGCCTTCCGCATCCCCCCTTTGGACGACGTGCCCCGCTGCACAGGATCTCACTACCTCGAGGACCTGCCCCACATCGGTCACGACGACGGGAAGCTCGGTTGCCAGGTACTCGAGCAGGGCGAGAGGCAGGGCCTCGTGGTCGGAGGTGAGAACCCCGACGTGGGCCTTCCGCAGGAAGGGCTGGACGTCCGATTGTTCGCCCACGAGCTCCACGCAGTCGGCGAGATCGAGCGAGGCCATCAGGGCGCGCACTCGCGCAGCATACTCGTCGGGGGGATCCTCGATTCTCCCTACGCAGATCCAGCGTAGATCGGGGATCCTCTCTCGAACCAGCGCGGCGGCCCGCATCGCCGTCGGGTGACCCTTGGTCCAACGGAGGTTGGCCACCTGGACGACGGTGGGGGGACCGCCTGGTCGTTCGTGTCGCTCCGGGATCTCGATCCCGTTGGGCACGTATACGCAACGCTCACCCAGGTGGGGGAGGATGCGACGCGCCCTGTCGCGAAGGGGCTCCGACACCGCGATCCAGGCGTCGACGTTGCGTAGCAGGCCTCGGTCGAGCAGTGCAGTGCGCCGGTCGTCGATCGCGGCCTGGTGGTCGTGCACGACGTGGAGAGGGCGCTGCCTCACCAGGCGAAGAGCAAGTCGCATCAGGTAGCTGCTCGAGTGATTGTGCGTGTGAACGATCGCGATGGAATGGTCATCGAGGTAGCCTGCGATCCGCCGCAGTCCGGCGAGATCGAAACGGCTCCTCCGCCCCGCAGCGGCACTCCGCACCGCCGGTCCCAGACGCTCCTCGAGCGGGCCCGATCGGCGAGTGCAGAGGACGTGGGATTCATACCCAAAGGAGACCAGATCGTTGGCCAGATCGACCGCGACGCGCTCCTTTCCTCCCACGTCGAGTGAGTCCAGCACCTGCACGACGGCAACCTGCGGCTCGCCCAGGACGGGTGTCCCCTCGGCGGGCGGACGTGCCGCTCCTTCACTCATCGAGATACCCGAGACTGCGAAGCCGCTCGCGGGTGACCGGATCGAGGATGATCTTCCTCTGCCGATAGGCGAGCGTGCCCTCGCGCTCGCGATGGGCGCGGGCAGCGCCTTCCAGTTGCGCGACGATCACCGGATGCACCTCGGCGAGATTCTCCCGCTCGCCGGGATCGTCTCCCAGGTGGTAGAGCGCCCGCTCTCTCGCGATTCCATCTCGGCCGATGGCGAGGTCCAGCTTCCACGGACCCGAGATGCACGCGTACAGCATGTACTTGCGGTGATTGGTCTGATTGATCACCACCCGTTCTTCGGGGTCGGCCGCTCCCGAGATCAACGAGTCGAGATCCAGTCCGAACTGGGCGTCGAGGGGAGGGAGGCCCAGGAGCGACAGCGTGGTCGGCAGCACATCGTAGAGCGAGACGGGCGTGTCGATGGCGCGGGGTGAGAGCCCCCAGGAGCGCGGAGGCTTGAGCCAGAGCGGGACCTGGATCACGGGCGTGCCCACGTAGACCGCTCCGTGCCCGGCGATCCCGTGCTCGCCGAAGGCCTCGCCGTGGTCTGAGAGGATCCAGACCAGCGTCTCGTCCCAGCGTCCGCGCTCCTCGAGCGCGTCGAACAGGCGCGCGAGTTCGACGTCGGTGAAGCGCACCTCGGCGGCGTAGCGCTGGCGCAGGTTCTCGAGCTTCGGCGCCATCTCCGCAGTCAGCAGCGCCGGACTTTCCGAGAGCCGCAAGAACTTGAAGTACGAGTAGAAATCCTCAGCCCGGTAGGACTCCGGGAGATGCGGCTTGGGGGGGAAGTAGGGACCGTGCGCGTCCATCGTCTGGAGGTAGAGGAAGGTCGGTCCCGGAGAGCGATCGAGCAGACGGAGCCCTCGACGACGAAGCTGCGTGATTCGCGGATAGAAGAGCTCCGTGTCGGCCAGCCCGAGCCGGTAGGAGATTGCGGGGAACGCCGCGGTTGCGAGCTTGAGGATCGTGCTGATCAGGAAGTCCGGTGCGCTGTTCGGGTCCTGCCACTCGTCGAATCCCTGATCGTATCCGAGTTGGGGGGACACCTTCGGGTTCGCCGAGATCCCGAGGGTGGCGTAGCCCGCCTCCTGCAGCCGCTCCGCCAGGGTCGAGACCTCGGGCGGCAGGGATCTGCCCACGACGGTGAAGGGAAGCGAGGTCATGATCCCAGGCATGGCCGGTTCGGTGCGGGTGCTCGTCGAGAAGGCTTGGGTGAAGCGGAAGAACTCCGATGAGCGCGCGTCGAGGCGAGGGGTGGGGCTCGCACCGTTCGGCTCTCCGCCGAAGTGGTCGGCGCGGAGCGTATCTACCAGGACGATCAGGACGTCGGGGCGACCGCTCTCGAACCCGGCCTGCTCGGCGGCGGTCGGCTGCGGAGCTCCCACCGCGAATGCCGCCGCCGCGACGCTGATCAAGGTGAGCGGAGTCCCCCGGCCTCTATGCAGCGTCGCCAGCCCGAGCACCGCCCCGGCCGCGAGGATTGCCAAGACGGCGTCGAGCGGGTGGGCGTAGCTCAGGGTGTCCAGAACGCCGGTCTTCCCCAAGGCGAGTGCGGCTCCGGCTCGTCGCACGAAGGGGACGAAGAGCAGGGTCCAGGCGATCCAGGCAGCGGCGGGCCAGGCGCCTCGGAGTCGTCGCGGTAGGAGTCGCGCGAGCGCCGCCAGGCCCCCGAGCGCGATCGCGATACCCAGAGCGGTGACGAATGCCGCCAGCACCGCAGCGGGAAGACCCCGGCTGTGGAGTGTGCCCTCTGCGACCCGGGCTCCCAGAAAGACGAAGCTCGCTGCGCCGATGGTCAGCCAGCCAGGCAGGGTGGGCATCTGCGGCCGCCAGGCCGCGAGCGCCGCCGCGGCAATGCCGATCGTCGCAAAGGCGATGATCTGCCAGGGGAGGAAGCGCAGGAACCGCCAGAGAAGCTCACCGCCGTCGAGACAAGCATCTCCGACGGCGATGTGGACGGTTTCGATTGCGTACCAGAGCAGGCCGATCGCGATGGCGAGAAGCATCGCGTGGCCTGGGCGCATCGCACCGCCTCGAGGCTCTGCGAGGTGGAGGGGAGCAGGGCTCACTTTGCAGCTCCACGGTGAGTGGACGATCGGGCTCTCGACGTTATCAGCATCGACCGGATCAGGCCTCGTCGTGAGCATCGCGGTGTTTTCCCCGCGGGATGATCACTCGCCAGCCTGGCTCAGCAGCAGGTAGAGGGCGAGCCCGATGACGACGATCACGCCGGCGAGGCCCCCCGCCAGCAGTCGCTTGAGAACGCCAAGGGGGAGGAGATGGCGCAGGGGGGAGGCGTAGATCCTCTCGCGGAGCGGCATCCAGATTCTCGGGCCGAGCAGGCGCGCGGGGATGCGCTTGGCCAGACTGACGATTCGCCGCTGGACGATGGCTCGTCCACCCAGACTCCTGACCAGCTCGCCGAGAGTGGCGCAGCCGTCGACGGGCACGCGCCGCAGGTGGAACGGGTCGGAGCCCCCGTGGATGGTGCCGCTGTCCGAGGTGAACACCGCGCGGTAGCCGAGCCGCTCGGCGGCCTCCCGCACCTTCTTCCCGTACCAGTTGAATGGGACGCCGAAGGTGTCGACGGGCTTGCCCAGGATCTCCTCGAGGACGCGCTTCGATCCGCCGAGCTCCTGTTCGATCTCCGACTCGGCCATCACCGCGAGCGCCTCATGGGTCACGCCGTGGGATCCGATCCCCACCCCGCCGGCATCGAGCGCTCGCATCTCGCCCGGCGTCACCCGGCGTTGGGCGGCGTTCCCTGCGCGAAAGACCTCGGCATCCGGACTGGTGGTGACGAACAAGAGGGCGGGGAAGCCGAAGTGCCGGAGGATGGGCAGGGCTCGACTGTGGACGCTCTCGCATCCGTCGTCGAAGGTGATGAGCACCGGCTTCTCGGGCAGCGACACCCCGCGTTCGATGAAGTCCAGTACGGCGTCGGTGCTCACCGGGTGGTAGCCGTGATCGCGGAGGTACTGCATCTGCGCGCGAAAGCTCTGCTCCGGGATGCTGAAGCGTTGCTCCATCGGCGGCGTGATTGCTTCGTGCTGCTCCGCGGTGACCAGGCGGTGATAGAGCAGGCAAAGCACGCGATCCCGTCTCTCCTCGCGGCGACAGGCAACGGCATAGGCCAGGCCCGCGATTCCGAGCAGACCTCCCACTGTGGCCAGAGTTGCGAGCAACGCCATTCCGTCGCGTCCTCGACCCGAAGAGGCACGCCACCTCTCTGACCCCCGTCAGGTGGTCTGGCGCGCGTAGCGTTCAACCTCGAATCATCATGATAGGTGATCGGGCCCCCGCCGGCCCTGGCTCACCAGCTCCCCGAGGAGATCCTCGACCCGGCCCCCCACACACGACCACTCGAGTGGCTCGACCAGCGCCCGCGCTCCAGGCGCCCCAGCGGCCGGAGCAGCGGCGAGGTCCGCCTCCATCTGGGCGGCATCTGCCATGAAGCGCACGTAGGGAGTGTCGGGAAAGAGCCGAGGCAGTCCCTCGAAGTGCGTGCTCACGACGGGGATCCCGCAGGCGAGTGCTTCGAGAACCGAGAGCGGGACGCCGATGCTGTTGCGCGGATCCCGGGTCGGGAACAGGTAGACGTCGGCGGCGGCGTAGACGGCCTCGATGCTCGGCAGGTATTCGCACATCACCCGCGCACCCGCGTCGGTGAGAGAGCCGATCAGCTCGGGATCCTGGGGCGTCTCCGGGCTCCCCACCACCACGAGCTTCCACCCCTGGCGTCGAGCCACCCGACCCATCTCGCCGGGATCCATTCGCTGCGGATTCAGGTGCCCCACGTGCAGGATCAGCCTCTCTTCCGCCGCGATGTCCAGTTGGCGCCGGCTCTCCGCGCGCTGTTCGACGGACGGAATCGTGTACTTCGCCAGATCGACACCGGCCGGAACGAACTCGGCGTGCGCGCCGGCCGCGTTCGATTCCCTTAGCGTCTCGTCGCTCATTGCGAGTACCAGGTCCGGGACCAGTGTCCTCTTGAGCATGCGTTCCCATCGTGGGGCCGGGTACGGCTGGGTCAGGAAGCACGCCACCGGCGCGGCTGCAGCGATGCGGAGGACTCGGGCGCGCCAGAAGGTGCGGGCGGTTCCGGAGGTCCAGGGGACGTAGAGGATGGCCTCGGGTCCGAAGCGCCTCGCCCGGGTGAGCAGCTCGCGGTTGAGAAAGAAGGGGTTCATCGGCACGGAGGTGAAGCGCGGATCGTCCGCCGCGCTTCGCCCCGAGAGAGCCAGCAGCTCGTGACGTGCCGAAAGCTCCCGGAGGAGCGCCATGGCCAGGTTCTTGATGCCCTCGTCGCTCCGGCCCGAGAGGCGTTCGCTCACCAGCAGGATCTTCACCTCGAATCTCCATCTCCAGCGGGAATCGACCGAACGCCCCCCGCCAGCTGCGCCGCCTCGACCCACAGCAGCACCAGGAAGAGTACGCCGATCGCGACCAGGAGCGCGCGCAGGGCCACGTGGGCATCACCGAAGGGGAAGTCTTCGCCGAGGATGCGCACCGCCCAGTTGCCGATGGTGGTCTTGCCCGCGGGCCGCTCCATGGAGAGCGCGAGATCGACGCCGCGGAGGAGCTTGGCGGCGTAGGCGATCCCGCCCCAGAGGTAGATCAGCCCAGCGTGGGCCCAGCGCAGGGAGGGACGTTCCAGCATGGTGAAGGCCAACAGCAGGAAGGGCAGGCTCCACAACAGGTAGGGAGGCATGGCCACGGAGATGCCGAGCAGCAGAATCCACAGTGTTCCCGCCGTCGAGAACACCAGCGGGAATCTTCGGCGGTGGGCGAGCCAGCAGAAGAGGAGCACCAGGGAGCCCGTGGCAAGGGTCGAGGCGGCCTGGATCATCCGTGCGGGCGGTTGGAATCCCAACTCCCAGGCCAGCGCCCAGGCGGAGATCGCGCCGGTCGGCTCCAGCTCGTAGTCGAGGATCGGCATCAGATCGAAGCGAAGCTCGTGATAGGCGATGTGGGCGGCGAGCACGGCGGCGGGGGCGAGGGCGCATCGGATCAGCTCGCGGAGGGGACGGGGAGAGGCGAAGGCCAGGGGAACCGCGAGAGCCACGAGGAAGTACTTCCCGGCGATCGCTGCCACCGCAAAGAGCAGGGGCAAGAGGTTCCAGCGGCCCCGCTCTGCCGCCGCGAAGAGCAGTATTCCGAAGAGGCAGACGTAGGCCTCCTCCTGGGGGAGCACGGCGCTCGCCCCGATGATGGAAGGGGAGAGCGCGAACAGCCACAGCGCTGCGCTCTGCCGCGGCCGCGGAGTGCCCCGAGCCGCGGATACGAGCCAGTGGAAGCCCAGCAGCGCGAGAACACTCCAGCAGAGGGCGCCCAGCCGGATCGCCCAGAAATCGGACCCGGCGGCGAACCAGGGACGAACCAGCAGCCCGAAGAGTGGCGGCAGCAGCGGTGGGAAGGATCCCCAGGTATCGGCGTGACCGGCGGCCCGGTAGTCACCGAACAGAAGAAAGGGGCTCCGGACCAGCTCCAGCAGGTGAGGTGCGTCGTCACCGATCTCGCGCCCGCCGCTTGCGGCGGCCAGGATCGCGCTGATCGCGAGATGGGTCGCGATCAGCGCGATCGTCGGAGCGAGCCAGACCGGTCTCTCGCGGATCAACTCCCCCCCCCGCTATCGCCTTCGACGACCTACCATATCTCATTCACGCAATAGGAGCGGGGAGAGCGCCGGCTTGCGGATCCTGATGATCTCTCACACCAATGCTCCCTGGACGCCCCCCTACGCCCGATCCCTCCAGGACCGTGGTCACACGGTCCGCGTGATCAGCTTTCACCCCGATCGCATCGACGGCGTCGATTCGGACTTCGTCGGTGTCCTTCCCTTCGACAAGTATCGGAACAAGCGCCTGTTTCTGACCCGCCTCTTCCATGTCCGCAGGATCATCCGCGGCTTCCGGCCGGATCTCGTCTTCGCGCCCTACCTGGTTTCGAACGGTCTGGTGGGGGCGCTGGCCTGGAAGGGGCCCCTCCTGGTCTCGGGGCGCGGTGGGGACCTTCTCCAGCATCCGGACCACTCACTGTGGCGGCGCGGCATCCACGGGACGACGGTACGATTCGTGTGCCGCCGTGCAGGCCTCGTTCACGTGGTTGCGCCCCACCTGGAAGCGGTGCTGCGCGGGATGGGAGTGCCGGCCGGGAAGCTCGTGTGCTTTCCCCTGGGTGTGGATCTGAACGCCTTCCATCCCACCACGGAGACGCCCCGGCGCGGAGCGACCCGCCTGATCTGTACCCGAAACCACGCGCCCGTATACGACATCCCCACCCTGATCGAGGCACTCGTGCGTCTCAGGGACGATGGCACGGAGTTCCACTGTACCTTCGCCGGGGGCGGACATCTGCTCGAGGCCCATCGTCGGCGCGCGGAAGAGGCGGGGCTCGCGGATCGCGTCGAATTCACCGGCTCGCTGCCCCATGAGAAGCTCCCCGGTCTTCTCGCAACGGCGGACGTCTACGTCTCACCGGCTTTGAGCGATGGGGCCAGCTCGTCGTTGTTCGAGGCGATGGCGACCGGTCTTCTCCCCGTGGTGACGCGGATCGAGGCGAACACCGCGTGGATCCGGCACGGTGAGAACGGCTTGCTGTTCCAGAGTGGCGAAGCTTCCGACCTCGCCTCCTGCCTTCGCCGGGCCATGGGGGATGGCGCGCTGCGCGAGGGAGCGTTACGGGAGAACCGACGCCTGATCGAAGCCGAGGGAGACATGCGCCGCAACATGGGGCGGATGGAAGATCTCTTCGAGCGGGTCCTCTCCGGCTACTCGGGCACGTAGCGTGGGAGCAGCGGAACCACCTGGGAGGCCAGCTCCAGAAGCGCCGCCTCCGCGCGCTCCTCGTCCTTGCGGATCATCTGTACCGAAAAGCGCACCAGACTGCCGTCGGTGCGGCTTTGCGTGGCCCGGTCCCAGAAGAGGTGCATCATCTTCAGGTAGTCTTCCGCGATCACGTGGCCGCGGGACTGATACCAGTAGTAGGTGAGCTGGCGCTGGTTGCCCTTGGCGATCACCAGCCGGTTCACCCTGGCGGGCCCTCCGGGAAGACCCGGCAGGTCGAGCTCGATGGTGCGGGTATCGATCACGTCCCAGCCCGCGCCGGGCAGGCAGTGCTTCGGGAGGTGGATGGCGCTCCGGCTGAGGCCGCCGCCGCTCTTGCGGATCTGGGTCTCGTGGTAGCCGACGTAGACGTTGACCAAGGCCGGCGGATTTCCCCCGACCCTCCGGAAGCCGCAGAGGAAGACGTCGCTGGCACCGAGGACGTCAGCGACGTCTGGGGTGATCTCTCCTCGCTCGTCACAGACCCAGCCATCGAGCTGGAGGGGGAAGCTCTCGAAGCTCTCTCGCGGCAGACTCACCTCGGTTCGCGCGAAGAAGTGGTACACGTAGGCGTGGAGCGCCAGGAAGAGCACGGCTGCTGCAATCCGGGTCATGTTGCCTTCCTCCGCGCTCGGCCGCCCCCCCAGCGCCTGGGCCAGAACATCGCGAGCAGCCACGCCTCCAGCAGGAGCAGGAGGAAGGCGATTCCGAAGGTGAAGAGCCCCTCGGTCTGGTGGATCCAGCCGCTCGCCGCCTCCTTGCCCAGGTAGTGGGTGAGGCCTCCGGTCAGCGCGACGCGGAAGGCGTTCACCAGGATCGCGATGGGAATCGCGGAGAGCACGATGATGATGCGCTCCGCCGCCGACTTGCGGAAGAAGTAGGCGAAGATCACTCCCAGCGTGATGAGCGCCGTCAGTGACCGCAGCCCGCTGCAGGCCTCCGCGACGAAGAGCTGGGTGTTCGCCAGGTGGATGATGTTCCCCTCGCGCAGCGCGGGGATCTCGAACAGGTAGAGGGCGTTCACCGCGAAGTCCGTCGCCATCAGCTGGAGCGGGAAGGCCACCACGTTCACCACGGATCGGGGCAGCGGGACCATCAAGAACAGGAAGAGCAGCGGGAAGGCGAGGATGCGGAAGGTCCGGCGACCCAGCAGTAGCACCACCAGCCCGATCACGGTGAACACGAAGGAGATCCGCATGTTCATGAGCTCGATGCCCAGGCGGCCGATCAGGAGCGTCGTGGTTCCCATGGCGAGGGGGAGCAGGCCCAGCCAGCTTCCCGAGAACTCCACGCGGCGGAGCTTCGGCAGCCGCTCCCAGGCGAACCAGAGGGCGAGGGGCACGATCAGGAAGCCGTGGGAGTAGTCGTCGTCCCAGGACCACTGATGGACCATGTAGGCGAGAATCGGAGCGTAGACGAGGATCGCGGCTCCGATCAGCACCCAGAGGCTGTAGAGCGTGAAGCGGCGGGAGTGCTGGAGACCGTCCGCCCCGCTCTCCACCGCTTTCACCTCGACTTCGGTGGTCAACGTCTCCGCCCCTCGCTGCGGACGCTATCGGCTAGAACAGCGCGTAGATGAAGGGTGCCACCGCGGATCCTTCGGTGAGCACGATGAGCGCGGAGAGAAGGATCATCGTGACGAAGATAGGCCCCAGCCACCACTTCTTTCGGACCCGCATGAAGGCCCAGAGTTCACGGAGAATTGACGTCATCGAGAGTCCCTCGTTTCTTTACCGTTGCCCCGCGAAGGCGGTGCCGGTTCAGTCCAGCTCGTAGCGCTCCCGCCAGTCGAAGTCCTCCACCAGCTCGGGCTGATCGCGCTTGTCGAGGATCTGGTTGCCCATCACCAGCACGTCCATGTTGGTGCGCATGAAGCAAAGGTAGGCGTCCTCGGGTGTGCAGACGATCGGCTCCCCCCGGACGTTGAAGGAGGTGTTGATCAGCACCGGGCACCCGGTGCGCCCATCGAACTGCTCCAGCAGGTCGTAGAACTCCGGGTGGGTGTCACGGGCCACCGTCTGGAGACGCGCGGAGCCGTCCACGTGGGTGACGGCCGGAATCTCGCGCCCCTCCCTGACCTGGCAGACCAGCAGCATGTACGGGCTCTCCCGATCGATGTCGAACCAGTCCGAGGCCTTCTCTGCCAGGACGGCCGGTGCGAAGGGGCGAAAGCTCTCGCGGAACTTGATCTTGAGGTTGACCCGCTTCCAGTTCTCGGGGTTTCGCGCATCGGCGAGGATCGACCGGCTCCCGAGGGAGCGAGGGCCCCACTCGAGCCGCCCCTGGAACCAGCCCACCACGGCCTGATCCTCCTCGAGCCGCCGGGCCGTTTCGGTGATCATCTGATCGCGGGGCAGCGTCCGGTAGGGCGCGCTGCGGCCGTCCAGAAAACCCCGGATCTCCTCGTCCGAATGCCGAGGGCCCCAGAACGCGTGGTTCATGCGCAGCTTTCGCGGGCGCCCCAGGACGCAGTGCTCGGCGAACAGCGCCGCTCCCAGCGCTCCTCCCGCATCGCCCGCCGCGGGCTGCACCCAGAGCTGCTGGAACGGGCCTTCCCGCATGATGCGGCCATTGGCCACGCAGTTGAGCGCCACGCCGCCTGCCATGCACAGGTTGGCGAGCCCGGTGCGCTGATGGAGATCCCGGACCATTCGCATGACGATCTCCTCGGTGACCTTCTGTACGCTCGCCGCCACGTCCCAGTGGAAATCCTCCATTTCGGTTTCCGGTTCGCGTCGCGCGCGACCGAAGAGCTTCTCGAAGCGCGCGTTGGTCATGGTGAGGCCATGATGGTAGGCGAAGTACTTCATGTTCAGCTTGAACGAGCCGTCCTCGCGGAGGTCGACCAGATGCTCGAGGATGGTCTGGTAGTACTTCGGCTCGCCGTAGGGTGCAGCCCCCATCACCTTGTACTCGGCGCTGTTGACCTTGAAGCCGAGGTAGTAGGTGAACGCGCTGTACAGGAGACCGAGGGAGTGGGGAAAGCGGATCTCCCGGAGAAGCTCGAGCCCGTTGCCGCGTCCGATTCCCTGGGTGGCCGTCGCCCATTCCCCCACGCCGTCGATGGTGAGTATCGCCGCTTCGTCGAAGGGGGAGGGAAGAAAGGCCGACGCCGCGTGGGACTGGTGGTGCTCGGCGAAGAGCAGCTCCCCCTCGTACCCGAGGCCCTTCTCGATGGCTTTCGGCATCCAGAGCTTCTCCTTCATCCAGATCGGCATCGCCTTGGTGAAGGAGGGCAGGGAGCGGGGGAAGGTGGCCAGATAGGTGACCAGCATGCGCTCGAACTTGAGGAAGGGCTTGTCGTAGAAGACCAGGTAGTCGAGTTCGTTCACCCCGATGCCGGCCTCAGAGAGGCAGTACCGGACCGCGTTCCTGGGAAGGTCCGGGTCGTGCTTCTTGCGGGTGAAGCGCTCTTCGTGGGCCGCGGCGAGGAGTTCCCCGTCGCGCAGCAGCGCGGCGGCGGCGTCGTGGTAGAAACATGAGATCCCGAGGATGTCCATCGGCGTGGCTCGTCCCTTGCGCTCAGAACAGACGCCTGGCGCGTTCCAGCTCCGCGGCGGCACTGTCGGCCTTCGACCAGGCGCTCCCCGCGACGCGAAGCCCGCGCTTGTGCAGCAAGTCCCTTCGCAAGGCGTACATCACCAGGGCGACAGGCCCCAACACCAGAGTGTAGACCATGGTCACCACCAGAAGGGTCTGCACCTCCCCGAAGCGCGCCGCGATCTCCAGCCATCCCGCGTAGAGCCGGCGCCACATCGCCTGCGGCTCGCTCATCGGGAGACTCCCAGGTTCCCGTTCGAACAGGCGGCCACTTCAATCACCCCCAACCTGTCCCTCTGCATGTCTCTCGTTGCTCCCTGTGGATTGGGCCGCCCCCGGGGGGCCTGGCCGATCTGCCGGCTAGCTGATCTGCGGCGAATCTGCGAAATATGTGCCAAGCGGGGTTCGAGCGCCACACCCTGTTCCGCGCCAACGCTAGAGAATCGATCGGCTCCTTCCAAAGACCCCGCCGCGATTCGAGCTGGCGAGATGAGTGGGAACGCTTCTTCCTATGGGCGACCTCACTTCCCAGAAGTGGAAAAGTATTACATACTGCTCCCACGCGCTTCCCCGAAAACGGAACAGAAGTACTCATCCGGGGTGGCACGATTCTCGCAGGAACAGCCGTCTCGCGAAGAACTGTGAGGGAATGCCCCCATCCATTGAGATTGAGGCAGGGTCCGTTCGTGGCTGAACCGTTTCGAGTCTTGGTGATCGATGATGATCCCAGCCTGTGCGAACTGCTGGAGCAGCTGGTCTCGCGCCAGGGCTACCAGGTCTTCACGGCGTTGGGCGGCGAGGAGGCCCTGGCCAACCTGGACGAGACCACGCCGGATCTGGTGAGCCTGGATGTGGTTCTGGACGGGATGGATGGTCTCGAGACGCTGCGCCAGCTCAAGAAGCGCCTGCCCGACGTCCCCGTGGTGATGCTCTCGGGGCACGGCCACGCGCGCACCATCGTCGAGGCCATGCGCCTGGGTGCGTCGGACTTCCTGCGCAAGCCCTTCGAGAGTGAGGAGCTGGAGCTGGCCTTCCAGAAGGCCCTGGAGACCCGCGCTCTCAAGAAGGAAGTCGTGGAGCTTCGCGACCGGGCTCGTCGCGAGACGGACGCCCTGATCCAGGGTGCCGACGCGGGCAAGATGAAGGAGGTTCGCGAGATCATCGAGCAGGTCGCGGACACCGACATCACCGTCCTGATCCGAGGCGACAGCGGCACCGGCAAGGAGCTGGTGGCCCGAACCCTGCACCAGCTCTCGGATCGGCGGGAGCGCCCCTTCGTCAAGGTGAACTGCGCGGCACTGCCCTCGGAGCTCCTGGAGAGCGAGCTCTTCGGCTTCGAGAAGGGCGCCTTCACCGGCGCCCAGAAGCGCAAGCTCGGCAAGTTCGAGTACGCCCACCAAGGGACCATCTTCCTCGACGAGATCGCCGAGATGAGCCCCGGCCTCCAGGCCAAGCTGCTCCAGGTGCTGCAGGACGGCGAGTTCTCCCGCCTGGGCGGGGAGGCCGACGTCAGGGTGGACGCGCGGATCCTCGCCGCCACCAACCGCGACCTCGAAGAAGCGGTCGAGAGGGGCGAGTTCCGCGAGGATCTCTACTACCGGCTCAATGTCGTGACCGTCCAGATCCCGCCGCTCCGCGAACGCGCCGACGCGATTCCGCTGCTGGCCGACCATTTCCTGCGCAAGTTCGGGGAGCAGTACCGCAAGGAAGCGAAGCAGCTCAGCCCCGAGACGATGGCGATCTTCACCGGGTATCACTGGCCCGGGAACGTCCGGGAGCTCGAGAACATGGTTCGACGCATGATCGTGCTGGGCAGCGAGCAGGCGGTCCTCCAGGAGATCGCACTGAGGGGTGCTCCCCACGACGCCGGGGAGGCTTCAGAGGACTTCCTCGATCTCGAGGCCCTCGGCTCGGATCTGGCCGGGGGTAGAGGCGTGGATCTGAAGGCCATTTCTAAGCGAGCCACCCGGATTGCCGAAAGAAGGGTGATCGAGCGGGTGCTGCAGCAGACGCGCTGGAACCGCAAGGAAGCCGCCGAGCGGCTTCAGATCAGCTACAAGGCCCTCCTCTACAAGATGAAGGAAAACGGCCTGAACGACGAGCGGTGAGCGGTGTCGAGTACGAGGGGGTGACGATGACGCGTGGGAAGATGAGCGGAAGGACGAGGATGGCCGCAGTGGCGCTGGTGCTCGCCGTCATGCTGGGCTGCGTCGCAAAAGGGACGCCCCATCCCCCGGAGCCGCCTCCCATGGACCAGGAGGAGTACGTGATCGGAGCAGCGGACGTGCTGGTGGTCCGGGTGTGGAAGAACCCGGAGCTCAGTGCCGAAGTGACGGTTCGGCCGGATGGGAAGATCTCGGTGCCGCTGCTGGACGACATCCACGCCGTGGGCCTCACCGCGCTCGAGCTCAAGGAGGTGATCACGCGGGAGCTCGCCGAGTACGTCAGCAATCCCGACGTCACCGTGGTGGTGAGGGATGTCGGGAGCAAGTACATCTTCGTGCTGGGTGAGGTCGCACGTTCCGGACCGGTTGGGGCCGGCAGGGAAGTGCGTGTGCTGGACGCCATCGCCACCGCTGGCGGATTCGGCCCCTTCGCCGACAAGAAGAGGGTCAAGATCATCCGCCGGCAAGACGGCGTCGAGGTGGAGTACCGGTTCAACTACGACGCCTACGTGGCCGGCAAGGCGCCGGGGACCAATCTGCTGCTGGTACCCGGCGACACCATCGTGGTTCCCGACTAGTGAGGGGGGTCTAGTGAACTCCAGCCAGAGGTGGATTCTCGTCGCTCTTCTGCTTCTCCCGCTCTCGACCTCCGCCGAGGAGCTGAAGCTGGGTGTGAATACCGGCGTTGCCTTCGACGACAACGTCTCCAGCAGCGAATTCGACGAGCAGAATGACTACAGCGGTCGGATCGGGCCACACCTGGCCCTCGAAGACACCGACGGTGTCGTGCAATGGAAGTTCCGCTACAGGCCCTCCTTTGACTACTACATCTACACCCGCGAGCTCCGCGGCTGGACCCAGCATGCCGATGGCCTGCTGAGCTGGCAGATCGATCCCAGCACGCGCCTGACGCTCTCCGATCGGCTCGGACGCTTCCGGTCGTTGAACGCCTTCAACGAGACGGTAGCCGCTGGCGAGGCGGACGCCGTCGCCGACACCCGGACCGCCTTCCTCATCGACCGGAACATCCGAAATACCTTCAACGCGACGCTGACCCACAGCCTCGATCCGAACACGATCCTGAGCCTCGATCTCGGGCACAACATGATCGAATTCTCCCGCGACGAACGTTCCGACCGGCAGACCCTGAGCGCTTCGGCGCACTACCAACGGAGGGTCTCGCCGCGGAACACGCTGGGAGTGGGAGGCGCCTATCGGCGGTCCTCCCTCGACTCCGCCACCGACTCCGACGGCGCCACGATCCGGAGGAGTCAGTCGACGGACTTCTACAATCTCTTTCTGAGCTGGCAGCATCAGTTCGACGAGACCCTCGACCTGAGTCTGGCGGCGGGCCCCACCTGGGTCGACGGCGACGACCAGCCCGACCTCGATCCGGTCATCCAAAGCCGTCAATATCCGCTGATCAGGGCCGAGAGTCGGAGGAACAGGCTGGTAAGTGCGAGTAGCTGTCCCACAGATGACGGAGTTCACATCCTGATCGCAGGATGTGAGGCCATCGATGAGAACCCTCTCGCTTTCGTCCTCGTCGATGGCTTCCCCCGGGCCTTCTACGATCAGAGAGCCCTCGATTCATGGAATCCGATTCGCGAACTGAGGCTCGAGGGTTCGGCTCCGTCGAGGAGCACGTCCTCCCTCACCTACTTTGCCAACGCGTCACTCAACAAGCGCTGGGAACAGTGGACCGGCTCCCTCTCCTACCGCCGTCAGCAGAGCGATTCGACGGGTCTGGGGTCGAGCACCGTCGCCGATATCGTGACGGGAGTCCTCGTATGGACGCCGTCCCGACGCTGGCACTCCACACTGCGCTCCAGCTTGACGCGCCAGACCCAGGCGACCGAGGGGGTCCAATCCGTCCCCGCGCTCAGCCAGGTGAACCTCAACACGGCGATTCCGGGGCTGATAGGCACCCTTGGCCCGGAGTTCACGGACGTCGCGGAGGCGTTCGCGCTCCAGGCCGTCAAGGTCGATCAGGACCTCGACATCCTGACCCTGTGGGTCAGGCTCAGCGTCCGCTATCGCCTCACCAAGTGGATCACCCTCGTCGGCGATGCCACCTACTGGGACCAGGAGACCGACGGGAGCGCGATCGTCGGGCGTGAGTACGAGCGCTTTCGCGTCAAGCTCGGTGTCGAGTATAGCTTCGAGCCGATTCACCTGTGATCGCGCCCTCTAGAGACGGAGCCAACCCATGAACCCGGAGCAGGGACTCCAGATCCAAGATCTCGCCGGCGTACTTCGTCGCCGCCGGGGCACCATGGTCGTGATCGCGGGAGCCGTTTTCCTGCTGTCGATCGTGACCGCGGCCGTGCTTCCGAACGTCTACGAAGCGTGGACCACGCTGCTCGTCGAGCCGCAGTCCATCTCCCCGGGACTCATCGAGTCGACACTGGAGGAGAGCGAGCTCGAGGGACGGCTGCACCTGATGACGATGCAGATCCTGAGCCGCGGACGCCTCTCGCGAATCATCACCGATCTCGATCTCTATCCCGAGGAGTCGAAGGAGATGACTCGCGAGGAAGTGATCTCGATGATGCGGGGCCACATCCGCGTCGAGCCGGTGCTGCCTGAGCTCGAGGTCACGGACAAGGTGGGGAGGCGCCAACGCGACTTCGAGATCAACACCTTCCGTCTCCACTACCTCAGCAAATCCCCAGTCACGGCCGCGGCCGTCGCCAACCGCCTCGCCAACGACTTCATCGACGAGCACCTGAAGGGCCGGGTGGATGTCTCCCGCGACACCTCCGAGTTCATCGAAGCGGAGCTCGAGCGGCTCGCCACCCGCATCGCCGAAGTGGAGGCCAGGATCGCGGCGGTGAAGGACGCGAACCCAGGGCAGCTTCCCGAGGACATGGCGTCCAATCAGCGGCTGCTCGAGAGGGCGGTCGACATGATACGCGATGTCCAGCGCGACCTGGCCATCGCCGAGAGCGACGAGGCATTCTACAAGCAGCAGGTGCTCGAGGGAGGGTCGGTGGCAACGGGCAACTACGGTCAGATGACCCCCGCGCGCAAGCTCGAGATGCTCGAGCTCGCGCTCGCGGAGTATCGCGGCCGGGGCTTCACCGAGAAGCACCCCGACGTCGTCACCGCGCACCAGGAGATCGCGGAGGTGAAAGCGAGGATCGAAGGGGCTGGGGAGGAAGGAGAGGGAGAGGACGCAGGTCTCACCCCCGCCCAGCAGAACGCCAGCGCGGAGCAGCAGCGCGCCCACCTGCGGGCCGTCTCTGCACGCCAGGACATCGAGCGTCTGAATGCGCAGATCTCCGAGATCCACGACGATCTGGCAGCGACGCCCCGGGTCGCCGAGCAGCTCACCGCGCTGGAGCGCGAGTACCAGCACCTCTTCGGAAGCTACCAGGAGTACAGCAACAAGCGCCTCGAGGCCGGTGTCGCGGCGAATATGGAGCGGCGCCAGAAGGGCGAGCAGTTCCGGATCCTCGAAGCCGCGTTCCCCCCCACGGGGCCCTTCTCGCCCAACCGCATCGTTTTCATCGCGGTCGGGTTGCTGTTGGGGATCGCGATGGGTTCCGGCACCGCGGTGCTCCTCGAGGCCGCCGACTCCTCCTTCCACGGAGCGCGCCAGCTCCAGGCGGCGCTCCGCTTCCCGGTCCTCGCCGCGATTCCCGGGATCGTCCTCGAGTCGGATCGCGTCGCGATGCGCCGCCGCCGGATCCGCAATGCGGTGGCAGGGGCGGCCGTCACCTCCGTGGTACTCGTCGGTGCCGTCGCCGGAAACTGGTGGGTGAACGGGGTTCCCGGATTCGTCCAGGAGGTCATCGAAGGCGAGGGGACGGAGACTCCGGCCGCGTCGGCCGAGGAGCAGGGCTAGGGAGATCCCCATGTATCACGCCTACTACGGACTGGTGCAGAGCCCCTTCGAGATGACGCCGGATCCCGCGTTCCTGTATCTCGGAGACACCCATCGCGAGGGCCTCGCCACGCTGGTCTACGGCGTGCAGGCCCGCAAGGGGTTCGTGCTCCTGACCGGCGAGATCGGCACTGGGAAGACGACCTTGCTCCACTCGCTGCTCGCCCAGCTCGACAGGGAGACGCTCTCCGCGTTCCTCTTCAATCCCAAGCTCGAACCCCTCGACTTCTTCCGCGTGCTCTTCGACGAGTTCGGGATCGAGGAGAAGTGCGGCACCAAGGGCGAGTATCTGCTCACGCTGAATCGCTTCCTGATCGAACGCCTCGAGCGGGATCTGACCACCCTGTTGATCGTGGACGAGGCCCAGACTCTCTCGCCGGAGATGCTGGAGGAGATCCGGCTCCTCTCCAATCTCGAGACGCCGACCTCGAAGCTGATCCAGATCCTGCTGGTGGGTCAGCCGGAGCTCTGGGAGATGCTGGCAGAACCCGGGCTTCGGCAGCTGCGCCAGCGGATCGTCCTGCGCCACGAGCTGCATCCCTTCACGGAGAAGGAGACGCACTCCTATGTCCAGGAGCGGCTTCGCCTGGCCGGCTACACCGGAAAGGGGATCTTCAAGAGTGCGGCGCTTCGCCGAATTCACGAGGTCGCGAGCGGGACACCGCGCCTGGTCAACATCGTCTGCGACAGCGCGCTCCTGTTGGGTTACGCGCGCGAGAAAGACACTCTCGGAGCCGACGTGATCGAGGAGGTCACTCGCGATCTCGGCTTGGTCGATCGGGAAGAGGTCCCCGAATCTGCTACCCATTCAACCCAGGCGCAGGAGCGAAAACGGCGTGGCCTGTTCGGCTTCTTCCGCGCGCGACGAGTAGAGGATTTCTGATGGGAAAGGTCTACGATGCCCTACGGCGCGCGGAGGAGCAGCGCAACCAGCGGGTTCGGGAGACCGCCGCCGCGCCCGCCGCACCTGTGGCTCCGGAGATACTCATTCCGACCGGAGCGCCGCCCGAGCGGACTCCGGCGCCGGCCCTCCCGGCGAGGTCTCCGCGCCAGCCCTTTTGGAGGCGATGGCTCTCGCGCTCCTCCGGAGTGGCTCCCGAGACGGTGGGCGGGCTCAACAAGCGCCGCATCACCATGCTGCAGCCGGAATCCTATGTCGCCGAGCAGTTCCGGACCCTGCGCGCTCGTGTCGATGCCCTCGCCGCCCAGCAACCGCTTCGTACCATCTCCGTGACCAGCGCGGTCGCGGGGGAGGGAAAGACCACCGCCGCCGTCAACTTCGCGCTGGTGTCGGCCATGAGCGTCGGGCGGCGGGTCCTCCTGGTGGACTGCGATCTCCGCAGGCCGAAGGTGCACCAGTCCCTGGGGCTGCGCGTCGACGCCGGGCTCTCGGAGCTGCTGGAAGGTGAAGCCGCCCTGGAGGAGGCGATCATCCCGGTTCAGGGCTCTCCGCTCCAGGTGTTGCCGGTTCGCTCCATGCCGCACAACCCGTCGGAGCTGCTCGCCTCGGCGCGCATGCGCGAGTTGGCCGAGGAGCTGGCGGAGAGCTACGACCGGGTGGTCTTCGACGTGCCCGCGGTCCTCGGTATCCCCGACGCCAAGATCCTTACCGATCTCTGCGACGGGGTGATCTTCGTGGTGAAGGCCGACTCGACCGCCGCGGAGGAGGTGACCTCCGCACTCGAGGTCGTCGACCGGCGCCGGGTGCTCGGCATGGTCCTGAACGGCGAAATCCGCGGCGCCGATCGCTACGGGTACGGATATGTGGAGTGAGCAGGCGGCTCCAGCCAGGGCAGCGGCTCTTGAGTGACCCTGGCTGGAATCTGCCACGCCTGAGGGCCCCGTGACGATCTGGTCCATCACCTCCGCGTTTCTGATGGCGCTCGCGGCAACCGCCCTGGCGACGCCGATCGTCGCGCGACTCGCCAGGGCCGTGGGTGCCATCGACCGCCCCGACGAGCGTAAGGTGAACCGCCGCCCCGACATCCCGCTGATGGGCGGCTTCGCGGTGGCCCTGGGATTCTTCGTGGGGCTGGCGGTGGCGATCCTCTTCACCGCCGAGGAGGTCGGCTTCGGCCCCCACATGTCGGGTCTTCTCCTCGGGGGTCTTCTGGTGCTGAACCTCGGTGCCTTCGACGACCTCCGGGGACTCGGCGCGCTACCCAAGCTCGCGGTGCAGATTCTGGCAGCGGCCATCGCCATCTACTTCGGCTTCCAGATCGACCACCTGACGGACCCCTTCTCGCGCCAGGTCTGGTACTTCCCCACCTGGCTGGTCTGGGTGACGACCACGCTCTGGATCGTCCTCGTCACCAACTCGATCAATCTGATGGACGGCCTCGACGGGCTGGCCAGCGGAGTGGCGGCCATCATCGCCGCGACCCTCACCTTGATCGCCTGGCAGGGGAATCACGTGTCGGGCGTCCTGGTGGGGGTCGCACTGGTCGGAGCGCTGCTCGGCTTCCTTCCCTACAACTTCCCCCCGGCGCGAATCTTCGTGGGGGACACCGGCGCCCTCTTCATCGGCTATTCACTCTCCCTGCTTGCGCTGGAGGGCTACCAACGGGTAACCCTTCTCACGTTCATCGTGCCGTTGCTCGCGCTGGCGGTTCCGCTCATCGACACGCTGCTCTCGATCCTGCGCCGGATGCGTCGAAGGACCAACATCATGCAGGCCGATCGCCATCACATCCATCACCGCCTGCTGGAGTCCGCGGGCTCCCAGCGCTCGGCGGTCTTCTCCATCTACTTCTTGACCGCCTGCTTCTGCATCATCGCGGTGTCCTTCACACGGCTGGAGGGCTACGCCGCGATCGTGTTCCTCGGCGCCGTGGGTCTGCTCACCCTCCGGCTGCTGCGAAACCTGGGCTTCATCGACATCGGCGAGCCGAAGGACTCGGCACCCCGGGCGGCGACGGAAGTCGAAGGAGAGACGAAATGAGCCCGAAGCGCGCGCTGATCACGGGCATCACCGGGCAGGACGGCTCCTACCTGGCCGAGCTGTTGCTGGAGAAGGGCTACCAGGTTCACGGAATGGTGCGCCGCTCCAGCACCGAGAGCTTCGAACGGATCGCGCACCTCTCCGGGCGGATCGAGCTGCACCAGGCGGACCTGCTCGATCAGATCTCGCTCTTGAGTCTGCTCCGCGAGAGCCGCCCCGACGAGGTCTACAACCTGGGGGCCCAGTCCTTCGTCCCCACTTCCTGGGTTCAGCCTTCGCTCACCGGAGAGTTCACGGCGCTCGGCGTCACCCGCATGCTCGACGCCCTGAAGCTGGTGGATTCGGAGATCCGCTTCTACCAGGCTTCCAGCTCCGAGATGTTCGGGAGGGTGCGGGAGACTCCCCAGAACGAAGAGACTCCGTTTCATCCCCGCAGTCCCTACGGGGTCGCGAAGGTCTACGGTCATCACATCACCGTGAACTACCGCGAGAGCTTCGGCCTGTTCGCGGTGTCGGGGATCCTCTTCAATCACGAGTCGCCCCGCCGCGGTCGCGAGTTCGTCACCCGCAAGATCACCGAGGCGGTAGCGAAGCTCAAGCTCGGCCTCCAGGAGGAACTCCGATTGGGAAACCTCGACGCCAAGCGGGACTGGGGATTCGCACCGGAGTACGTCGAGGCGATGTGGCGGATGCTCCAGCAGGACCGGCCCCGGGACTACGTGATCGGGACGGGTGAGCATCACTCGCCCGGCGAGTTCGTGAAGATCGCCTTCGATCACGTGGGTCTCGACCCGGCGGATTTCGTCCACGTCGATCCCGATCTGCTGCGGCCGGCCGAGGTCGACACGCTCCTCGCCGACCCGACCCGGGCTCGCGAGGAGCTGGGGTGGACCGCGAAGACGGGCTTCGAGGATCTGGTCCGCATCATGGTGGAGGCGGATCTCGAAGCCCAGGAGAGACTGAGCGGGCGGCGCCGCGACGGGCAGGGCAGCCGATGAGCAGTCGCGATTCCTCTCGCTGCGCGCTGGTGACCGGCGGCGCCGGCTTCATCGGCAGTCACATCGCGGACCACCTGCTCGACGGGGGCTGGAAGGTCAAGATCCTCGACGACTTCTCTTCGGGTCGCGAGGAGAACCTCGCCCACTGCCGGGATCGGATCGAGCTCCTGCGCGGTGACATGTGCGATCCCGAGCTCGTCGCGCGGGCCGTCCGCGATGTGGAGGTCGTCTTCCATCAGGCTGCGCTCGCCTCGGTCCCGCGCAGCGTCGCCGAGCCGGAGAGAACCAACGGCGTCAACATCACCGGGACTCTCGGCCTGCTGGAAGCCGCGCGGCGGGCGGGAGTTCGCCGGCTGGTCTTCGCCGCCTCCTCTTCGGTCTACGGCGACACGCCGACGCTGCCCAAGGTGGAGACGATGCCCCCCAACCCCATGTCGCCCTACGCACTGCAGAAGTACGTGGGAGAGACCTACTGCCGCCTCTACACCCGGCTCTACGGCTTCGAGACCGTCGCCCTGCGCTACTTCAACGTGTACGGCCCGAGGCAGAACCCGGAGAGCGAGTACGCCGCGGTGATCCCCAAGTTCGTGACGGCGTGTCTCGAGAACAGATCGCCGCGGATCTACGGGGACGGAGAGCAGACCCGCGACTTCACCTTCGTCTCCGACGCGGTTCGGGCCAATCTCCTGGCCGCTGACGCCCCGCGCGCCGCGGGGACGGTGATGAACGTCGCCGGCGGGAGGCGCTTCAGCCTGAATCAACTGCTGCGCGAAATCATCGAGCTGACCGGTGCGGAGGTGGAGCCGATACACGATCCGCCGCGGGCGGGCGACGTGCGAGACAGCCTCGCCGATCTAGGTCGGGCCCACGAGCTGCTCGGCTATGCTGCGAGCGTCCCTGTGCGTGAGGGGCTCCTGCGCACCATCGAGCACTTCGATGGGCGACCTCGAGGAGACGCGGGAGTATGAACATCTGCGTGATCGGAACCGGCTACGTGGGACTGGTGACCGGCGCCTGCTTCGCCGAGTTCGGCGTCAACGTGACCTGCGTCGACAACGACGTCGACAAGATCGAGGCTCTCGATCGGGGGGAGATCCCGATCTACGAGCCGGGACTGGGACAGCTGGTCGAGCGGAACGTCCGGGAGGGACGCCTCTCCTTCACCAGCGATACCGGCGAGGCGGTGCGGTCCTCCCTGGTGGTCCTGATCGCCGTCCAGACGCCGGCCCGACCCGATGGGGGGACCAATCTCTCGGCGGTGGAGGAGGTCGCCCGGGAGATCGGCCGGAACCTGAACGGCTACAAGGTGATCATGACCAAGAGCACGGTCCCGGTGGGGGCCGCCTACCGCGTTCGCGACCTGATCCGGGCGGAGATCGACCGCCTGGGAGAGGAAGTGAGCTTCAGCGTCGCCTCGAATCCCGAGTTCCTTCGCGAAGGAGCGGCGATCCAGGACTTCATGCGCCCGGATCGGGTGGTGATCGGCACCGATGAGGATGCGCCGCTGGCGATCCTGAAGGATCTGTATCGTCCGCTCTACCTGAACGAGGTCCCCTTCGTATTCACCAACATCCCCACCGCGGAGCTGACCAAGTACGCCGGCAACGCCTTCCTCGCCACCAAGGTCTCCTTCATCAACGAGATCGCGAATCTCTGCGAGAAGATCGGTGCCGACGTCCAGGCGGTCGCCCGCGGCATCGGGCTGGACGGGCGGATCGGCGGGAAGTTCCTGCACGCGGGCCCCGGCTTCGGCGGGTCCTGCTTCCCCAAGGACACCCGCTCGGCAGCCCACTTCGCCAAGGAGGCGGGAGAACGTCTGGAGATCGTCGAGGCGGTGATCCGGGTGAACCAGCGCCAGCGCGAGCGCATGGTCGAGAAGATTCGAGCCGCGGTGGGAGGGGATCTCTCCGGAAAGACCATCGCGGTGCTCGGGCTCTCCTTCAAGCCCGAGACCGACGACATGCGCGACGCGCCCTCCGTGGACATCATCCGCGGTCTGCTCGAGCTGGGTGCCGCGGTCCGAGCCTTCGATCCGGTGGCGATGACACCGGCGGCGAGCCTGCTTCCCGAGGTGACCTTCGCGAAGGATCCCTACCAGGCCTGCGAGGGCGGCGATGCCATGGTCATCGTCACGGAGTGGAACCAGTTCCGCATGCTCGATCTCGATCGGATCAGGAGCGGGCTGCGGCAGCCGCTGGTGGTGGATCTCCGCAACGTCTACAAGCCGGATCAGATGCAGAGGGCGGGCTTCCAGTACGTCAGCGTGGGACGGTGAGCCCCGCCCGGGGGCGCCCGATCCGCGCGGTGATCCTCGCGGGAGGTTCCGGAACCCGATTCTGGCCCGTCTCCCGGGGGTCCCGACCCAAACCCCTGCTGCGCGTCGGCGGACGGACGACCCTGCTCGAATCGACGCTGGCGCGGGCCCGGCGTTTCGCGTCTCCAGACCAGATCTGGATGGTGTGCGCCCGGGAGCACGCGCGGGTGATGCGCGCCGTCTCGGGTCTTCCGGGGCGGAGGGTCGTGGTGGAGCCCCGGGGCCGCAACACCGCGCTGGCCGTGGGGACAATGGCCCAGCGGCTCGCTCGGGAGGACCCGGATGCGATCCTGGCGGTGCTGCCGGCCGATCACAAGATCCCCGATGCCGGGGCCTTCGCAAGCGCGATTCGCCGTGCCGCCGACGCCGCGGCGGGTGAAGGGGTGCTGGTCACCCTGGGCATCCGGCCGACCCGACCCGAGACCGGCTACGGGTACATTCGCGTGGGACGCCCCGCCGGCTCCGGCTACCCGGGCCTGCTCCGGGTGGCCCGTTTCGTCGAGAAGCCGGATCGCGCCCGCGCGAAGCGGTACACCAGCAGCGGCCGGTACCTGTGGAACGCGGGGGTCTTCGTATGGACCGCGCGGGCGATTCTGGAGGAGATCGCGACACACGCGCCGTCGGTCCACCGGGCCCTCGCTCCGCTCCGCAGGGCGGGAAAGGGGCGGCGTGCCTGGGCCGAGGCGATGGAGGTGGCCTACCGCCGCGCACCCTCCCTGCCCATCGACACCGCGGTCCTCGAGCCGAGCCGCCGCGTCTGGTGCCTTCCCGCGGATTTCCAGTGGAGCGACCTGGGGACGTGGAAGTCACTCGCCGACGAGCTGGGTGTGGGGGAAAATGTGACCCAGGTCATGGACGGTGAGGTCATTCTCCACGATGCCAGCGGGAACCTGGTGCAGGCCGGGGAGAGGCCCATCGTGCTCCTGGGCGTCAGCGGACTCGCGGTGATCGACGCAGGGGACGCGGTGCTGGTCTCCAGCCTCGAGAGGAGCCCGGAGGTCGGAAAGGTGGTTTCGCTGTTGCGAAGGCGGGGACGAAGCGATCTCATCTAGGGGTCTTGTCACCAGAGTCAGGTCCTTGAAATCGGAGTAGAGGTGGTGCCATGGCGACGTCTGGACCCGCGCGTGATGCACTCGACATCGCACGTAGCATTCCGTTGTTCGCAGGCGTGGTAGACGCCGATCTGGCGCAGATCGCCTCGCACCTGATCGAGCGCCGCTACCCGAGGGACACCACCATCGTCGAGGAGGGCCTGCCCGGCGATTACATGTACATCATCCGCGAGGGACGGGTGAAGGTCACCAAGCTCTCCGACGACGGGCGCGAGAAGATCCTCGAGTTTCTGGAGGAGGGAGCCTTCGTCGGCGAGATGGCGCTGTTCGAGCGGGCACCGCGCTCGGCGTCGGTGAAGACCCTCACTCCGGTGCGTCTGCTCGCGCTGTCCCGGACCGATTTCATCGGAACGCTCAGGAAGAGCCCCGATCTCGCCATGTCCGTGATCCAGGAGCTCTCGCGTCGCCTGCGAACCATCAACGAGCAGGCCAGCGCACTCTCTTTTCAGCGCGTCAAGGACCGCACCAAGGGTCTCCTCGAGCGGCTCGCACGGGAGCCCTACGGCGACGGCTGTCGCCACCGCACGCCGTCCCTCACCCACCAGCAGATCGCCGACATGATCGGCACCTCGCGAGAGACGGTCACGCGGGTCGTCAAGGAGCTCAAGACGGACGGCTGGCTCGAGCAGGAGGGCAAGCACTACCTCGTCCCCACCCCGGTACCCAAGGACTGACACGGACACCGGCGGAGTCTGGGCCCGGCCAGTTACAGAATCGTGACTCAGGGCCGGCGGGTGCCGATCCGATACGCTCCGGGTGACGATTCGGGATCCGGAATTCGCCAGCTGGATGGTGGGATCGATGCGCTCCGGGGTGGTGGCCATCGACACCGGTGGTCGCGTGGTCGCCCTGAGCCGCGATGCGCAGCAGATTCTGGGCTGTCCGGAGGGGCCGCCCGGGGCGCTGCTCGGGTGCCCCTGTGAGCAGGTCCTGGCGGCGCAGCCCACCGTCCTGGCCCGGCTCCGCGAGGCCCTCGACGGTCGGGATCGGCCCAGCCGCGCCGAGCTGGTTCTGGAGCCGGTGCGCGGCCGCCCCGCCCGCACCATTGGATTCACGCTGCTCTGCGTGCGCGACCCGTCCCGGGCGGTGCGGGGAGCGGCGATCGTATTCCGCGATCTCACCCCCTTCGAGCGCATGGACGAGCAGGACCGCCTGCGAGATCGCCTGGCCGCGCTCGGCCAGATGGCCGCGGGCCTGGCGCACGCGATCCGCAATCCCCTGGCCAGCATGGAGGTGCTGGCAGGGCTGCTGAAGCGCCAGCTGGGCGAGCGTCCCGAAGAGATCTCCCTGGTCGAGGAGCTGATGGGCGAATTGCGCGCCCTGGCTGGAATGGTCACCGCGAGCCTCGAGTACGTGCGGCCCGTCTCGATCGTTCGGGTGCCCTGTGACCCCCGGTCGCTTCTGGAAGCTGCTCTCGAGCTGGCCCGGGCCCGCATCCTCTTCACCGGCGCGATCCAGCGGGAGTACGCCGCCGCGCTCCCGCGGATCGCCGCGGACTCCGACGAGCTCCGGACGGCCCTCGCCGACCTCCTGGTCAACGCCCTGGAGGCGATGCGCGAGGATGGACCGGAGAAGCGGCACCGGCTGAGCCTCCAGTTGCGGGCGGACGGCGCCGGCAACGAGAGGCGCGAGCTCGAGATCCGCATCTCGGACAGCGGGCCGGGGATTCCCGAGGAGATCCGAGAGCGCATCTTCTATCCCTTCTTCACCACCAAGGAGAGGGGCTCCGGGGTGGGCCTCTCCAACGCACAGAAGGTGATTCTGAGTCACGGTGGATCCATCGGGGTAGAGGAGAGAGTCGGAGGCGGCAGCACCTTCTGCGTCCGTCTGCCCCTCGAGGAGGTCGTCCGGTGACGGCGATCCGGATCCTGCTGGTCGAGGACAACGCTTCGCTCCGGCGAGGCATCGCGAGAGCCCTGGACGAGAGATTCGGGGAGGTGGACCAGGCATCGAACGGTGCCGAGGCCATGGAACGGCTTCGGGATCGCGGTGTCGAACCCTACGATGTGGTGGTGACCGATCTCCGCCTCCCGGGCGCGAGTGGAATCGACGTTCTGCGTACCGCCAGAGAGCGCGACAGCCGGGTCGCCGTGGTGCTCATGACTGCATACGGATCGATTCAGACCGCGGTCGAGGCGATGCAGCTCGGAGCCTTCGACTTCGTCCAGAAGCCCTTCGAGCTCGAGGAGCTCGAGGCGCGGATCGCCAAGGCCTGCAGCCACGCCCATCTGGTGGGCGAGGTGGCGACGCTGCGCGAGGAGCGCGCCGAGCGTCTCGGCCTCGATCGAATCGTGGGGACGAGCGAGTCGTGGCGGACTGCGCTGGATCTGGCCAGGCGCGTGGCGCCGACCCGCGCCACGGTGCTGGTCACCGGCGAGACGGGAACCGGCAAGGAGCTGGTGGCGGGCGTGATTCACGCGAATTCACCTCGGGCCGCGGCCCCCTTCGTCAAGGTGAACTGCGCGGCGCTCCCGGAGACCCTGCTGGAGTCCGAGCTCTTCGGGCACGAGCGCGGCGCCTTCACCTCCGCCGACCGGCTGCGCATCGGGCGCTTCGAGCAGGCGGATCGCGGCACTCTCTTCCTCGACGAAATCGGCGACATGTCGCCGGTCACCCAGGCCAAGCTCCTGCGCGTGCTCCAGGACCAGCAGTTTCACCGCCTCGGCGGTACCAAGGTGCTCCGCACCGACGTCCGCATCATCGCGGCCACCAACCAGGATCTCGAGAAGGCGATCCGCGCCGGGAGATTCCGGGAGGACCTCTACTTCCGCCTCAACGTGATCGGGATCTGGCTCGCGCCGCTGCGCGAGCGCTTGGAAGATCTCGAGGCTCTCTCGGAGCACTTCCTCGCCGAGTTCTCTCGCGAGCTAGGCCGGTCCCGCACCGGCTTCTCCGAAGAGGCCCTGGCCCGCATCGACGCCCACGGCTGGCCTGGGAACGTTCGCGAGCTGCGCAACGTGATCGAGAGGGCCGTACTGATGTCCGACGGAGAGCGCATCGAGGCCGACGACATCGGCCTTCCCCAGGCCAGCGGGGACGCGGGGGGTGGGTGGCGTCCCGAGCTCCCTCCCGAAGGGGTTGCTCTCGAACAGGTCGAGAGGGCGGTGGTACTCGAGGCGCTCCACCGCACCCGCTATGTCCAGAAGGAAGCCGCTCAGCTGCTTCGGGTGAGTCGCCGCAAGCTCAACTACATGATCCGTCGTATGGGCATCACCCATCCGTCGTGGCGGCGAAACCGCGGCGCGTCGGATCCGGTGGATTCGAGCGCGATCGGGTAGGCTTCCGGATGCCTTCGCAACGGGATTCAGCAAGGAGAGTCGCCATGGTTCTCGGTCAGTTCCTCCGCGCGTGTGCGCTGCTCGCGGCCATCCTGGTTCTCGCCGCCTGTCAGGACGAGGCGGAGCGTCTCGCGGAACACCAGGCGCGCGCAGAGGCCTACCTCGAGGAGGAGAAGTACGCGGAGGCCGTCATCGAGTTCAAGAACGCGCTGCAGGTGGACCCGAACCTCGCCGACGCCCACCACGGCCTCGCCAAGGCCCTGATCGGACAGAAGAGGGTCCGACAGGCCTACTGGGAGCTTCAGGAGACCGTGCGTCTCGACCCGGCCAACCTGGACGCCAGGCTCGAGTACGGCCAGTTCCTGCTGTTCGGAAAGGAGTCCGACATCGAGAACGCCCTCCGCCAGGCCGATGAAGCGCTGGCGTCCGAGCCGGAGCGGACCTCTGCCTGGGTGCTCAAGGCACGCGCTCTCCAGGCGCTGAAGCGGGAAGACGAGGCCGGCGAGGCCTTCGCTCGCGCGGTGGAGGTGGCTCCCGACCAGGCCGCCCCGCTGCTGCTGCTCGCCAACTATCACCGGCGTCGGAACGAGCCCTCCGAGGCAGAGCCCCTCTATCGAAGGCTCGTCGCGATCCAGCCGGGCTTCGCCTCCCACGCGGCGCTCGCGGCCTTCCTGGCAGCCGACGGTGAGCGGGATGTCGAGGCGGAGGAAGCCTATCGCGCGGCGCTCGAGGTGGCGGAGCCGGAGCGGAGGGCCTCCGCCTACTCGCTCCTCGCCAACTTCTTCTACTCGCGCGAGCGATTCGACGAGGCCGAGAAGGTGTTGCGCGAGGGGACCGAAGCCGAGAAGGGCAACCTCGAGCTGATCTACGGCCTGGCGCGCTTCTACCACTCCCGCGGAGAGCGGGAGAAGGCCGACGCCATGATCGAGGCGGCCACCCAGGCGGATCCCGACGATCCGCAGCCTTTCCTCATCCTCTCCGCCTACCGGGCTCGGCAGGGAGATATGGAGGGCGCCCTGGATGCGGCGGAAGCGGCGCTCCGCGCGTCACCCGACGATCAGAGCGCCAAGCTCCGCAAGGCGGAGCTGCTCGTCGATCTCGGCTACCGCGGAGACGACAGCTCACGGGTCTCCCAGGGGCGCGCGATCGTGAGTGCGGTGCTGGCCCGCGATGAGGCGAATCCCGAGGCCCTCTTCGTGAAGGCGAAGATCGACCTCGCCGAGCAGCAGCTGGACGACGCCGCCACCGCCCTGCGCCGCGCCATCGAGGCCCGGCCGGAATGGGCCCAGGCGCACTTCGTCCTCGGATCCACGCTCTTGCTCCAAGGCGATCGCACCGCAGCGCGAGCCGAGGTCTCTCGCGCGCTCGAGCTCGACGCAGACCTGGTGGAGGCCCAGCGGATTCTGGCCCGGATCCACGCCTCCCTCGGGGATCATGCCCTCGCGGTGGAGACCGGCCGGCGCGTGCTGCGACGCGATCCAGGCGACAACGCCATCCACATCCTGGTGGCTCAGAGCCTGCTTCGGCAGGGGAAGGTGGACGAGTCGCTCGCCGAGCTGCAGGCGATCCCCGAGGAGAATCGCGGTGCGGAGGCGTATTACGCCCTCGGTCGTCTCTACTCCAAGAAGAGCGACTGGGAGGCAGCGCGGCGTCATCTGACGGCGGCCTACGATCCGGAATCGCCTCGCTTCGAGGTGCTGCGGGCGCTCCTCGACCTGGACGTGCGCGAGGAGCGGATCGCGGAGTCGGCCGCGCGGATCGAGGCCGCTCAGAAGCGGGAGCCCGAGAGCTCCTCGCTCAACCGGCTGCACGGCGAAGTGCTGCTCTTCACCGGACAGAGGGACGAGGCCGAGGCCGCCTTCCGCCGCGCCATCGAGCTCGACCCCAACGATCTGAGCGGCTACCAGAGCCTCGCCCGCTTCCTGGCGATCACCGGGCGGCCGGGGGAGGTCCTCGCGACCTACGAGGCCGCGCTCGAGCGAAACCCGGGTTCGGGTGCCATGCACGTGGTGATCGGATCCCTCTACGAGCTCGAGTCTCGCACCGAGGAGGCCATGGCTCGCTACGAGGACGCGATCCGACTCGATCCCGGGCTCGCCGTCGCGAGGAACAATCTGGCCTATCTGATCACCGAGACGGGAGGAGATCTGGACCGGGCCCTCGAGATGGCCCAGGAGGCCAAGGCACTCCTTCCCGACAACCCCAACACCGCCGACACGCTCGGGTGGGTTCTCTACAAGAAGAATCTTCCCTCCGCCGCGATCGGATACCTGAAGGAGGCCGCGGGCGGGTTCGAGGCCGGGGAGACCCAGCTCACGATGGTTCTCCATCACCTCGCCTTGGCCTACGAAGCCAATGGCGAGATCGAGGAGGCCCGGCAGACCCTCGACGAGGCGGTTCGAGACCTGGATGCGATCTACCGAGGCGAGGATGGTGAGAAGCGCCCCGAGCCCGCCTGGACGGCGGAGATTCGCGCCATGCACGAGCGCCTGAACGAAGAGAGCTAGTCACCGGGCCAGCGGGGACGGTGTTGAACGTTCACACCGTCCCCTCGGGGAAGTCCGGCGCCCTGACTGGGGAAGACGACTCCTCGGTGAGCTGTGAGTAAAGCATTTCCCCTGGCCGGCCGATGAGTTCCCCGCCTGCCCCTCGGCACACCTGTTCGTGCGCCAGGAGGAGACCCAACCGGAGGGAAGCCATGAGGTCCTCGAGAATCGCTCTTGCTACGGCGTTCGCCCTGGCGCTCTTCGCCCCACAGGCCGTCGCCGAGGAGGTCGAGGAGACCTCGAACGAGCTGGTGGAGGGCGCCGCGCCCCCCGCTGACTCCGAGGTGACGACGGCGATGCCCGCCAAGGAGGCCGGTGAGGCCCCCGAGGTGCAGCCGACTGCGGACAAGCTCGAGCTCGGGCCCGTGGGGCTCGACGAGGAGGGCCGCTCCGGCCGGATCCATGTCGTCGCGCCCGGCGACACCCTGTGGGACATCTCCGACGCCTACCTCGGCACGCCCTGGGTGTGGCCGTCCGTCTGGCAGGAAAACTCAGAGATCCAGAATCCCCATCGGATCTTCCCCGGCGATCGGATCTGGATCACTGCCACGGAGATGCGAAAGGTCACCGAGGAGGAGGCCGAGCAGCTGCTGGCTTCGGCTCGCCAGGATGGCGAGGCGCTTCCCGCCGCGATGGAGGATGCGTCCGCCGAGGGGCCCCGCCCGACCTATCGCTACCCGTCGCTCGACGCTTCCGGCCTGGTAACTCTGGCGGACCTGGAGGGATCGGCCACGATCGTCGACAGCCACTCACCCCGCGTCTGGCTGAGCGAAGCCGACGAGGTGATCATCGGGCGAGGAGCGGGTGAGGTCGAAGTCGGCGACCAGTTCGAGATCTTCCGGCCCGGAGAGCAGGTCTTCCATCCGGCGACCGGCGAAGCGTTCGGCTTCGCGACCAAGCATCTGGGCTGGCTCGAGGTGGATGCGGTGCACGCGGAGACCTCCACCGGGACGATTCGCGTCTCACGCAGGGAGATCCGGCGAGGCGATCACGTGATTCCGCGACAGCGTCACGGGAAAGAGATCGAGATCGGGCCCAATCCGAACGTGGACGGCCGGATCGTCTTCACGCCGGACGATCGGCTCAACATGGGGACCGCTGACGTGGTCTACCTCGACCGCGGCCTTGCGCACGGCCTGGACGTCGGGAGTCCTCTCGAGGTCTACCGGCCCATCGGTACCGGCGTCGACACCGTGCGGGGCAGGGAGCTGGCGCTGCCCGACGGCATCGTGGCGAAGCTCCTGGTCCTGCGCGCGGAGCAGGCAACGGCGGCGGCCGTCGTGACCTACTCCACCGTGGAGCTGGCCCGAGGCGATCGCTTCCGGGGTACGGACTCGGTGAGTTGGAGAACCTCCCGGTAGCCAGGAGTCCGCACGACAGAGGGTTCCCCCCACCGGCGGGAGAGGAGCCCGGCCCAGAGGCCGGGACGGCTCTTTCCGACGCAGCTCCTCGCTCGCACATCTCGGGGCGGTCTCTCTACTCGGATGGCCGCGGCCGCCTTGCTCCCGGCGCCGTGGGGGGCTACTCCCTCCGGCACCCCCGGTCCCGGGGAGCCCGTCCCTTGATAGATCTCCCGGCCGTCCTGGACCCGGCCGATTCCCGCGCCCACGTCTCTCGCGCGGTGCGCGACTGGCTTGCCGTGCAGGCTCTCTTCGCATTTCGATCCGAGGAGGCTTGCCGTGCCCTGGCGAAGAACGCGAGCCCCGAAGCCCTGCTGCGCGCCACTCCGATGCCGAAGCCCTCGAACCCCGAGCTCCTTCGCGGGGTTCGCCAACTGGCCCGGATCGGGGCGCGGCTGCTTCCGTTCTCCTCCTCCGCCTACCCCGAGCGTCTGCAGCGCCTGGCCGACGCACCTCCGCTCCTGGCGGTTCGCGGCGATCCCTCGCTGCTCCGGTCGCCGGCGGTGGCGATCGTCGGCGCCCGGGCGGCCACGCACTACGGGCGGAGCGTCGCGCGGGATCTGGCCGGGACACTCGCTCGCGCCGGTCTGATCATCGTCTCGGGTCTGGCCGTCGGCGTCGACGCCGCAGCGCACGAGGGAGCGCTCGAGGCGGGAGGCCTCACCATCGCCTTTCAGGCGTGCGGGCCCGACCGCGTCTATCCCGCGGTTCATCGCCGCCTCGCCGACCGGATCGCCGGCTCCGGTGCGGTGGTGAGCGAGCTGCCCCCCCGCACCCCACCCCGCGCCCCCCACTTTCCACTCCGCAACCGCTTGATCAGCGCCTCGTCGCTGGGCGTCGTCGTCGTCGAGGCCCGTTCCAGAAGCGGGTCATTGATCACCGCCCGGCACGCGGCTGACCAGGGTGTCGACGTCTTCGCGGTGCCCGGTCCCATCACGGCGCCCACCAGTGAGGGCCCCAACCGCCTGATCCGGGACGGCGCCGTCCCCCTCCTGACCCCTCGCGACATCCTCGAGCCTCTTTCGCGGATTCTCTCGATCTCCTTCGGCGCGTCTCGGTCCGAGGGAGACGTGGCAGCGGCTGGCGACCCGAGCGCGGAAGCAGCACTGGGGAACGAAGAGGAGCTCCTCGTTCCGAGGGACGCTCCGGTCACCCGGGCGATCCTCAGTGCCCTCCGGGACACCCCCGCCACCCGAGATCAGCTCGCGCAGCGTCTCGGACTCTCGGTGTCCGCCCTGGCTCTGGATCTGATCCGGCTCGAACTCGACGGACGTGTCGCGGAGGAGCGGGATGGTCGGCTTCGGGCGATCTCGCCCCTCGGGGGCACTCGGCTATGATCAGGAGTGAGTTCGCCGGCTCGTGAGCGGTTGCCGTCGGCTTCGCCGTAGAGGTCACGCCAGCGATGTATCCTGGGTCGGTGGTGATGAGGAAGCCGTACAGAGCAGGGAGCCCTCTCCCTCGCGTCACCGTGGTAGGTGCAGGACTGGCCGGCTGCGAGGCGGCCTGGCAGGCGGCGCAGCGAGGGACCCAGGTGGTCCTCTGCGAGATGAAGCCCGCTCACTATTCCCCGGCGCATCGGGTCCCCGACTTCGCCGAGCTGGTCTGCAGCAACTCCCTGCGCTCCAACCTGATCAACAGCGCGATCGGTCTCTTGAAGGAGGAGATGCGCCGGCTCGGATCGCTGATCCTTGCGACTGCCGACGAGACCGCGGTGCCGGCGGGTCGGGCCCTGGCTGTGGATCGCAGCGCTTTCTCGCAGAAGATCACCCAGGCGATCCAGACCCACCCGCAGATCGAGATCCGGCACCAGCGGGTGGAGCGGGTTCCCGAGGACGGCCAGGTCGTCATCGCCACCGGCCCCCTCACGGCTCCGGAGCTGGCCGCCGGGATCCAGGAGCTGGTGGGAGAAGCGTCTCTCTACTTCTACGACGCGATCTCCCCGATCGTCTACGCCGACTCCCTCGATCACGAGGTGCCGTTTCGCGCGTCCCGCTACCAGGAGGGCGAGGGGGACTACCTGAACCTGCCGCTGGACCGACCCACCTACGAGGAGTTCGTCTGTTCGCTCCTCGCCGCGCAAACGGTACCCCTGCACCCATTCGAATCGACGCCGTACTTCGAGGGATGTCTCCCCATCGAGGAGATGGCGCGCAGGGGGACCGCGACCCTCGCCCATGGCCCGATGAAGCCGGTGGGCCTGATCGATCCCCGCACCGGGCGCCGGCCCCACGCGGTGGTCCAGCTTCGCCAGGAGGACAAGCGCGGCGTCCTCTACAATCTGGTCGGATTCCAGACGAAGCTCCGCATCGCCGAGCAGCGGAGAATCTTATGCACCCTTCCCGGTATGAAGAACGCAGCATTCGCGCGCTACGGATCCGTTCACCGCAACACCTACGTGAACGCGCCCCGGTGCCTGGCCCAGACCTTGGAGCTCAGGAGCAGGCCGGGTCTCTACCTCGCGGGCCAGATAACGGGGGTCGAAGGCTACGTCGAGTCCGCAGCCACGGGCTTCGTCGCCGGCGTCAACGCGGCACTCGCGGCTCGAGGTGTGGTGCCTCCGCTTCCCGATGAGTCCACCGCTCACGGTGCCCTGCTTCGCTACCTGGTGGATGCGGATCCCAAGAGGTTCCAGCCGATGAACCTCAACTTCGGGCTCTTTCCCCCGCTCCACGATTCCACCCGGCGCCTCCTCAAGCGCGAGAAGCACCGTCTGATCGCTTCCCGGGCGCTCGAAGCCATCGCCTCCTACCAGGAGCGGGTGGCGGCAGTGGTCCCATGACCATGACTTTCGAGGAGGCGATCCGCTGCTTCGAACTCCACCTGCGGGCCGAGCGCAATCTCTCTCCCCACACGCGGCGGGCGTACCTGTCGGATGTTCGCCAGTTCGCCGAGTCGATCGGCACGGACACCGGTCCCGAGACCGTCCGAGTCGATGACGTCCGCTCCTTTCTGGCCGAACGCTACCGACGTCAGTCCCCCACCACGCTGGGGAGAAAGCTGGCCGCGCTGCGCAGCTTCTTTCGCTTTCTGGTCCGGGAGGGCCAGCGCGAGGCCGATCCCAGCGTCGGCATCCCCGCGCCCCGCGCCGCCAGGCGGCTTCCCCGCCCCCTGGCCGTCGACGATTGTCACGTTCTCGCGGAAGCACTGGCCAAGGCCCCCCGAGAGGGCGCGCGGGCTGGGGCCGGTCGCGGTGCGCTGCGGGATCGGGCGCTGGTCGAGCTGCTCTACGGGGCCGGAATCCGGGTCGGCGAGCTGGTGGCTCTGGACGTACGGGACATCGACCTGCACCGAGGTGACGTGCGGGTCTGGGGGAAGGGCGGAAAGGAGCGGGTGGTGCCCCTCCCCGCGGCCGCCCGGAATGCCCTGGGTGAGTACCTGGACCAGCGACGGCGTCCAGGTGTCCTGTCCGAGCCCCTCTTCCCCTCACTTCGAGCAAAGAGGGGGGAGAACCCCCGCCGACTCGATCCCCGCGACGTGCGTCGTATCCTGCGGAGGCGAGCCGACCGGGCCGGCGTGGTCGACCGGGTTTCCCCCCACCGTCTGCGACATAGCTATGCCACCCACCTGCTCGACATGGGGGCGGACCTGCGTGCCATCCAGGAGCTTCTCGGGCATGCCAGCCTCTCCTCGACCCAGAAGTACACCGCAGTTTCTGCGGAACGTCTGCTCGAAGTCTATGATTGGGCTCACCCGCGGGCTCGGAAGGTCCGCAAAGAGAGAGGCGAGGCCGCACGCGGACCGGACGGGGGCGGGCGCGGTGATTCGCCGGCGAAGCGACACGAAAGGAAGGAAAAGTGACTTCGACGGAGGAGATCCGTTCCACCACCGTCGTCGCCGTGGTGCGCGACGGACGCATCGCCATGGCGTCGGACGGCCAGGTCACGGTCGGCAATGTCGTGATGAAGCAGAGCGCCCAGAAGGTGCGCAAGGCCGCGAAGGACCGCGCGATCTTCGGATTTGCGGGAGGCGCGGCGGATGCCCTCGCTCTATCCGAGCGCCTGGAGGCGAAGCTCGAGGCACATCCGGGGAACGTGCGCCGCGCGGCCGTGGAGCTGGGACGCGACTGGCGCACGGACCGGATGCTGCGTCGGCTCGAGGCGATGCTCCTGGTGGGCGATGCCGAGAGCGTCCTGGTGGTCTCGGGAAGCGGCGACGTGATCGAGCCCGATGACGGAATTGCCGCGATTGGATCGGGGGGGCCCTTCGCGCTGGCCGCCGCCCGCGCACTCTCCCGCCACTCGGACCTCGGCCCCGAGGAGATCTCCGAGACCGCCCTGCGGATCGCCGCGGAGATCTGCATCTACACCAACGATTCGATCAGCGTGGTGACCCTCCCGTGACGGACCTCCGCTCCTTTACTCCGAGAGAAATCGTCTCCGAGCTCGACCGCTACATCGTGGGACAACGCGACGCGAAGCGGGCGGTCGCCATCGCCCTGCGCAGCCGTTGGCGCCGCCAGCAGGTGCCCGAGGAACTTCGCGAAGAGATCGCGCCCAAGAACATCATCATGATCGGACCGACCGGCGTGGGGAAGACGGAAATCGCCAGACGCCTCGCCAGGTTGTCCCAGGCCCCCTTCATCAAGGTGGAGGCGTCGAAGTTCACCGAGGTGGGCTACGTGGGCCGGGACGTGGAGTCGATCCTCCGCGATCTCGCCGACCTCGCCGTCCAGATGATGACCGAGGAAGAGAAGCGGGTGGTGATGGCCAAGGCCGACGAGCTGGCCGAGGAACGGGTGCTCGACTGCCTGCTTCCGCCGGCACCGGCTCCGGGCTTCGTCCCGCCACCCGCGGAGCCTGCCGCGGACGGGGGGGAGAGGGAAGCTCCCCTCCAGGCGGATCGTGGCGAGACTCGCGAGAAGCTGCGGCGAATGCTGCGCAAGGGGGAGCTCGACGATCGCGAGATCGACGTGGAGCTCGCGGAGAACGGGGCGGGTCACACCTTCTCCGTCTTCACCCCTCAGGGCGTCGAGGAGATGGGCGTTCAGTTCAAGGATCTGCTCGGCGGGCTGATGCCGAAGAAGACCCGCAAGCGGCAGGTGAAGGTGCCCGCTGCCCTGGCGGCCGTCGCCGCAGAGGAGGCGGCGCGATTGGTCGACATGGATCGCGTCCGCGAGCTCGCCGTCGAGCGGGTGGAGCAGGCGGGAATCGTCTTCATCGACGAGATCGACAAGGTGGCGGCGGGATCCGCGAGTGGGAGATCCGGCCCGGACGTCTCCCGAGAAGGGGTCCAGCGGGATCTGCTCCCCATCGTCGAGGGATCCACCGTTCAAACCAAGCACGGACCGGTGCGCACCGATCACATCCTCTTCATCGCGGCAGGCGCCTTCCACGTAGCGAAGCCGTCGGATCTGATTCCCGAGCTGCAGGGGCGTTTTCCGATTCGCGTCGAGCTCTCGAACCTCGATCGGGACGACTTCGTTCGGATTCTCACCGAACCCACCAATTCCCTGGTCCGGCAGTACCGGGCCCTGCTGGCGACCGAAGGGGTCTCCATCGAATTCTCCGACGACGGCGTTCGGGCCATCGCGGAGATCGCGGCGAGCGTCAACGAGCGAACCGAGAACATCGGCGCTCGGCGCCTTCACACGGTCATCGAGAAGCTCCTCGACGAGGTGAGCTTCGAGGCGCCGGACCGCGGCGGCACCGAGCTCATCATCGACGAGGATTTCGTTCGCTCCCACCTCGGCAATCTCGCTGAGGACGAAGATCTGTCGCGGTACATATTGTGACCGGGAGTTTCCCAGCTTGGGTTCGATAGTTGCGGTCCGGATTTTCCAGGGAGATCCGGGCCAGGCGAGGGGGATGGCATGAGCCCGTCTACACAGGTTCTGGTGGTCGACGACGAGAGGTTCTTCCGGGAGGCGATCCGCGACGTCCTCCACGGTGCCGACCTCCAGTGCGTCCTGGTCGCCAATGGCGCGGAGGCGCTCGAAGCCGCGGGCGACGAGGCGATCGGCGTGGTGATCCTGGACATCGAGCTCCCCGACCAGAGCGGGCTCGAGGTGTTTCGCAAGCTGCGCGAGACGCGACCGGATCTGCGCGTGATTATCCTCTCGGCGCACACCGACCAGGAGACGGTTCTGGAGGCTCTTCGCCTCGGGGCCTTCGACTATCTGGCAAAGCCGATTCACGAAGAGGAGCTCTCCCTGGCGGTGCGTCGCGCCCTCGAGACCTACGGCATCGCTTCATCCTGGAGCCGGCTGCGCCGGCGAATCGCGCTCCTGGAGGAGACCCTCGAGGAGCTCTGGGAGAGCGTCGGGGAAGCCGACGCAGACGAGCGGGCCCGGTCTTTGCGCGAGGGAGCGGTGCAGGCAACTTCGGAGATCCTGGGCGCGGCGAAGACCTCCCTGATGCTGCTCGACGAGGACGGAACCGCGCTGCGGATCGCCGCGACCCGCGGATTCAAGGTCTCGCCCGACGAGGTGGACGAGATCCCGTTCGGCGAGGGTGTGGCGGGGATGGCGCTGGCGCGATCGGAGCCGATCCTGGTCGCCGACGTGGCGGCGGACGAGCGCTTCGCCGGGCGATCCCCCGATGGCCGCTACGCGTCGAACTCTTTTGCCGTCGCCCCGCTGGCGGCGGGCGCCCGGATCCTCGGGGTCTTGTGCGCCACGGAACGGGCCAGCGGCGAGCCCTTCGACGAAGAGGACCTCGCACTGATGCGAATCCTGTCGGTGCAGCTCGCGCAGATGCTGGAGGTCGGGCGGGACCTCGCCGCGACGCTCGAGGCGGGGGCGGTCCTCGAGGAGCCGCAGGAGGAGGCGGGAGGGGTCCGGACGGTGGGGGAGGTCGGGCCGGAGGCCGATCTGGCCCGGGCGATCTGTGAGGCGGTGACCGCGGAGGTGGAGCCCGCGAGGATTCTCGAGGCTGCGCTCAAGCCCGTCGCAGAGACCCTCCGGGCTGCACCGGTCTCCCTCTTCCTGATGGACGAGGAGCGGGGGGAGCTGGTGCTGGAGGCCGAGTGCGATCGCGGCGCACGGAGCGATCGCTCGACGCTCGCAGCCGGGCGAGGCCTCACCGGGACGGTGCAGGAGAGCGGGAACCTCATCGCCAGCGACGACCCGGCGGCGGATCCTCGCTTCGACGGGGGAATCGACACGCCCGAGGACGGCGGCTCCGGACCTCTCCTCTGCGGGCCCCTCCGCTTCCGCGGCAAGACCCTCGGAATCTTCCGCGCCTTTCCCGAGACACACGAGAACGCATCTCCCGGGATGGGAGAGGTCCTGGCCGCTGCGCTCTCCGCGGCGGTTCGCAACGTGCTCCTGTACCGTAGCCTGGTGGATACGATCGACGAGGTCGCCCGCGCCCGCCGCGAAGGCCGGGCGGGCAGGGGCTGAGCGGTGATTCTCCCGACCGGTGATCGCGACGGACGCGGCCGGCGAGTGTCCGCGCGATGAGCTGCAAGCCCCCGAGGGCTCCGGAGCCATGGTCCAGAAGCTGATCGACAAGGCGGAGGTGCTGGTCGAGGCGCTGCCCTACATCCGCCGGTTTTACGAGAAGACCATCGTCATCAAGTACGGTGGCCACGCCATGACGGACGAAGCGCTGCGCGCGTCCTTCGCAGTGGACGTGGTGTTCCTCAAATACGTCGGGCTGCGCCCGGTCATCGTGCACGGCGGGGGGCCGCAGATCGGCGAGGTCCAGCAGAAGCTCGGCCTGGAGTCGACCTTCGTCGGCGGTCTCCGCGTGACGGACGATGCGACCATGGAGGTCGTCGAGATGGTTCTGGGCGGCCGGATCAACGGTGAGATCGTCGAGCTGGTGAACCGCGGCGGCGGCCGGGCGGTGGGTCTCACCGGCAACGACGGCGGGATGCTCACGGTGCGACGGAAGTCGAGAGAGGGCAGGGACATCGGTCGGGTGGGCGAGGTCATGCACGTCGATCCCGCGCCGATTGCGGCGGTGGCGAACGCCGGCTTCGTGCCGGTCGTCGCGCCGATCGGAGTCGATTCGGAAGGGGTCACCCACAACGTGAATGCCGACGAAGCAGCCGGAGCGATCGCCCAGGCGCTCCACGCCGAGAAGCTGATTCTTCTCACCGACGTCGAGGGCGTGAAAGACGCGCGCGGTGCGCTGATTCCCCAGCTCTCGGTGGAGGAGGCGCGAAAGCTGCTGGCCGATGGATCCATCCGGGAGGGGATGATCCCCAAGGTCGAGTGCTGCATCGACGCTGTCACCGGTGGGGTCTCGCGGACACACGTCATCGACGGTCGAATCGTCCACGCTATTCTCCTCGAGGTCTTCACCGACGGAGGAGTCGGAACCCTCCTGACCCACTGAGTGATGCCCAAGGACTTCATCTGCCTCGCTGACTGGACTGCGGAATCACTGTTGGAGATCCTCGCGCGCGCGCGGCGGCTGAAGGCCCTGCTCTCCGATGGAGAACGTCCCCAGACCCTGCTCGGCCGGACCGCCGCCATGTACTTCGAACATCCCTCCCTTCGGACCCACGTGACCTTCGAGGCGGGCATGAATCAGCTCGGGGGGCACACCATCTTCCTCACGCCGGAGCAGATCGGCATCGGAACCCGCGAGTCGGCCAGCGACGTGGCGATGAGTCTCTCACGCTGGGTGGACGCGCTGGTGGCGCGGACGACCAGCCACTCCCTGGTCGAGGAGCTGGCCGCGGTGGCGACGGTTCCGGTCATCAACGCACTCACGGACCTCCTCCACCCCTGCCAGGCGATGGCGGATCTTCTCACCATCTCCGAGCGGGTGGAGCTCGAGAAGGCCCGCATCGCCTTCGTCGGCGATGGCAACAACGTCGCCAACTCGCTGCTCCTGGCGGCGGCGGTGCTGGGCCTCGATCTCCGGCTCGCGACTCCCGACACCCACCGGCCGGCCGCGTCGATCCAGTCCCGCGCCGCGGAGCTGGCCGAGCGGAGTGGCGCTCGAATCCTCTACACGACGAGCCCCGTCGAGGCGATTCGCGACGCAGATTTCGTGTACACGGACGTCTGGACCAGCATGGGCCAGGAGGAAGAGGCCGAGAAGCGGCGCGCCATCTTCGAGCCCTACCAGGTCAACGCGGAGCTCATGAAGCACGCGCCGGCGGAGGCACGGGTCATGCACGACCTTCCCGCCCATCGCGGCGAGGAGATCACCGACGAGGTCCTCGACGGACCCCGCAGCATCGTGTTCGATCAGGCGGAGAACCGCCTTCACGCCCAGAAGGCCGTCCTGGAGCGGCTTCTTCGACCCGCCTGATCCCCTCGGGGAATCCCCAGACTGCAGGTTCCCGACGAAGCCCTCAGCTTCTGCGGGGAAAAGGCCGATGAGCGCCCTGACGGCCGGACCCGGACGGAAACGCCTGGAGGGGATCAATGTCTGCCAACGGGGGCGCCCGAGGGGGTGAAAATCGAATCCCCCGACTCGCGCCTGGATGCGATCCCACGCGGCTCTCGCTCTCCCCGGCCGAGGGATACCTGCTCTCGCGAATCGACGGGGCGACTTCCTGCGAGATGCTTCGCCAGATCGGCGGCATGCCCGCCACACAGGTGAACCGGTGCATCGACGACTGGGTGAAGCAGGGCGTGGTCCGGTTCGATGACGATCCCCCTCCGCTCGCGGTCTACGAATCGGCGACCGGGGGAGACGCGGGGTCCTCCGAGCTCGAGCTCGATCCGAGCCTGGATCTGCCCGTCGACCGCCAGCGGCAGATCCTCGAGTTCATAACCGGGCTCGATCGGCCCTACCACGAGATCCTCGGAGTGGCCAGCGACGCCGACGTCAAGACGATCAAGAAGGCCTACTTCGGGCTCTCCAAGCAGTACCACCCGGATCTCTACTTCCGCCGCAACCTGGGCCCCTACGCGGAGAAGGTGGAGAGCTGCTTCAAGAAGATCCTGGAGGCATACGAGCTGCTCTCGGATCCGGCCACTCGCGCCGAGGTCCAGGCGCAGTCCGCCTCCACCACACCGCCCTCGGCGAGCGCGTCTCCCAGTGCGCTGGCGGCCCGCAGGCGTCTCTCGCGGCTCGGCAAGCAGCTCCACCTCATCGAGGCGCGCAAGCGCAAGGCCAAGACCTTCTTCGAGTCGGGAATGTCGGCCTTCCATCAGGAACGCTGGCTGGAGGCGGCCGGGAGCGTACGGCTGGCGATCGCCTTCGATTCCGGCAACCAGGCCTACAAGGAGGCCTTCGCGGACGTCCAGCGAAAGGCCCACGAGGAGCGGGCGAAGACGCTGGTCAAGCAGGCCGAGGGGGCGCTGGTGATGCGGGACTATCGCGACGCCGCCGAGCTCTTCGAAGAGGCGCTCCAGTACCGCCCCGCCGACCCCGAGCTCAACATCCGCGCGGCGCGCCTGCAGTGGCAGGTCGTCGGAGACCTGCGCAAGGCCAAGGAGTTTGCGGCGGTGGCCTGCGAAATCGAGCCCGACAACGCCGGACATCGGCGAACCCTGGGCCAGATCTTCAAGGCCGCCGGACTCAAGTCCAACGCGCGGAGGGAGCTCGAGGCGGCCTTGAAGCTGGATCCGAAGGACGCGGAGGCGAGCGCGGAGCTCAAGTCCCTGTGACGGCGCAGTCGTCTGGGGAACCTGGAGGAGAATGATGAGTTACGTGATCGGGATCGACCTGGGGACCACCAACTCCTGCGTCGCGATCATCGAAAACGGGCAGCCGAGCGTGATTCCCAACGCCGGCGGCTACAAGACGACCCCCTCGATGTTCGCCATCACCCAGGACGGCAAGAGACTGGTGGGCCACCTCGCCAAGCGACAGGCGATCACCAACTCGAAGAACACGACCTTCGCCACCAAGCGTCTGATCGGCCGACGATTCGATGCGCCGGAGGTCCAGAGATCCATCGATTTCAGCCCCTTCCAGATCGTTCGCGGCCCCAACGACGATCCGCGCGTCGAAATCGCCGGGAAGACGTTCACCTGTCCCGAGATCTCAGCGCTGATTCTGCGCGAGATGAAGCGGGTCGTGGAGGAGTACCTGGGAGAGCACGTCCACGACGCCGTGATCACCGTTCCCGCCTACTTCAACGACGCGCAGCGACAGTGCACCAAGGACGCCGGAAAGATCGCCGGGCTCGAGGTTCTCCGCATCATCAACGAGCCCACGGCCGCCGCCCTGGCCTACGGACTCAACAAGAACAACGAAGAGAAGGTCGCGATCTACGACCTCGGCGGGGGGACCTTCGACATCTCGATCCTGGAGATGAGCGATGGGGTCGTCGAAGTCCTGGCCACCGCGGGCAACACCTTCCTGGGAGGCGAAGATTTCGATCAGCGCATCGTGGCCCATCTGCTGGATACCTTCGAGCAGAGCGAAGGAGTCGATCTGCGGAGCGACACCATGGCGTTACAGCGCCTGAAGGACGCGGCCGAGAAGGCCAAGTGCGATCTCTCGGCTCGGGAGGTCACCGAGATCAATCTCCCCTTCATTGCCAGCGACGCCAGCGGTCCTCGGCACCTGAGTCTCGAGCTCACCCGGGAGACCCTCGAGAATCTGGTGGGTGACGTGGTTCGCGGAACCCTGAAGACGGCGGAGCAGTGCGTCAGGGACTCCGACCTCACCGTCGATGCGATCGATCAGGTCATCCTGGTGGGCGGCCAGACCCGCATGCCCCTGGTCCAGGCCGCGGTCACGGAGTTCTTCGGCAAGCGGCCCCACAAGGGTGTGAATCCCGACGAGGTGGTGGCGATCGGCGCGGCGATCCAGGGGGAGAGCCTGGTCTCCGAAGACGAGAACCTGCTGCTGCTCGACGTGACCCCGCTCTCCCTGGGAATCGCGACCTTCGGCGGCCACTTCGCCAAGCTGATCGACCGGAACACGACGGTGCCGGCGCGCAAGGGCCACATCTTCACCACCACGCGCGACAACCAGTCGGCGGTGAAGATCCGCGTACTCCAGGGCGAGTCCGAGATCGCCACCGAGAACGATCTGCTCGGAGAGTTCGTGCTCGGCGGCATCCGGCCTTCCCGGAAGGGGGAGCCGGAGATCGACGTCTCCTTCGACATCGACGCGAACGGGATCGTGAGCGTCTCGGCGCGCGATACGGCGACCGGCAGGGAGCAGTCGATCACCGTGAACGCGACGGGCACCCTCTCCGACGAAGAGATCCAGACCATCATCGAGGAGAACGAGCTCTACGAGGTCCAGATCAAGGACAGCGGCGAGGTGCATACCTAGGAGTGAGTCCCGCAATGACCGAATCCAAGGACGCGCTGATCTCGCGCCTGATGGAAGAGGGACTGGAGCACTACGGTGAGGGCCGGATGGATCAGGCCGCCGGGTGCTGGCGCGAGGTGCTCCGCCTCGAACCTGGGCACCCCGAGGCGGAGGACTATCTGCGGACCGCCGGCTTCGACGAGGACGAGGTCCTGTTGTCTCAGGCTTCCGGCGAAGGAGACGCGAGTCTGCTGGCTGACGCCCTCGAGCTGTTTCGGAAGGGCGAGGTCCAGGAATCCCTCGAGCTGTTCGAGACGCTGGCCGGCGAGAACCCTGGACGCATGGAGATCCAGGGCTACTTCGAGCTGGTTCGAAGCCACCTCTACAAGTTCTACCAGGAGCGGATCGAGGACCCCTCCAGAGTGCTGAAGGTGAAGATCGCCGCGGAAGAGATGATGAGATTCAATCTCCCGGCGAACGCGGGCTTCGTGCTCTCGATGGTCGACGGCAGGACCAGCGTGAACGAGATCCTGGCCTTGTCGGGGATGGATCCCTTCGACGCGGTTCGCGTGGTCGGCAAGCTGCTCGAGGCGGGAATCGTCGAGGTGAGTCCGTGACCGGCGCAGAACAATCGCTGCTCTCGTTCCTCGACGCGCCGGTGATCGTCGGCGACCCGGACGGACGCGTGGTCTACGCGAATCCCGCATTCGAGTCGCGGTTCGGCATCACTGCCGAGGCCACCCGCGGTCAGAGCCTTTCCGAGCTCTTCGAGGGGGGCGGTCGCGAGGCGGTGCTCCACGCGGTGGCCGAGGTCTACGAGTACGGAGAGAGCTTCCGGTTCCGGCTGCGCGAGCGCGGCGTGGGCTTCGCGGCGGTGGCGTCTCCGATCGTCGCAGAGGATGCTCGGGTGGGTGTGGTGATCCTGCTCAAGGAAGAGGTGGAAGGCATCGAATGCCTGCTCTCTCTGCACCGGGAGATCCAGGATCCCCTCGACGAGCTCGCCAACTGCCTGGAGCTGCTGCTGGAGCAGACCGGCGGACGCCGCGACGCCCGCTACCGCGGCCTGGTGGAGGGGAGCCTGCGCGCCCTGACACGACTGTGCAAGTGGTCCGACGAGCTCCGCGCCGTCCTCTCGGGCGCGCCCAGCCCGACCCTCGAACGCGAGAGCTTCAATTCCGCCGAGGTCGTGCGCCGGGTGGCGGAGCGCGCCGCCGGGTGGATCGGCGACGCCGACACCACCGTCGAGCTGCTCGCGGCGAGAAGCCTGCCCGCCGTGCGTGGGGACGAAGCCCGCCTCGAGTCGGTGCTGAACAGGATCTTGCAGGATCGCCTCGAGCAGGATCGGCCTCCCTCCGAGATCTTCATCGGTGCTCGCGCCGCCGGAACCGGCACCGCAGCCGCGGTGATGGTGTCGGTGACGGAGCACTGGGCGAAAGGGGGCTGCCTCGTGGCGTCCTCCGACCCGCCGGTGATCAAGGAGTCCGTTGCCGCCCTGGACGGGGAAGTGCACACGACCATCGATCCCCAGCTGGGTCGCGTCACGCTGCTGCGACTCCCCGCCGAGGCGCACTGAGCCGGTCTCATCGAACTACGCTCGCCTACGGCTCGCTGCGCGCACCGCCTCACTCTGCTCGGCGGCGCTTGCGTACTGGGTCGGCTCGGAGCGGGCCGGCGATCGCTGGCCTCGCGTACCCTCGGTGCTTCGTTACACTCCGCCGCCGGGAGGATAAGGCGATGGCCTCGAAGGGTTCTGTACGACGCGTCTGTCTGGCCTACAGCGGGGGCTTGGACACCTCGGTGATCCTGCGTTGGCTGATCGAGAACTACGACTGCGAGGTCGTCGCGTACTGTGCCGATATCGGCCAGGAAGAGGAGCTTGCGGGCCTGCCCGACAAGGCGAAGTCCACGGGGGCGGTGGACTACGTCCTCCGCGATCTCCGCGAGGAGTTCGTCCGCGAGTACGTGTTCCCGGCGATCCAGGGCAACGCGGTGTACGAGGGGACCTATCTGCTGGGCACCGCCCTGGCCCGGCCTCTGATCGCGAAGGGCCAGGTCGAGGTGGCGCGCGAGACCGGCTGCGACGCGCTCTCGCACGGCGCCACCGGAAAGGGGAACGACCAGGTTCGCTTCGAGCTGGCCTACCGGGCGCTCGCTCCCGAGCTCAAGGTGGTCGCGCCCTGGCGGGAGTGGGAGCTGCGCTCCCGGTCCGACTGCATCGCCTACGCGGAGAAACACGGCATCCCGGTGACCGCGACGATGGAGAAGCCCTACTCCATCGATCGCAACATGATGCACAACTCCTTCGAGGGGGGGATCCTGGAGGATCCCTGGCGCGCGCCGGAGGAGTCGATGTTCATCACCACCATCTCGCCGCAGGAGGCGCCCGATACCCCCGCGGAGCTGCTGATCCGATTCGAGAAGGGCATCCCAGTAGCCGTGGACGGGGAGGAACTCGCGGCCGCGCCGCTGCTGTCACGGCTCAACCAGATCGCCGGCGCCCACGGCGTGGGACGGGTCGACATGGTCGAGAACCGCGTCGTCGGGCTCAAGTCTCGCGGCGTCTACGAAACTCCTGGGGGCACGGTGCTGCACGCCGCCCACCGGGCCGTCGAGTCGATCACCCTGGATCGAGAGGTGATGCACGAGCGCGACCGACTGATGCCGCGCTTCGCGGAGCTGATCTACAGCGGATTCTGGTTCTCCCCGGAGATGGAGTTCGTCCGCGGCGCCATCGAGCGTACCCAGGAGAACGTGACCGGCGAGGCCCGGGTCCGTCTCTTCAAGGGGTCTGTCATGGTGACGGGGCGTCGCTCCCCGGTTTCCCTCTACGCCGAAGCGCTCTCCAGCTTCGAGGATGCGGGGGAGGCGGATACCTACGACCAGACCGCCGCCACCGGATACATCCGCCTCCAAGGCGTGCGGCTCGGCCCCCGAGAAGGGAGCGCCTGACAGGCAAGCGCCGGAGGCGCGCGCAGCGAGGCGAAGCCGAGCGAAGCTCGGAAAGGAAGGCAGGAGCCGTGCAGGGCTCGTCGAGGCGTGGGTCGATCAACACATCAGGGACCCCGAGCTCGCCGCCCCGGGGGGTTGAGGTGGGGAGCTCCTCGTCTGGCCGGCGATGCCCCGCGCCGTTTCGACTCGTCCCCCCGCGGACTGAATCGGAGCCCCCCGTTCGATCGTCTGATCGTTGAGCCGTCAGTGAGCACAGGAGAGCTTCTCGCGATGGGACCCGCTCTCAAAAGAGCGCCGGAGATTGCCCGATGGGCTTGGGTTCTTGACAATCCCACCAGCGGTAGTTTAGAGAGGGAGCGCCGCTGTTCGCGGGAGGGTGCTCCGCATCGCCAAGTGGTGATGCGGCCTTTTTTGGGGGGTTGGCCGTCGCGAGTGGGTGGCCTCTTGTGCTAGCTGAATAGTAGACACCCCTAGGAAACCCCGGGTGGTGGCGAGAAGAGGAGATCGTATGCGTTTGCGCCCGTCTTGGTTTTTCTTCCTGGTGCTCTCGCTGGCGCTGGCTGCCCCGGCAGTCGCACAGCAGGAGGACGTCGGCCCCGGAACTCCGACCTTCAAGGAGGGCGACGTCATCACCATGGACAAACTCGAGTCCCTCAAGCCCTTCCTCCCGCCGGAGTTCTGGTCGAACCGGGATTTCTTCTTCTACGAAGGGATGCAGCTCGAGATCGGCCCGTCCTTCCGGGACTACCGAGCGGCGCCCGAGTACGAAGCGGCCACCGCCAAGTTCAAGGGCCAGCCGCGCCTGGGACCGGGGGCCAGCCTGGAGAACTACACGGCCGGGCAGCCCTTCCCGATGGAGGAGATCGACTGCCTGGGCGACCCGAAGGCGGGAGAGAAGGTCATCTGGAACTTCGACCAGCAGTGGGACGGGGATGGAACCAACACCCACTACTTCTACTCCTACTGGGACCGCGGCGAGGAGCTTCCCCTCTACTACGAGGGCACCTCGAAGACCCTCAAGCTCTCCCACCGGATCGAGCAGGAGTACCTCGAGGCGCAGGGCGGAGATCTCTTCCGCGGTGAGAAGCGCAAGCTCGCCTTCGGGATCGAGGTGGATGCCCCGTTCGACGCGCGCGGCATCATGCTGATGACCTACCGCTACAAGGACTCCGACAAGCCGGATGCGGAGGCCAAGAACGACGACACCTGGGTGTACGTTCCGACGCTGCGCCGGGTGCGGCGGATCTCGTCGGCTCAGCGGACCGACGCCGTCTCGGGCACCGACTTCACCTTCGACGATCTGCGCAGCTTTGCGGGGATTCCTCCCCAGTACGAGTGGGAGTGCCTCGGCGAGATGGACATGATCGCGCCGATGAACTCGCAGGTGAAGGCCTACCCGTACAACAAGGAGCACAACTTCGGCCCCTACGGTCTCTCGTACGCGGACGACACCTGGGAGATGCGCAAAGCGGTGAAGCTGCGCTTTACCCCGCGCAACGCCGATCACCCGTACTCCTACAAGGACATCTACATCGACAAGCAGACCATGGTCGCGCTCTACTCCTTCGCCTATGACCGCAAGGAGGAGCTCTGGAAGATCATCTGGCACAACCACCGCTGGAGCGACGACGATCCGGAGTACTACCTCGGCTGGGAAGGGGTGCCGAAGCCGATGGACATGAAGGTCGTGAGCGACACCATCGTCAACACCCAGACCGGCACCGGCAACCGGATCGAGTTCTGGGACAACTCGGGAACTCCGCTGAAGAGCAAGGGCAGGGTCCGCCGCTACATCGATATCGGCCGCCTCACCAAGGGCCGCTAGGCCGAGGAGGCTTCAACTTGACTCCAAAGACCCGGGCCGGGCTGCGTTCGGCCCGGGTCGTATCGCCCGCCGATTCCGCCGAGGCGACCCAGAGGGAGGCCCCCGATGTTCTCGAACCGAAGCCTGCCCGTATTTGCGGCCGCTGCCCTGCTGCCGTTCGTCGTGGCCTGTCACGAGATCCACTTCGAGCCTCGCACCGGCAAGGGCGAAATCCTCATCCACGACCATCTCTTCTCCGTCTCCGTCCCCAGCGAGGATCGCATCATCGCGGCGGGAGACTGGGGGGCGATCTACTACAGCCACGACGGCGGCGACAGCTGGGAGAAGGCCGGGACCGAATCCGAATCCAAGGAGCTTCTCTACGGCGTCAGCATGGCCGACGGGGAGACGGGCTGGGCGGCGGGACAGCTCGGCATGGTGCTGCGCACCGAAGACGGGGGCCGCACCTGGACGCACCAGCCGACCGTGAAGCAGGAGCAGGGCGTCCATCTCTTCTCCATTGCGGCCCTCGACAAGAACCGGGCCTGGGCGGTGGGGGAGTGGGGGACGCGGCTCTTCACCGACGACGGCGGCAATACCTGGCAGGATCGCTCCCTCACCGTGGACGAGACCCATCCCCAGTTCGTGTGGCTCTCGTTGGCCGACCAGGAACGGGTGCGAAAGGAAGAGAAGGTCTTCGAGGACGTGGGCCTGAACGACGTCTACTGCCTCCCCTCGAACACCGAGTACTGCTGGATGATCGGGGAGTTCGGATACCTGTTCCGCACCGAAGATGGCGGTGTGAACTGGGAGCGCGGCGAGATCATCAGTGGCATCCTCCTCGATCCCATCGAGCTCGGCTACAACGAGATCGAGATCGACGAGGAGCAGAAGGACAGGATCCGCGACTTCGCCCAGCAGATCGCCGACCAGCAGCATCTGAACGTGGCCATCGAGCCGCGCGTCAGCCCGCAGGAGATGAAGAAATTCGGCTCCGAGGAGGATCCCTTCCCGCTCTTCGACATCATCGAGGCGCGCACCCAGGAGGTCGTGGCCACGGTCGAGGAGTCTGGCATCCTCCAGGACCGGATCCGCCGCCGGGGGGCGCCGCCCTGGGACTACGAGGATTTCCTCGAGGACGATCCGGAGTTCCTGCGCCGCTACCTGGACAGCCGGCTTGCGGATCGGCCCATGATGGAGGTCGCTCTCGCCCAGAACCCGTACCTCTTCACGGTCCGCTTCTCGGACGAGGACAACGGCTTCATCTCCGGCCTCGGGGGGATGATCCTCAAGACCGTCGACGGAGGCCGCACCTGGCGCTACGAGGCCGTGGGTCGCAAGGTGGCTCTGTTCTCGGTGTATCCCAATCCGAAGCGGTCGATCGTGGTGGGCGAGAAGGGCATGGTCCGAGTCTCCAAAGACGGAGGCGTGAGCTGGACCCAGCCCACCTCCGGCTTCCCGACCATCTTCACCTTCATGCGCGACATCGCCTTCGGCGCGAACGACCGGGTGGGCTTCATCGTCGGTCAGCGGGGGATGGTGCTCCGCAGCCTGGATGGCGGTGGCACCTGGAAGCAGGTCCTTCCCGCCGCGAGCTAGCCTCGCTCCCGCAGCTCTACGCGCCGGATCTTTCCGCTCACGGTCTTGGGGAGCTCTTCGACGAACTCGACCCGGCGCGGGTACTTGTAGGGCGCGGTGACCGATTTCACGTGGTCCTTCAGGCTCTGCACCAGGCGCTCGTCTCCGACGGTTCCCGGTCGTAGCACGACGAAGGCCTTCACGATCGAGCCCCGATCCGGGTCCGGCGCGCCGACGACCGCGGTCTCGAGGACGTCCGGGTGTTCGATCAGGGCGCTCTCCACCTCGAAGGGACCGATCCTGTAGCCGGCGGAGATGATCACGTCGTCGGCCCGACCCACGAACCAGAAGTACCCGTCCTCGTCGCGATAGGCGCGATCGCCGGTGACGTACCAGTCGCCGCAGCGGGCTCCTCGACTGGCGGCTTCGTCCTTCCAGTACTCGCGGAAGAGGCTGGGCGCAGCGCCGTCTACGGCGATGTCGCCGACCTCGCCGGGCGCCAGAATCTGCCCCCGCTCGTCGATGATCTCGATCCGATGGCCCGGCATCGGCAGTCCCATCGACCCGGGACGGACGGGATTGCCCGGGAAGTTGCCGACCAGCAGGATCGTCTCGGTCTGTCCGTAGCCGTCCCGGATGGTGAGGCCCGTGGCATCGCGCCAGGCGCGGATCACCTCGGGATTGAGCGGCTCGCCCGCGGAGACGCACTCCCGAAGGAGGGGGAAGCGGAGTTCCGAGAGGTCCTCTTTGACCAGCAGCCGGAACTCGGTCGGGGGGGCACAGAAGACCCGGGGCTCGATCTCGGAGAGCAGCGCGAGCTCACGCCTCGGCTCGAAGCGGCCATCGAACATGAAGACCTCGGCCCCCACGCTCCAAGGACCGAAGACCACGCTGTAGGCCGCCTTGGCCCAGCCCGTGTCGCTGGTCGTCCAGAGCCGGTCCCCCCCGCGCAATCCCAGCCAGAACTCCGCCGTATAGCGCTGGGACCAGGTGTAGGCGTGATTGTGGAGAACTGCCTTGGGCGGGCCGGTGGTTCCCGAGGTGTAATAGACCAGGGCCGGATCCGAGGCCCGTGTCTCGGGGCCGGCATCGCCGTCTTCCGGCTGGACGGCGAGCGCCGCGGCGAGCTCCGTCCAGCCTCCCGGCGGTGGTCTCTCCGCTCCCATCCACGCGAGGAAGTGGGAGACGCCGTTGAGCTCGCCTCGCACATCCTCCACGGCGGGGATCTGATCACCCGTGGTGACGATGGCCACGGCGCCGCTGTGCCGAGCGCGATATCGGATGTCCTTGGGCCGCAGGATGGTCGAGCAGGGGATCACCAGGGCGCCCGCCTTGAGGGCGCCCACCAGTGCGATCTGCCACTCCGGGACCCTGGGGAGCATGACGATGACCGGGTCGCCGGGTAAAACGCCCAGGGAGGTGAGCAGGTGGGCGAACCGGTTCGAGGCGGCGGAGACGTCGCTGAAGCGGAGCCGCCGCTCGGAGCCCCCGGCGTCGCGCCACAGCAGGGCGGGGCGCTCGGGCTCCTCGGCGAAACGATCCACCACATTCCGGCCGAAATTGAAGGAATCCGGTACCTCCCAGCGAAAGCTCTCGCAGGCAAGCCGGTAGCGATCCAGCGCCTCGTGAAGCTCGCCCATGTCCCTCCCTCGCCTCGCTCGGGAGATCCTACCCGGCCGCGGTCCTGCTACGCTCCTCAAGGAGGAAAATCGGTCCGCCGATGCCGCTTTCGGTGGCCTGCACCAGGGCGGGCCCGCTCTCCAAGGGAAGGATCGGATGCCCGAGCCGTCTCGCCGCCCCCGCGTCGTCGTCGTCGACGACAGCCGGTTCCACCGGGAGTTCGCCCGGCAGGTGCTCCAGGATGAGGCGGATGTCGAGTGCTGTGAGAACGCCGAGCAGGCCCTCAGGGCCCTCGAACGGGAGCCGGTAGATCTCGTCCTGAGCGACCTCACCATGCCGGGTCTCTCCGGACTGGACCTCTTGTCGCGCGTCCAGCGCGAGCATCCAGGCACCGATTTCGTCCTCATCACCGCCCACGCTTCCATCGATAGTGCGGTGAAAGCTCTACGTATGGGGGCCACGGACTACATACAAAAGCCGATTCGCGCCGAGGACCTGATCCTCGTGGTGGAGCGCACCCTGTCCAGGCGGCGTCTGCTTCAGGAGAACCTCCGGCTTCGAGACGAGGCGGCAATCCTCGCCGCCTGTGAGTCTCTCACCGCGTGTCTCGAGCCGGGTGACGTGTATTCCGTCGCCCTCGATCTGGTCCTGCGAGCCCTCCACCGGAAGCGAGGGATCGTGCTCTACCACAGAGCCCCGATTCCCAGCAGCGAAGGCTGCCAGTTTCGAGGCTTCAGCGAGGACCAGGAATCGGCCCTTCGCGTCCTGATCGCTGGAGGGAAGCCCCTCGACAGCTCCGGAATCGACGAGATCCGCATCGTGGATCGGGGGCCGATCCACGATGCCCTGCGCGAGATCGGGATCGAGGCGGGTGAACTGATGGCACTCCCGGTGAGTGGCGAGGAGGCCGAGAGCGGCGTCTTCTGGGCTCTCGGGGACGGGCGTCCCTTCGAGGAGGAGGAGATCCACCGCGCTCTGATCGTCACCGGCCACACCTCCCTCTCGCTCCGAAACGCGGAGCACTACCATCGCGCCAAGGAACGCGCGCTCGTCGACGACGTGACCGACGTCTACAACGCGCGCTACCTCCTGGAGGCGATGGATCGGGAGATCCGCCGCGCCGAGCGCTACGGCAACGAGCTCTCGGTTCTCTTCCTCGACCTCGACCGCTTCAAGTTGGTGAACGATCGCCACGGTCACCTGATCGGGTCCCAGGCGCTGCGGCAGCTCTCCCAGGTCCTAGGGCAGTGCGTGCGGCAGGTCGACACCCTCGCCCGCTACGGAGGTGACGAGTTCACCATCCTCCTGGTCGGCACCGGAGAGGAGACCGGCATCGAGATCGCCGAGCGGATTCGACGGATCGTCGCCGAGACCCCCTTCGAGGCGGGACCCGATCAGGTCCTGCACCTCACCTGCAGCGTGGGTGTCTCCACCTATCCGACCCACGGACGAACCCGCGAGGCTCTGCTGGATTCGGCCGACAAGGCCATGTATCGGGCCAAATCGAAGGGACGCGATCGCGTCTGCTCCGCCACCGAGCTCTCCTGATGCTCCGCCAGTTTGCTCACCCCTCTCCCCTCTGCTAACCAACTTCGCGTTTTCACTTGATTTTTCCTGGATGTGAGGGCAGTGAGCGAGACCGCGGCAAAGCTCGACGTGAAGCTCGATGGGATGGGAACGCTGCGCCGTAGCCACCACTGCGGCCAGGTGCTCCCGGATCTCGTCGACAGCGAGGTGGTGGTAACCGGCTGGGTGCATCGGCGCAGGGATCACGGCGGGGTCGTGTTCGTCGATCTCCGCGACCGCACCGGTCTCGTGCAGGTGGTCTTCCGACCGGATGCCTCGAGCGAAGCCCACCTCCGCAGCGATGCGCTGCGGTCCGAGTTCGTCCTGCTCGCGCGTGGCACCGTTCGGCGTCGCTCCGAAGAGACGGTGAACCCGAATCTTCCGACGGGCGAGATCGAGATCCTCGCCAGCGAGCTTCGCATCCTCAACACCGCAGTGCCGCCGCCCTTCCCGATCGAAGAGGATGCGGGCGTGGACGAATCGGTGCGTTTGCGCCACCGCATCCACGACCTGCGCAGGCCCCCGCTGCAGCGCGCCTTGGAGCTACGCCATTACCTCTACCAGGCCTTCCGCGCCGCGCTCACGGATCTGGGTTTCCTGGAGATCGAGACCCCGGTGCTCGCGAAGGCGACGCCGGAAGGGGCCCGGGACTTCCTGGTCCCCAGCCGCCGCCACCCCGGCTCGTTCTACGCTCTCCCGCAGTCGCCGCAGATCATGAAGCAGCTACTCATGATCGCGGGGTACGACCGCTACTTCCAGATCGCCCGCTGCTTCCGGGACGAGGACCAGCGCGCCGACCGTCAGCTCGAGTTCACGCAGGTCGACCTGGAGATGTCCTTCGTCGACGTGGAACAGGTGCTGGAGGTCCTCGAGGAGGTGACCGCTCGAAGCTGCGCGGACGCCGCCGGAGTCGAGCTGCCCCGTCCCTTCCCTCGCTACTCCTACCAGGAGACCATGGAGCGCTGGGGAAGCGATCGTCCCGACACGCGCGTCCAGCTCGAGCTGGTCGACCTGAGCGACGCGTTTCGGGAGAGCGAGTTCCGGGCCTTCCGCGCCGCCGTGGAGGGCGGCGGAATCGTCAAGTGCCTGCCGATCCACCGCGCCGAGGAGCTCTCCCGCGGCGAGATCGATCGCCTCGAGGGCTTCATCACCCGGGAGCTCGGTGCCAAGGGGCTGGCCTGGATCCGGATCACCGCGGACGGCAGCTGGCAGGCGCCCATCGTGAAGTTCCTGTCCGACGCCGAGCGGAGCGCCATCGGCGAGCGAACCCAGGCCGCGCCGGGCACGGTGCTCCTCTTCCAGGCCGACGCGGCGAGCCGGGCCAACGCGATCCTCTCCCGCCTGCGCATGGACCTCGGCAAGCGTCTCGGCCGGGTGGATGGCCGAACCTGGGATCCGCTCTTCGTGGTCGACTTCCCCGTCTTCGAGCGCGACGACGACGGCGAGCTCACCTACATGCACATGCCCTTCGTCGCCCCCATGGAAGAGGACATTCCGCTCCTGGCGACGGATCCCGAGCGTGTCCGGGCCACCCACTACGACGTGGTGCTGAACGGTGTAGAGCTCGGTTCGGGGAGCCTCAGAAACCACCGCTCCGACGTGCAGCGCCGCATCCTGGGGATCCTGGGCTACGGCAAGGACGAGATGACCGGCCACGGCTTCCGGTCGATGGCGTCCACCCGGCTGCACGAGCAGGGCTGGCCGCCGGAGGTGATCGAGCGCCAGCTTGCCCATGCGGAGCGGAACAGCGTCAAGGCTGCCTACAACTACGCCCAGCACCTGCCGATGCGGCGGGAAATGATGCAGGCTTGGGCGGACTACCTGGACGGGTTGCGGGAGGGGGCGGTGGTGTTGGCGATGCGGG
>CAZTOU010000002.1:0-218741 GCA_964615365.1 uncultured Spirochaetales bacterium
CCTACTGTAATTCCAAGGGGTGCCGGTGTCTCATCTACGTTGGCAGAGAGGGCGGAGCTCCGGGAGGCGGCTCGGGGTGAAGCTCAGGAGCTACGGGTTCGCGGGGCTACCGCGGCGGTGGGCCAGTTGCTCGAGCAGGGCCATTGGGAGCCCCTGGTCGGTGACGAGGGCTACCTGTCGACCGGAGACCTGGGTATTCTCGACCAGCAGGGTCGGATCCACTTGCGAGGACGCCTGAGCAGCTTTATCAAGAGCGATGGCTATCGGGTCAATCCCTTCGAGGTCGAGCGCGTGCTGCATCAAGTCGATGGAGTTCACGAAGCTGTCGCGATCGGGGTGCCGGACGCGATGTCGGGAGAGCGTATCGTCGCTTGCCTGGAGCTCCGCCCGGGCGGGAAGGCTCCGCAGCCGGTCGAGCTGACCGCATTCTGCGGCGAGAAGCTCTCGAAGCACAAGGTGCCTCGCAAGTTCGAGATCGTCGCCGCATTGCCTCGGACCAGGTCCGGGAAGCCGGACAGGAAGAAGATATTGGCGCAGTTTCTCGAGTGACTCGCTCTCGCCGGGATGACGAGACTGGACGCCATGCGAAGAACTCGATCGTGAAGCTCGGGAGAACGGATTCGTCGTTATGGGTTTGACGCTAGATAGCCTCAAGGACTACTTGAGGGACCACAAAGGGCTGGACGGACTCGACGGCGATTCGGCCTTGTTTTCGAACGGGACACTCGACTCGGCCAGCCAGCTCGAGCTGATCATGTTCATCGAGGAGCAAGCGGAAATTCAGGTCCATCCGGCCGACCTGGTGCTGGACAATTTCGATTCGATCGATCGAATCCTGAACTACGTGAAGTCGCGCACCGGGGGGTAAGAGCCAGCCGACATGATCACTGAGCTGAAGCAAGTAGCCGATCGCTACGGCACGCCGAGCTATGTCTACTTCGTGGACATGGTACAGCAGCGGATACAGCAGGTTCGCGAAGCGTTCGAAGGGCGCTTTGAAATCAGTTTCGCCGTCAAGTCGAATCCGAACCCGGGGCTTCTGACCCGCTTGTCGAAGACGGTACCTTTTCTGGATGTCTCCTCGGGCGGCGAGCTGATCACCGCCCTTGGCAGGGGGTGGGGTGCAGAGAGGATCAGCTTTACGGGGCCGGGCAAGCGCGATCACGAGCTCGCCGCGGCGGTCGATCATGGCGTGGGAGAGGTCGTCATCGAGTCCGTGGATGAGGCGCAACGGCTCGATCGCATCGCCGCTGAGAAGGGGCTCCGACAACGGATCTTGATTCGGATCGCGCCCTCCTGGACGCCGCCGGGCTTCGGCGACTACATGGCGGGGAAGCCGTGTGCGTTCGGGATCGACGAAGAGGTGCTGAGCGACGCGATTCAAGAGATCTTGGCGCTGCAGAGCGTTCAGCTGGTCGGCTTCCACATCTATTCCGGCACGCAGTGCCTGGACATCGAAGCCATCTCGGAGAACTACAGGAACTTCATCGGGATCTTTCGGCATCATTGCGAGCAGATCGATCTGGCGCCCACCAAGCTCGTGTTTGGATCGGGAATCGGTGTTCCCTATCACGACAACAACCAACCCGTGGACCTTGCGGGGCTCGCCGAAATGGTGAACCCGATGCTCGCTGAATTGAAGTCGGACGAGCGCTTTGCAGATACGCTGCTGCTTCTGGAGACGGGACGATATCTGGTCGGAGAAGCGGGAATCTACCTGACCCGGGTGATCAAGAAGAAGCACTCGAGGGGCGTGGAGATCTGCGTCTGTGATGGAGGCATGCACCATCATCTTGCGGCATGCGGCCACATGGGCATGGTGATCCCGAGGAACTATCGATTCCTGAAGGTGCTTTCCTCTCACCCGGATGGGCCAGAGCAGGCATTTCAGCTGGTAGGCCCTCTATGCACCTCACTCGATACGCTTGCGAGAAACGTCAAGTTCAACGGACTCGAGGTGGGCGACGTCATGGGAGTGCACTGCAGTGGTGCCTACGGCTTGACGTCGAGCCCCGTGTACTTCATCAGTCACGATTCCCCGCGAGAGGTCATCGTCGAGACGGTGGGAGGTGAGACCGTTCTCGAGGATGTGACTCACATCGTCGCAGGGTCCCGTCCCGTTTCTCGAGAACCGTCGGCGCCTACCCGGCACGATTCGTAGGGGGGTGCCCCTTTCCGCGCACGCCAACGAGGAAGTCGAAGATGGCTCGTACAAACGATCGGTGACAGGGCCAATTGGTGAAGCCGTAGGACCTGATATGGCGCCAGAAGGTGCGCGCGGTGAAGACGGAGCTCCGCAGGATGCCCAGCGGGCTTCCGTGGCGAAAGAGACAAATCAGACGATTTCGAGTGTAGTAGTAGTTGATGTACGGCGACAGGCGACCGGTCGTCACACCGCCGATGTGGATCACTTCAGCGTCGCCCACCGTGATCATCGGCCAATTGGCGTCGATGAGGCGCAGGCAGAGATCGTAGTCCTCCCAGTTGGTGCCAAGGCTCTCATCGAAGAGGCCGATCTCCGCGAGCGCTTCGGCTCGAAACATGAGAGCGCAAGCGGGAGCGAAGTCCGTGGAGGCAGTGGGCCACTGGCGCGAACTCATCGGAGTGCCAATCTCGAAGTGCTCGTGAAGCGCCGAGTCGCGATGGATGGACGCAGTATAGAAATGACAGGTTCTCTCCGGCTTCTCCTGCTCGGAAAACAAGAGCAATGCAGTGGCGGCCCCCACCCGGGGGCGAGCCTCGAGCTCGCGTACGAGAGCCGAGATCGCGTTCTCGGCAACGATCGTATCGTTGTTCAGGAAGAAGATGTAGTCGGCATCTCCCTCGAGGCACCGGGCGAGACCCGCGTTCGCACCGCCGGTGAAACCGCGATTCTCCGGTAGCACGACGAGCTCTACCGAGGGGAATCGCGCTTTGATCTCCTCACCGGCAGGCGTTTCGGAGCCATTGTCGACGACGATTACGTGTAGATTGGGGTAGTCGTTGGCCAGGAGCGAAGACACGCAATTCGAGGCTATCTCGGTGGCATTCCAGGTCAGAACGACAGCGCTGACCTCAGGCGGTCTTCCGTTTTCCGCTCGACTCATTGGACCGTGAAATTCCTCATGCGGTACGACATGATGGGAGAACCTTACGGGGTTTCCCCGGAATCAACGGGAGGGATGGGAGGCCGGGTTCCTAGTCGTTCTGGCGGCTGTTGCGGGCGAGCACTCGCACCATGTGGGCCGCGACCTGGCGTTGTCCGGCCACGTTGAGATGCCCTCCGTCCGTGGTATAGGCGGGACTGAGGCTGGGGTGCGGCTCGCCGTCTATCGTGAATTGCTCTTGTGTTCCGTCGGGATTCGTGGATTCCACCCGCGCGATCTCGACGACGCGATTCTGGTCGTAGGTCTGGCGAAGAAGCCCGCTGAACTCCTCACGCTTGATGTTCGAGTCGTCCCCCCAGAGCGTCTGACCCAGCAGGAGCTTGATCCGCTCCTTCAGGCCGATCTCCCTCGTCATGAGAGGGACGGTCGCATGCAGGAAGCGCACGTCGGGGAATTCCGTGCTGAGCTGGTCGAGCGTGGAACGGTAGTAGTCGAAGAGCTCGCGGACGTTCGTGTCCGGATTGAAATCGACGTAGCAGAACTTCATCATGGCCACGTCAGGCTTGACGGGCAGCCCCCCGCGCATTCTCGCGGCGAAGTCGTCGATCTTGCTCTTCGGGTCGAGGTTCTCTCCGACGCGCGAGTGTGCGAGAAACGCGTCAGGGAGGTGCTCCTCGGAATCGAGGTCGACGATGTGAATCCCGTCGACCCCGTGTTCCGCGGCGAGCTGACCGAGTCCCGATAGGATGTTGCGGCCTACGGAGTGTCGGCCAAAGTAGATCCGCGACTGCGCAAGCTCGCGGAGATCCGACCCGATTTCTTCGTTCACGGCCCGATCTCCGAGTCCTGGCCCACCGGCGTTGGCACCCTGGGCTCGATCCACGTCCGATCTGCCGCAAGCGGTCGCCGCGACCATCATGAGCAGCAAGATGGCTTGGTGGATGCGTACCATGCCCAGACACTATCACTGCGCGGAGCCGGATCAAGCGCGTCTCCTGCCGCGTTCGCCTCGGCGTCGGCTCTCGGCGCCGCGACCGAGTGTGGAGCCCTTGGTTCCCCGCGGGGTTGCAGCACGGAATCCGATGTAGCCTAGGTGCTCCGCCTGCGCCAGGCCGCCAGGCCCAGTATACCCGTCATCACGAGGAGACCCACGCCCGGTTCGGGAATCGCCGCGACACGAAGACCGACGAAGTCCTTGTCGTCGATCGGATCGAGTCGATTCCGGCTCGTCGCTTCGAGATACTTCGGTTTATGGCTGAACCTGCCGCCCCGCAGACCGCGGGTCGAGTCGATGATCGCTTCGTTCCACTCCCAGACGTTTCCGCCCTGGTCGAAGGTCCCGTAGGGGCTGGACGAGCCCGTGTAGCTCCCCACGTCGGTGAGATCGCCGACGACGGAGCCGCAGTTCGCCGTATTCGGATCCGCCCCGGGCAGTGCACAGAGGGTCTGGGTATCCGTGCCCACCGGATAGTCGAAGTAGCTCGCTCCGTCGAAGTACGCCGCCTTGTACCACTCGTCCTCGCTGGTCAGAAAGATCGTGGCTCCCGCATTGCGCGGGCCCACGCTCGTCGCGCCGCTGAACGTGTAGGCGCCGTCCTCCGTCGTCGCGCCATCCTGCCCGCCCATAGGCTGCCCGTTGTGGAGCCAGTTGGCGAAGCGGAGGCTGTCGTAGAACGTCACGAAGTTCACCGGCATGTCCCCGCGGCCCTCGATGACCTGGTAGGTGAAGCTTCCCGAGCTGCCGTTCTGCGTGATCCCGCCGAAACCCGAGCCCATGCCCCCGTTGTAGAGCGCGTTGGTGTCCGTCGCGGCAACCGCGTTCAGGAACTCCGTGTACTGGGCGTTGGTCACCGCGTACTTGCCGATCTGATAGGTGTAGGGAACCGAGCCATAACCGGTTGTGCCGTCGTTCATGACTTCGGTATCCGCGGGGTTCCCCGGATCGCCCACGGTGACCCAATCGATGCTGACGGCGCCGACGGGTGCGGCCAGGCACAGCGCACAGCCGGCGACGATTAGAAGTTTCCGCATGCCTCGATCCCCCGTCTTCCACAGGTCTATAGGATGAGTGGCGTGGAAGGGGATCTTGTGTCGCGAAAACGCCACGCAGCCCGCAACTCTTCCCCTGGGGGGTCTTCCCCGATCCCAGCGAGCAGATCCTGCGGGTTCGCTAGGGGCGAGCCGATTCGGTGGATGAGGCGAACTCGCGACAGGTCAGATCTTGGGTCGGGCCATCAGCTTGACCGGACGCGCCGGCACACCGAACACCGTGGAATCTGACGGGACGTCCTTGAGGACCACCGAGTTCGGCCCGATTTCGACATCGTCTCCGACTTCGACCGCCCCGAGAATCGCGGCGCCAACCCCGACGTCGACCCGATTGCCGATCACGGGCTTCGCGTCGTCCTCCCCACGGTGCAGCACGCCCATGGTCACGTTGTGCCGCAGATGGACGTCATCGCCGATCGAACGGGCGCCGATGAAGATCCCCCCGTGATGCCAGATTCGGACACGGCGGCCCAGCACCGTGTTGTAGGGCAGGCTGATGCCGAACAGCAGCGCCATGAACTGGAAGAGGATCATGTAGAGGAGCGAGAAGGGCGCCCGGATCGGCTTGGGCCGGATTCCCATGCGCCAGTTCCCGAAGCGGTGGATCGCCACGGCCCAGAAACCCGGGTCGATGAGGCTGCGGTCATGAGTGCGGAAATCCTCAGCGATGAGGCCAAGGAATGAGATGCCTTCCGGATTGTTGTCTTCGTCTCCGCTCAGCATCGGGGAGTGGCGCTGCGGGCGGCGCGATCTCAAGGAACTCTCGCTCACCTCACTCCCTCAATCACGGCTCTCATCGCTTTGGCACCGCTCCGGCCAGCCCGGAAAGCCGATCAGCCGAACCGATGTGGCCTCGCTTATTTCAGGGTTGGCTGCCCGGGGTTCCTTCTTTGGTGATCCCGGTCACGGGCCCTGGGCTCCTATGACCGATAGTCTTGAGCGCGATTGGTCATCCCTGATCCAAGGGACAGAAACATCTCGCGCCCTCGCTCTCTTAGGGCACGATAGAGATGGCACGGAGTGAATCATGAGGCTTGCGATGCGATTCGTCAACGCGGGGTTGTGTTCGGCAGCCATCTTGGTGGTACTTGGCTTGCCGGCGCAAGCACGCCTCGTCACCGTCGCTTGGGAGAACACACAGAATCCCGACATCATCGGCTTCCGCGTGTACACGGGTCCGAGCCTCGGCAGCATGGCGCGGTCCGGTGACCTGAGCGTCGGTTCACTGTCCCTTGACCACAACGGTGACTGGACCGCGAACCTGAACGTCAGCGATACCGAGATCGAGTATCTCGTCCTCACCGGCTACGCCGCCGACGGGTTCGAGAGCGACTACTCCAATAGCAAGCTGTACAACGACGACGATCGCGATGGCGTGGCCAACGTCAGCGACGCCTTCCCGAACGATCCCAACGAGTGGTCGGATCGCGACGGCGACGGCGTAGGCGACAACAGCGATGCCTATCCCGACGACCCCAGTCGCTGGGAGCCGGGCTCCGAACCTCCTCCGGACGACCCTCCCCAGGGGGACTATCAGTCCATGTACCGGATAAACGTGGGGGGAGAAAACTACGAGGATCCGCAGGGAAACCTCTGGATCTCTGACGACGGCTACCTCAATACCACTACCGTGATTGCCCCCCGCAGCGCATACACCGACGGCACCAACCTGGATCCGCTCTACGAGACCGAACGATGGGATCGTGCCGGCGGTGAAGAAATGAGCTTCAGCTTCCCGGTGAATCCGGGCACCTACCTCGTCCGTCTCCACTTCGCCGAGAAGTGGAGCGGCATCACCCAGTCGGGGATGCGCGTGTTCAGCGTGCGCATCGAAGATCAGATCGTGTTGCAGGACCTCGATGTCTACGCCGCAGCGGGCTTCAATACCGCCGTGGTGGAGCAGGTCTCGGTGGAGGTGACCGACGGGTCAGCCGAGATCGAGTTCGTTCACGGTGTCGAGAACCCGATGGTGAGCGCCATCGAGATCCATTCCGGAGAGGGGGGGTCGGGAACCGTCCTGGGCAACCCGGGACGCCCCGTCCTCGTCAACGGGCAATAGGCAAAGCCGCGAGGCGAACGCCACGCCTCGGTCCTGGCCCACGCCGCAACCGGCGAGCCCATCCTCTGCCGTCGACTGGCAACTGAGTCAGCCGGATACGCCAACGCTCGCATACAGCGCGCGGACTCGGAGTTGACGCACCCACCAAACCTGCTTTGCTTATGCATCCATCAGCAGGCGAGGCTCGCGGTGACCGAAAACTCCAGGTCGCAGGCATAGCTGCGTGGAACGGCCTCACCTTCCCTGTGCCGCTCCGAAAACCGAGTACGGCATCGTCGTCATTGGACGCAACGAAGGCGAGCGGCTCGTGCGCTGCCTGGACTCTCTTCCGTCAGACGTCTCGAAGATCGTCTACGTCGATTCGAACTCCACCGACGGCAGCGTCGCGATGGCGCGCGCTCGAGGCGTGGCCGTCGTCGAACTCGACCCGTCCATTCCGTTCTCCGCCGCCCGCGCGCGAAACGCGGGCGTCGATCACCTCACGAAGCATCGGCCGGAGCTGGCATATGTGCAGTTCATCGATGGAGACTGCGAAATTGCCCCGGAATGGTGCCAGTTGGCCCTCGAAGCGATGCGCGAGCGCCCGGAGCTGGTCGCCGTTTGTGGGCGACGAAGGGAACGCTACCCCGAGCGCTCGATCTACAACCGCCTGATGGACATGGAGTGGAATACGAAGATTGGCGACACCCTCTCCTGCGGCGGGGATTCCCTGATGCGCCTAAGCGCCTTTCGGGAGGCCGGAGGCTTCAATCCGCATCTCATCGCGGGTGAGGAGCCCGATCTCTGCATCCGCATGCGGGCCGGGGGTGGCGTAGTCAGCCGTCTGGACGCGGAGATGACCCTCCACGATGCGGCGATGACGCGGTTCGCCCAATGGTGGAGGCGTTCTCTCCGCACCGGTTACATGACCGGTCTGTCGAGCAAGGACGGCCGATCACTCGATCGCCAGAGTATACAAGAGGCGCTCCGCATCTACTTCTGGGGAATCATCCTACCGCTGATCGCGCTCTGCCTCGCGCCGGCGACGGGGGGCCACTCCCTATGGCTTCTTCTCCTCTATCCCCTCTGGGTCGTCCGTATCGCCAAAGAGCGCGTGCGCGACCATCGAGATCCACCGTCACATGCTCTGCTCTATGCGCTCGCTTGCATGGCCGGAAAGCTCCCAAATGCACTCGGGCAGGCCCGATTCCTCTGGCATCGACTCAGAGGGAGTCGGTCGGAGATCGTCGAGTACAAGTAGGGGGGCGCGCGGGTGTGTGGAATCGTTGGAGTCCGGCGTTTTGACGGAAGCCTTCCGGATGAGGAGATGGTCCGCAGGATGGCGAGCCAGCTCGCCCATCGAGGCCCCGATGATGAGGGGTACTGGCGTGGGCTCGAGATCGCGTTCGGCCATCGGCGTCTCTCGATCATCGACCCGACGGGTTCCGAGCAGCCAATGGCCAAGGCGACGGCCCATGTTTGCTTCAATGGCGAGATCTTCAACTACAGGGAGCTTCGATCCGAGCTCGAGGCAGCCGGTCACACCTTCACGACGGAAGGTGACACCGAGGTTCTTCTCTCGCTCTATCTCCAACACGGGCGGGATGGCGTCTCGAAGCTGGACGGCCAGTTCGGCTATGCGATCTTCGATGAGTCATCCCGAGACCTCTGGCTCTTCCGCGATCGCCTCGGGATCCTTCCTCTCTACTACCATTGGGACGGAAAGACCTTTCTCTTCGCCTCCGAGATCAAGGCGCTGCTGGCCGCGCTCCCCAGCACGCCAGCCGTCGATGAGCGGGCTCTGAAGGAGTACCTCGCCTATCGGTCCGTGCCCCCGCCCCACACCCTGTTCGAAGGCATCCGCAAGCTCCAGCCTGGTCACACGCTGCAGCTCACGAGCAAGGGGGAGCAGCGGATCGAGCCCTACTGGAAGGTCCCGGTCGAAGCGGCCGACGCGCGGATCGTCCCGAGCGAGGCGGTCTCACTGGTGGCGAGCGGAGTCGAGCGGGCAGTGAAGAGCAGGATGGTCGCCGACGTCCCGATCGGAGCCTTTCTGAGCGGAGGGATCGACAGCAGCCTCGTCGTGGCGGTGATGTCGAAGCTTGCCGAGAACAACCGCGTCGAGACGTTCTCCGCCGGATTCGACGACCCCCGCTTCGACGAGCTTCCCTACGCTCGCGAGGTGAGCACTCAGCTCAGAACGGAGCACCACGAGGTGATCGTGAGACCCGCGGACTTCGAGGGAATGTGGCCGAAGCTCACCTGGCATCGCGATGCGCCCATTTCCGAGCCCGCGGATATCGCGATCTTCCAGCTCGCATCGCTGGCCCGAAAGAGCGTGAAGGTGCTGCTGTCGGGGGAGGGCGCGGACGAGCTCTTCGCGGGGTACCCGAAATACCGATTCGCTCGCTGGGCCGGTCTCAGCAGCCTCCTCCCCGCCCCACTCCGGTGTCCGCTGTTTCGGTTCCTCGAGCGAAGCACCCCGGAGAAGCACTCCCGGGCGCGGACCATGTTCCGCGCCATGTCGGCTGCTTCGGAAGGGGACCGCTTCCAGACCTGGTTCGCTCCTTTCACCGCCTACGAGCGAGACGCTCTCATCGCGGGAGAGGAGAGAGCTTCTCACATGGATCTCTGGCGAGCCGCGGGCGGCGATGTCATCCAACGCATGCTGTTCGTCGACTGTCATACATGGCTGTCCGACAACCTCCTCGAGCGCGGCGATCGGATGGCCATGGCGGCCTCGGTGGAGTCACGGCCGCCCTTCCTCGATCACAACCTGGTCGAACTCGCGTTCCGGCTCCCCTCGAGCGTGAAGGTACGCAACGGAAAGGGCAAGTGGGTGCTCAAGGAGGTCGCGCGAGGGTTCCTCCCCGACAAGATCGTCGATCGGAAGAAGGTGGGCTTCCGCGTTCCACTCGACGCCTGGTTTCGCGAGGGGCTGCGCGAGTTCGCCGGGGATCTGCTGCTCTCCTCGAATTCCTTCGTTTCCGAGGTCTTCGACCGCTCCGTCATCGATGCTCTCTTGCAGGATCATCTCACGGGAAGGCGCAACGAGGAGCTCCGCATCTGGACGTTGATGTGTCTCGAAGTCTGGCACGATGTCCACTATCGGGATGGTGAACGCTCGCGCCACCCGTGACGAGCCGCGGGCGCCTCTGCGCGCGACGGGCTCGAGGTCAGGCGTCTCCGCAGTCGTCGTCGCCAACGAAGGCGATGGTCCTGTCGGGCGCGCTATTCGCCTTCTCCGAGGGCAAAGCTGCGAATGCGCTGGAGAAGCTCGGCGGAAGCGTGCTGACCGATGTTCTGGGAGACCTCGAATGTCCCGAGCGCCTCGATCCCCGCGATGATCTCGTCGTCGCTGAAGGCGGCCAATACCTTCCCATCCTCCTGAAAGCGCCGGGCCGTGGCGATCTGGTGGTCGTTGCGCGTCTCTCCCAGCGCGGCCTGGCGCGGCACCACGAGAATCGGCTTGGACAGCTCCAGGGCGGTGATGATCGTCCCCATCCCCGCGTGAGAGATGATTCCATCCGCCTGCACCATGACCTTGCGGAATTCACCGGGTGGAATGAACTTGACGAAGCGGATGTTCTTCGGCTCGTACTCCGCTGGACCGATCTGCGCAAAGATCTCCGCCTCGCCTCCTTGGCCCGCCCACTCGTCGATGACCCGCACCAGGCGGTCGAAGTGCATCTGTGCGCCGACCGTGACGAAGATCAAAACACCTTCCCCGCGTACTCCGGATCACCGTCCAGTGCGAGATGGCTCCACTGGGTCAACCGGAGTCGAGCGAAGTGGCGCACGAGGGTTCCCGACAGCGAGACCCTCTCGACGTTGGCGATGCTGTCGAGCCAGATCGTCCGAGCGCGAAGGAAGCGCCCCAAGATGATCGCCACGCATCCCGGAGCGGCTCCGGTGGAGATCACGACATTGGGCCGCTCGGCCCACAGGATCTGAGCTATGCGGAACACGATCAGAAGGACTCCGATCGGATTCCAGCGGGTCGCATCGTTGATGATGTGAACGCGACCGCGCTCGACGTCGTCGCGATAGGCTTCATTGACGGTGACGAACGCGAGGTCGCAGCCGTCGAAGGCCTTCATCACCCGCTTGAGCTGCACCCAGTGTCCGCCCCCGCTGGAGACAGCCAAGACCCTCTTCCTCGTCTTCTCTTTCACGGATCTACAGAGCCTCTTTCGAAGATGCAGGGGAGCTGCCGCAACGCGAAATGATCACTCCCCGTGGGCGGGCGGCCCACGCAGGAGTGTGCTCGGCACGAGGACTCGCCCGACGCACGGGCTGGGATTTCTTGTAAAGACCCTTGATTTTCGCATATATAGCGCATGGTTGGATCTCGATCTTCTGGGGGGTATTCCCATCAACCCGTCTGCAGTCATCGGTCGCCCTGCCGGTCATCCCGGGCCGAACCCACCAATCCCCCAGAAGATATCCTTGGGTGTGACAGCCATCACGGGGCAGGACAATGGCGGTCCGATACGGTTGGGGCATCCGAGAGCAGGGGCGATTGCCCTCCTATCAACGGACGTGAGAGGCGAAGGACAGATGCGCAACACCGATACCCCTCTACGTGGAGCCACGCGTGTGGTGGCTTTCAGCATTGCCTTGGTGTTCTTGATGGTGGTCAGCCCGTCGAGCGCTCGCGATCAGTCGTCGCTCGGTGGACTCGACGTATCAGCCGATCGGGTTCCTGACTGGTACGACCTCGACAACTTTCCGCTGGATACCAGCTACTGGAACGTCGTCGATGTCCGTACTCTGGGCGTGACGCTGAGCGACGGAAACGACGATTCCTCGGCTCTCAATTCCGCCATCCGCAGCGCTGCACCGAATACGGTTCTCTACGTCCCAGCCGGTACTCTCGACATCGACGGGCGGATCTGGATTCAACGATCGGACATCGTCATCCGTGGAGCGGGCGCTGCACAAACCACTCTCCGCTGCCGAATGAACGACGCGTGTCTCCTCGCCGAGAAGCAGGTAGCCTTCTTCAGCAACTCACGCTCCTGGGTTGGCGGCTATACGAAGGGATCGCGCGTCCTCACCCTCTCCAGCGTGAGTGGCTTTTCCGTGGGCGACTGGGTCAGCCTGAGAGCGGACTTCCATCACAGCACGTCGGGCTTCCAGGCCGGTGCCTACTACGGGTACAAGACGAAGATCGTCGCCGTCGATCCGAGCCGAAGTCAGATCACGGTCGACCGGCCTGTGCGGCAGGACATGACCGGTTCGAATCGCGTCGTCGAACGCTTCGAGCCGTATGTTCACATCGGGCTGGAGCACTTCACCCTCAATCAGGCTGTCGCACTCCAGCTGTACAGACCCCCCATCCTGGTCGAGGGGGTCGCCGACTCATGGCTCATCGGCATGCGCTGGACCGGGAACTACTCCAACGAGTTCATGAAGCTCGAGGAATCGGCCCGCGTGCTGATCCGGGGCAACATCTTCGGCACGCTCCACAAGCCGGATCGCTGGAACAAGGCCGGGATCTACGTCAATTCAGGCGCCTACGACAACGTGATCGAGAACAATGCCTTCGAAAACGCTCCCATCAGCATCGAGATCCAGCAGGGGGCGGCCGGAAACGTGGTGGCCTACAACTTCCACCGAGAACCGACTGCCGCTTCCGGTTGCGAGCGCACCAACTTCCTCCACGGTGGTCCGAGCCACGACAACCTCTTCGAGGGAACCGACGGAGTGTGCTCGAACCACGTGGACAACTACTATGGTGGGCACTTTGTGGGAAACACCTTCTTCCGCGTCCGCCAACGGATCGGCTCCGCCGGCGGCGCCAGCAACTTCTACGCCAGCATGGGCACCCACGTCGACAACAGAATAGAGAACCACGGAGTCCTCTACCTGGCGAATAGCGCCTATCGACTGGGCGGGTCTCCTCAGATGGGGAGGTGCATCGACAACTTCTCCCACAATACCGTGATCGTCGGGAACCTCTACCAAGCCGAGCTCAAGATCGACGACTGCTTTGACCCGGGAACACGAGTCAACACCCACGCCGCGGACAACTACCAGGGGCAGGTCACACCGTCGACATGGCGCCAGCAAAGAAACATTCCGGATTCCCTCTACCGGAGCGGTCCACCCAGCTGGTGGTGCCAGGAGTCGGGCGGCTGGCCGAGCATCGGGGCCGACGCGGACGACTTCAGCGGGACGCTGTCCACGCTGCCCGCCGAGCGGTTGCTCAACAACCAGAGCTGCACGACCACGCAAGGATCGTGGTTCCCGCCCCCGGTGCTGCGGGGGAACTAGGGAAGCCCAGGAGCTTTCGCTCCTTCGGGGGTAACGGATCTCCCTTCTAAGTCGCCTGGCGGCTCACGGGGGGAGCCGTCTACTTGCGCCACAACGCGACCATCGGTAGCGTTCTCCTAGGTGGAGCGAGTGGGACGCAGAGCGGCTTCTTGGATCCGGCTTCTCCCTGAGCGCTGATCATGGGTTTGGTGCGGAGGCTCGGCGGTCTTCGAGGATCGGGTCTCAAGACCCGCCTCATGCACCCCGTCGACGAGCTGTGGGAAGCTTGGCTGGGCGTCTCGACCTCGGGCTATGAGGCTGCCTTCGCGTCGGGCAGCATCCACTACGAGCCGACTCCCTATTCGGTGATCCGTGCGGTCCTTTCACGGATCGAGCTGGGAGCTGGCGACGTTCTGGTCGACATCGGTTGCGGTCTGGGGCGCCCGCTGTTCTTTGCGGCCAGCCGTTACCCATTGGATCGTGCTGTCGGCATCGAACTCAATCCCGCACTCGTGGAGCGGGGCATCGCGAACGTCGGGCGCATGCGGAGGGCACGCTGTCCCGTGGAGATCAAGCAGATGCCAGCGCAGGAGTACGGCTTTCCAGACGTCACCGCCATCTTCATGTACCATCCCTTCTGGAGGGATGCGATGCGTGCGGTGCTGGAACGCATTCGCGAGTCGCTCGAGGCGAATCCCCGCAGCCTTCGCATTGCCTACCTTAACCCCATGGCCGAGGATGAGCTGGCCCGGTGCTCCTGGCTGGAGCGATACGACCAATGGGAGCGTTCCCGCGCGAGGTCACTGAACATCGCGCCGGATGCCTCGGTCGGCGTCGCCTTCTGGCGTACGCGATAGCGGAGGAATCTGGCCCTGCCGGCCTGGTGACGAGTCCTCCGCTCTATTCCTTTGGCGTGTCTTGGCTATCTTGTCTGTTCTTGGAGTCAAGCCTGGAGCAACTCATGGAACAGAGAGCCACCAACGTAGTCTGGCACTCGCGCCACATCAACAAGGCGATGCGCGAGATCAGAAACAAACACAAGGCTGCTGTTCTCTGGTTCACCGGGCTCTCAGCCTCCGGGAAATCCACGATCGCAGTCGAGGTGGACAAACTCCTCTTCACCATGGGCGCCGCTACGTATATTCTCGACGGTGACAACGTCCGTCACAGGCTGTGCAAGGACCTGGGCTTCTCAGCCAAGGACCGCGAAGAGAACATCCGGCGCATCGGTGAGATCGCATGGCTCTTTGCCGACAGTGGGGCCATCGTCCTGACAGCCTTCATCTCACCCTACAAACGAGATCGGGATCTGGCGCGGAGTCTGATGAAGGAAGGCGAATTCTTCGAGATCTTCGTGAAGGCGGATATCGAGACCTGCAAGCAACGCGATCCGAAAGGGCTCTACAAGAAGGCCCTGGCGGGCGAAATCAAGGATTTCACTGGAATTTCAGCACCTTACGAGGAACCGGAGAACCCTGAGCTGGTGATCGACACCACCCAGTCCGATATTGACGAATCTGCAAAGCAGATCGTCGACTTCCTGATTGCGAATGAGGTCGTCCACAAGGCCTAGAAGTGCGACCCAGAAGCAGCTCTGAGAAATGCGGGCTAGCTCCGGGTTCCCGCGATCCCCACCGGCCACCAGTGGCGAGTGCAGTCCTCGAATCCGGCATCACGGAACCACGACTCGAACTCATCCTCCGAATAGGTGTCACGATACTTCGGAGAAAGGACGTCGAACCAGGTAAGAACGAGCTCGCGATATCCTCGGTCCAGGGTCAGGATCTTGAGATGGGCATTCTTCTTGATGAAAGGGATTCTCGAGAACAAGTGCATGATCTTGACGGCGGGCCATGTCATTGCCGAGACCACCTGGCAAAGCCGGTACAGGAGCTTGCGATTCCAATTCGGAAGCCCAAGAGGCGTGAGAATCATTCGCAATGCCACCATCGGGCTCAGCTTCTTCTCATAGACCCAGAGGTACGCCTTTCCACCTCTCTTCGTACGTTTCGTCAGGGCGTCGAATCCCCGTCTCGTATCCCCCGTATGGTGGATGACTCCGTTCGACCAGACGAAATCGAAGGACTCCTCCACAAACGGAGGGTCGAGAACGCTTCCGTGAACCACATGCAGATTAGGGAGACGCCGTCCCTTCTCGAAGATCTCTACGATGGAGGGATTGATATCCAGCCCGACGAAGGTGGTCTCCGGATGGCGTTCGGCCAGCGCCAGCGTGAGTACTCCGCTCCCACACCCGCCGTCGAGAACGGACTTTCCCCGCAAGTCTTCCGGGGAGATTCCAAATGCGTCGAAGAAGTACTGAACATCCTCCTCCAGCGTGCGCCCAAATACGGTGTCGGCTTCGAAGCCTCCCTCGTGGTGGAGCTGCCACTCGAACCCGAAGCTGGCCGCAACGTGGCCTTCGCGCTCCGTGTTGGGGATGAAATCAGGTACACCCTGGTGTATGGGATAAACACCCTTGCATTCAGTGCACGACAATCGAGCTTCCAGGATCTCTTCTTGCTCGGAACGAAGGACCTGCTCGAGCTCGACTGATGAGCCGCAATTCGGGCAAGCAAAGCTCTCGATAACGGTTTCCCTCATCTCGTCTTCCTCATCCCCATGCGCAAGTTCTCCTCCAGCAGTCGTACTATCGGAGCCTACGAGCTACTCGTGAGCTGACTCCTGGAGGATATCGCATCGATTTCGTTTGCAGCCGGGATGCGTCATTCCCGGTCCCAACAAAGGGAAGGATGGTTCTTTGGGGGAGCCACCGCAAGGTGCCTTCTCCGCCTGGTAGTCGCGGTGCGCCCCGCGGTGTCGTGGACGGTGCACTTCTTCGCGTCGCGGCCGATCCCGAGGCCGGCGGCCCGGTATTGATGGCGTCTAGGAACGTGCTATTCATCAACTCGTGTGCGGCTCGATGGCACTGCGGTCTCCCGGGACCTTTCCCGAGATTGCACCAAACGAGAGACCATGTACTCCGTTGTGATCCCCGCGCATAACGAGTCCGCCGTGATCGAGGATTGCCTGACGCGAATCCTCGATGGTGCTGAAGCCGGAGAGCTCGAGGTGATCGTGGTGGTCAATGGGTGCTCCGATGACACCGCCGATCGCGCTCGTCGCTTCGGCAGTCCGGTGAAGGTGATCGAGACCGACGTCCCTTCAAAGAACAATGCGCTCAACCTGGGGGACCAGGCCGCAACCGGATTTCCTCGTTTCTTTGTCGACGCGGACATCGTCCTTCCCCTCCAGTCGATTCGGACGGTCGCCTCCCAGATGGAGGCCAGAGGACTCCTTGCCGCGGCACCCCGGCTCTGCGTCGAGCTGGGCGGGGCCTCCTGGTTCGTCCGCCGATATCACGATATTTGGCTGCGTCTACCGTACGTCCAGGACGGCATGTTGGGTTCGGGAGTCTATGCCGTTTCCGAAGCGGGAAGGTCTCGTTTCGACAGGTTTCCAGACATCATCGCAGACGACTGCATGGTTCGCCTGGCATTCGAGGCGCATGAAAAGGCATCGATCAGCGATGCCTGGTTTGAGCTGACTCCTCCGAAGACCCTCCGTAGCCTGATCCACATCAACGTACGGCGACGAGTCGGCGTGGATGAGATGAGCAAGTTCTACCCTGCACCGCTTCGAGCAGAGCGAATAGGACAACGGAAGGGGCTGCTGGCGCTCGCGGTGCTTCCCGGGCATTGGCTGAGCTTCGCCGTCTATGCTTATGCGAAATTTGCAGTGGAGGTGCTCTTCCAGTGGAAGAAGCTGCAGGGTCGGCAGACGGAATGGAATCGCGACGAAACGACTCGCTGATTTCATTCGCTTTGCGCCCCATGATGACGGAGCGTGATTGATGAAGATCGCCTACCTCACTGCTCAATATCCGAAGGTGAGCCATACCTTCATACGTCGCGAAATCCTGGAACTCGAGCGCCGCGGCCACGAGATCCTCCGTGTGTCCATCCGTTCCCCCGAATTCGGTCTTGTCGACCCAGCGGATATTGCCGAGGCAAGTCGGACGATCACGATACTGAACCAAGGGGCTTTGAAGCTCCTTACGTCGCTTCTCAAGACGTTCTTGAGCCGCCCCATCCCTCTCCTCCGCGAACTCCTTGCCGGAGTGACGCGAGGCAGGGCAGGCTTGGTTCGTGAAGTCGCCTACGTGGTCGAGGCCGCGTTCGTCTGCCAGCTTGCTCGTTCGGAACGTCTCGACCAGATTCACGTTCACTTCGGAACGAATTGCGCGACGGTCGCAAGGATCGCCGACTCCTTGGGTGGGCCTCCCTATAGCATGACGGTTCACGGTTCTGACGAGTGGGATCACCCGATCGAGGTGGCCATCGGTCGAAAGGTCGAGGCGTCCAGATTCTCGGTAGCCATTTCCAACTACACCGGGGCGCAAATGAGGCGGTGGACGGCCTATCCTGCGTGGAAGAAGATCCATATCGTGCATTGCTCGGTGGACGACTCCTTCCTCGGCAGCTCCGAGCCGATTGATCCCGCCAGCAATGTGTTCCTATGCATCGGCAGGCTCTGCCAGGAGAAGGGTCAGCTCATCCTCGTCGAAGCATTTGCAGATCTCATCCGTAGAGGATGGGATGCTCGCCTCGTTCTTCTTGGTGACGGGCCGATGCGGCCTGAAGTCGAAGATGCGATTCGGAGCAATGCGATCGAAGGAGAGGTAGAGATTACCGGGTGGGTCGACGGAGAAGAGGTCCGAAAGCAATTGGGTCGATCGCGTTGCATGGTGTTGCCAAGCTTCATGGAAGGGCTGCCGGTAGTGATCATGGAGGCGCTTGCTCTTCGTCGCCCGGTGATCTCGACGTACATCGGGGGAATCCCGGACCTGGTGCGCCCAGGGGAGAACGGCTGGCTCGTTCCCCCGGCGGACCGTGAGGCCCTCGTGATGGCCATGGAAGAGGCTCTACGGCTTCCGGTAGAAGCGCTCAATGAAATGGGAAGCCGAGGGCATGACCGGGTGCGTCGTGAGCACAACATTGCGCTGGAGGTGGACAAGCTCGAGGCGCTGCTCTGTGAGAACGCGTGACGGCGAGAGCGCAGAGTCAGGGCGACGGCGCATTCCTGCTTCGGTGGCGTTCGGCGACGCGCTGGTAGAATTCGTACATCTGCTGCGCGACGGGAGCGGGCGCGTACCTCTCCTCGTAGCTTCTTCTCGCCTGCAGAGCGAGACGAGAGGCCAGATCGGGGTTCCGAAGCAGAGCTTCGATCTTCTGGGCGAGGTCCTCTGGGTTCCCGCTTTCGAAGAGCAGGCCGTTCTCGCCGGGCTCGACGAGCTCGCGCATACCACCCGCCCCGGCGCAGATGAGGGGAGAGCCGTGCGCCAAGGCCTCGAGGACGGTCAGGGGGAAGTTCTCGTAGCGTGACGGAACGACGGTGAGGAAAGCTCTCCGCCGAAGGGCTTCGATCTCTCCGTGTTCGAGGCGACCGCTCACGGTGACCTGTCCGCGAGCCTTGGGGTCCGGAAACCGATGATGCAGGTACTCCTGGAGGTGCCACGTCTTCTCCCGATCGTCCATGAAGCCGGCATCGGGGCCGACGAAGATGAGCCTCGCGTCGGGGTGGGTGCGGAGAACACGGAAGAAGGCGTCGAGCATGATATCGCCGCCCTTGTGTCGGTCGAAGCGACCCACGAAGAGAATCGTGTCGGTCTCCGATTCCTGAAGCGTCCAGACGGCATCGCGGGAAACCTCTGGGCCGGAGTTCGGGATGACTTCGGCGTCGGGAAGCGGGAGGTCGAAGCGATCGCGTACACGGTTCAAGACGTCCCGTGATGGAGATGAAACGGCATCCGCGCTCTGGATGGCTTCGCGTTCGCGGTCGTTTCGCCGGCGGAATCCGCGATCCTGCGATATTCCCAAGGCGGGCCCGTTCAGGAACCAGGGGCCGTGGAGGCGGACGATGGTGGCTGGGCGAATACCGCCGATGACTTGGCGCGCTAGACCGAAGGTCTCCTCGATCTCCAGCAGGTCGACGGGCCACTCCCGCTCCATCTTCTGGAGCGTCTCTCGGATGCAGCGGGCTCTAGTGCGAAGACCCGCTCCCAGGGGAGAGAACCGGGCGTAGACCTCCTCGAGGAGCCTTGGCAGGAGCGCGTCGCCTCCGGTTGCTTCATTGATGTCGAAGGCACCGTCTTCGGCGAAGGCTGGTGCGATCCTGCCGGCAAGGACGCGACTCTCTACTGGAAGCTCGGAGAGCCCGCTCCTGAGGTTCGCGACATAGGTGTGGATGCCGCTGGGGTACACCGTGGCCGGCCAGGCGTTGCAGAAGAAGGTGACGTGGAGTGGCCGATGGAGCTTTTGCATCGATTCACCCCCTAGGATGCGAGGAAGGTAGAAAGCATCTCGAGCAGCGGCTCGACGATAATGCCGAGGCCTGCGCCCACGGCGAAGAAGAGGAGGGCCAACAGCTCGCGGCTGAGTCGCAGCAACCCGGCTCTATGGAACGCGGGCCAGAGGATCAAGAGGACGGGGATCTCACAGAGGGCCGTTGCCCAGACGATGCCGGGAATGCCTGAAATGGAGTAGCCGATGGGTATGCCTACGAAGACCCAGACCGTGCGCCCGATGCTCCGGTAGAGCGACCAGCGAGTCTGTCCGATCGAGAAGAGGCAGGTCTCGCAAGGCGCCAGCGTGCAGCTCATGGCGACACGGATGCAGAGGGCGCTCAAGATCCATCCGGCCTCCTGGTAGCGTTCGTCATAGAGGAAGTCGATCAGCCAGGGCCCCAGGGCCATCAAGCCTCCCAGCGCGGTGAGGGAGAGAGCGTCGAGACGGAGGCGGGCCCTGTAATAGGCATCTCGAAGCTGATCCCGCCTTTCCCGGGCGATTTCGCTGAAGACGGGGTAGAGCACCCCGTGAGTCAACTGGGTAATGGCGGCTCCGACCGCATCACTCAGGAACACTGCAATCGAATAGACACCGAGGAAGGAAACGCCGAGGAAGCGACCGAGTAGAAGTCGGTCCCCTTGCCGGCTCAAGAAGAAGACCGCAGTGGAACCGAAGATCCACTTTCCGAAATTGACGATGTCGAGAGCTGCTTCGGGGTCCCAATGGAAACGATTTCGGTAGCCCACCTTGACGCAATGGCTCGCGACCAGCTCGCAGAGAGCAGCGGTGAGTCCTCCTGCAACCAGTGCCCAGACGGTAGGGTGGATGAGCGCCCAGACAACCATCACCACGACACACGCAGCCCTCGAGGAGAGGTCGATGATCGCGATGGTACCGATGCGCAGGTGACGGCGAAGCGTGAAGAGCGACGTCGAGTTGAGAGCGGTGAAGACGACAGAGAAGCAGCCGACCGGCACGAGCCAGACCAGCTCCGGGGCGTCGTAGATCTGCGCGAAGGGCCAGGCGAGCAGGAGCGCGATCAAATAGAGAACCATCCCTCGCACCACCTGGATGGTCCAGGCGGTATTCAGGAAGGCGGGATCATCACCGCGTTTGTTCTGAACGATCGACGCCTGCAGGCCCACGTCGGAGAGCATTTCGAGGCCCTGCATGAGGATCGAGACCAACGCTGTCAGGCCGAACGCTTCTGGGAAGAGCAATCGGGCCAGGAACAGATTGGCGGCGAGACGGAGCAGTTCACCCGTTCCATAGCCGAGCATCTGGAAGGCGGAGCCTCGGACCGCGCGCTTCCGTAGCGACTCTCCTCTCTCGCCGCTTGAGCCGTCAGCCATCGGAATCTACTCTGGTGCTCCGATCCGGTCTTCGGGTGCACGCCGACTTCGTTCTCCCGACCTCCTCCTCGAGAGGCGCTGCTCCCTGAGGATCCCGGGTACGACTCCGGCCAATCCACCTACGCAGAAGGTGATGGCTGCGTCGACGCTCGAATTCGGAACGAAATCACAGGCGAAGACCGCGGCGATCAGGCTCAAGCCGGCAATCAAGGATCGGTCTCTGCTCGCACGAATGAACTTGAGCTTTCGCCAGGCAGTGAATATGGGGAAGAGCAACAGCCCAAAGACGCTGATGTGCCCGACAAGTCCACGCGAGCCGATGGTGATCGCCCAGAGGCCATCGACGATGGTGGTGGGATCTCCCGTCAGCGGGTCGTAGCGCCAGAATCGGGAGTAGTCCCCCCAACCGAAGAGAAGGCGTTCCCGGGCCTTGTCCATGATCAACGCCTCATTGTCGAAGCGGTAGCTGAGAGAACCGGCACGGCGCTCGCTCACATTCCTCTCAATGAATCCTGTGATGGCTTCGGTTGGCACGAGGTCGACGGCGCGAATCACGGGATAGGAGAAGACGAGGGCCGCGATGAGAGCTGCGACCCTGACCTGGTTCCTGGGTGAGGCCAGGAGCGCAATGGGCAGGAAGAAGAGGGCGTAGATGATCGCCCCCACGGACTTGCACGCCAGGAGGATGACCGAGAGGTAGGCGGTGAAGAGGTTCGCTGGCAGAGTGAACAGGGGTCGCCTCACGCGGGCGAGAGTGGCCATCGCCAGGACGCAGAACGTCACGAAGAGCGCGACATTGAGGCCGTGCCGCATGAAGACCATGGGGCGATAGCCTCCAAACCGAATCTGCTGGGCGAAGCTGTGTTGGTGATAGCCGTAGAGCTGGAGGTGGAGCCTGGGGCTCAGGCGCACCTCGAGCAGGATCAGGAGGGAGTAGACGAGCCCCCCAATGGCAAAGACCAGAATCAGGTACTCGAGGTCTTTGCGGGTCCTGATGAGGCTGCGGCCGATCACGAATGGGATACCCCAGAAGAAGAGGTCTCTGGCCACGACGGATGCAGCGTCGTACGTCGAATGGCCCGGAAGCTGGGTCTGGCCATAGATCCCATAGGCGAGGGGGTCCGAATTCGTGAAATTGGAGCCCAGGGCTCCCGCGAGCATCAGCAGGAGGAAGAGATCGGGACCCCGCCCGATCCGCGCTCGCAGGAGCCGCTGACGGCAGAAGATCAGACACCCGATCAGGGCGCCCACGCTCGCGATTCCCTCCTTGGTCAAGGGGGGGACCACCGGGAAATCGAAGGAGATGGCCGACGGCAAGAACATGTAGGAGCCGAAGAAGGTGATGGCACCTGCATGGGACGGGCGCATGAAGGCAAAGGTGCCGATCGCGATCAGCACCCAGCTTCCGAGAGCGAACCACGCGATGATATTCGGCGTGACTACCATAAGCCTCCCACGCCGGCTGACCCCCGGGTGGTCAAGGCTGATCCACCCACGCGAGCATCATCCCATGAACCGCCACTCCGAGCGAAACAGGGCGGCGCGAAGCCCGCCCTTGCGCCTTGCCCGCCCCCCGTGCTCTAAACGAGACTAGCCTGCGCCGCTCGATCTCGGAAGACACCCACACCAACCACCGGTACCCCCCAATGAGACTCGATCATCGAGAGCACGGGGGAGGAAACTGGAGAGTTCGATGAGTGCCCCCGCGGGGATTCGTCAGGGTCGCTTCGTCGCGACGACGCGGGCAGGGGCCGCGCGGCGGGGTCGAGCTCGACCATCGGAGCCGCCGCCACTGCTGTCGCCCTCGGGCGATCGGCGGCGAGCTTCGGGAAGCGGGAACGCGCCGGAGCGCCGCCGTCGCCAGGCCATCGAGACGGAGTGGGAATTGTTGGATGTGCTATCTGACGGTCTTGGGTAGGCTGGGTTGCCTCGGATTGCAGGTCGCATCCAGGCGTCCCTTGCCTGGAGAGGGTGTTTCTGTCGATGTGCGGGATCGCGGGCATCTACAATCTGAAGGGCGCCGCGGTCGACGCGGTTCCCCTCGATCGGATGATTGCCTCGATCCGACACCGAGGTCCGGACGCCGTCGGTTTCTGGCAAGAGGGGCCGGTGGCTCTCGGGCACGCTCGGCTTTCGATCATCGACCTCGCCGGGGGCGCGCAGCCCATGCCCAATCCGAGCGGCAGCCTCCAGATCAGCTTCAACGGGGAGATCTTCAACTACCGGGAGCTTCGCCAGGAGCTCATCTCGCGCGGGCATCGCTTCGCCACCCATTCCGACACCGAGGTGATCCTCCATCTCTACGAGGAGAAGGGCGAGGAGTGCGTCCAGGAGATGAACGGCCAGTGGGCCTTTGCGATCTGGGACTCACGGGCCCGCAAGCTCTTCCTCTCGCGAGACCGCCTCGGGATTCGCCCCCTCTACTACACCCGCACGGGCGACGGCAGCTTCGTGTTCGGCTCGGAGGTGAAGGCTCTCCTGAGTCACCCCGCCGTGCACAGGGGGGTGGACCTCAAGGGTCTCGATGAGACCTTCACCTTCTGGTGCCCGATCGCCCCGCGAACCGTCTTCGAAAAGATCGAGCAACTGCCACCGGGCCACAGCCTGCGGATCGTAGACGATCGCATCGATAGCTGGCCCTACTGGCAGCCGACCTATTCCGGTGGGCAGGCGCCGAGCGACGCCGATGAGTGCGCCGAACGGCTCCGCGAGTTGCTGATCGATGCGACCCGCCTCCGCCTTCGCTCGGACGTTCCGGTGGGAGCCTACCTGAGCGGCGGGCTGGACTCATCGGCCATCGTCGCCATGATCCAGAACTTCACCGACAACCCGCTCAAGACCTTCTCCGTCGCGTTCGATGACCCCGAGTTCGACGAGAGCGACTTCCAGAAGGAGGTGATCCGACACCTTCGGACCGAGCACCAGGATATCCGTTGTTCCCACGAGGACATCGGAAAGGTCTTCCCCGACGTGATCTGGCACGCCGAGTCGCCGGTCATCCGCACGGCGCCGGCCCCGCTCTACATGCTTTCGGGGCTCGTCCGCGAGCACGACTTCAAGGTGGTGTTGACCGGGGAGGGTGCGGACGAAGTGCTGGGCGGGTACGACATCTTCAAGGAGGCGAAGATCCGGCGCTTCTGGGCAGCCCGGCCCGACTCGCAGCTTCGTCCGCTGCTGCTGAAGAGACTCTACCCCTATATGAAGAACATCCAGGCTCAGCCGGACGCCTACCGGAGGGCATTCTTTCACATTCGAAGCGAGGATCTCTCGAGTCCGTTCTTCTCGCACATTCCGCGGTGGGATGGGGCCAAGGGGATGAAGCGCTTCTACTCCTCCGATGTGAAGTCCGAGCTCGAGGGATTCGACGCCCTTGCGGGTCTGCAGCAGTCGCTTCCGAGCGAATACGATCGCTGGGATTCCTTCGAGCAGGCCCAGTACCTGGAGACGACGATCCTCATGCCGGGCTACATCCTCTCCTCGCAGGGCGATCGGATGGCAATGGGACATTCGGTGGAGGGGCGCTTTCCGTTCCTCGATCACCGCGTCGTCGAGTTTGCCGCGTCGATTTCCCCCCTGCTCAAGATGAAGGTCCTGGATGAGAAGCACCTGCTCAAGCGGGCCATGGGGCAGTTCATTCCGAAAAGCGTTGTGAAGCGACCCAAGCAGCCCTATCGGGCGCCGGATGCGGTGAGCCTTCTGGGGGGCGCCTCGGGCGCGGGGCGCTCCGCCTTCGTCGGTGAGCTTCTGTCACCGGCTCGGATTCGAGCGGCGGGCTTGTTCGATCCGCTGGCCGTGGACAAGCTGCTGAGGAAGTTCGAGAAGGGTCGCGCCATCGGAGTTCGTGACAATATGGCAGTGGTCGGGATAGTCTCGACCCAACTGCTGGTGGAAAGATTCATCGACAACTCTTGGAGCTGATAGGAAATGGACCTGAAATCCATCCGGAAGGAGATCAGACAGTACGTGTTCGAGAACTTCATCCTCGGCGAGGACGAAGATCTCTCGGACGACGAGTCCTTTCTCGAAACCGGGCTGATCGACTCCACGGGGATCCTCGAGCTGATCACCTTCGTCGAGGAGACCTACGACATCGAGATCGAAGATGAGGAGATGATTCCCGACAACCTCGATGGGATCGCGAAGGTTGCAGATTTCGTCTCCGTGAAGAGCCAGGCGTGATTCGAGGCGCTACCGGCCATGTCGCTCGGCTAGGGCCCTTCGACGCCCACAGCTGAAGAGAGGAGTTCACTCGTGAGCGCTCACCCGAAGTTCTCACTCGACGTCCTGAAGATAGACTGCGCCAAGGTGGCCTCCGAGATCGAAGCCGCCACGCGAGAGATTGTTCTCAAGCGCTTCCGGAAGAAGGGAATCGTCCTCGGGATCTCCGGTGGCATCGACAGCAGCGTTTGTGCCGCTCTCTCGGCCCGCTCTCTCGGCCGAGACCGGGTGCTGGCCCTGCAGATGCCGGAGGGGGAGTCGCACGGGTCGGATGAGTCGACCCAGCTCGGGCAGCTCCTGGCCGAGGCTCTTGGGATCGAGACCATCCTCGAGGACATCACCCCGATTCTGGAAGGCTCCGGGTGTTACCGCCGCCGCGATGAGGCGATCCGCGAGGTGATCCCCGAGTACGGCCCGGGCTGGCGTTCGAAGATCGTGCTGCCGAGCGTCGTGGACGGCGATCAGTTCCGGATCTTCTCGGTCGTCGCGGTCTCTCCGGATGGCGAAGAGGTCAAGGTGCGGCTGAAGCCGAGCTCCTACCTCGGCGTGGTGGCAGCGACCAACTTCAAGCAGCGCTCGCGAAAGATGATGGAGTACTACCACGCCGACCGGCTCAACTACGCGGTCGTCGGAACACCGAACCTCTTGGAGTACGACCAGGGCTTCTTCGTGAAGGGGGGCGACGGACTTGCCGACGTCAAGCCCATTGCGGGGCTCTACAAGTCCCAGGTATTCCAGTTGGCGGAATACCTCGATGTTCCCGAAGAGATCCGCAGCCGGCCACCGACCACCGATACCTACTCCCTGCCACAATCGCAGGAGGAGTTCTACTTCTCGATTCCCTACGACAAGATGGATCTCTGCCTCTGGGGAGTGAATTCCGGCATCCCCGCGGGCGAGGTCGGCGAAGCGCTCGGTCTCACCGCTGACCAGGTGGAGCGGGTCTACCGGGACATCGAAGGAAAGCGCAGGATTGCGGCCTACCTGCAGTCGCCTGCGATCGTGCCGGGTTCTTGATGCCCGTTCAGCGAGGAGGCATCGATGAGTAGCGAACTCGCCGAAGTTCCGGTGTTCGTGCTTTGCGGCGGCCTGGGAACGCGTATCAAGGAAGAGACCGAATTGCGTCCCAAGCCGATGGTTCCGATCGGGAACCACCCGATCCTGTGGCACATCATGCGCATCTACTCGAGCCACGGGTTCAAGAGGTTCGTTCTGTGCGCGGGTTACAGGGCGGAGGTCATCAAGTCCTACTTCCTCGACTACGCCTCTCTCGCCAGCGATTTCACGGTCGATCTGAAGACCGACGAGGTCTCCATCCACTCGGTGGACCACGATCAGGATTGGCGGGTGACCGTGGCGTTCACCGGTGAGCTCAACATGACCGGCAGTCGCGTGGCCCAGGCGGCGGGGAAGTACCTCGGCAACGCCGAGAACTTCGCGGTCACCTACGGCGACGGGCTGACAGATGCCGATCTCGCGCGGGAGTTCGAGTTCCATCAGTCTCACGACCGCATCGGGACGGTCCTGGGGGTCAACCCACCGTCGCGCTTCGGCGAACTCAAGCTGGTGGGCGACGACGTGATCGAGTTCGAGGAGAAGCCGGAGTTCGGGGAGAACTGGATCAACGGCGGCTTCTTCTTCTTCCGGAGGGGCTTTCTCGACTATCTCTCGGCGGACGAGGACTGCATCCTCGAGCGCGCTCCCCTGGTGAATCTGGCTCGCGATCGACAGCTCGCCATCTTTCGGCACCCGGGGTTCTGGGCCTGCATGGACACGCAGCGCGACCGCGACTACTTGAACGGCCTGTGGGGGAGCGAAGAGGCTCCGTGGGTTCGGAAGCAAGATTGAGAAGGCAGCCGGAGCGGGGACAGAGAGGGACGCTTACCAGATGAAGATCTTCGTCACGGGACACAAGGGATACATCGGGGTTCACCTGGTCGAGCTTCTCAAGGAGGCGGGGCACGCGGTCACCGGGTGCGACCTCGGCCTCTTCGATGGCTGCGAGTGGGCGCCGGTCGTCCGCCCCGATCGGGAGCTCGTCAAGGACTGCCGAGAGGTCGCTCTCGAAGACCTGGAGGGCCACGACTGCGCGATGCACCTGGCCGCGATCTCCAACGATCCGATGGGCGATCTCGACCCGACGCTCACCGAGAGCGTGAATCGCGACGCCTCGATCCGGCTGGCCAAGCTCGCCAAGCAGGCGGGGGTTCCGCGCTACCTCTTCTCCGGGAGCTGCTCGGTCTATGGCAAGGGCGACAAGCTCGATCTCTGCGAGAGCGACCCCCTGAACCCCCTGACCGCCTACGCCCGATCGAAGATCGAGACGGAGGCCGAGGTCTCGAAGCTGGCCGACGACAGCTTCTCGCCCGCCTTTCTCCGCAACGCGACGGCCTACGGCTACTCCTCCATGGTGCGGATCGATCTGGTGGTGAACAACCTGCTCGGAAGCGCGCTCTCCTACGGGGAGATTCGCATCATGAGCGACGGATCGCCGTGGCGACCCCTGACCCACTGCCGCGACATCGCGAGGGCCTTCGTGGCCTTCATGAATGCGCCGCGGGAGGCGATCCACAACCGAGCCATCAACATCGGCGGCAACGAGGAGAACTACCAGGTTCGGGACGTCGCCGATCAGGTTCAGAGGCTGCTTCCGGAGGCCTCGATCGCCTACACGGGCGAGGTGGGGGCGGATCCGCGGGACTATCGCGTGAAGTTCGACCTGCTCTCCGAAGTGCTCCCCGACTTCCGACTGCAATACACACTCGCCTCCGGAATGGAAGAGCTGCACCAGAAGATGGTGGAGTATGGCTTCCAGGCCAGCGACTTCGAGGGCGACCAGTTCGTGAGGATGCGAAGGCTCTCCAAGCGAATGGACCTCCTTCGGCGAGGCTCGTGAGGGCTCGAGGGTCCTCGGGCGACGTGATCGCGGCTGAGGAGGATTCGAGATGATCTTCACCGAGACAAAGGTCGCGGGTGCATTCGTGATCGACCTGGAGAAGCGCTCCGACGAGCGCGGCTTCTTCGCGCGCATGTTCTGTGAGAAGGAGTTCTCCGAGCACGGTCTGGCTACCCGTTTCGTGCAGGCGAACAACTCGCTGGCGGAGACGAAGGGGACGCTTCGCGGTCTGCACTACCAGCTTGCGCCGAAGAGCGAGGTGAAGCTCGTGCGCTGTGTTCGGGGATCACTGCTCGACGTGATCGTCGACCTGCGAGAAGACTCCGAGACCTTCTGTCAGCACATTGCGGTGGAGCTGACGGCCGAGAATCGGCGGATGCTGTACGTCCCGAAGAACTTCGCCCATGGCTTCATCACGCTCGAGGACCGGACGGAAACGCTCTACCTCGTCGATGAGTTCTACGCCCCGGATCGGGAGCGCGGCGTCCGCTGGAACGATCCGAAGTTCGGCATCGAGTGGCCGCTCGAGCCGGTCGTGATTTCCGATAAGGATCGGACTCACCCGGATTTCGATCCTGCGCACCACCTGAAGGCTTGATGTGATCCCGGGCAGATGAGAGTCCTGTTCACAGGCGGAAGCTCCTTCACGGGCTACTGGTTCGTCCAGGAGCTGGTCCGCTCCGGGCACGAGGTCGTCTCGATCCTTCGTCGCCCGGTCGGTTCCTATCAGGGACGGCGTGCCGAGCGCGTCGCGCGCCTCTCCGAGCTGTGCGAGTGCGTATCCGGCGTCTGCTTCGGGGACGAGGGCTTCCTGGATCTGATCGCGCGCGAAAAGAGCTGGGATCTCCTATGCCACCACGCGGCGTACATGACGGACTACAGGAGCCCTGACTTCGACGTGGCCGCGGCGCTGGCGGCAAACACGGCGAACCTGAGGGCGGTTCTGGGTGCGCTCGGGGAGCGGAACTGCCGAAAGCTCGTCGTGACCGGGAGCGTATTCGAAAGCGGCGAGGGCGCCGGCTCGGAAGGGCTGCCCGCCTTCTCGCCCTACGGGCTTTCGAAGGCCTTCACCTGGGAATTCATTCGGCATCACGCGGCCTCGGCGAACCTGCGGCTCGGCAAGTTCGTCATTCCCAACCCCTTCGGTCCCTACGAAGAAGAGCGCTTCACCGCCTACCTGGTTCGCACATGGGCGGCCGGAGAAGCCGCGAGCGTGAAGACACCCGCCTATGTGCGAGACAACATCCACGTCTCACTGCTGGCCAGGGCGTATCTGCGATTCGTCGAAGGGCTGCCCGCTGAGCCGGGGCTGGAGAGGCTCGGCCCGAGCGGCTACGTGGAGAGTCAGGGTGCCTTTGCGCAGCGCTTTGCCGGGGAGATGGGGCCGCGTCTGGACATGCGCTGCGAGCTGGAGCTCGAGAATCAGGTGGAGTTCCCCGAACCCCGCGTGCGCATCAACGTCGACGTCCTCGACGCTTCGGAGCTCGACTGGAGCGAGGAGCAGGCCTGGGACGAGCTCGCCGAGTACTATCGCCGCTAGCCCGCATTTCTCACCAACTCGCTACTGCGGCCGCCGATGGCACCGCAACTCCGCGCCCTTCACCGGACCGGCACTTCGGTGGGCCAGTGCCGGTCGATCTCGGGGTCGAGGATTCTCGCGAAGGACACCAGGCGGCTCCTGGCGGCGAACTCTCCCCCCTCCTCGAGGGGCGTGCTGAGACGCACCAGCGCGCCGTCTGCGCGGCCCGTCGTCAGACGACCGAGCAGGTGGTCGACGCCAAGAGCGAATTCTCCCAGGATGCCGGTCTTCCGGTAGGAGCGATACCAGAACAAGACGAGACGCTGCTCGCCCTCCTGCTCGACCACCACCTCGTTGGCCCGAAGGCCGCGCTGCGGGTCCACCACCGGAGTCCGGAAGTCCGACAGCGTCCAGCCGTGCGCCCGATAGCACGCATCTGGAGTGTGCTCGGGCGTCCCCCCTCGGTCGGTTCCGTAGTATCCGATGTAGAGCCAGACCACGTCGCCCAGGGGATGGGTGAAGGATCTCTGCAGGTTGAAGGTCGCCCGCAGCATCGACTCGACATTGTCATCGAGCGGAATCTCGCGAGAGCTCCATCCCTCGATCTCGGTCGGCAGGCTCGCCAGCGCGGTCGCGTCCACCCGGAGTGCGGGGCGAAGCTGGAACTTCCAGGCGATCGCACCGACCAGGAGCATCAGCAGCGCGACCACCAGCAGGGTGGCTCGCTCGGGGTTCACGATTCATCTCCTCTCTTGCGGACATGCCGCTCCCCGAGGAGCAGACCGCCGACCGCAACGGGAATCCAGAAGAGCTCGAGGAAGAGCTGCAGCGATTCCCCCGACGCGCCCAGCAAGAGACCGGCCACCGCGAGGCCAAGGGCCGCGATCTGAAGCGGTAACGCGAGCAGGGCCCAGCGCGCCGCGCGACGCAGGCACCTCCAGAGTCCGTCCCCGAGCCGCGCCGATGTGTACCAGCCGAGTCCCGCAAGCAGAATCGCCACGGGAAGGCCGCCGTCTGGCTCGGAGAGAGCCAGCACACCGCCGCCAGCGCGGACCAGCGCGGCCTCCACGCGGATCTCCGCGCCGATCAGATCGAGCGGCCAGGCGACCAGGTGCAGCCAGGCGGTTTCGAGGGCTGGGCTGCAGAGCGAGAGCAGGGCGTGCGGCAGCGGCACCCACCAGAGCGCGAGCAAGGCCGTTCGCAGGGAGAACAGGCCGAAGGCGCGGCTCAAGCCGATCACCACCAGCGGCAGACCGAGGCGCCCGAGGCGGACGACACCGCCCCCCACGGCCACCAGTTCGACGACCAGACCGATCACCAGCAGCGCTGCTCCCATCCGAGCCGAGGGTGAATCCCAGCGCTCACGCCGGGCGCATCGGGCGAGAAGCAGCGGAAACAACAGGACGTATCGTGCCCACGGCTCCGCGGCGAGGTGGCGCGCGAGATCGGTCAGCACCGGCGAGAAGCAGATCCCGAGCGCGAGCCACAGGAGCACGCGAAGAGGCAGGTCGTTCCGGTGGCTCTCGCCCTTGCTCGCGAACGGTTGCGGCGGAGTCATTTCAGCCCAGACGCGATGGCTCGCGACTCAGCGAATCCTGGGAATGATGCCGAGCGGGATCGTTCCCGTCTGCGCCTCGAGCTGGCGCACCGCCACGATGACCGGATCGATGAGCTCGAGCAGCACCCCGATCAGCATCGAAGCGCCGATCGCCCCGGCGGCCGCGAGGATGGCGAACTTCCAGCGATTCCTCATCGACTGCTCCGGCGGGATCGCCACATCGAGCTGGGTAACCTGGAAGCCCTGCTGGGCCTTCTGGAGACTTTCGGCCAGCTCCGCCTCCTGGACCTTTCTCGACGCCTCCTGGAAACCCTCGAGGAGCAAGGCCTCGCGCTGCTGGAGCGCCGCGAACTCCTCGTGCAGGGAGGGAATCGCGGCGACGGCGGCCTCGAGCTTGCGGATCTCCTGCTCGACCTCCCGGCTCTGCCCTCGGAGGACCTCAACCTCCTGCTGTACGGCCGCCACGGCTGGATCCCTCGAAGTCGCTCCCCGGCCGCCGCTGGACGATCCCCCTCCGGTCTCTGCCTCCAGGGCTGCAATCTGCCGCCGGACCGCAATCACGTTGGGGTGCTCATCGGTGTAGACGGTTCGCTCGTGGACCAGGCGCGCGCGAAGCTCCGCCAGCAGCGACGCCTCCGTACCCGCGGCGCCTTGGCTCCCGAGGACCAGCAGGCGCCCCTCGGCGTCGGAGACCTGGAGGGCCAGCGAGTGCCTCTGTGCCTGCATCCGCTCCAGGCTCGCCAGCTTCGTCTCGAGCTCCGACGGCAGCTCGCCGCGATGAGCTTTCGTGAACTCGGCGATGCGTGTGCGCTGCCGCGCCAGCTCCTCCTCGGCGCTCCTCGCCTCGCGGCGCAGGAAATCGGTGGTGAGCGTGGCCTGGCGGTTCTGTCGGCGCAGGAGTATGGAGGTGAAGCGGTTGGCAAGCTCATTGGCCACGTCCGCCGCGACCACCGGATCGGCTGACTCGAAACGAGTCGCCAGGATGAAGGACTGCTCTCCCGCGCCGCGTTGGTGCCTTTGGCTTTCCAGATCCAGGTCTGGCTCCACCGTGATCCCAAGGCGCATCAATTTGACCAGTACCGGCGCCGGTGCGTCGATGCTCATCCTCTCGGCGAGATCGTGAGTCGCGGCCACCGCGATCAGGGAGTCGCGGGAGAGAAGTTCCCCGACGACGGCGTTCACGAGCTCGGGTATGCGGTCCAGAGAGGCCGGACGCACCAATTCCTCGGAAATGCGCTGGTGGGTGAGAAGGAGACGTGCGCTCGCCTGGTAGGTCTGAGGTAGCAGCGCGACGAAGACCGCCCCGGCGAGGGCGGTCAGGAGAAAGACGCCCAGCATCCAGTGCCAGCGGCGTAGCACGATACCCTGGGGGTCCATGAGGAATGCGGGAAGCCCCGATTGCTCCTCACTCTCGTCGAACTGATCCGTTGCCACGTTCTACTCCCCGGCTGAGCGGGACTCGGCTAGTCGTCGCTGAAGTATCCGTAGTGTTTTTGAGCTACCGGAAGGCGTCCCTCGTTGAAGACCGTACCCAGCAGCCGTTCGCGGGGAAGGATCTCCACCATGCTCCGGAGCGCCCGCTCGCGCGTCTTGCCCATCCGCGCGACCGCGATGTAGGCGCTCACCTGATCGAGAATCAGGCCCGTGTCGGGTACCGGAAGGACGGGTGGCGCATCGCAGATCACCGTGGCGTAGCGGCGCTCGAGCTCGCGCATCAGCGACGCGAACCCCGGCTCGATCAGCAGCTCGTGGGCCGAGTCGTCGGGTCTCGCGGCCGGAAACACGTCGACGGCCGGCTTCTCGATGGAGACCCGTACCTCGGAGAGCGCACGCGCGCCTAGGATGACCTCCTCGATGCCGGTGTCGACGCGGATCCGCAGGTCGGCGGCGACGCTCGGCTTGCGGAGGTCGAGATCCACCAGGGCGACCTCTCGCCCCCTGCTGACGGAGCCGAGTGCGAGCGCCAGGCCGCAAGCGACGGTGGTCTTGCCTTCGCCGCGGAGCGGTCCGGTGACGACGACGCTCCGCAGCGAGCGGCGCTCGAGTTCGGCGCGCAGGCGGAGCGCCAGCTGGCGGAAGGACTCGGTGGCGGGGTTGTTTCCGTCGATCGCGACGATGCGCGACTGCCACCCTTCCTCCCGGTTGCGGCCGAGGGTGACGCAGCGCGACTCGGCACTCTCTCGGTCGGCCGGACCGGCGAGATCCCGCTCGGGATGCGGAGTGCCGGAAAGCAGCTCGACCCGCCGGGGCGAATCCTCGGGCGAAGCGTTCGGGGGCGAATCCTCGGGCGAAGCAATCCGCTCCTTGATCCCGCGACCCGCTCCGTCCTTGCTGTGCTCCCCCCTAGCCCGGCGTAGTGCGTCGCTGATCTCGCCCACGCTAGTCCTCCAGCTCGCCGAGCCCCTCGTTTCTGGCGGCGTCCATCTCCTTGGCCTTGCTCTCCAACAGGGTCGGGGAGACCGGGCGCTGCTCCCTACCGTAGGCGGATAATAGGGCTCGATCGGCCAGCAAGCTCATCAGGCGAGGACAGCCCGCGGAGAAAGCGTAGAAGGTGACCTCACAGCCGGGCGCGAAGACCTCCTCGTATCGCCCTCCGGCCACCTCGATCCGGTGGGCGAGATAGGATACCACCTGGTCCGGCTTGAGGAACTCGACGTGGTGCTCGATGGCGATCCGCTGGCGGAGCTGGCGGAGTTCGGGCGCGGCCAGATGCCTGCGAAGCTCGGGCTGCCCGGTCAGCACGATCTGCAGGAGCTTCTCCGTATCGGTCTCGAGGTTGGAGAGCAGGCGAACTTCCTCGAGGATCTCCGGGCCGAGATTCTGCGCCTCGTCGATGATCAACAGGGTGTTTTGTCTCGCCTCGAGCCGCTTCAGGAGGAACTCATTGAGGGCGATGATGTAGTCGACCTTCGACTGGAACTCGCCAGTGATGCGGAGCTCGGCGGCGATCAGCTTGAGCAGATCCAGGGGGGCGAGGCTGGCCGTGTTCATCACCAGCGCTGTCTCTGTCTCGGCCGGAATCTGGTCCAGGACGGTGCGAAGCAGAGTGGTCTTCCCAGCACCCACCTCGCCGGTCAGGAGGATGAAGCCCTTGCGCCGGGTGATCCCGTAGTAGAGCGCCGCGAGACCCTCTTCATGGGTCGTCGAGAGCCACAGGAAGCGGGGATCGGGTGTCAGGGCGAACGCGGGCTCAGACAAGCCAAAGTACGACTCGTACATCCCGATGCCTCCCCCACCGCCACCCTAGCGGTCCCCGGACAAAATACCCTTCGGCGGATTTGACCCCTGTATCAAGGTACTTCGTTTCAACCCCAGGGGGAATGCCCGATGAAGAATCAGGCCCCCAGGGGATCGGTCGAGCACCGCGAGCCGGCAGGACCCCGGAAGAAGAAGCTGAAGGTTTGCTTTCGGGTGGAAACTCTGACAGCCAGGGGGTATAACCCCTGATTAGGGGAGAATGGAGGCAGTCGACGGATGATAGGGTGAGGTGGGTCGGACGACACTCACCGCAATCCTGATCGGTTGAGCACGATCTGACACCTCTGTAGCTGGACTTGCGTACGTTTCTTACCGATAACGCCGGAGCAGGATCCAGCACCTGTCCTTCGCCATTTGTTTCTCGCTAGTTGTTTGGATCGGTTGCCCCCCTCGGGGGAGCTGTAGGAAGGCGTTACCAGCCAGCAATTCCTCGTACCTACTGCCGAGGGGGCTCGCCCCTTGAAGACCTCGCCAGATTGAGGGGATTCCGTTGCTGAAAGCGCAATCACAGAGATTGCGATTCCTGCTCGCGATCACGGATGTATGCCTCACCGGGCTGGTTTTCGTGCTCGTGCTGGGGCTCGCGGGGGCCGCTCCGGATCTGGACGATTCCCGGGGCTGGAGTGTGGCGGCCCTCGGCCTGGTCAACTGCCTCGCCTGGCCGGTCATCCTGGTGCGTCTGGACCTCTACGGCTCCCGCCGGCGCCAGCTTCTCTCGAGCATCGTCTCGGATCTCCTGATTGCCGGCGCCGCCTCGATCGTCTTGATGGGAGCGCTGGCCTTCCTGCTCCGGGCGCCGGTCTCCCCGGTGTTCCCGCTTCTCTGCGGTCTCGGTCAGGTCCTCTCCGTCGGATCCATGCGCTTCGCCATCCTGGGGGAGCTTCGCTGGCTGCGCCGCCGCGGAAGGAACTACCGGCAGATCCTGGTGATCGGCTCCGGGCCGCGCGCCTATCACGTGGAGCAGGCGATCCGGGCCCACCCCGAGTGGGGATTGCGGCTGGTGGGCTTCGTGGACGAGAGCGACTGGCCGGCCGATGAGCGCATCGATCCAGAGAAGGTCCACAAGCTGATCGAGGTCCCGAACATCCTGCGCGATGTCGTCGTCGACGAGGTCATCGTGGCCTGTCCGCGCTCGATGCTGTCCATCCTCGGCCCCGCGGTCGACGCCTGCGGAAGGGTGGGCGTCCCGCTCACGCTGCTTTCCGATCTGTTCGGGGACTATCTGCCGCCGCCTCGGGTCACACGCTTCGACTCTCACGCGGCGCTGAGCTTCGCACCGGTTCACCATGGCAAGCTCAGGCTGGCGGTGAAACGCGGCATCGATCTGATCGGGGCGGGCGTCGGCCTGGTGGTGGCAGGGCCGATGATCCTCGGCGCCGCGATCGCGATCCTATGGGATTCGGGGTGGCCGGTCTTCTTCGGTCAGACTCGTTGCGGCCTCAATGGGCGTCGCTTCGAGTGCTGGAAGCTGCGCACCATGTGTGTCGACGCGGAGGCGCAGAAGGAGAAGCTCGCGCATCTGAACGAGATGGAAGGTCCCGTCTTCAAGATCAACAACGACCCCCGCATCACACGAGTCGGACGCGCGCTGCGTCGCTGGAGCCTCGACGAGCTACCGCAGCTCTGGAACGTGTTCGTTGGAGACATGAGCATCGTGGGGCCCCGTCCGCCGGTCCCCCACGAGGTCGATCAGTACGACGACGCCGACCGGCGGCGGATCTCGATGCGCCCCGGCCTGACCTGTCTCTGGCAGGTCAATGGGCGGAACAACATCAAATTCCGGGAGTGGGTGAAGCTCGACCTCGAGTACATCGACAGCTGGTCCCTCAGAACAGATCTCAGGATCATGCTGAAGACTGTTCCTGCGGTGTTTCGAGGAACCGGAGCCAGCTGAGCTCCCCCCGACCGCGGCCTCTCGGTCCTGAGCTTCGTCTAGAGAAAGATCGCCTCTGCCGAGATCTCCGACTCTCCCACCGCATTGTAGCTAGTGACCCGGAACCAGCCCGGTGCCTCTCTCCAGCTGCCGAAGAGGAAGTACAGCCGGACAGGGCCATCTTCGCCTTCTCTCCGATCGATGGCTGCGTAGTTCGATTCCAGGAGCGGCTCGCCCTCGGGGCTCAGCAAGGTGTACTCCATCATCTCCTTGCCATTGGCGACGACGGTTTCTCCGAAGACGATCCGGCAATTCTCGTCGTAGCTCTGGCCCGTCTCATCGTCGGTTCGCCAGAGCTGGAGGCCCTGGATCTGATTGGCCTCGAGGTCGGGAACCTCGACAGCCAGCCCTCTGATCGGACACTGCGTGACTGCGCTCGTGAAGAACAACGCGATCAGCGCAAGCGCGGCACAGGGGAATCGATGGATGCTTCGCTGCATGGCCCAAACACCTCCCGAACCGGAGCCGATGTCCCGTCTCTCGAGTCACTGAGACAGATCGGCAGGGGTGGGTTGGGCCCATGTGATGGGGATTACACGCGGAAATCCCCCCCCGGGAAGCGAGCCAGGGAGGGCGCGAAGCGAGCTGGTGAGAGATGTTGGCTAGAGGCCGCCGGTGACTATCGTGGTGGCTCCTCCCGCCCCGAGCCCCAGGACCTGCTGCAAGGGGAAGAAGATGCCGTGGAGAAAATATCCGATCGTGGCGGATACGGTCGGAGGCACGACGACCACGTCGCCGCCCAGGAGCAAGATGTTGCTCCGGAGGTTCCCGTTCTCCAAGGCCGACAGATTCACGCGATAGACGTGAGTCCTGCCGTCCTGGTGGCGGATCACCTTGATCCGGCTCTTCGCCGCGAATAGCGTTGGACCGCCGACCGTACCGATGGCCTCGACGACGCGGGTGTCCCGCTCGAGGGCGAAGGTGGAGGGCGACCTCACTTCCCCGAGCACGGTGACCTGAGCGCTGAGGGACTGGAACAGAGCGACGGTGACCCTGGCGTTCCGCTTGAAGCGGCGGATCCGCTTCTCGATCTCCGCGGCGATCTCCTCGGTAGTCCGGCCCGAGGCGGCGAGGTCTCCGATCAGGTCGATGGAGATCATGCCGTCGGGTCGGACCACGACCTGCCGCTCGATGATGGGATCGGGAAGAATGGTGACCACGAGCTGGTCCGGCGGACCGACTTTGTAGGGCTGTGCGGCAGGCGCCGCCGGGGGACCCGCGGTGCCCACGCAGCCGGCGAGCAGAGTGAGGCCTGCGACAAGTAGAACAAGGGCGGCGAGAGTCGTTACGGATCGTAGCGGGTATTCGCGCGGGTCTTCCATGATCGTCCCCCGAATCCAGACCGGCCGAACCTGGCCGGGCTCACGCCCCTTATACCTCGGAGCGTCCGGCCTGGCTAGTCCATAGCCGGAGGAGTGAGACTGAAATGGAAGTGGGTGTGGCCGATCTGCAGATCGTCGCCGTCGGCGAGATCCGAGGAGCGGACCCGCTTGCCGTTCACCTTGGTGCCGTTCGTCGACTGCAGGTCCTCGATGGTGTAGGTGTCTTCTTCCGGGTCGTAGACGATCATCGCGTGCTCGCGACTGATCCCCTCGTCCAGCAGGGTGATGTCCGTGGTGGGATTACGGCCGATCAGCGTCTCTTCGGCGGTAATCTCGTATGACATCCCCTCGAACCCGCCGTTGCGGATCAGGAGCATCGCCTTGGCTCCGGAGCGCTGGAACTCAGCGGACACACCACCCCCATCCTTCGGTGAGGCTCATCGGCTTAGAGGCGGCGATGCTTGAGGGAGGGAAGGGTGGCGCGAATCCGGTCCTGGTGAGCCAGGTCACAGTCCGCCAGGACCACGCAGGGGCGGTCTGGGGCCACGCCGAGCACCAGGCCCCAGGGGTCGATGATCAGGGACCGGCCGTAGCTGGCGCGGTCTGGGGAGTGCTGCCCCCACTGGGCGGGTGCCAGGACGAAGCACTGGCTCTCGATCGCCCGCGAGCGCAGCAGCACCTCCCAGTGGTCCTTGCCCGTCTCTCGGGCAAAGGCACTCGGTACCGCCAGGAACCGGACGTCTCGCGCGCAGAGATCCCGGTAGAGCTCCGGGAAGCGGAGGTCGTAGCAGATCGAGAGGCCCACGCCGCCGAACGAGGTCCGGGCGACGACGGGCTCATCCCCCGGTGCGATGCTGGCGGATTCCTGGAAGCGACCCTCTCCCCGGTCGCTCAGGTCCACGTCGAAGAGGTGGATCTTCCGGTACGTCGACTCCACCTCACCCTGTGGCGAGACCATGACGCTGGTGTTGTAGACCCTCTCGTCGCCCGGCACCGCCTCCGGGAAGCTCCCTCCCAGCAGCCAGATCCGATGGGTCCGCGCCATCTCGCGAAGGCTGCCGACGATCTCCCCGTCCAGCCCCTGGGCGCAGGGAAAGGGGGCGCCCTCCCGGCGCAGGTAGGCGAAGTTCTCGGGGAGTGCCACCCATTCGGCCCCCCCGTCCGCAGCCTCGGCCACGAACTCGCTGGCGGCCGCGAGATTCCCGGGAAGGTCTTCCGTGGACCGCATCTGAACGACGGCGACGCGCACGACGTCAGGGTAACCCGAGGTCGCGCGACTCGCCTCCGGGGGAGCGCGGCGCGGCCTTCGAAGACGCCGGGCTGTTGGATTCGGCTAGCGGAACTGCGCCGGATCCACCCCCGTGCGGCGGATGACGTCGTAGAAGTCCTTGCGGTCCTTCTTGGAGAGTCGTGCTGCGCGGCTGATGTTGCCACCGCACCGACGGAGCAGGCCCACCACGTAGCGGGTCTCGAAGGCGCGCTTGGCCTCCTTGAACGAGGGAACCTCCTCCGTGTCCTTGGCGAGCATCAGAGCCTCGGCGCTCACCGCCGCGTTGCCCGCGAGCCGGACCGCTTGACGAACTCGCTCCCGAAGCTCCCGGACGTCACCGGGCCAGCTCTCGCTCATCAGGCAGGCTCGAGCATCGGCGGTGAAGCCGACCGGCTCGAGACCGAGATCCTCGGCGAATACCCGCAGGTAGTGCGCCGCCAGGGGCAGGAGGTCTTCGGGCCGATTTGCGAGCGGGGCGATCTTGATCAGGTGGTAAGGAAAGCTCAACGAAGCGAGCTCGGGCAGCGTGGAATCCGCGGTACAGATCAGGCGAGCCTCGAGAGGACGTGTTGCGTTTTCGCCCTCGCGCCGGAACGACGTGTCGGCGATCGCCTGCAGGATGGAGGCGAGGAGATCGGGGCGGAGCGTATCGATACCCCCCAGCTGCAGCGTAGAGCCCGCTGTCCGCTCCATGGCGCCGGCGTACTCGGCGGGAAGGGCGGGGTAGACGCCCTCGGCGCATCCGAAGATCTCACGGGCTTGGAGTACTTCCGGGATCGCGGAGCAGGAGAGCGCTTCGAGGCTGTTCTCCGAACGCCGGCCCCAGGTGTGGATGGCGCGGGAGACCAGATCCTTGTCGCTCCCGGGTGGCCCGATCAGGATCACAGGGAGTTCGGATCTGGCGGCAGCGGTGGCCTGCGCGATCAGATCCTGGGTGGCCTGCGTCGCCCCGACGATCCGGTCTTCGCGCCGCCGCCCCGCCGGGTTGCTGCGGATCGAACCGCCGGCCTCCTTGGTGGCGCCGTCGGATCCAGCTTGGACTTCGCCGTCGATCTGGCTCATGCTTCCGGTTGACATGGTGCCCCCTCCCAAAACCGAGGAAAAACTATTGTAGATTCGGGGGGATTGTCAACGCATTTGCGAATCCAAGAAGGCATGAGAGCCCTCTGGCACCGCCCCCCACCCCGTAATACGCCGTTGGAGAAGGAGAAGCTGTGTCCAGATTGCCACAGACGGGCGCAGAAAGCACGCGTGAAACGCACCGGGTGAGGCGCCTTTCCAGCTCGCTGGTGGATCAGATCGCGGCCGGAGAGGTCGTGGAGCGCCCCGCCTCGGTGGTCAAGGAGCTGGTCGAGAACTCGGTCGACGCGGGTGCCGGGCGGGTGCGGGTAGAGGTCCACGGCGGCGGTGCCGCGCTGATTGCCGTCACCGATGACGGCTCGGGCATGTCGCCGGGGGACGCGAAGCTGGCCCTCGAGCGCCACGCCACCAGCAAGCTCACCAGCGTCGAGGATCTACACCAGATCCAGAGCTTTGGATTCCGCGGTGAAGCACTCCCGGCCATCGCCTCGGTCTCCAAGCTGCGCCTTCGCACCCGGGAGCGGGGAAGCGACGAAGGCTTCGAGATGCGCATCGAGGGGGGGACACTGATCGAGACCCGCGCGGCGGCGGGCGCCGAGGGAACCCGAATCGAGGTGGCCGAGCTGTTCGGCAACATCCCGGCGCGAAGGAAGTTCCTGAAGTCCCCCACCACGGAGTGGGGGCATATCGGAGATTGGCTGGCCCGGGCCGCCCTCGCGCTGCCGGGGGTGCACTTCGACGTGCGACGCGACGGCAAGAACGCCTTTACCTGGCCCTCCGTAGAGAACCCCCTGGACCGGATCGCCGCGGTCCTCTCCGAGGGGGATGCCGCGGCGCTGGTGACCGCGGAGCGCGATCATGGGGACACGGCCCTCTGCGCCTACGTCTCACGGCCGGATGCCCATCGAGCCACCGCCGCCGGGATCCACCTCTTCGTGAACGGTCGACCGGTTCGCGATCGGCTGATGCGCCACGCGCTCCTCCAGGTCTACCGGGACGTTCTTCCCCGAGGACGCTTCCCCACCGCCTTGCTCTTTCTCAGCGTTCCCACCGCGGGAGTCGACGTGAACGTGCACCCGGCGAAGTGGGAGGTGCGCTTCGACGATCCCCAGGCGATCCACCGTCTCGTGACCGCCACCGTCGGTGATGCGATCAGCGGTCGGCGCTGGCTCGGTGAAGCGGAGGCACCCCGCCGCGCGGCGATGCCGACGGGACAGCCGGATCGAGTCGGCGACGCGGAGACGAGCGACTGGATCTTCGCCGGGCAGGGCGGGGGCTTCGCCACCGCCCCCCGGCCGGACGCGCCGACCGAGCTCCGGGACGCGGTCGGCAGCCTCGCCGAGCGCCCCTTTCGCCTGGGGGACCTGCGGCTCCTGGGTCAGCTCCTCGGGACCTACCTCCTGCTGGAGGAGAAGCGGGGGCTCCTGCTGGTCGACCAGCACGCAGCGCACGAACGGGTTCTCTACGAGCGGCTCCGGTCGGCGTGGCTCGAGGGTCGTGTGGAAGGCCAGGGTATGCTGGTTCCCACGACGGTCGAGATGGACGCGGCGGCGCTCACCGTCCTGGTCGAGCACGGAGAGGTGATCGATGCCCTCGGCTTCGAGGTCGAGCCCTTTGGCGAGCGCACCCTGGCGATTCGCGCGGTTCCCGCGCTGCTCGCCGACCGCGATCCCGTCGGCCTGATCCGGGGCCTGGTGGACGAGCTTCGAAGCGGCGCCAAGCTCGGAGCCGTGATGCGCCCCGGCACGCGGATCCTCGAAGGTGCGGATCATCTCTTCGCCAGCATGGCCTGTCATTCGGCCCGGAGGGCCGGCGAGATCCTGCATCCCGAGGAGCAGCGCGCACTGCTCGAATCCGTGGATGGGATTCCCTGGGCCCCGAGCTGCCCCCATGGGCGCCCCGTCGTCGTTCCCATCACGCTCGGCGAGATCGAACGGCGCTTCGGGCGAAGCTGATCCGCGTCTCGAGATCTCCCTGCCAGGGCTTCCTCTACGGTCCGGGCTAAGGTCTGCGAATGGGAGAGACCGGGGAGAATCGATCGCGACTGCCGGTGGTGATCATCACCGGTCCCACAGCGTCGGGGAAGACCGCCATCGGGATTCGGCTGGCCCGCCGGTGCGGCGGTGAGATCCTGAATGCCGACTCGATGCAGGTCTACCGTTACCTCGACATCGGGACCGCCAAGCCGACGCTCGCCGAGCGCGCCCTGGTGCCGCATCACCTGATCGACATCGTGGCACCGGACGTCCAGTACAACGCGGGGATCTACAGCCGCGATGCGCGTCGGGCGGCGAGTGAGGTTTGCCGGCGGGACAGGGCGGTCTTTCTCGTCGGGGGCACCGGGCTCTACATCCGGGCGTTTCTGGAGGGACTCATGGAAGCCGGCGGCGCCGATCCCGATCGTCGCCGTGCGCTCGAGGAAGAGCACCGCGCAGCCGTCGCGGCGGGCGAGCGCCGACGTCTGCACGATCGCCTCACCTCCCTCGATCCGGAGAGCGGTGCGCGCATCCACCCGAACGACCTGGTGCGCATCGTCCGCGCGCTGGAGCTCATCGAGGCCACGGGGAAACCCCTCTCCGAGCTACGCGCGGGTCCCCAGCCCCAGAAGCCCCGCTACCGGACGCTGCACCTGGTCATCGATCCCGGCCCCGAGAAGCTGAAGGCGCGCATCGACGCGCGCTGCGTTCAGATGGTGGAGTCGGGGCTGCTGCAGGAGGTGCGGAGCCTGCGGGAGCGAGGATGGGGCCCGGAGCTCTCCTGCATGCGCGCGATCGGCTATCGGCACATGCAGCCGGTGATCGACGGTGCCGACACACTGGCCAACGTGCTGGTGGAAATGCAGAGGGACACGCGGCACTTCGCGCGGCGCCAGCGCACCTGGCTGCGATCGCTGCGCGACGCGGTGTGGATGGACCCGGACGACGAAGACGGCCTCCAGGAGACCGTGGAGGCCTTCCTCAAATGAAAGCGGGACCCCACGGAGGGGGTCCCGCCTCGATGGAAACGCCTTCGCTTCAGTAGCCCGCTGACGTGTAGCTGATACCGAATCTGACGTCGTAGACGGGCGTCTCGAGGTCGACCAGAGCCTCGTTCTCCTCCGCCATATCAAAGATCGGATCGAGGTCGGCCTCGAAGGGCAAAAGCCCCAGGCCCGGCAGAAACTCCATAACACCCGTGACGCCGCGGAGCACCGAGGCGAAGGATTGGACGAAGGTCACCCAGACGAATCCGGGCACCGCGTAGCCGACGCGTACCGCGGTGGAGTCGTCGATGTCCCGCATGTTCTGGTAGACCGTCTTCCCGGCCACGACCGGTGAGAGGGCGGCATCGAAGGGCCACAGCGTCATATTCTCGATCGATCGCTTCAAGGTCTCCGGTGAGGCCGACACCGGGCTCGAGATCATGAAGACGAGAGCGAAGAGGGCCCCGACCAGGGCGAGGCGAGCAACGAGTCGTCGCGGTGCGCGAGAGAGCGGATTCACGGAACTTCCTCCATCCAGACGACGGGCATTTCCGTCGCCCCAAGAGGCGCGTGGGTGGGTTGTCCGAGAGCAGAAATCAGCAAGGATACGGACACAGACAACCTCTCTGCGCAGAACGGAGCTCCACGCGCCTACGTACACCCCGCATAAGCCTAGTTGGGACCTCCGGCGGTTGTCAAGCAAAGTTTTGGTCTCGCAGCAGTTTGGCACCCCGAGTTGCGTCTGCCGCCGGTGCCGGTAAGGTGCTCTTGAAAAGCTCCTGGGGCGTCCGATGTCTCTCACCCCCATTCCCATCATCGCCATCGTAGGCCGCCCGAATGTTGGGAAATCGACCCTTTTCAACCGATTCGCGGGTCGACGCCGTGCCCTGGTGGATGACGCGCCCGGTATCACACGAGATCGCATCGCCGAAGAGGTCGAGGTCGCCGGACGGCGCATCCTCCTGGTGGATACCGCGGGACTGGATCCAGAGCCCGGGGGCGGCTTGGAGACGGCGGTCCAGGGCCAGGCGCAGGCCGCCATCGCACAAGCCGACGCGATTCTCCTGGTGGTGGACGGCAAGGCCGGTCTGATTCCAGAGGAGGCGGAGCTGGCGAGGATGCTCCGCCGAACCGAGCGCCCGGTGGCGGTGGGTGTCAACAAGATCGACATCCCGGGGCACGCTCCGCGAGTCGCCGAATTTCACGCTCTCGGGCTTGAGCCGACCCGCGGAATCTCCGCGGAGCACGGCAGCGGGGCCTGGGATCTGCTGGAGGAGCTGGTCGAGGCGATTCCGAAGGAAGCGGGGGAGGGCGCCCGGCGCGATCCGGATGCGGACGGCGGGCTGCACATCGCGCTGGTCGGGCGCCCGAACGTGGGGAAGAGCTCCCTTCTGAACCGGATCCTGGGGAGCGAGCGAGTGGTGGTCTCGGACCTGCCCGGAACCACCCGCGACAGCGTGGACATTCGCCTGGAGCGCGAGGACGGTGCCTACGTCTTCGTCGATACCGCGGGTCTGCGGCGTCCCGGGCGCCGCAAGCGCACCGCGGAGAGGGGCAGTGCGCTGATGACGGTCCGGGCCCTGGAGCGGGCCGACGTCGCCCTGGTCCTGGTGGATGCCGCGGAGGGCTTCACCGAGCAGGACGCGCACATCGTCGCCCTGGTGCGGGAGCGGGGCTGCGCAACGGCGCTGCTCCTGAACAAGTGGGATCTGATCCTGGCTCGAGAGGACGGCTCCGCGGAGCGGGTGGACCGCGAGGTCCAGCGGCGACTGCGGGGCATCTCGGACGTCCCGGTGATGCGGGTCTCGGCCAAGACCGGGCGGGGCGTCCAGCGAATCTTCCCTCGGATCCGCCAGCTCGAACGGGCGTTCTCGCTGCGCGTCCCCACCGCGGAGCTCAACCGCTGGCTCGAGGACTGCGTGCAGCGCCACGAGCCGGCGATGGCCCAGCGAGGCAGTCGTCGGCGTCCGATCAAGTTCTTCTACGCCACCCAGACCGGCAGCCGACCTCCCTCCTTCCTGCTCTTCTGCACCGAGCCCGAATCGGTTCAGCCGTCCTATCGGCGCTTCCTGGAGAACCGCCTGCGGGAGCGGTTCGACCTGGAGGGCGCACCGGTCCGGATCCGGCTCAGGTCGCGCCACGACAACGACACGCGCTGACGATACACTTCGGCGCCCAGCATGGAGGACGCCCCACCTTGGCCCAGCGCTCGGAATCCCGGCAGGCGACCAAAACCCTCGAAGAAATCGAATCGGTCTTCGATCGAATGGCCCGTTGGGTCGCTGAAAACCCGCGAGTGGTGCTCGCGCTGCTCGGGGCGATCCTGCTCGGGGCGGCGCTGTACAGCGGCTGGGACTGGGGACGGGATCGACGCGAGCTGCGCGCCTCTGCGGCGGTGGCAGGGGTGCAGAGCGCCTACCTCTCCGCCATGGGCGCCGCGCCGGGAAGCTTCGAGGTGGTCGAGCCGGCGAATCCCGAGACGGGTCGACAGGTTCGCCGGGAGTTCGTCGACCGTTTCCTCGAGGTCGCGGAGGAACACGCCGGAACCGCTTCGGCGGTGGCGGCAAGGATGGAGGTTGCGACGCTGCAGGATCAGGCGGGTGACCCCGAGGCCGCTCTGGAGAGCTGGCGCCGGGCCGCCTCCGAGGCCAAGGCCCGGAGCGTACTCCAGGGACTGGCCTTGCTGCGGCTGGCGCGGGCCCTGGAGTCGCAGTCTCGCTTCGAGGAAGCAGGGGCCGCACACGAGCAGGCCGGGGCAATCGAGAATCTGCCGACTCGCCATCAGGCGCTGGGGGATGCGGCTCGCTGCTACGCGGAGGCCGGCGAGGTGGAGCGCGCACTGGCGATCTTCGAGCGCATCGAGACCGAGGCGCCGGACGCGGTTCTCCCGGCACACACGCGAGTGCGACTCCTCGCGCTTCGCGCGGCGAGCCGTCGCGAAGCAGAGGGGATCCCTCGCCAGGAATCGCCCTGACCGGCGGCGGAGTCCTCTGACCGGGTCTTTGTTCTCCGGGTCGCAGACCGAGGCTGCTAGACTGGGCGAGAAGCGGCGTCGTGACCTGGCTCCAGGTACGCGACACTCCGAATCATGACAGCGAACGGATTCTGATACCACATTATGGTGACTGACGAGCAACTCAGCTACTGGCGCGAACAGCTCTCGGGAATCGAAAGCCTTGCTCTGCCGACGGACCGAATGCGTCCACCGGTGCGGACCTTCGAGAGTGACGCCCTCGACATTCGCCTGGGCCGGGCTTTGGGTGAAGCGCTGTCGCAGCTGAGTCGAGAGTGCGATACAACGCCTTCGGGGATCCTGCTCTCCGTGCTCGAGCTGCTGCTCGCCCGCTACTCCGGTCAGTCGGACATCTGTCTGGGCATCTCCCACGTCGATCCAGGCGGCGCGGGAAGAGAGGGGGCGGCGGTGCCCCTGCGAAGCTTCCTGGTGTTGCGGACCGAGGTGACTCCGGAGCTGGACTTCGGCGAGCTGGTGTCTCGAGTCGAGGAGCGCACGCGTCAGGCGCATGCCCACGGCGAGGTTCCCCTCGACCGCCTCGTCGACGAGATCCTGGGCGAGCATGAGCGGACTCGGGATCCCCTCTTCCAGGTGACGTTCGCCTTCGAAGACCGCGTTGCACAGCGGGATGCGGATCTCCCGGCCACCACCGAGGACGAGGTCAAGCGGCGGGCGAGCCAGTTCGACCTGGCTTTCGAGTTCCGGCGGCAGGCGGACCAGAGCGTCGACGGCTCGGTGGAGTACAGCCGGGATCTTTACGATGCGTCGACGATCGAGCGCATGGTGGGTCAGTTTCGGCATCTTCTGGAGCAGGTGGTGGAGGCTCCGGGCACGCCGATTGGCGAGTTTTCGATCGTCACGGAGCGGGAGCGCGAGGAGCTGGCTCGCTGGAACGCGACGGAGGTGGTGTATCCGCGTGATCGGTGTCTACACGAGCTCTTCGAGGCGCGCGCGGCGGCGGTGCCGGATTCTTGCGCGCTTTCCTTCATCGACCATGAGCTGAGCTATGCGGAGCTGAATCGTCGTTCCAACCAGTTCGGTCATCGTCTGCGCGAGATGGGTGTCGGTCCGGATGTGCTGGTAGGCATCTGCATGGATCGCACTGAGGATCTGGTGATTGCTCTGATGGGGACTCTGAAGGCGGGAGGTGCCTATGTCCCCCTGGATCCCGAGTATCCGAGAGAGCGCCTGAATCTGATGATCGAGGATGCGCAGCCGCTGGTTGTGATCTCCGAGAGTCAATACGCCGATCTGCTCACCTGCGACAGCTCCGAGCTCTTCTTGATCGATCGGGAAGGGGAGGGGCTTGCGAGCGAGAGCGAGAGGAATCTCTCCTGCATATCGGCTCCCGAGAATCTGGCCTACGTCATCTACACCTCTGGTTCCACGGGCAAGCCGAAGGGCGTGATGGTCGAGCATCGCAATGCGGTGAACTTTCTGACGGGCATGGAGCGGAGTCTGGGGATATCCGATCCGGGTGTCTGGATCGGTGTCACGAGCATATCCTTCGACATTTCCGTTCTGGAGATATTCGGTTCTCTGGCGTGGGGCTTCGAGCTTGCGTTCTATCCCGGTCCGCGTTTCGAGACGAGTGAGGGGGAGAGTCTGATTTCTCGCCTGCTGCGCGAGCGGCGAGTCACCACTCTGCAGTGCACGCCCTCATTGGTCGAGATTCTGTTGGATGATCCGGAGGCTCGGAAGTGGCTGGAGAAGCTCGACCGGGCAATGATCGGTGGTGAGGCACTCCCCACGGCGCTGGCCGGGGAGCTGCTCGAAGTGTTGAGGGGGGAGCTTTACAACGTCTACGGTCCGACGGAGACGACCATCTGGTCGACGGTGCATCTCGTGCAGCCCGAAGATCCGGAGATGGGTTCGATTCCGATTGGTCATCCGATAGCGAACACGACTCTGTTTGTTCTCGATGCCAATGATCAGCCGCTGCCTGCGGGTCTGGTTGGTGAGCTCGTGATCGGCGGCGTGGGGGTGACGCGAGGCTATTTCAACCGTCCGGAGTTGACGCAGGAGCGGTTTCCTACGGCTTCCTTCGAGGCCGCCAGGGGGGAGCGTCTGTATCGCACGGGCGACCTGGCTCGCTTCCGTGCGGGTGGGACGCTGGAGTGCCTTGGTCGGATCGATTTTCAGGTCAAGATCAGCGGTCATCGGATCGAGTTGGGTGAGATCGAGTCGGTTCTGGAGCGGCATGACAGCGTCCAGAAGGCGGTCGTGGTGGCTCGGGAGGATGCATCGGGCAGCAAGCGTCTGGTGGCCTACGTCAAGTCTGCGGCGGGTGGGGCGGATGCAGAGCAGGCGCAGCGGGAACATCTGCGGGAGCTCCTGCCGGAGTTCATGGTGCCTCCCTACTTCGTCTATCTCGCGGAGTATCCGCTCACTCCCAATGGCAAGGTCGATCGCAAGGCTCTGCCGGAGCCCGAGGGGCTCTCGATCGAAGGGGCCGAGGCATTCACGGCTCCACGCAATCCCACCGAGGAGCGCCTGGCCGAGATCTGGGCCGATGTGCTGAAGCTGGAGCAGGTCGGCGTGCGCCAGAACTTCATCGAGCTCGGAGGACACTCGCTGCTCGCAGCCCGGGTGGCTTCCCGGGTTTGGGAGAGCTTCGGAGTCGAGCTTCCGCTTCGCAGCCTCTTCGACGCACCCACGGTCGAGACCCTGGCCGGATTGATCGATGGGCTGTCCGAGGAAGGGGTGGCCAGCAAAGCCGAGCCCCTGGTCAGGGTCCCCCGGGATCAGCGCCTGCCTCTCTCGTCCGCTCAGCTGCGCATGTGGGTCATGTATCAACACGATCCCGAGAGCTCCCGCTACAGTCTCCCCTCCGCCTTTCGGGTTTCGGGGCGCCTCGATGCGGAAGCCTTGCGTCGGGCCTTCGAGGAGATCGTGCGGAGGCACGAGTCGCTGCGAACGCGCTACCAGAGCGAAGGCGGAGAGCCCTATCAGCAGATCCTGGACGACGTGAGTTGGGAGCTGCCGCTCGTCGATCTGACGATACTTCCCGAAGCCCAGCGTGAGCACGAGATGCAGCGTCTGGCAGACGAGGAGGCCCGGCGCCCCTTCGATCTCGCTGCGGGCGTGGTGCTGCGCACCGGCCTCATACGACTGACACGAGAAGAGCACGTTTTGATGATCAACATCCATCACATCGTGTCGGATGATTGGTCGACCTCTCTGTTCCGGAAGGAACTGAAGCTCTTCTACGCGGCCTTCTCGAAGGGGGAGACCCTCTCTCTCCCGGACATCGAAATCCAGTACGCAGACTTCGCCCACTGGGAGCAGGGCTGGATGGAGAGCCAGACCCTCTGTCAGCAGACGGAGTACTGGCGCGAGAAGATTCGCGGAGTGGAGACGCTGCAGCTCCCCGCCGATCGCCCGCGTCCGCCGATGCAGAGCTATGCGGGTGGAGTCGTCGATTTCGAGTTGAGCGATCAGCTGCGCGAAGGACTGATGCGGTTGAGCCGAGAGCAGGATGCGACCCTCTTCATGACTCTGCTCGCCGCCTTCAAGGTGCTGCTCGCTCGTTGGTCTGGGCAGTCGGACATCTGCGTCGGGACCCCCATCGCCAATCGAGGGCAGGTCGAGCTGGAGTCGATCGTCGGGCTCTTCCTGAACACCTTGGCGCTGCGAACGGATGTCTCGTTGGAGTTGACCTTCGAAGAGCTGCTCGCTCGGATCAAGGAGTGCACGCTTCAGGCATATATGCACCGGGACCTTCCTTTTGAGCGTCTCGTCGAAGAAGCCGGAGTGAAGTGGGACCCGAGCTGCCATCCTCTCTTCCAGGTGATGTTCGCCTTCGAGAACGAAGAGCCGGGGATCGAGCTCGACGCGCTCACGCTCCGCCCTGTTCGGCTGCGGCGTGAGACCGCGCTCCTCGATCTGACTCTGAGCGTGAGCCAGTGCGCCGATCAGAGCCTCATCACCTTCATGGAGTACAGCCGGGATCTTTACGATGCGTCGACGATCGAGCGCATGGTGGGTCAGTTTCGGCATCTTCTGGAGCAGGTGGTGGAGGCTCCGGGCACGCCGATTGGCGAGTTTTCGATCGTCACGGAGCGGGAGCGCGAGGAGCTGGCTCGCTGGAACGCGACGGAGGTGGTGTATCCGCGTGATCGGTGTCTACACGAGCTCTTCGAGGCGCGCGCGGCGGCGGTGCCGGATTCTTGCGCGCTTTCCTTCATCGACCATGAGCTGAGCTATGCGGAGCTGAATCGTCGTTCCAACCAGTTCGGTCATCGTCTGCGCGAGATGGGTGTCGGTCCGGATGTGCTGGTAGGCATCTGCATGGATCGCACTGAGGATCTGGTGATTGCTCTGATGGGGACTCTGAAGGCGGGAGGTGCCTATGTCCCCCTGGATCCCGAGTATCCGAGAGAGCGCCTGAATCTGATGATCGAGGATGCGCAGCCGCTGGTTGTGATCTCCGAGAGTCAATACGCCGATCTGCTCACCTGCGACAGCTCCGAGCTCTTCTTGATCGATCGGGAAGGGGAGGGGCTTGCGAGCGAGAGCGAGAGGAATCTCTCCTGCATATCGGCTCCCGAGAATCTGGCCTACGTCATCTACACCTCTGGTTCCACGGGCAAGCCGAAGGGCGTGATGGTCGAGCATCGCAATGCGGTGAACTTTCTGACGGGCATGGAGCGGAGTCTGGGGATATCCGATCCGGGTGTCTGGATCGGTGTCACGAGCATATCCTTCGACATTTCCGTTCTGGAGATATTCGGTTCTCTGGCGTGGGGCTTCGAGCTTGCGTTCTATCCCGGTCCGCGTTTCGAGACGAGTGAGGGGGAGAGTCTGATTTCTCGCCTGCTGCGCGAGCGGCGAGTCACCACTCTGCAGTGCACGCCCTCATTGGTCGAGATTCTGTTGGATGATCCGGAGGCTCGGAAGTGGCTGGAGAAGCTCGACCGGGCAATGATCGGTGGTGAGGCACTCCCCACGGCGCTGGCCGGGGAGCTGCTCGAAGTGTTGAGGGGGGAGCTTTACAACGTCTACGGTCCGACGGAGACGACCATCTGGTCGACGGTGCATCTCGTGCAGCCCGAAGATCCGGAGATGGGTTCGATTCCGATTGGTCATCCGATAGCGAACACGACTCTGTTTGTTCTCGATGCCAATGATCAGCCGCTGCCTGCGGGTCTGGTTGGTGAGCTCGTGATCGGCGGCGTGGGGGTGACGCGAGGCTATTTCAACCGTCCGGAGTTGACGCAGGAGCGGTTTCCTACGGCTTCCTTCGAGGCCGCCAGGGGGGAGCGTCTGTATCGCACGGGCGACCTGGCTCGCTTCCGTGCGGGTGGGACGCTGGAGTGCCTTGGTCGGATCGATTTTCAGGTCAAGATCAGCGGTCATCGGATCGAGTTGGGTGAGATCGAGTCGGTTCTGGAGCGGCATGACAGCGTCCAGAAGGCGGTCGTGGTGGCTCGGGAGGATGCATCGGGCAGCAAGCGTCTGGTGGCCTACGTCAAGTCTGCGGCGGGTGGGGCGGATGCAGAGCAGGCGCAGCGGGAACATCTGCGGGAGCTCCTGCCGGAGTTCATGGTGCCTCCCTACTTCGTCTATCTCGCGGAGTATCCGCTCACTCCCAATGGCAAGGTCGATCGCAAGGCTCTGCCGGAGCCCGAGGGGCTCTCGATCGAAGGGGCCGAGGCATTCACGGCTCCACGCAATCCCACCGAGGAGCGCCTGGCCGAGATCTGGGCCGATGTGCTGAAGCTGGAGCAGGTCGGCGTGCGCCAGAACTTCATCGAGCTCGGAGGACACTCGCTGCTCGGCGTGCGCTTGATCATGTCGGTCAATGAGGCCTTTGACTCGAATCTATCGGTCGGCTCGATTTTCAAGGCGTCCACGATCCGGGATCAAGCCGAGCTGATCCGGTCGGAGCTGGAGGCTCACGACACGGGCGTGGTTCGCCTCGCTCGAGGGGAAGGGGAGGCGGCTCTCTTCTGCATCTGTGGAATCGATCTCTATCAAGAGCTGGCCAATGCCCTTGCACCCGAATACACGGTCTATGGCGTCCACGTTCCGCTGGAAGACAAGTTCCTCATGGCCGCGGCCAACGATCGATCGAAGGAGACGCCGCCCAGCGTTCCGGTGCTCGCCGAGGCATACCTCCAGGAGATCCGGCGAACGCAACCGCATCAGCCCTATTACCTGGCGGGCGTTTCTTTCGGGGGGTGCGTGGCCTTCGAGATCGCACAGCAGCTGAGAGCCCAAGGAGAACAGGTCCAAGGCCTCTACCTGATCGACGCGATTCTCCCCTCCTCCATGCGGCGAGATCTTCCGAGATGGGTGGCTCATCAATTCAGCGAAACACGGCGCAGAGGCTCGAGGCACCTGGTCGACCAGTTGGGAAAGGTCTCGCCGAGCCTTGCAGCGCCCTTCAGAAGCGTAGTTGCGCCTGATGAAGAGACGCGGACGGGCACTGCCGACTCGCTGCGTGGAATCGAATTACGAAGGAACCACTCCTATATCGCTGCGATGAGGCAGTACGAGGAGACGATTCGGAGCTACGCGGCGAATGCGATCCTCTTCTACGCGATGGATCGTTCGGATTCCGGCGGTTATCAGGTGGCGCCGGATTGTGGCTGGGAGAGGGTCATGCGAGGTGACTTCCGGATCTGCAACATCGACGTGGACCATCTCGGGGCGCTGCGGAAGCCGGACGTCGAGACCCTCGCCGATCACATCCGCATCTCGATGTCGCTCTCTGCCGGCGTCGGTGCATGAATGGGTCTGAGGCCGGATCTCGAGTGGCGCCGTCCATCAGTCATATTCAGGCCACTTTCGTCAGGCGATGCTGCCTCTTGTGGCTCGGATGGACATGGAATCGTTTCGCCATCCCGAGAGCGTGACCAAGATGTTCATGTGCGGCAAATACAGCCGCGTACACCGGATTGATGCACCAATTCCGAACGCCGAACAGACCTGCACCGAGCCTCGAGAGATCCAGACTGCTCGTGGGTCATGGTCTTCTGCTTGCGCAGAAAGACGGGCAGGTCTGCGTCGGGCCGACACGTCTGTGCTAACCTGCTGCAATTGCCCCGGCTTTGACTGCTGAAGGGATTGACGGAGCAAGCTTGGTCGAAGCAACCACTCATCCCGCCCGATCACTGGACTTCTGGCGAAACGAGCTGGCGACCGTTCTAGCAGAGGCGTTGGGCAACTCCTCGAATCACACGCTCTCGCTTCTCTGCCCTCCAAAGCCAGTCGCAGATGACTTCCTGAAGGTGCTCGTGCAGGACTCATCTGACCGAAGGACTGCGGTCGCGCTCTGCTCGAATCCCTTGTCACCCGATCTGGTAGCCCGCGGAATGCGGAAGGCGAAATCGGCGAAGTGCTCACTGGGCAGAGAGCTGGGCTGTGTCATTCTCGACCCGATAGTAGAAGGCCGCTTTTCAGGTGATCACCTATGGCCGGTTTTGGGTGTTCACCGAGGGGACGGGCTTTCCTATTCGGTTCTCCCCTACCGGAAGCCATTCAGTGACAACCGCCTTCTCTGGAGGCTCCAGAGAAGGCGAATATCCTCTTCAGTGCTTGGCTGGCTCTCTGCTGCGACGAAGAAAACCGCAAGAGCCTTGCGGGGCCAGGAACTCGAGGAAAACTTCGTCGCACCGCTTCGGCATCTGGCGGGGATGAAGGACGCAACAGACCCCATCAGGCGGGCGGCAGCCGATACCTGCAACCGGATTCACAGAGGGCACTGGCAGCCCCGGCACGTCCTGATGCACAACGACTTGTGGAAGGACAATATTCTCATCGATCGGAATCCGTTTGGCTTTGTCTTGATCGACTGGCCGGGGTCGAGGGTAGATGGATATGGAATCTATGACTTACTCAGACTGGGAGAAGACATAGCGTTGAGTAGCAGTCAGTTGCGACGTGAAACGGAAAACCACTGCCGGCACCTCTCGAGTGAGATCGGAGACGCGCGCTCCCACCTGCTGGCCGCGCTCGCAGAGCTGTCTACCCGCCTCGAACACTTCCCGGTGGGCCGTTTCGTGCGGATGGCCACTGATTGCCTTTCTACCCTCGAACGGATGGGCATTTGATCGAACGGTGCATTGGCATGGACGTGCACGCCGCGAGCCGCAAGCTGGTGGCAATCTCACAGAGCGGGATGCGGCTTGGTGGAAGGTCAGCTTCTTCGAGAGATTCAGTTTGTTGTCTTCGGGTCCAATCCTATGCCTCTTCGACATTCCCATACGTGTTTGGCACGACGTGTCTCGTATCGACGATCAACTCAGCGTGCTTGGCGACCAGGTCGTAATCGACCTCTTTGTGATCAGTAACCACCAACACACAATCGGTTGCGGTCAATATGTCGATGTTCAAGGGGGTGGACTTCATGTCGAAGCTGTATTTTCTCGTGGGTAGCAGCTCCTTCACATAGGGATCGTGATACAGGACCCGAGCTCCGGATCTGTCCAGCAGATCGATGATCTTGAGGGAAGGGCTTTCCCGCATGTCGTCGATGTTCGGTTTGTAGGCGACACCCAGGATCAATATGCTCGATCCGTTCAGGCTCTTTCTCCTCTGATTCAGTGCATTCTGTACCCTGTCCACGATGTGATACGGCATGGCCGTATTGATTTCGCCGGCGAGCTCGATGAAGCGCGTATTCATGTCCACCTGGCGTGCTTTCCACGTCAGGTAGAACGGATCGATCGGAATGCAGTGACCGCCGAGCCCCGGCCCTGGATAGAAGGGCTGAAAGCCAAACGGTTTGGTCGCCGCAGCCTCGATCACTTCCCAGGTGTCGATATTCAACCGCTGACAAAGCAGTTTCAGCTCGTTTACCAGGGCGATATTCACTGCGCGATAGATGTTCTCGAATAGCTTCACCATCTCGGCGGTCTTGGTGGATTGGACCGGTACGACCACTTCCACGGCGGCACGATAGAGCGTTTCCGCAGCCCGAAGGCAGTCTTCGGTATATCCCCCGACGATCTTCGGGATGGTGCTGGTCTCGAAATTGGGGTTGCCCGGGTCCTCTCGCTCAGGGGAGTACGCCAAGAAGAAATCAATACCTGCTTTGAGACCCGATCCCTCCTCCAGTATCTCTCGCATGAGTTCATCTGTCGTTCCCGGATATGTGGTGCTCTCCAAAGCTACGAGTTGCCCCTTTTTCATGTGCTCTGCGAGTAACCGGGATGTGTTTACGATGTAGCTGACATCGGGTTCGCGATTCTCGGTAAGCGGGGTTGGAACGCAGAGTAGAAGCGCATCACATTTCGAGGCCATTTCGAAGTCTGTCGATGCCTTGAAGATTCCACTATTTACATAGGGGAAAAAGGATGACGCAGCAATGTGTTTAAGGTAGCTTTCTCCATTGTTAATTGCGTCTATCTTTTTCGGGTCGATATCAAGGCCGATTACGTGATACCCTTTGCGAGCAAATGCAGACGCGAGAGGCAGTCCGACATACCCCAGGCCAATGACACCAACGACAGCAGATTTGTCTGATACTCTGTTTAGAAATTCGCTTATCATGGGTTTCTCTCGAGTTGTGACTGTCTACGTTCGCGCGCTTTTTTGACGACCCGTCCTGACGAGTATCGGTCCCCCGGAGCCGGTATCCCTTCGGGCTCCGCTCGGGGTTGTAGTATCGCAGGAAGCGATCGATGTCGCGCTGGGTCTCCGCGGGCTCGAGATGCCGGGTCTTCCCGCCAATAGGGCTGGCGGCTCGTCGAGTCCCCGCGCGATCCGCCCATTTCGCCGCTGCCGGGGTGGCTTCTACGGCTTCCCTCTCACGCAGGGGAGGCGACGCCGGATCCACGAGCCGAGGGCGACGATCACCCGGGCGTTTCGCATGAGCCAGGAATAACGTCCGATAAGATAGATTATGTCAAATAGACTCTGGGCGCGACCTGGTGACCCTCTGGGGCCGCCCCCCCGCCCTGGCGCGGCGATCTCCCCTTATTTGAAGGCTTTTTGAGCTCTGTGGAGCGGACGGCCCCGAAGGACTTTCGCGAAGGATCGCTCCTGTGCTAATGGACGCCCCCGGAGGAAGCGCGCTCGAATGGCCTTTCCCGTGGAGCCAGGGATGGACAGCTCGAGGGAACTTCGAGACCGGTTCGCAGACAACGCTCAGGCGCACGTCTTCCAGTTCTGGGACCGCCTGGACGAAGCCGAGCGGGATCGACTCGCCGGCCAGGCGGGAGAGATCGACCTGGGACGCCTCGCCAGGATCCGCCTGGAGGCCCTGTCCTTGGCTTGTCCCCGCCCTCGCCTCCTGGAGCCCCTCCCCGTCGAGCGTCTCCCTGAACGCGGTGGAGATGCGGGAGAGCGCTCCCGAGCCCGGGAGTGCGGCGAGACCCTTCTCGCCGAGGGACGGGCGGGCGTTCTCCTGGTGGCGGGCGGTCAGGGCTCGCGTCTCGGCTTCCCGGGGCCCAAGGGCGCCTTCCCCATCGGCCCCGTCTCGACGCGAAGCCTGCTCGAGCTGCTGCTGCAGAAGATTCGCGGAGTGGTTCGACGCTTCGACCGGCCGCTTCCCGGGTATCTGATGACGAGCCCGAGCACCCACGCGGCGATCCGCGAGCTGCTGGAGAAGCACGACCATTTCGGCCTTCCCGTGGAGGACCTGTTTCTGTTTTCACAACAGGAGATTCCAGCCGTAGACTTCGAGGGATCACTGATCCTCGAGAGGCCCGATCGGATCGCCGAGAGCCCCGATGGACACGGCGCCTCGATCCCGGCGCTGGAGAGCAGCGGCGCGCTCCGGCAGATGGAGGAACGCGGCGTCTCGACCCTCTTCTACTGCCACGTGGACAACCCCCTGGTTCGGATCGCCGACCCGGTCCTGCTGGGGTACCGGGCCCTCGCCGGCGCGGATGTGGTCTGCAAGGCCGTCCGCAAGCGCGACCCGCAGGAGGGGCTGGGGACCCTCGGGCGCGTGGACGGCCGTGCCGCGGTGGTGGAGTACACGGAGATCCAGGAGCCCCATCGCTCGATGCGGGATGCGGATGGGGATCTGGTCTACTGGGCCGGATCCATCGGGGTTCACGCGTTCGACGTGGCCTTTCTGCGCCGGGCGGCCGGTGAATCCGAGACCCTGCTGCCCTACCACGCCTCGCCCAAGAAGATCTCCACCGTGGATTCCTCGGGCGAACGGGTCGTGCCTTCGACACCGAACGGGTACAAGCTGGAGAGGTTTGTGTTCGATGCCTTCTCGGAGGCGAGATCCATGCTCGCGATCGAGGCGCGGCGCGAGGACGAGTACTCACCGATCAAGAACGCCTCGGGAGCGGCCTCTCGCGAGAGCGGGCGCCGGGATCTCGTCGCGTGCTATCGACGTTGGCTCGACGCCGCCGGAACGGCGCTGCCCGAGGGCGACCTGGCGCTCGAGCTCGATCACGAATGGATCGACAGCGCCGAGGATGCCAGGGAAGCCGGCATCCGCGATGCCGCCGAGGCCCAGCATGTGATTCGCATAGCCACCGGAGTGACGCGATGAGTCCTGCCAGGAAGAGCACCGCCAAGGGCGCCAGGAAGACCACCAAGAAGGCCGCGCGCAAGGCCACCGGCAAGAAGGCCTCTGGAGCCGGAGCCAAGAAGAAGGCCACGGCGAAGCCTGCCAAGAAGACCGCGCCGAAGTCCGCCAAGAAGGCCGCGGCCGGGAAGACCCCTCGAAAGGTGGCCAAGAAGGCCGCGTCGAAGTCCGCCAAGAAGGCTGCGACCGAAAAGACCCCTCGAAAGGTGGCCAAGAAGGCCGCGTCGACGTCCGCCAAGAAGGCTGCGGCCGAAGAGACGCCGCGAAAGGCGGCCAGGAAGACCGCCGAGAGGCAGCCGGCCTCCCGTGCGAAATCCGCCCGCTCGAAGTCTGCGGCGGCGGCTCGACGCAGGACGAAACGGGTGATCGCTCGCCCCGTCGGGAGTGCCGAGAAGACGCCCCGACTCGGAGCCAAGTGGGCCTGCTTCCACTGCGGTGCGAAGTTCTACGATCTGAACCGACCCGACCCGATCTGTCCCAAGTGCTCGACCGATCAGCGGGACCAGCCGGCAAAGGTCGCGGCGGTGGTCCCGCCGCCCGCAAAGAAGCGACCGGCGGCGGCGCCTATTTCGCGGCTTCTCGACGAAGAGGACGGTCCGGAGGCGCCCTTTGAGCAAGAAGGCGAGGCGGAAGGCGCCGCTGAGCTGGACATCGGCAAGCTCAACGGCGGGGGCGGCTACCTCGACGATACCGAGTTCACCGAAGAGACCGACGACTGAACCACCGCTTCGCTGCAAGCGCGGCTTCGCGGCGCTTGCCTAGATCCTCAGGAAGCGGCGTAGCTGGTGCAGCAGGCCGTCGCCCGAAGATCCGCGCAGGGATTCCTCCCTCCGAAGCTCGCGCAGGACGGCTTCCTTCTGGGCCACGACCGCTCCCAACGAGCGCGTCGAGTCGCCCACCTTCTGGGCCCTCTCGAACGCTTCGATCCGCTCGTCGAGGAGACTTCCGCTACCCGTCTCGACGCTGCGGCTCTTCGCCGCGTCGTAGCGGGAATCGAGAGCCTGGATCTCTTGCTCGTAGGCCGCGATCAGCGCGGCGATCTCCGCGTCGGAGTAGGCCTTGTAGGGCCGCTCTGCATCCCGATCATCGGCCCCCTGGTTTGGCTGGTAGTTGTACTCGACCGCGACGCCCAGACCGACCAGCAGCGCGAGAACGAGGACCACAGCGCCGAGGTTCTTCATCTCCATCACCTCTCTTCGCCCGACGGGCCGTCGCCCTCTCCCAGATGGGCTCCACGGCGCAGCCGCCGATCTCGAAGGAATCCCTCCAGCTCTTCCCGGGTCGGCAGATCTCCCTGGGCGCCGAGAGCTCGGCAATTCATCGCAGCGGCGGCGTTCGCCACCTCCAGAATCCTCGCCGCACTCATCCTCTCCAGGAGTCCCCAGATGAAGGCGGCGTGGAAGACGTCACCGGCTCCCGTGGTGTCGCGGGCGACGACCTGAAAGGCCGGACTCCCGATCACTCCCTCTCGACCTCCGGCAACGGCTCCGCGGTCTCCCAGCGTCACCACGGGAAACCGTGCCCCGAGCGCAGCGAGTCCCCGCAGGTAATCCGCTGGCTTTCGAGTCCCGAAGTGTTTTTCGGCGAACTCGCGAGAAACGATAGGGAAATCGACCCGCCGCAGGAGCGCGTCGATCCCCGGTGAGGGCGTGTCGGCGTCCAACACCACCGGGATGCCGGCCGCTCGAGCCACCCCGGCCGCCCATGTCGAGAGCTCCAGATCCTGGGCATCGACGTGCAGCACCCGGCCCTGCTCGATCTCCTCGCGGCGCACCTCGGGGACCCTCATCGAGAGTCGAGGGTCGCGGTGCCAGAGCACGGTTCGCTCTCCGCTCTTCCGATCGACCACGATCATGGAGAGCTGGCTTTGCGCGCCCGGCACGATCCGGACCCCGCCGAGATCCACCTCCGCCTTGCGCAGCGGCTCCAGCATGATGCTGCCGGCCTCATCGCGCCCGATCGCGCTGACCAGCGCCGCTCGCAGGCCCAGCCGAGTGCAGGCGAGAACCGCGGTGGCGATCTGCCCTCCCGGAACCCGGGTCAGCTCCACGATCTGCTTCTTGCCGGTGAACTCCGGGGGGCCGTCGACGACCGCCACCTGGTCGAGGGCGCACTGCCCGACTCCGACGACGTCGAATCGGGGCGTGCCCGGCCACTCGGTCCAGAGCCTCTCCGACCCCGGCGCCATCAGTAGAGCACCCGATAGGCTTGCTGGCTGCGAAGCACCCGTTTCACGTACTTGCGCGTCTCCTTGTAGGGGATCGCCTCGACCCACTCATCGTCTTCCTCTTCGGAGAGCGCATCGATCCACCGCTCGACGGCCCCCGGGCCAGCGTTGTAGCTGGCGATGGCCGCCGACGCCCGCCCGTCGAACCGCTCCAGCAGCTGCCCCAGATAATGGGCTCCGAGGAGCAGGTTGAGGTCCGGCTCGAAGAGATCATCCTCTTGAAAGTCCACGAGACCGGCGCTCTCCGCCAGGCGTTCACCCGTGGAAGGCATGATCTGCACGAGCCCCCGGGCACCCGCCGCGGACAGAACCCCGGGGCGGAATCCGCTCTCCTCGCGCATGACGGCACTCAGCAAGGCCGGTTCGATGCCGCTCCTCTCCGAGGCCGCCGTCACCAGATCGGCAAAGGCAGCGGGCCACGCGAACCACCACAACTCCTCTCGCCCGGACTCGGGACCCCGCGCCAGGCGTTCGGAATAGGGATCGAGAACGACTCGCTCCGCCCGGTGGAAATCGCCCGTTGCGGTGGCGAGCCGGGCGATCTCGAGACGATCGTCGAGGCTGCGCGCCAGCCCGGCCAGCATGCGCGTCTCGATCCGCGCCTCCTCCAGGAGGCCCGCCTCGATGAGGATCGCGATGCGCCGGATCTTCGCAGCGTCGAAGGAAGTGGGAGAAGGGAGAGACCGCTCGGGCACCTCACGGGCGAGAGAGCCCTCCTCCACCCGGCCCGCCGCCCTCCAGCCGTAGTAGGAGAACGGATACTCGGTGGCGAGTGCGCGAAACTCGTCGGCGGCCTCCGGGGATCCGAGCTTCTCGAGGGAGCGAGCTCGCCAGTAGCGGGCACTGAGTCGCTCCAGGGGATCCTGCATCGTCTGGAGCAGAGCCGCGAAGTGCTCCAACGCCTCGCGGTAGCGCTGGCTCCTGTACGCGTGCCAACCGAGTCGCCAGCGCGCCGCCTCGCGCAGCCCCCGGGTCGGCGCCTTGGCGGCGACGCGGACGTAGCTGGCCGTGGAGCGGGTTCGATCCTCCTCTTCCTCTCGAAGCATTCCCGCGAGAAGCAGCGAGCGCGCCGCCAGCACGTTGAATCGACCTTTCGCGAGCTTCTCGAACTCCCGAATCGATTGCTCCACGCGGCCGCTGCGGGCGAGAGAGCGCGCTCGCCAGAAGCGGGCGTCGGCTTCGTCACCGATCTCTCCGAAGGCCGCTGCGGCTTCGGTGTAGCGACGCAGGCGAAACAAGGTGAAGGCCCGCTCGCGTTGCAGCTCCCGGCGGACGCGCCGCGGCAGATCTCCCCGCAGAGCTCGGTCGAAGGCCGCCAGCGCTTCCTGGTTGGCGCGCGCGGCGTAGAAGGCCCGCGCTCGCGTCGCAAACTCTCCCGGGGTGCGATGCGTGCCTCCGCTCTTCTGTTCGAGGCGGTGAAGCGCCTCCGTCGCCGGCCCCGCTGCCTCGCTGGTCGGCGCATCGCGCCACACGGCCAGGTAGAACCGGGACGCCTCCGCGTCGTTTCCCGAGCGCTCGAAGGACGCGGCGATGGACAGGTCGAGTGCCGCGTGGGTATCCGCATCCCGCGCCTCGCCGCTCGCCTGTTGCCAGGCGGCGCGGGCCGCCGCCGCGTCGCCGAGGGCGTCGTGGGCGTCTCCGAGCAGCTCGAGGACCTCACCTCGGAGCGGTGAATCCGGGAAGGCCACGGCGAAGCCCGAGGCCAGGTCGACGGCCGCTCTGTGCCGCGAGAGGGCGAGCAGCGCCTTCAGCCACAGCCGCTGGGCATGGTCGGCCACGATGGGACGATCCCGGGCGACCGCGGCGAAGAGCCGGGCGGCGCGATCGGCCTCGCCGGTCTCCAGGGCGGCGAGGCCCGCGCGCATCTCCGCGCCGGCGCCGGATTCCGCCAGCCTGCCACCCGGCGCGGCGGGCGGATTTTCGGCCTGGGGCGCGGCGAACAGGCCCAGGCAGACCAGAGCCGTCGACACGGCGAGCAGGGCACGGCGCCCGCCGTTTGCCTCACACGCTCTGCCGGATTTCGTCACCTCCGGCTCTCCCCCCCCCTCCACCTGCCCGCAGTGTGCGCGAGCAGCCCGGAACCTTCAACGGCGGCGCGTTGTTCGGCCGTCGGTTAGGCTTGCCCCGCCTTGGTCTCCACCACCCGCCGCTGCATGAGGACTGGCCTCGCGCTCGCCGCGGCCCTTCTCCTCGCCTGTGACTCCGGTGAGTCCCCCTCCTCTCCCGATGCGACGCCCGCCGAGACAGCGCCTCCGCGGGTCGCGGCGACTCCTTCTCCGGTCCCGGCGATTCCCGCAGGAGCCCCGTCGAGCCCTCCTCCTCGCGGGCTCTGGGTGCTCTGCGAAGGATCCCAGCGAGTGCTGGAGAATCCGGAGCGACTGGAGCCGCTCCTCGAAGATGCCCGGGCCCTCGGTGCGACGGACCTCTTCGTCCAGGTCTACCGCGCGGGGCGCGCCTGGTTCGACTCCTCCCTGGCGGATCCCGAGCCGTATCGCTCGACCTGGCGGCTTCCCGAGGCGGCCACCCGGGACGCCTTCTCGGTGCTGATCGAGCGCGCCCACGATCGGGGGCTGCGGGTCCACGCCTGGGTGAACGTTCTCTCGCTGGCCTCGAACGCGGATGCGCCGATCCTCCGGGATCTCGGGCCCCGCATCGCCGCCGTCGATCAGAAGGGGCGCTCCATCCTCGACTATCCCGGCTTCGAGGTTCCGGAGCCGGACCGTCGCTACTACCGGATGGGCACCCCGGCCCTTTGGCTGGATCCAGGAGCGGCCGGGGTCGCGGATCGGCTGGCGGCGACCTTTGCCGAGCTGGTGGAGCGGTATCCCGCACTGGACGGCCTGCACCTCGACTACATTCGCTATCCGGACGCCCTGCCCTTTTCTCCAGCGACTCGATTCGGTGTCGGGCTGAGCTTCGGCTTCGGAGAGGAATCGCGGAGTCGCTTCGAGGCCGAGAGCGGCCTGCGCGCCCCCTTCGGCGCGTCCATCGCCAACGGCGACCGCTGGGACGCCTGGCGACGCTCCCAGCTCACGGACCTCGTCCGCCGCGTCGCCGACGCGGCGCGCTCGAGGCGGCCCGAGGTCACCCTCTCCGCGGCGGTGCTGGCAGACGTGGAACGGGCCTACCGCGTCGACTTCCAGGACTGGCTCGGCTGGCTCGACGAAGGTCTGCTCGATTTCGCCGTGCCGATGCTCTACACCCGGGATCCGCGCCTGCTCGGCTACGGAGTCGAGGAGATGTCGGGCCTCGCCGCTGAACGGTCGATATGGATCGGTCTCGGATCCTGGCTCTTCGCGGCTTCTCCGGAGCGGGCCGTCCAGCAGCTCCGAAAGGTGGGAGAGCACCCGGAGCTCGGCTCCGCCCTCTTCTCCTGGGATTCCATCCGCGAGAGCGCCGCGCTGCGCGGGGCCCTGGCCGCCGAGGTCTCGCGTGAGTGATGCACTCGGGCTGGATCTCTTCGACTACGCACTGCCGCCGGAGCGAATCGCCCAACACCCGCTCCTCGAGCGGGATGCCGCCCGGCTCCTGGTTCTGGATCGGACCGGGGGGAGCCGTTCGCACCGGCAGGTCCGTGATCTCGCAGAGTGTCTGCGAGCCGGGGATCTACTGGTGGGCAACGCGAGCCGGGTGCGACCCGCTCGGCTCCGCGGTCGCAAGGCCAGCGGAGGAGCAGCCGAGGCGCTGATCCTCGGGTTCCTCCCCGATTCACCCGGTCACTACCGCGCCCTGGTGCGCTGCGGGGGGCGGCTGCGGGTGGGCCAGGAGTTCCTCTTCGGCACCGGGTCCGAGACCCTCGAAGCGAGGCTCGCCGCCCTCTCCGAGAGTGGCGAGCTGACCCTCACCTTCTGCCCGGACGTGTCGCCCTACTCCGTCGGAGAGATGCCGTTACCCCCCTACATCCGACGGGACCGCCCCGACCCCGAGGACCGGGAACGCTATCAGACGATCTTCGCCTGCGAGCCGGGCTCGGTGGCGGCTCCCACCGCCGGCCTCCATCTGACCGAGGCTCTCTTCGCGACGCTGCGCGGAAAGGGCGTGGCCTGGAGCGACGTGATCCTGCACGTGGGGCCGGGGACCTTTCGTCCCCTGCGGTCCGAGGATCTCGCGGCGGGACGCCTTCCCGCGGAGTACTTCGAGCTTCCCGACGCGACGGCCGAGGCGATCGAGCGGACCCGCGCCGCGGGAGGGCGCGTGGTGGCGGTCGGGACGACCACCACACGGGTGCTGGAGTCCTGCGCGTGCGAGGACGGTCGGGTGAGTCCGGCCCGGGGCGAAACCGATCTCTTCGTTCGACCGGGCCATCGCTTTCGCGTGGTGGACGCCCTGCTCACCAACTTCCACCTGCCGCGATCCTCGCTCCTCCTGCTGGTGGCGGCCTTCGCCGGACGCGAGCGGATTCTCGACGCCTACGCCGAGGCGATCGAGGAGGGCTATCGCTTCTACTCCTACGGTGACGCGATGTTGATCCTCTGAGATGACCGTGCGCCCGTCCTTCGAGATCGTCGCACGGGACGGAGCGGCCCGCTCAGGACGGCTCACGACCGCCCACGGAGTGATCGAGACGCCGACCTTTCAGCCCGTCGCGACCTACGGGGCGGTCCGCGCCCTGGGCCCCGCCGATCTCGTCGAGATCGGCGCCCAGCTGCTTCTGGCCAACGACTACCACCTCCACGAGCGCCCCGGCGAGGAGGGAGTGGCGAGAGCCGGCGGACTGCACGGCTTCACCGGATGGCGGGGGCCCTGGCTGACCGACAGCGGCGGTTACCAGGTGACCTCCCTGGCCGATCGGGTGACGGTCGACGAAGAGGGTCTGACCTTCGCGTCACCGCTGGACGGCCAACGGCGTCATCTCTCTCCCGAGCGATCGATCGAGATCCAGGAGGCGCTAGGGGCCGACTTCGCCATGGCACTCGACGAATGCCAGCCCCCCGATCCCCGGAAGGGATCCGACGGCGACCTGCGCGCCGAGGCGGCCATGGAACGCACCCTCCGCTGGGCGGAGCGCTGCCGGGCGCACCACTCGCGTCCGGATCAGGCCCTTTTCGGCATCGTTCAGGGCGGAGACTCGCCGGTGCTGCGGCGTCGCGGCGCGCGCAACCCCGCGGCACTCGACTTCGAGGGCCCCGCGCCCGGGGGGCGCGGCCTCGGAGCGGACACCGCCCGCCGCAACGAACTCCCCCCCGAGACCCACGAAGAGCTACCCCCCGACCGTCCGCGCTATCTGATGGGTCTCGGGCGCCCCGAGGATCTGCTGCTGGCCATCGAGCGGGGAATCGATCTCTTCGATTGCGTGATCCCAACACGCCACGCCCGCCATGGGGTGATTTTCACCCATACCGGACAGCTCTCGCTCAAGAGCGCGCGCCTCCGAGAGGATGACGGGCCCCTGGACGCGGCCTGTGACTGCGCGACCTGCGCGCGCCACAGCCGGGCCTTCCTGGCGCACCTCTTCCGCGTCCACGAGTCCCTGGGCTCCCGGCTCGCCTCACTGCACAATCTCCGCTTCTACCTGCGCACCATGGAGCGCGCCCGCCAGGCCATCGCCGAGGGCCGCCTGACAGCTCTCCAGGAGGAATTTCTGGCAGGAGCAGCCGAGAGAGTTCGCTGAGCCCTCCCCTCCCGCCTATCCGGCAATCTGCCCGCTCAAGTGGTGTCTTCGCGGCGCCGATGCGCAGGCGGGTATCGCAGGGGAGATCGGTGAAACCATGGACCCGTCCGCTGTCGAGAAAGCGAAGAACGTCACCCAGCACCTCAACCACCTCTTCGGTTTGCTCACCACCGGCCTCTGCGGTGCAGGAGCTCTGGTGCTGTTTGCCCTCACCGACAGTGCACTGCTGGCTGGCGCCTGGGTGGCGGCGGCCGTCGCGGTCACCGCGGTGGGCCAGCGCGCGTTCTGGGAGAAGATCACCGCCCCGGTTCGCCTGGCGCTCCAGGCGGTCCAGAAGATCGCCGCGGGAGACTACGACGCGCATCCCAGCCCCGAAGAGCTCGGATATCTCTCCGGCTACAGCGAGACGCTGGGCGCTCTCTGCAATAGCCAGGAGAGGATCAGCAGGAGAGTGACGGGGGTCGCGGGCAGGCTGGTGGAGGTGCCGGAGCGGGTCGAAGAGGCGATGCAGGAGATCGAATCGGGTCGCGAGTCGACCGAGGAAGCCGTCGAAGAGACGGCCTCTCTGCTGGTGAACATCAACACCTCGATTCGAGGCATCAACTCGGAGGTGGAGAGTCTCTCCCGCGCTACGGACGAGGTCTCCTCCTCGATTCTCGAGATGGGCGGCTCCATCGACGAGGTGGCGCGCAACGCCGGCTCGCTTCACGACGTGGTCGATGCCTCCACCACCTCGATCCACGAGATCAGCGCCAGCATCCGCCAGGTCGCCGAGAGCGCCGACGCGGTGCAGAGCATGGCCGAGGAGTCCGCCGCGGCCATGGTGCAGATGGACCGGGCGATTCAGGAGGTGGGCCAGCACGTCACTGAGGCATCGGAGCTCACCGAGGAGGTCAGCAAGGGTGCCCAGGCCGGCTCCCAGGTGGTGGGGACGACCATCGACGGCATCACCGAGATCCGCCGGCAGACCCTGGAGGCCAAGGAGGTCCTCGAGCGCCTGGCGGGACGCATCGGGGAGATCGGCGAGATCGTCAACGTGATCGGCGGGATCAACGACGAGGCCAACCTGCTCTCTCTGAACGCCGCCATCATCGCGGCCCAGGCCGGTGAGCACGGCAAGGCCTTCGCCGTGGTCGCGAACCACGTGAAGACCCTGGCTCAGCGCACCACCTCCAGCACCCGTGAGATCGAGGAGCTGATCCGTGCGGTGCAGCAGGAGTCGAGCAACGCGGTGACCGCGATGGCCGGCGGGATCCAGGCGGTCGAGAAAGGCGTGGAGCGCTCCCTCCAGGCCGGTGAAGAGCTCGAGAAGATCCGCAGCTCGTCGGGAGAGGCGAGCTCGCGGGTCGCGGAGATCGCTCGCGCCACCGGCGAACAGACCCGCAACTCGAAGCACGTCGCCGAGGCGGCCCAGCGCACCTCCTCGATGGTGCAGCAGATCAGCGTGGCGATGGCCGAGCAGTCTCATGCGAGCGAGACCATGCTCAAGAACGCGGAGTCCGCCCTCGAGATGTGCCGCCAGGTCCACAGCGCGACCGAGGAGCAGAAGGAATCGGGACGCTTCATCACCACCAGCATCAGCTCCGTGACGGAGATGACCCGGTCGATTCAGTCGAACACGGAATCCCACGGGGTGGCCAGCGAGGCGGTCGCCGAAGCGGTGACGAGAATCCTCGAGATCACGCGCAAGAGCGGCGAGCGGATTCCGGAGGTGGTGTCGAACCTCGAGTCCCTTCGCGAGGACGCACAGCTCCTCGCCGGGACCACGGGCTCGCAGGAGGAGACGGTCGTACCGTCAGCCGATCCCGCGTAGTCCTTCCATCGCCACGGCGAGTCCCGCGTAATCGGCGAGCTGATCACCGAGGGCTGCCGGAACGATCTTCAGATCGCCGGCCAACGCAGGCCAGGTGCGCGCGGCCACCCGTTCGCGCACGGGCGCGAAGCAGAGCTCCTCACCGGCCGCCACGGCGATCGTCCCCAGCACGAAGATCTCGGGCGCGAGAACGAAGCTGAGGTTCACCAGCGCCTGCGCCAGGTAGTTGTTGAAGCGGTCCATCTCTGCGAGGGCGAACTCGTCTCCCTCCCGGGCGGCCTCGACCACCTGCTCGGGGGTGACGTTCTCCGGGCCTCCCGCGAGGGCCGCAACGCGGCTCGAAGAGGGCGTGATCTCTCGCAGGCGGCGGCTCCAGCACGCGCCGCCGATGTAGGCCTCGAGGCAGCCCTGGAGCCCGCAGCCGCAGCGCTCGCCGTTCCACTCCACCAGCATGTGTCCGACCTCGCCGGCACCCGCGAAGACACCCCGGTGCGCTCGACCATCCAGGATCAGGCCTCCACCCACCCCCGTCGACATGGTCAGATACACCAGGTGCGTGAATCCCTTCCCGGCCCCGAAGCGCCACTCGGCCAGCGCAGCCGCGTTGGCGTCGTTCTCCAGGAAGACCGGGCAGCCCAGCTCCTCGGCGAGGACGTCCCGAACCGGCGCGCGATCCCAGCTCGGGAGATTGGGGGGATTCAGGACCAGTCCCGCGTCCAGATCCAGGGGGCCGGGCACCGACGCCCCCACCGCGGCGAGGTCTTCCGGGCGCGCCCCGGCCGCCCCGACCAAGCGCCGCGCCTCCTCGGCAATTCGCCGGAGGTCGGTCTCGGCCTGGCCGGATTGCTGCGTGGCACGCCGCAAGCGCCGGTGGAGTTTTCCGCTCTCCTCGCCAAGCGAAAACTGGATCTTGGTGCCGCCGATGTCGATTCCGAGGAGCAGCAAAGTGGCGCGGAGCATAGCAAGTGCCTCAAGTCCGGGTCGGCAACGCGCCGATAGAGGAATCGGACGAGGAAACGCCGGCCTCCGCCGAACCCTGCCGGTCAGCGCAAGGAGAATCAACGATGCGAATCGCCACCGGGATCCTGCTGGTGTTGCTCGTGCCAGCCTGGGGATGCGCCTCGCTCCTCAGCGATCCGCTGGATCGGCGTGGTCAGTTCGAGGACACCCAGGAGAGGTTCACCCAGTACATCCGATGGGGGAAGTTCGAAGAGGCCGCCCGCTTCGTGGATCCCGAGATGCGCGAGGAGTTCATGTCCTGCGCGCCGGAGTTCAGCGACCTCCGCTTCTCGGACTACGAGATCAATCAGGTCGCGATTCAGGAGGGGGTCAAGAGCGCCTCCGTCGACGTGCGCTACACCGCCTATCGCCTCAGCCTGCCCGTGGAGCGAACCGTGGCTCTCACCGAGGAGTGGACGCGGGACGAGGCGACGGGCGTTTGGACCGTGAAGCTCGATATCGCAAAGCTTCGCAACACCATGTACGGAGCACCCTAGCCCGCTCGTCCGGGGAGAAGGACGGTGGACACGAAACGAACCATTCTCGTCGTCGATGACCTGCCCATGTTCCGGGATCTGGAATCCGTGTTCCTGTCCCGCTATGGGCGCGTGCTCACCGCCGCCGATGGCGCCCAGGCGCTCGAGAAGGTTCGACGAGAGCAGCCCGATGTCGTGGTCCTCGACTTCCATCTGCCCGACATCGACAGCACCATCCTGTGCCAGCAGATCCAGAGCCTCTACCCCGAGGGAAAGGAGGCCTTCATCGTGGGGATCTGCAACGGCGATTCCACGGATCACGAGAGGGCAATCCGAGCGGGGGCGAACGACGTGCTCTCCAAGCCGCTCAGTCGGGTCAGCCTGGTCGAGACGGTGAGCCGCTTCGTCCGCTTCCCCGAGGTGCGCGGCCTGGCCCGGATCGGTCACGCGGCGACGGTTCGAGTGGTCATGGATCGCGAAGAGCAGTGGGGAACGATGCGGAACCTCTCTCGCGGCGGCATGTACCTCGAGGCGAGCTGGGCCGCTCCTCCCGAATCCGAGATGCAGCTCGAGTTCCGCCTGCCGGAGATCGGGACGCCTCTCGCGCCCACCGCGAAGGTGGTCTGGAGCCAGACCCGCTGGAATGGAACGGCGGCCGGCATGGGGGTGCGCTTTCTCGCGCTGGACAAGGCCAGTGCGCTCACCCTCGACTCCTTCGTCTACGAACGCTTCGCTCCCCAGCCCTCTCCGATGGACTCCTTGAACGGAACCGAGTGATGCGCCGGGTCCTGCTCCTCCTGCTTCCGCTGCTCCTCCTCGCCCTGCCCTCTTCTGCCGAGGAAGCGGCCCCCCCGCCGGCTTCTCCAGCCGCGACGGTCGAGAACGGCGAGGTGGAGATCGAGGAGTGGCGCCAGAGGCTTCTCGAGGGTCACGAGCGCCTGGAGAGCGCACGAGCCCGGGCTCTGGAGGCGAAGTACGCCCATCGCGATGGACGACAGCGGAGACGCCGAGGCGCGGAGAAGGCGCAGCTCACGGTCGCACTGGAGGCAGCCGAGAAGGAGCTCGCGGCGGCGGAGGCGGAATTCCCGGTGCTCCTCGAGCAGGCACGCCGAGCGGGTGTCCCGCCCGGCGTGCTCCGTGAATTCGAGGACTGAGGCCCGGAACCGGGACTACTCGAGGAGCTCGTGCTCTTCGACCCAGTCGCCGGGGCCCGCCTGGTGACTCTGAGCCGGGCGAACCACCATCAGCACCTTGTCACCCTGGCGGACCACGGTGTCGTGGATGGTGAAGTTGCTGCCCTTCCGCCTGACCCGAACCTCTTCCACCACGATGGGCGCTTCATCGGATGCGGTGGCAGGGATCCGCAAGGCCGTGCTGTCGTTCACCTGGACGATGGTCTCGGGGGCGGGTCCTTCCGCTGCCCCTTGCAGGGCGACGGCCCGATCCGCCCGGTTGGCCTCACGAAGCCGCTCGAGGCGCTCCTGCAGGAGCGCCTGCTCCTCACTCTGGCGGGCACTGTCAGTGGGGGTGAAGCGCTGGTAGGTGGTGAGTCCACCCGTCTCCAGCGCCTTGGCCTGGGCCCGATAGCGCTCCGGGATCCGCTTGGGATCGTCGGTGAAGGCGGTCGAGCCGTCCTCGGCCGTCCACTTATAGAGCGACGCGCCCAGGGAAGGCGTGGCGAGCGCCACGAACAGGACGATTCCGGCGAGGAAAGTCAGCTTGGGGTACAGCAGCATGGGGGATTCCTCCTCTGACGAAAAGTGTCCCACACGGGCGAAAAGTGTCACCCTCGCTGCAGCTTGCGGCGGCAGGGACGAGGCAACAGAGGTGCAAGAGCGCCCGTTGACGCGCCTCACTCCGGGTATTAATTTTCTCGCGGGTTATTGCGGGGTAGAGCAGTCTGGTAGCTCGTCGGGCTCATAACCCGGAGGTCGGAGGTTCGAATCCTCTCCCCGCTACCATCTAGCCGCCCGGAATCGCTCAGGTTCCGGGCGGTTCGCCGTATGGTGGTCTGAGCCTGCCCCGATTTGGTGGACACCCGAAATGAGGGGATATTCTCCTCGGGAGTCCACATGTCAAAACGAAGACGCAGGAAGTTCACAAACGAGTTCAAGGCCGAGACGGTCAAGCTGATCCTCGAGAGCGGCAAGACGGTGGCGGCGTCGTGTACAGGCAAGAGGAATGCAGCCGAGACCTGAACTTCGGCCACGCCCGCGCGCGGGCACGCTATGGCTCCCTCGAGGCCTACGCCAGGATCTACTCGCAGCACGCGACCGCTGACAACGACAACTACCAGGCGTACGGCTGGGCCGGGTTCACCGACTCGCTCACGATGGGCTCGCCGATCATCAGCCCGGGGGTGTCGACCGACGCGAGGATCGTCTTCGATGTCTCCGGCGAAGTGCTTCCAGTAGACGAGCCGACCTGGATGGAGCTCGGCGACATGTTCTTCCCCTGGAGCTTCACCGTCAAGATCGGGGGCCTCGAACTCCAGCCCTCCAACCAGCCCGTCGGTCTAGGCGAAGAATGGCATTTCGACTTCGACATCACCGCCGGCGTCCCGGTCAGCTTCTCGGCCGACCTGATCGCCGACGTGCGCTGCTTCGGCTGCGACGTGGACTACGAGGGCATCGTGGACTTCATGGGCACCGCTGGCGTCTCCGCGGTGCAAGTGCGGGATCCCGACTCGGGCGAGTTCCTCGATCTGAGCGCTTTCACGATTACCAGCCTCGACGGCGCGAGCTATGCGAACGTCGTCCCCGAGCCCACCACCGCCCTCCTTCTCGGCCTCGGCCTCGCGGGCCTGGCAATGCGGAGGCGGCTCGCGGCGTAGGGCGCGGTCGTTCCCAAGCGTGGCTTCTCCGCTACCCACGCGGCGCGAGGCAACACGGAACTGCTCCCGCTTCCGTGAGCAGTGAAGCGTTTGGGTCTCGCGCCGCCGCCTACCAGTCCACCACGGGGGGATCGTCCTCTACGGCGCTTCGGTAGAAGTCGGCACGGAGGCGCCACGACTCGGGAGCGACCTGGGCGCAGAAGTGGCCCTCCGTCTCGCCGACACATCCGGGCGTCGGAGGGATGCCGGCGAGTCCGTCGGGTGCGAACTGCACGAAGGCGGCGGTGGTCTCGGCGTCGACGTTTCCCTGGATGGGAGCCGTCTCCACCGGGAGGTAGCTGACCGCTTCCACCGGAGGCGCGAGCTGCGGGATCGGTCCGAGCAGCCAGGCGAGCGCGCGCGTCGAGTTGTTCTTGGTATAGGTGTCGCCGATCCCCTCCAGGACCAGGAGGCTCGGCTTCCTGGTGGTCTCGTCCACCAGGACGGGCTCACGGTAGAGGAAGCTCGCGTGGTTGTGGGGATCCTGCGGATCGAAGACCAGCGAGAAGAGCCCGAGACCCATCCAGATGTCGTGAGGGGTCGCGCCCGGCACGTAGCTCGGGATGGAGACGGTCAGGAAGGGCTCGCCGCCGGTGGGGAGCGTCCGGTCCTGATACTCCAGCAGCTCCGCCAGCCGGGAGGCGCCCACCACCAGGCACCCGGCGCGGATCTCCGGCGCGTAGGCGAGGAAGGCCTGGCCGTGGGTCGAGCCGTAGCTGATGCCCTCGTAGCTGACCCTGGTCGGGTCGAGATCGGGGATACCGTCGGGCGCACCCACCGGCAAGACATCCAGCGTGTCGAACGACTGGAGCACGCGCAGGAAGGCCATCTGCTCCGCGTAGATCTGGAGGTAGAAGTCGGGCAGGTCGCCAGAGAAGAGCAGCACCCCGAAGATGAAGAGGTTCTGATCGTCGACGATCGGCCAGCGGCGGTTCAGTACGTCCGTGAATCCCCCCACCGCAAAGCCCTCGCTACCCAGGAAGTCCTGCGCGGCGCCCGGCACCTCGTTCTCGGCGCTACCCGGATTGCCGTGCTGGTACATGATGACGGGGGCGAAGCCATCGGTTTCGGCGGACTGCGGCAGTGCGAGGATGAAGGGCAGTGTGCTGGTTCCGACCACCCTCGGGCGGCCGTTGGCGTCGCGCAGGAGGAAGGAGCCCCCGCCGAGCCAGTCCGGCACCTCGAAGCTCCCCTGGACGATGGCTGCCACGTCACCGTAACCGGGCGTCACGCTGTCGATCGTGTAGCTCACGGGGGAGGCGTGGACGTCCTCGCGCATCGCGAGCAGGTCGTCGGAGAAGTGATCGATGCTCCGCACCGTGAGGCGCACCGCCAGCGCCGTGTCGTCGCGGGGGATCGGCAGCGGCCCCCCGACCTCGAGAGCCTCCACGACCTCATCGGCCAGCGGCCGGGCGCGGGCCACCTCTGGATCGGATCCGGGGCCGCCGCCTAGGACCTCCTCGGAGAAGGCGGAGCGCGCCAGTGGCTCCCCTGCCTCGCTCAGCACCCGGTCGGTGACCACCAGGCCGTAGCGCCCCAGTGGCTCGAGGCGAATCCCCGGGAAGAGGACCAGTGCATGCTGGGTGGGCTGGCTGTCGATCGTGTCCGCGCGGATCGTCAGCTTGAAGGGCACCCGCTCTCCGTAGCTCGCGCTCCCCGGCGTCAGATCGAAGAGGCCCACACTCGCCAGCGGATCGAGCGACGCCTCCTGGGTCAGGGGCAGGGTGTCGGGATCCGGTGCCCCGGAGAGCCCGACGGCCAGGGATCCAATCGGACTCCAGCCGTCGCCCTCGGCAGACACCCAGGCCATGGCCCCCAACAGGTTGAGCACTGCCGGCTCGTGGTCGGGAACCACGACGTTCGGTCGCAGACCCGTGGGCGTAGAGGCATCCGGATCCAGGAAGTAGTCGTCCGGGAATGGCAGCGGCCGGTTGCGATCGCGCCGGTCGTAGACGACCTCGAACGGCCCAGCGGCTGGTGCCGTGTGGAAATCCACCGTGACGTGCCCCACCTCGGTCGACAGGCCGAGCAGGCAGGCGGCGCCGGGCGGGAGGGAGCCGCGCGGATTGATCAACAGGGCGTCTGGCGCGAGCCGGTGGGTCTCGTGCTGGAGCCCCGATCCGTCACAATAACAGGAAGACGTGTCTCTCGCCTCCCGCGGCGACATCGCCGGCAAAGCGGGCGACCAGCCAGGCGCTGCGCGACACGGTCTCCCCGTCGGCCGGGGTGGTCGAGACGAGAGGGGGAAGTAGCGATTCCGGGGGCCAACAACCCGTGAGGAGCGCGAGAGTGAGCCCCGCGAGGCACGCGATCGGTGCCCGGCGCCTCGACCTGGTCCTCGACGTGCGTTCCTGCGGAAAGCTCATCTCCTGGCCTCCTCCCAGCGCCGGCATCCTATCACGCCGGCGGTCGTCACAGGCTCGAGGAATCCGCAGATCGGGCTCACCCGGAGGGGTCCCGGCTCCTCCGGCGACCGGATTCCCTTTCCGGGCCGATGGGCGTAGACTAAAAGGAGTCTCGCATGAGGAGGTACGCCCATGGCAGGCCGAGCCCTCGTCCCCTTCCTCGTGGCAATCTGGATGCTCGCTGCCCCACTCCTGCTTGGGTGCGGCGGCGAAAAGGAGCCCGCCGGAGCCGGCCAGACGCATCCCCCGGTGCCGGAAGTCGCCGCATCCGGCTCGGATCCCTTCTCGGGGAGCTACCGGGTGAAGGGCCACACGACGGACGTGCTGCGCGGTGACACTCGCCGCATCGAGGGGATCATCGTCCTCGAGGAGAAGGAAGGGGTCTACTCCACCAGCGCCGAGCTGCAGACGAAGTACCCGAGCGCCGGGGGACCCGTCGACGCCGATGTCATCGGGACCGGGGACGGCACGCGGTCGGGCGACACGCTCCAGGGTAGCACCCAGACACAGCTGGTGATGAGCACGGTGCCGGGTGTCGACACGGGCTTTGCCTGGGTCCCGCGCACGGTGGGGCCTCGCCTGGAGTCCACGTGGACCGCGCGTTTCCGCCCGGACGGGACGCTGGTGGTGGAGATCCGGAACGAGCCCGCCGAGGGCGTCGAGTACTCGCCGACCACGACGACCCTGTACGGCACCCGCATCGAGGAGCCCGGGCCCGAGGAGTAGCAGCCCGGGCCGGCGACCCGCCGACCCGCCAAGTCCGGGGGCCGGCGAGAAGGGTGATCGCGAACACAGAGATCGCGGTTCGCCGTCCGATGTACTCGGACCAAAGGCCGAGGTGTTTCTGCGCAACGATGCTGCGCGCGCCTCCCACGGCGGTGGTCCGGTCTCATCGTGGGTCTCGCGCGCCCTGGAGGAGTCCACTGTCATGAGCGGTCATCCCATCCTCGAGAAGATCTGCGTTCGGTTTCTCTGGATCGCGTGTTGCACGCTCCTTCTCGGAGGCACCGGCGCCTCGGCGCAGGCCCCGATCATCGTCGACCACACCACCACGGATCTCGGCGAGGTCCCCGAAGTCTGGATCGAGGCGGCCAAGGCGCAGTTCAAGGCGTCCTACGGCCACACGTCGCACGGAAGCCAGCCCATCAGCGGCATGAATCTCTTGAAGGGAGCCCCTGGCTCCCTCTACTGGTTCGACCACGATGGAACGGCAGGCGGGCTCTCGCTGCACGACTACACGCCCTCCGGAGACCTCGGCAATCCGGATCGAACCACCTGGGAGGCCCGAACCCGCACCATGCTGGAGGCGTCCGGCAACGATCGAAACCTGGTGATCTGGTCGTGGTGCGGTCAGGCCGCCACCTCGTTCGAGAACATGCAGACCTATCTCGCCCTGATGAGCGGACTGGAGGCGGACTATCCCGACGTCACCTTCGTCTACATGACCGGCCACCTGAACGGGACGGGAGAAGAGGGCAATCTGCATCAACGCAACAATCAGATCCGCGATCACGTGATTGCGAACAACGCGGTGTTGTTCGACTTCGCCGACATCGAGAGCTACGACCCGGACGGGAGCTACTTCCGGGATCTCGACGCCGATGACGGGTGCAACTACACCGGAGGGAACTGGGCCGACGAGTGGTGCGCGGCCAATCCGGGCAGCGAGCTTTGCGCATCGTGCTCCTGTGCCCACTCGAGGCCTCTCAACTGCAATCTCAAGGGACGAGCCTTCTGGTGGATGCTGGCGCGATTGGCGGGCTGGGATGGATCGGGATCGGATCCCGAGTGCGAGGATGGGATCGACAACGACGGCGACGGGCTCGCCGATCATCCCGCCGACCCCGGATGCGACGAGGCCGGTGACGCGTCGGAGAGATCGCCGCTCTATACCTGCGACGACGGGGAGGACAACGACGGGGATACGCTGATCGACTACCCCAACGATCCCGGGTGCTTCCATCCGGCGGCCCACGCCGAGACGGCGCAGTGCCAGGACGGCTTCGACAACGACGGCGACGGAAAAATGGATTTCGACGGTGGTCTGTCGGCACTGGGCTTCGCGGCAGCGGAACCGGACCCTCAGTGCCGCCAAGCGTGGGAGATCGACGAGGCACCCTGCGGCGTCGGCGCCGAGCTGGCCCTGCTTCTACCGCCACTCCTGCTACTCGGGCGCCGGCGCGAATCGAGCGCGCGCTAGCGGATCCCTGGGACTCGCGGGGCGACGCCATCCCCCCGCCGCCTCGCGCGCGGCGAAACGCGCGCCCATGCGAGTCCCGCCGGCTGGTGGAGCCCCGATAGGCATTCCTCCCCGGAACTCCTATGGTTCTCGGTCGAGTACCCCTCCATCGCGCGCGGCGCGATCGCGCCTGCCGCGAAGGCGAGAAGGGTGAGGAGTCGATGACCGCAGCGCTGGAGGCGGTGGGGGGGGCCTTCCAGATCCCCGGGCGCTTCGCGGAAGCCGCCCCGGTCAAGTTCGGGCACATCCACGACACCTTCGCGGCAACCTACCGGGAAGGCGAGGCGCTGCGCCGCTACGTGCACCAGCGACTCAACGATCGGGTGTTCCGCGACATCGGCGCGCTGATGGACAACGTGCTTCGGGTCACCCGCCACCAGCTCGAGGCGCTCCGGGCGGCGGGCGTCTCCGACGCCGAACGTCGCTGCCTGCAGCTGGTTCCCACCCGCGATGGCCGTCCCTTTCACGTCACCGCCGCCGGGGAGAGCTGGCGAACCTTCCGGTTCCTGGAGGGCGCCCGCTCGCGAAACGCGGCCGGAGAGCCGGCGCAGGCGCGGGAGGCGGCCCTCGCCTTCGGCCGCTTCGCCGTGGCGCTCTCGGATCTCCCCCCGCCCCCGCTCGCCATCACGATTCCTGGCTTCCACGATCTGGCCGCGCGATTCGCCAGCTTCGAGGAGGCCGTCGCAGCCGATCCTCATCGGCGGGCCGCATCCGTCTCGGTGGAGATCGACCGCGTGACCGCTCGTCTCCAGGACCTGGAGCGACGCCTCGCCGAGTGCGGGTTCGACCGGGTGCCGCGCCGGATCGTGCACAACGACTGCAAGATCAACAACGTGATGCTCGACGAGGTCACCAGCGAAGGCCTCTGCGTGATCGATCTCGACACGGTGATGGAGGGCACGGTGCTGTGCGACTTCGGCGAGCTGGTGCGTACCGCGACCTCCCATTCGCCGGAGGACGAGCTGAATCTCCCGTCGATGCGCTTCGAGCTGCCGCTCTTTCGCGCGGTGACCGAGGGCTACCTGGAGGGCGCGGCGTCACTCCTCTGCGAGGAGGAGATCCGAATCCTCCCCCTCGGAGGGCCGGTGATGGCGCTGGAGAACGCGGTCCGATTCCTGACCGATCACCTCCTCGGCGACGTGTACTTCCGCATCCATCGCGACGGGCACAACCTCGACCGCTTTCGGGCCCAGCTCCGCTTGGTCGAGCTGATGTGCGAGCAGCGCGATGAGATGGACGCGATCGTGGACAAGGCATCCATCACCGCTATCGAGTAGGCTCCAAGAGAAGGAAAGCAGGGAGATTCCATGAGACAGGTCGATCCGTGGCGATTCACCGGGGGGTTTCTGACCAAGATCCTCTCGGCCAGGATTCCCGACGAGCCCGCTCACCCCGAGATCCCCTGGGCAGAGGTGCGCAAGCCGCTCGCGGAATCGAAGCTCGCGCTCGTCTCCACCGCGGGCCTCTCGATGCGCGGCGACGCCCCCTTCGACATGGAGATGGAGCGGCAGAAGCCGACCCAGGGAGATCCCAGCTGGAGGCGGCTCCGATCCGGCGCCACCTCCGACACCATCGAAGCCAATCACCTGCACATCGACACCGGCTACATCGAGCGCGATCTCAACGTGGCGCTTCCCCTGGACCGCATCCGCGAGCTGGTCGGCGAGGGCGAGGTGGGCGCGCTGGCCGATTCCCACTACTCGATCATGGGCTACCAGGGCAACGACAGCAGCACACTGGAGAACCAGAGCGCACCGGAGATCGCCGAAGCGATGCGGAACGACGAGGTGGATCTCGCGCTCCTGGCGCCGGTCTGACCCGACTGCTGCCGGTCCGTCGGACTGGTCGCGCGCAGCATCGAGGCCGCCGGGGTCCCCACGGTGACCCTCAACATGATCTGGCCCTTCCAGCGCATGATCGGGATGCCCCGGGTGGCCGCCATCGAGCACCCCTTCGGGCGTCCCTTCGGCGACGTGGGAGACGTCGCGACCCAGCGCGAGGTCCTGCTGGCCGCCCTCGCGGTCTTCGAGAAGGCACAGGCGCCGGGACACGTGGAGCACCTTCCCTTCGAGTGGCACGAGGATCCGGCGGAGACCAAGTGGCACCCCGCCGAGCCCTCTCCGATCATCGCACTGGTCACGAAGCGGAGCTGATCGGTCTTCGGTTCGGAGGCCCGTCCCGGGTTCAGGGGCGGAGCCCCGGCTGCGATCCCCGGGCGGACCGCGCCTCGACGGGGCGCGGGGGCGCCGCCGCCAGCTCCGCAAAGGCCTCCTCGATGGCGAGAACGAACTCGTGAAGGTCGGGCACGATGTCCCAGTCGGCCACGATCCCCCAGTAGAGCTTCCCGGCGTAGCTGAACAGCGCCACCCCCAGCCCCTGGTTGGGAAGCAGGTTCGCCACCGGGTAGCAGCTCTCCATCTGCGCTCCGAGCAGGTAGAGCGGGACCTGGGGACCGGGCACGTTGGTGACGACCAGGTTGTAGGGGCGCCCGCGGACCGAGACGCGGACCGCCAGGGAGAGCAGCGTCGCGCTGGTCCACTCGCTCACCGCGGAGAGCACCTCGGCTCCCATCGCCTGCCGCGACTGCTTGAGGCGTCCCATGTTCTCCCGGACGCGCTCCAGCCGGACGAGCGGATCCCTCTCGTTCACGGGGAGGTCCATCATGAGCAGGGCGATCCGATTTCCCAGGGTCCCGCGCTCGTCCCGGGTCCGGAGACTCACCGGGACGTTGGCCCGGATCGCGAGGTCGTCCACGGCCACCCGGCGCAGCTCGAGGAACCGGCGCAGCGCACCGGTGACGGTGGCGAGAACCACGTCGTTCAGGGTTCCCCCCAGGCGGTCCTTCACCGCCTTCACGGCCTCGAGATCCATCTCGAACCAATCGAAGCGGCGATGCGGTCCCAGGGGCTGGTTCAGGGGGGTGTCCGAGGCCGAGCGAAGCCCCGCGCCCAGCGCCGCACCGACTGCCGCGACGCTCTCCTCGATCTTGCGGAGCCAGCTCACCGGCTCGCGAAGCACCCGGGGTGCCTCACCGCTGGCATCGAAGGTGGCCGCGAGGCGTCGAGTGATCTCGGCGCTGACCAGCTCCAGGCCTCTCGGGGTCTCCTTCGGCTCCCAGGGAGGACCCGGCTCGAAGTCGTCCACCGGCTCCGAACTCATCAGCACGGCCATCAGGTCCACCGCCGAGATCCCGTCGATCATGCAGTGGTGAACCTTCTGGACGATGGCGAAGTACTCGCCCCCCTCGACTCCCTCCACCACCCAGAGCTCCCAGAGCGGCCGGTCGCGATCCAGTTGCTGGGAGAGGATCCTTCCCGAGAGCCGCTTGAGCTGGCGAAGGTGCCCCGGCCGGGGAATCCCAGCATGTCGCACGTGGTAGCCGATGTCGAAGTGCGGGTCGTCGACCCAGACCGGGTGTCCTTCCACCGGGATCCGCGCGAGCCGCTGGCGATAGCGGGGCAGCAGGTGAAGTCGCGAGACGATGAAGGCGGAAATCCGCTCGATGTCGATGCCGCCGCTGGCGGTCCGCAGGGGCCCCGCGCGCAGCACGATCGTCGCCGCGATGTGCATGTGCTGGTTCGGACTCTCGAGATCCAGAAAGGTGGCGTCTTGGGGGCTCAGGCGCTGATAGCGCGGATCGGGCATCGGGATACCTCCGGAACCTCCGCCGGCCCGGGGGCCGGATTATAGGTCGGCGCCGCCTTCCTAGAAACTTCACCAGGCTTCTCTACCCTCGCCCCCGGAGTCATGACTGAGGACCCGAAGCGCAGCGAGACCCAGGGCGGGGAAGGACCGTTCGCCGCCGTCCTCCGACGACACGAGGTCGCTGCGCTCTGCGCCCTGCTGGCCTTCGCCGCGCTGTTCCGGGCCCTGCGCTGGCCCGCGACCGCGGTGCTCTTCAACGACGGACCGGTCTTCATCACCCTCGCCAAAGCCATGGCAGATGGGGAGTGGGCACGAGCCCTGAGCCACGAATACCACCCGCTCTACCCGGCGCTGATCGCCGCCTCCCATGCCGTGGTCGGCAACTGGGAGCTCGCCGCCGTGGCGGTGAACGCGATCGGGGGCACCGCCGCCGTCTTCTGTCTCTACGGGTTCGCGCGCGCCGCCTTCGGCCGGGCCCAGGGCTTCGCCGCGGCGTTCCTCCTCGCCGTCCATCCCTACGCCATCGAGTTCTCCGGCGACGTCCAAAGCGAGGGACTCTACCTCGCTCTGTTTCTCGGCTCCGTCTGGGCACTCTGGCTGATGCTCAGGAGGGAGAGTCAAGGTGCGGCGCTGGTGGCGGGCCTCCTCTGCGGTCTCGCCTATCTGACTCGGCCCGAGGGAATCGGTCTGCTGGCGGTGGGTGGATTCGTCGCCGCGTGGTACCTGCTGCGACGCTCCTGGTCCCTGCGCCGCGCCACCACCCTGGGAGCTCTGCTCCTCCTGGGCACCGCCTTCGTCGCCGGGCCGTATCTCGTCTGGCTCCGGGTGGACTCGGGCGAGTGGACTCTCAGCCGAAAGAAAACCGTCGGTTGGGTCGCCGGCGTGACCGGTCCACCCGCTCGTTACGCGCCCAGCCCGCAACCCGAGAAGGCGCCGCCGGAACCCGAATCGGGTGTGGAGCTCCCGGCGAAGGCGCAGGAGGCCGCGCCGGCAGAGCCCTCGAAGCCAGGCCGCGCCAGCCGCCACCGCGATGCGCTGATCGACCTGGCTCGAACGCAGCTCCGGGCGCTCCGTACCGAACTCTTCGCGATCCTCCTGGCCGGCGCGCTGATCGCGAGGTGGAGACGGCTCACCCTGCGCAGCACCTTCGTGCTTCTGATCCTCAGCCTCTACGGCGTGGTCTTCTACGCGCTGGCGTCGAACCTGGGATACATCTCCTCTCGCCACGTGCTGCCGCCCCTGACGGTCGCCTTCGGACACGTGGGAGCGGCGCTCCTCGCGCTGGCCGGCGTCTTCTCCGCATCCAGGCGAAGGATCGCCCTCGCCCTCATCCTTCTGCTGGTGGCGGGTCTGGGCCTCTCCAAGTCCCTGCGTCCGGACCGCACCGACTCGGTCGCCGAGCGAGCCGGCGCCGAGTGGCTCCGCGCCCAGGGCCTGCCTCCCGGCGGGGTCGCCGCCCACCGGCGCCGGATCGCCTACTACGCAGGGGCGGAGCACGTCCGGATCCCCGAGAAGCCCTACCGGAACGCGATCAGCGGAATGCGAAGGCGCGGCGCGGACTATCTGATCATCAACGACGAGGACATCGAGGACATCCCCTGGCTGGAGGAGGCGCTCCGCACGGGAGCCCGCCTCCTCCACCGCCAAGAGGCCAACGGGGTGAGCGCATTCGTCTACCGCCTCCTGCCCGAGGGCGAACCCCCCGCAGACCCGGAGTCCGCTCTCCCCTGAGCCCAGGAGACGGCGAGGACCGCGACGAGGTTCGCGGCGAGGCCGATCAGGCCGACGTGAACGCCCTCGATCCGCTTCACGCCCGCGAGCGCGGCGCCACCGGCAATCAGGGTTCCGACCGCCACACCGACGAGACATGGCGTGGCTCGCAGACGCCGCCAGTGGAGCGCGAGCAGGAAGGCGGGAACGCACTGGATCAGGAGCTCCATCTTGAGCTCGATCAGCCGCCAGAGGGTGATCCACGGAAACAGCGCCACCCCCACCGCGGCGACCATCACCAGCGCGGCGATGCGCTTCCCGAGTCGGGTGGTCGCCGGATCGGATCGGCTCCTGCCCAGCAGGTCCACCGCGACCACCGCTCCCAGGGAGAGCAGCACCGAATCGGCGGTGGACATGATGGCGGCCAACGCGCCGATGAAGACCACCACGGCGAACACCGAGCCGAGCAACCCGCTCGCCGCCCATTCCCCCAGAAGCCTGGGCATCACCGTGTCCGCCTGGATCGCACCGAGTCCGTCGAAGCGGGGAATCGCGGCGAGGCCGATCAGCGTCACCACCAGGGTGGTGGTGAAGGGCATGAAGGTCATCAGCGCGAACGCGCGCTTCAGGGCGCGCCCGCTCCGCGCGGCGTAGATCCGCTGAATGGCCTGGGGGTACACCACGCTGGCCAGGCCGAGCAGCAGGATGGTGCTGATCCAGTTGGTGCGCTCCACCGTATCCGGGACCGCCACGAGCTCGGGCCGAAGCGCGCCGATCTGGCGGGTCACCTCGGCGAGCCCCCCGGCCTCTCCCAGCAGCCAGGCCAGCAGGGCGCCGAGGCCCACCAGCATCAATATGCCCTGGGCGGCATCCGTCCAGGCGACTGCCCGCATTCCACCGAGCGTTTCGTAGAAGAGGATCATCGCCGCCATGCCGACGACCCCCGCCCAGTAGGGAACCGCTCCCTCGGTCACCTCGCTCGTCACGTGTCCCATCGCGATCAGCTGCGCCAGCAGGAAGTTCGCCAGGGCCAGCCCCATCAGGCCCCCGACGGCGACGCGGAGCGCGGATCCGGTGCGCTCGTCGCCGAATCGGAAGCGCACCCAGTCTCCCGGCGAGACGAATCTCTCGCGAACGGCGATGGGGCGAAACCGGGGGACGAAGGCGTGGAAGATGACCATGATGGAGATCATGAAGCCGGTGGCCATGATCCAGGGAAAGCCGCGCCGGTAGGCCTCGCCGGGATACCCGAGGAGCGAGTTGCCGCTGTAGGTGGTCGCGTAGAGGGTCAGGAACAGCACGAAGACACCCAGGTGCCGGCCCGCCAGGAAGTGATCCGACGGCGTCAGGTCGGTGCGGGCGCGGCGCGCCACCTCGGCGACCACCACCAGGACGAGCACGTAGGCGCCGAGAGCCCAGAGACCGACGTTGCCCGCCGTCATTGGCCCGCGCCGCCTCCGGTCGGATCGGAGCCGGGATCTCGATCGGGCACCTCGGTGAGGAGCCAGGCGATGGCGTTCAGCAATGCGGCGCCGAGGTAGCATCCGAGGGCGACCGCGACCCAATCCGGCAGACCCAGCCAGATCGCCGGTGCCTCGCCCGCCTCGCGGTACCAGGGAATCGAGAGCAGGAAGAGCAGAGCGATGATCGCGATCAGGACCCGTCGGAGGCGGCGCGCCATACGCACCGCGTTATAGCACTCCCCGCCGCGGGCCTGGGCTAGAAGTCCTCGACCCGGAGCTCGACCGGCTCTGTCGGCTCGATACAGATCGGGTCGTCGTTCCGGGGGTTGTTCACCTGAAAGCCGACCGGGTGGAAGTGGAGGCGATCGGAGAGGCTCGGGTGGGTCAAGGACCGGATGGTCGCGGGACCCTGGAGCTCCGGATCCAGCCACGCGGCATAGTGCTCGGGATCGATCAGGACCGGCATGCGATCGTGCAGCGAGCGAAGCGCGGCATTCGCCGCCGTCGTCAGCAGGGTGCAGCTCTCGATGATCTCTTCCCGAGGGCTCTTCCAGGCCTCGAAGAGACCGGCGAGGCCGAAGAGCTCACCGCCCGCGAGCCGGACGTGGTGGGGCCTGCGCCGCTTCGGGTGAGGCTTCCACTCGTAGAATCCGTCGGCCGGCACCAGGCATCGGCGGCGGCGAAACGCGGCGCGAAAGGCCGGCTTGTCGGCCGCGGTCTCGATCCGGGCGTTGATCATGCGAGAGCCGATCCCGGGATCCTTCGCCCAGGAGGGAATCAATCCCCAGCGGCGAACCTCGAGGACGGGAGCTCGACCGGCGCCCGTTCCTCGAACGATCGCAACCGGTTGAGTGGGGGCGATGTTGTAGCGGGGGGAGAGCTCGGGCATCTCGGAGAGGCCGAAGTGCTCGGCGACCTGCTGGGCCGACGTCGCCAGCGTGAACCGCCCACACATCGTTCCCACTCCTCCTGCATGCTAAAGTAGCTCGCAGTGCGGCGGGAGCGAGGAGGTCCCTCAGTGAAGATCGCCATCACCTACTGCGTACGTTGAAACTACCTCCCGGAGGCCACCAGGCTGGTGGCCCGAATCCAGGAGGCGCGCGGCGTCGAAGCGAAGCTCGTCAAGGGCGATAACGGCATCTTCGACGTGACCGTGGACGGCACGCTCATCTACTCGAAGCACGAAACCGGACGATTCCCCGATCCCGAAGAGATCCTCGCAAAGCTCGGCTGACCTGCTCTCCCGCTCCCTCGCCGTGACGGCGATCCGGGGCGCGCTGGGTGGCGTGCTGATGGGTCTGGCCAACCTGGTCCCGGGAATCTCCGGCGGAACCATGCTCCTGGCGGCGGGCGTCTACCCGGCTTTCATCGCCGCCATCGCGGAGGTCACCACCTTCCGCTTCCGCCCCCGCTCGGTGGTGCTGCTCGCCGTGGTCGCGGCCGGTGCGGCGATGGCGATCCTCTTGCTGGCCGGCGCCACGCGGACCCTGGTGATCGAGGACCGCTGGGTGATGTACAGCCTCTTCATCGGCCTCACGCTGGGAGGTGTCCCGCTGGTCTGGCGCCTGGCCCGGCCCCTCTCGCGCGGCGTGGTCGCCGGGACGGCGGTCGGCCTCGCCCTGATGATTGCGATGGCCCTCTCCTCCGCGAGCGGCTCGGCGGAAGAGGGACACGCCTACGGAAGGCTGCTGCTGGCCGGCACGGCCGGCGCAGGAGCGATGATCCTCCCCGGGGTGAGCGGCGGCTACCTGCTGCTGCTTCTCGGGCAATACCTGCCCATCCTCGGGGCCGTCGACCAACTCAAGCTGGTCCTGGTGGGCGCGGGCGCTGGTCAGGGAATCGACGCCTCCCTTCTCGGCGAAACCCTTCGCGTGCTGATTCCAGTGGGGCTGGGCGTGCTGGTGGGGATCGTCGGCATCAGCAACCTCCTCCAGTGGACTTTGAATCGCTTTCCCAAGCCGACGCTCGGCCTGCTCCTCGGACTGCTGCTGGGCGCCGTCGCGGGGCTCTGGCCCTTCCGGGAGGGCGTGCCGGCGGCGGTCGGCGAGGTCGTGAAGGGCACCGTGGTGACCGAGGAGTACCTGGCCGAGCTCGATCCCGCGGACTGGCCGCTGGAGCGCTTCCGCCCCGACCCCCGTCAGGTCGGCGGATCTCTGCTGCTGATCGGCCTCGGCCTAGCGGCGACGCTGGCGGTCGACCGGTTCGGACGCATCGCGACCGGGGAGAAGTCCTCTGCCGAAGGTGGGTAGCGAACTACCCTCGGCGACGAAGCCGCCCGCCGGCAACCGATCCGCAGCTCGACCTCCATCCTCCTGAAGGAACGCGGCGAAAACGCGTTCCCGGGAGCGCGCCTCCTCTTCGCACGCTTCTTGCAGCGTCTCCCTGCGGAGCTCTGTATCGAGGTGACCTGATGTCGACTGCACCCTTCCCTATTCGGTGGCTTCTGACTCTCGGCCTGCTGGCATGCGTCGGCTGCGCTTACAGCAACCGGAGCGTAGATGACGACGATAACCCGGTGTTCAACACCGGGGTCGGCGCCCGGATTCTGCTACCGGGCGAATCCTCCGCCATGCCTCCGACCCATCCGCGCCACCAGCTACCCGGCGGCGTGCCGGTGCCCGGCCAGGCGAGCGCCCGAGGGCCCCAGGGCCAGCCGCTTCCGGCACCCTCGCCCGTTCCCTCGAGAAGCATCGGAGGCGCACCCACCTCCACCGTCCAACAGGGTCCCGGATCCACCAGCAGCTCGTCGGGGGGCGGCGGGATCACTTTCATCGGCGGCAGCGAGATCGACGAGGACACCCATACGGAGATCCGTCAGGAGCCCAAGTGGCTCAAGTACCTGCTCGCGCCCTTTGCCATCGCCGCGTATCCCTTCACGGCCACCTGGAACGCGATCACCCGCGACGACGGTCCGCCTCCCCCCCGTGCCGGCGCGGACCCGGCGCCCACCGCCCTCTCTCGCCCACCTGCGGTCGACCTCCAGACCGCACACGAGCGGAGTCAGCTCGAGGCCCTCGAGCGCGAGATCGCCGGGCAGGCAAAGGGCCAGCCCCCGGTCCCCGATCCGATGCGCGCACCGCGGTTCCACCGCCCCGCACCCGCCGGCGACTCGATCTCCGCCGAGCTCGCCGCCCTGCAGCGCGGCATTCCTCCCAAGATCGCCGGCGAGGCGGAGCCGGTCGGAGCAGAGCCGCAGGGCGAGGGCGCGCAGAGCGAGACGCAGCCCAGCAGACCTCGCCAACGCGGCGGCGTCGCCGATCAGGTGACGGACCGCAATCGCGACGGTCGGCCCGACCACTGGATCTATCGCCACGCCGGGCAGCGGGTGCGGGAGCTCTTCGACGAAAATGCCGATGGCGCACCGGACCGATTCCTCTTCTACCAGGCCGAGACCGGCGAGAAGACCCGAGAGGAGGAGGACAGCGACTCGGATGGACTGGTCGACTCCTGGATCGAGTACCGGAACGGGAAGATCGCCCGCCACCGCCGCGACACCAACGGCGACGGGTTTCTCGACACCTGGAGCTTCTACCGCGCAGGCGAGCTGGCCCGCCAGGAACGGGACTTGGACGGAGACGGCTTCCGAGACCGAGTCGGTTTCTACGACGCCGGCCGTCTGGTGCGGGAAGAAGAGGATCGCAACGGTGACGGCCGACCGGACCGGGTCACTCGCTTCGATTCGCAGGAGCGGATAGAGCAGCGCGACGAGGACCGAGATGGAGACGGCGTCGTGGACCTGCGCTCCTTCTACTCCGAAGGGAGTCTGGTCCGTCGCGAGCTCGTCGAAGAGATCTCCGAGGAGGCGATCGAAGAGGACGCGCTCACCTCCACCGCCTGGTCCGAAGGGCGAGAGGTCGAGTGAGCCGTGCCGAGAGATTTCTTCTCGGCGGGATGGTTCTGCCTCGGCCTGTGGCTGTCGTTGATGCTGTTCGGGCCACTGACCGCCCCCTGGGCGAGCGCCGCGGACCCCGAGCTGGCGCGGATGGAAGCCACGCTGCACCGGTCGGTGAACCGCTTTCGCTCCGAGCAGCGGCTGATCCCCCTCTCCCGAGACCCGGCGCTCGACGCCGTGGCGCGGGCTCACAGCGAAGACATGGTGGCGCGGAGCTTCTTCGCCCATGAGTCGCCGGAGGGCCACAACTGCGTCGATCGGCTGGAGCGCTTCGGGGTCCGCGGATTCTCCCTGGCCGGGGAGAACGTGGGAATGACCGACCGGGCCGACCCCAACCGGGAGATTATGGAGGGATGGCTGGCATCTCGCGTCCACCGGGAGAATCTCACCGCGCGTCCCTTCAACGCCACGGGCATCGGTATCGCGCGCACCCCGGACGGCAGGCTTCTCTACACCCAGCTCTACGTCAGCTTCCCCCGCGAGTGATGGGCTGGCTCTAGAGGAACCGGGCGGCGATCCGGCGGTCGTTCCAGTAGATGTCGAGCTCGGTGGCGAGGTCGATCTGCGCGGGGAGGACCGCGTATCCGAGGACCAGCTCGTTTGCCTGCAGCGATCCCAGGCGTCCCTGCAGGACTCCGAGCTGCCGGGCACTGGCGGCGTCGGGCTGGAAGGTCAGGTGGCCCTGAACGAAGGTGAAGTTCGCGTAGAACTCCTCGGGCCGCTTCGAGAGCGCCGCAAACAGCAGCACCCGATTTCCACCCAGGCCCCCGCGCGACGCCCAGGCTTCCCGTAGCCGCTTCTCGAAGGCCGCGGAGTGAGCCACGAACACCTCGAAGATACCGGCTCCGTCCGCTGTCTCGCGGGCGAAGCAGGCGGGCGTGTAATCCTGGGAGAGCTGGACGATCTGAAAGAGGTCGCGAAGCTCCTGATCGGCGAGACCCAGATCCAGCGGACCCACCTCCGCCGAAGGCTTCACCAGAGCGCGCTTCTCCGCCTCCGGTCCGGTCCCAACCGCCGGAAGCTCCGTCGCGGCACCCTCTTCTCCGCCATCCATGGCGCGAATCTGCCGCGCGGCGTCGATCAGGTTGTAGGGGTTGTTCGGATTTCGAGTTTCGTTGTACACCTGCCACGTGTAAGGCGACGGGAGGTATTCGGGGCGCAGCGGCGGGACCTCATTGGGGTCGACCAGCTTCGCTCCCCGGCAGGGAATCGCCGCCGCGCTCTGAACGACGAAGACGCTGCCGTCTGGACAGAGCCCCGTGAGAGCCGCAAGGGCTTCACCCGCGCCGGCAAGGGCCAGCGCGACCACCAAAGAGAAGAGGGAGACGCAGCGCAGCTTCGGCATCTAGAGCACCCGTGAGGTTCTCAGAGTGAGTTGCATCGTATAGGAAAAAGTAACCTAGAATCAATGAGATCGAGAGAACCTCTCGACTGGCTTCTAGGTTTCGCCGGAGAATCGATCGCGCTTCTGCCCAGTTCCGTCCGAACTTGCACGAGGTAGAGCCCGCCGCTCCCGGGCGGTGAGCGGCCGAGCCTCCCGGGGACGGAGGCGGCCCAGCCGAAGGGGTCCCATGCGGATCCGGATCAGTCGCATCACGGGATGACCTCGCGCCGCCAGCGCACGCCGGATCAATCTCTTCCGCCCCTCCCGGAGCGTCAGGTGGAAGGTCGAGGCGTCCCTCTGCGGATCGTATCGGACCCTTTCCAGACGACACGGTGCCATCGGACCGTCGTCCAGTTCGACTCCCGCGGCGAGAGATCGCGTCGTCTCCCGCGAGAGCCGACCGCGGGCGGTGACGCGGTACTCCTTCTCGCAGCCGAGCGAGGGATGGAGCATCGCCTGTGCGACCTCCCCGTCGTTGGTGAGGAGGAGGAGGCCCTCGGAGTCGAGATCCAGGCGGCCGACCGGAAACAGGCGCCCGCCCCGCGCCTCGGCGGGCAGGAGGTCGAGCACGGTGGGGCGTCCCTCGGGATCACGCACCGTCGTGACGACGCCTCGCGGCTTGTGGAGGATCCAGTAGGCGCTCGGCTGCGCGGCCACGGGCCTTCCGTCCAGCGAGACGTGATCCCTCTCTGGATCGACGGTCGTCCCCAGCGACGCCGCGACGCCATTCACGCGGACTCGCCCGGCGCGAATCAGATCCTCGGCCTTGCGCCGGGAAGCCAGCCCCGCCCGGGCCAGGAGCTTCTGGAGCCGTACCTGGCTCAGTGGAGTTCGCCGCGCTCTCCCTCGCCCTCCGCGGTCGCTTCCACGGGTTCCGGCGGGGGCGCCTCCGAGGAGGGATCGACGGCTTCCCCCCCGGCGGCCTTCTCTCTCGCCGTCTCCTCCGTCGGAGCGCCACCGACGAGCTCGGGAAGCACGAGCTCGTCGATCTCGCGCAGGGTCGGGAGATCTTCCAGGCGCGAGAAGCCGAAGACCTCGAGAAACCGCTTGGTCGTCGCGTAGAGGAGCGGGCGTCCCGGCACCTCCCGGTGGCCGGCGATGCGCACCAGCTTGCGCTCCACCAGACTCCGGATCACCGCGCCCACATCGACGCCGCGAACATTCTCGATCTCCGCCCGCGTCACCGGCTGCCTGTAGGCGACCACGGCGAGGGTCTCCAGGGCAGCTCGTGAGAGCCGGAAGGAGTGCTCGCGCTGGAGCTGACGCACGTAGCTCGCGTACTCGGAACGGGTCCGAATCTGGAACCCGCCACCGACCTCCCAGAGCTCGAAGGCTCGATCCTGGCGCTGGTATTCGAGCTCGAGCTCCTTGACCAGCTCCTTCACCCCTGATGGCGTACACCGGGGCACGATCTCGGCAATCCGGCTCGCCGAGATCGGCTCCCGAGATCCGAGAACCAGCGCCTCGACGATCTTCTTCTGTTGATCGCGCTCCATCATCTTCCTCACGTGATCGCGGAAACGTATTGTCGCCATTCCCCGCTCTGGCTCGCGTCGGCCGGGCGGAGGTGAATCGGACCCTCGGGTACCCCGTTCTCTCCCAGTCCCTGGTAGATGCTGAGGGCGTTGAGTCGCACCAGCTCGAGAATGGCGAGAAACGTCACCACGACCACGGTTCGGCTCGGCGAGACCTCCCCGTCGGTGTGGAAGACCTGCTCGAACTCGATCACCTCCCGGGCGCGAAGCGCGTCCATCACGGCGATCATCCGCTCGCGCACCGAGATCACCTCGGTCTCCACTTCGTGCCGCAGCTCCGCGCTCTCGACGGCGTGGAGCACCTTCCGGAAGGCCTCGAGGAGCTCGATCAGACCGACCTCGATCTCGCGCTCCACCTCGGGCGGTTTCTCGGGGGACGGACCTCGGGCTTCGAAGACGTCGCGGCCGAGGATCTGACGTTCCCGCAGCTCCTCCGCCACTTCCTTGAATCGCTGGTAGTCGAGGAGGCGCGCAATCAACTCGGCACGGGGATCGGCACCCTCGTCCTCGTCCTCACCCGGGGCCGGCGGAAGCAGCATGCGAGACTTGATCCACGTCAGGGTCGCGGCCATCAGCAGATACTCGCCGGCCACGTCCAAGTTCAGCTCCCGCATCAAGTCGAGGTACTCGAGGTACTGGGTGGCGATCAGCGAGAGGGGGATGTCGGTGATGTCCACCTCGTTCAGGCGAATCAGGTGGAGCAGCAGATCGAGGGGACCCTCGAACACGGAGAGCTTCACCGCGCAGGGCAAGCCCGATTCGGCAGCCCCGAACTCGAGGGAGTCTCCGAGCGAACCGCTGGATTGCATCACTGCTCCGCGGAGGCGGGAATCTTCTCTGTCACCGGGGGGGACGCCCCGATTATCGGGGATCCGAGGCGCAGGGGCTAGCCCTTGCGGGTCGCAGCCCGCCTCTTTTCCGCCCGGCGTGCGATCTCCCGGGCCAGGGCCAGCGCCTCATCCCGGTCGCGCACCGCGCGGTCCAGGAAAGCGATGCGGATACGCGCCAGGGCTCGGCCCACCGCCGGTCCGCGAATTCCGATCTCCAGCAGATCGTCTCCGCTGATGGGAAGCGCCGCGACGCGATCCTCGCGCGCGTAGCGCTCGATTCGCCGGCGCAGATTGGGCGGTGCCCAGGCGAGCAGCGCCAGCAGCTCCTCGTCATCGGCCCCGCTGAGGGCGGCGTCGGTGGTTCCCCGCCCACGAGCGCCCCCGATCTTCCGGATCCACTGGTCTCGCGCCTTCGGAAACGCGCCGATCTTCTTGGCGACCTCGCCCCGGACCGCGAGCCGATGCAGGGCCCTCCGGCGCAACGAGGCATCCAGCGGCGCCATCCACACCATCAGCCCGGTGACCCAGGGTCGCCGGAGCTTCGTCGCCCAGGGCGGATCCGCGATGGCTCGTCCCAGCCGGCGCAGCGGCGCCACCGACGCCGGGGGGAGCTCGAGACCCGGTTCGAGAGCGGGGAGCACGTGCCAGTCGGCCAGCAGGCGAAGCGCGCGCGAGGGATCGAGTTGGTGAACGGGGTCTTCGAAGACCCGCCCGATCTCCGCGCGAAGTCGCTCTCCGCTGACGGCCCCGAAAGCGCCGTCCCGGAGCGCGGAGCGCAGCGCCGAGCGGGATCCCCGCGACATCGTGAAGCCGAGCCGAGGGGCCAGGCGAGCGGCGCGCAGCGCGCGGGTCGGGTCGTCGTGAAAGCTCCGCCTGTGGAAGACGCGGAGCACCCGATCCGTGAGATCGCGCAGGCCCTCGCCCGGATCCACGATCGCGGGGCGGCCCCGCCGAGCCACCGGGGTCAGCGGGATCGCCAGCCCGTTCACCGTGAAGTCCCGTCGAGCGAGATCGTCCTCGAGGCGGCCGCCGCGAACCGTCGGAAGGGCTCCGGGACGCTGGTAGCTCTCGGCCCGCACCGTGGCCAGGTCGACCACGGCGCCCTCGGCCTCCAGGCGGACGGTCCCGAAGCGGGCGTGGGTGACCACGCGCACACCGTCGTGCGCGATCGCGTCGGCGAGCTCCTTCGCGCCGCACCCCCGATCAGGCTCGACGATCAGGTCCACGTCGCGGAGCGGCCGACCGAGGAGGAGATCGCGGACCGGGCCGCCCACCAGCAGGACGCCGAGCTCGGCGCGCTCCCCCTCCTGGAGGAGAGCGCGCACCAGCGCGCCCGCTCCCTCCGGGATGGCGAGCAGGACCTGCTGGGCAGTGAGGCGCTTCACGGCTTTCGGCCCGCCTCGCCGCCGCCGCGGGGATGGCGTGTCTCGACGACGTCGCGGAGCCGAGCCCGGCTCACGTGCGTGTAGATCTGCGTGGTCGAGAGGTCTGCGTGGCCGAGCATGGCCTGGACCGAGCGAAGGTCGACCCCACCCTCCAACAAATCCGTCGCGAAGGCGTGGCGGAGCACGTGCGGGGAGACCTGCTCGCTTGGAACTCCCGCCAGCTCCGCGAGCCTCCGCAGCCGCGTGAAGAAGTTCTGTCGCGTCATCGAAGCCCCGCGACGCGACAGGAACATCGCGTCGGTCGCCTCGCGATCCGCGCGGAGCAGAGCCGGGCGCCCCTCTTCGAGATAGAGCTCGACGGCGGCCAGGGCCGGCTCACCGAGCGGAACCAGCCGCTCGCGCCGCCCCTTTCCGAAGACCCGGAGCACGCCCGCCCGGGAGTCGAGAGCGCCCAGCGGAAGCGTGACCAGCTCCGTCACCCGCAGCCCCGCGCCGTAGAGCACCTCGAGCATCGCGCGATCCCGCAGCCCGATGGGGGTGTCGGGTGCCGCCGCCGCAAGCAGCGCCGCAGTCTCGTCCGGCCGCAGCACCTTGGGGAGCGGCTGGCCGAAGCGAGGGGTGGCGACTCCCTCCATCGGATCTGTCGCGAGCTCCTCGGTGGCGAGGAGAAAGCGGATCCAGCGGCGAGTCGCCACCAGAATTCGCGTCCGGCTCCTTGCCGAGAGTCCCTCCGCCTCGAGAGCGCGGGCGAACCCGGTCACGTGCGGACGGCGGAGCGATCGCGGAGTCTCGACGCCGGCTTCCGAGAGCCAGCGGCCGAACCGGGCCAGGTCGCCGGCGTAGGCCTCGATGGTCTTGGGGGCGAGCCCTCTCTCCAATGCCGCCTGGGCGAGGAAGGCGTCGATGGCGCCGTCGATTCCAGCGCTAGCCATTCGCGTGATGCTCGGCGGCCACTTGGAGGAGATCCTCGCGCAGCGCCTCGATGAGTTGGGGATCCGTGAGCTTCTTGCCTTCCCGGTCTTTCAGGTAGAAGGTGTCCGCCACCTGGTCCACCACCGTCGTCGCCCGGGAGAGAAAGATCTCGAGCCCGTGGTCGGCGATGGTACGCGTCAGGTCGAAGAGCAGTCCGAGCCGATCGTTCGCCGTCACATCCAGGACGGTGTAGAAGTCCGAAACCTCGTTCGAGATGACGACGCTGGGAGGTCTGGGGGAGGGGGCGACGCGGCGTCCGATCGGCCGCCGGAGGAGCTGGACCATGGCACCGAGCTCGCGGCGTCCCGACAGCACGTCCCGGAGGGTGCGGTCCAGATTCTCCCAGACCGCGCGCCGCTCCTCCGCACCCCCGCTGGGCGTCGACACCCGGTAGATCTCCAGCGCCATTCCCGCCCGCATGGTGTAGACCTGGGAGGTCAGGATGTTGATCCCCACGCCCGTCAGGCAGCCCGCCACCTTTCCGTACAGACCGTGCTGGTCTCGCGCGCACAGGATGAAGAGGCTGACTCCATCCGGCGTCTCGCGGACGGAGGTGGAGATGAGCCGATCGGATCCGAAGGAGAACACCACCACGGCGTGTTGCGCGATCTGCGGCGCCGTGTGGTTGACGAAGTAGCGTCGCGGCATCGCGTCGAAGTAGCTATCGATGCGGCTCTCGGCGATGCCGCGCAGGCGAAGCTCGCGCTTCGCCTCGTCGCCGTGGAATTCGATGTGCGCCTCCATCTGCTCCGCGGCGCGCTGGGGATCGTCACGGCCCGATTCGAGGAACTCGGAGGTGCGCTCGAACAGCTCCCAGAGCGATGCGCCCTTCCATTCGGTCCACGCCGCCGGAGACGAGGCGCGCATGTCGGCGTAGGTGGCCAGGTAGAGGTTCCGCAGGTTCTCTCGATCACCGACGATCCGAGCGAAATCGACGATCACCTTCGGATCGCTGAGATCGCGCCGCTGTGCCACGTGGGCCATCCACAGGTGGTGCCTGACGATGAAGACCGCCCGTGCCAGGCGCTCTCGCGAGAGACCGAGCCGCTCGAGGCAGCCCCATGCGAGCCTCGCCCCGATCTCCGGGTGATCTCCGCCCCTTCCCTTCCCGACGTCGTGGAGCAGGCAACCGAGGTAGAGGACCAGGAGATCGCTCACCGAGCGCATCAGATCGGTGAGCTCCGGGAAGGCCCTCTCATGGGTCCCGCGCCACAGCCGCCTGAGCTCCTCGACCAGGAAGATCGAGTGCACGTCGACCGTGTAGGTGTGATAGATGACGTGCTGCCAGCGGCAGACGATGTGCTCCCACTCCGGGAGATAGCGGCCGAGGATGCCGATCTCGTTCAACGCGGTCAGCGTGCGCCCCACCCGGTGCTCGGACTCCAGGATGCGAAACAGGGTTGCGGCGGCCTCGGGATCGCTCTGGAAGTCTTCGTCCACCAGGCGGAGGTTCTCCCGGACCAGCCGTTGCGACCTCCGCGAGAGGGGGACGTCGTGGGCCTGGGCGAGCTCGAAACAGCCGAGCAGCCGCAGGGGTCGCTCTCGGAGGTGCGCGGCGTGCGGGATCTCGAGTTGGCCGACGGAGATCTGGAAGCCGTCGCCCGCCTCCCGCACCTCTTGCGGTTGCGCCTGCGGGTTGCAGCGCGCCTGGCATTGCTCGATCACGATCTGCGAGAAGCTCTGGACGGATCGCGCATGCCGATAGTAGTCGCCCATGAAGCGCTCCACCGGGAGCTCGAGCTCCCCCTCCTGCGGGGGCTCCGTCATCTCCGCGGCGACCTCCTCCTGGAGCTCGAAGCTCATCTGATCGGCCTTGCGAGCGGCGAGCAGATGAAGCTGGTTGCGAACCCTCCAGAGGAACTGGAGGCCTTCCCGGTACTGCTCCATCTCCAGCTCGCTGAGAAGGCCGACGTGCAGGAGGTCCTCGAGCGTTCGGACCAGGGGCTGGGTCGCGCGAGCCACCCAGAGCGCCGTGTGATAGTCGCGCAGGCCGCCGACTCCGTCCTTCAGGTTCGGCTGCAGCAGGTAGAGGGATCCGCCGTACTTCGCGTGACGTTCCGCCAGCGCTTCGGCCTGGGTCCGGACGAAATCTCCCGGGTTCGCCAGCAGGTCGTTTCGAACCGCCGTGCTGAACTCGTGAAAGAGCCCGACGTCTCCTCCCAGGAAACGCGCCCCGATGATGGCCGTGAGAACGCTCGGTTCACTCCGGCAGAGCGAGAGGGTCTCTTCGATGGTGCGGACCGCACCGCTGACCTCTGCGCGCGCATCCCAGAGCCACTGCTGGATCCGCTCGGCGACGTGGGCGGCCAGCGGGCTCATCTCACCGGCGTGGAGGAAGAGCAGATCCACGTCCGAAGCGAGGGACATCTCGCGCCGCGCATAGCCACCCACGGCGATCATGCTGACTCGCGCCCCCGCCGCGCCCCCCTCCGCGAAATGCTCGAACTCGGAGAGCCCGTAGAGGCGACGGAGCAGGCGGTCGAGGGCGTCCGAATTGGCCTCGTTGACTCGCTGTCCCGATTCCCCGGCGCGCTGCCGGGCGGCCAGGAACTCACGAACACTTCCGAGATAGGCGCGCGCCGCGGAAGCGATCTCGGCGGCCTCGTCCTTCCAGGTTTCCCGGCGCGGGTCGAATTCGGGAAGGTATTGATCGAGCGACGGGGGGGTACTCATCGTCCCAGCTCCGCGACGGTCATGCCGCTCTCCCGGCGGTAGGTGGAGAGCGCGCGGGAGATCTGCTCGGCGAGGACATCGATGTAGAAGTCGCCCCGGAGACGCCTGGCCTCGGTGCGGTTGGTCAGGAATCCCGCTTCCAGCAGGATCGAGGGCATGTTGGAGAGGAAGAGGACGAAGAACGGCCCTCGCTTCACGCCCAGGTCTTCGACCGACCCGTGGGTCCTGCGAACCCCGTCGATGACCTCGTCCTGAATGGTTCGCGCGAGTCGCGCCGAGTGGACCGACACCTCGGAGACGCGGAGCTGCCCGACAATGCGCTGCAGCGCGTCGAGGCGGTCCGCCGGGACCCCGTTCTCCCGGGCCGCGACGCGCTGCGAGTGCCGTTCGTGGCTCTTGTCGAGATAGTAGGTCTCGATTCCCCGGGCACCGCGGCGTTTCGAGGCGTTGGTGTGGAGAGAGATGAAGACGTCGCCACCGACTCCCTCGGCGAAGGCGGTCCGTTCCTCGAGCGAGAGCGTCTCGTCCCCGTCCCGGGTCAGCACCACGCGAAAACCGCGGGTCACCAGCCGGGGACGAAGTGCCCGGGCCAGTCGCAGGGTCACGTTCTTCTCCTGCAGTCCGAACGCGCCGAGCGCCCCCGGATCGCGGCCGCCGTGGCCGGGATCGAGGACCACGGTGCGGACCGGGCGCAGACCAGGCGGAAGCTGCCCCTCCGCGGAAGGGGCTCTCCGCGTTCTCCGACCCGGCGACACCGAGGCGCGAGCCCGGGCGCCGTAGACGTCGACGACGACCCGGTTCGGCTCCGACAGGAAGAAGAGGCGGTGATGGTCGTAGCGCTTGAGATCGATCACCACGCGGGTGGTGGTGAGGTTGTTCTGCCCCAGCCGGATTCCATCGAGGAGACCGTCCCCCACCGGAATCGGATCCGCATAGCGCAGGCCGACCCATACACCCGACAGGTCCAGGTACAGGCGATCCGGCTTCTGCTGGGTGGGATCGGCGCCCAGCCGCTTGATCTCGGTCGTCACCGGTCGCGTGACCTCGACGACCACACGGGTGTACTCGGGATAGGACCAGTGACGAACCGCCGTCACGTCGGAGAGGCCGGGGGGCCGCTCGATTCCGAGCAGCACGGGCAGCGCCAGCAGGATCGGGAGGATTCCGGCGACCGGCCGCATCACGAATCCGCCCCTTCCCCGCGGAGCCGGCCGGTGAGCCTCGCCAGAAGCGCGAGTGCATCGATGGGCGTGGTGCGATCCGGATCGAGTGCGCGAAGCTCGTCGAGTACCGCGGTCTCCTCCGGGCTTCGCGGCGCCGGTGTCCCGAAGAGCGCCATCTGCCCGTCTTCGGGTCTCGCGCTCTCCCCGTCCGCCGTCCCGTGTTCGGCGAGGCGCGGTCGCCCGTCCTCGCCGAGCTCCTCGCTCTCGAGGTTGTGGAGGATCTCCCTGGCGCGCTCGAGCACGGGGGTGGGGAGACCCGCGAGCTGCGCCACCTGGATGCCGTAGGAACGGCTCGCCGCGCCCGGCACCAGTCGGCGCAGAAAGAGGACCTCCTCCCCCCACTCCCGAGCCTCGAAGTGCGCGTTGCGGACTCCGCTCCGGGTCCGAGCCAGGTCTGCGAGCTCGTGGTAGTGCGTCGCGAAGAGGGTGCGGGGGCCCAGGCCGGGGGTGTCGTGGAGGTACTCGGCGACCGCCCAGGCGATGGAGAGCCCGTCGAAGGTGCTGGTGCCCCGGCCGATCTCGTCGAGGAGGATCAGGCTGCTGCTCGACGCGTGGGCCAGGATCTCGGCGGTCTCCCGCATCTCCACCATGAAGGTGGATTCTCCCCGGGTCAGCCGGTCGGTGGCCCCGACCCGGGTGAAGATTCGGTCGACGATGCCGACGCGGGCGCCGTCGGCCGGGACGAAGCTGCCGATCTGGGCGAGCAGCACCAGCAGCGCCACCTGCCGCAGGTAGGTGCTCTTGCCCGCCATGTTCGGCCCGGTGATGAGCAGGATCCGGGTAGAGGCCGGATCCAGATCGGTGTCATTGGGCACGAACTGCTCACCGGTGCGTTCGGCCAGCAGGGGCTCGACCACCGGGTGCCGCCCGGCGCGAATCTCCAGCAGGTCGCCCTCCTCCACCACCGGACGGACCCAGCCATCCCGGCGGCCGACTTCCGCAAGGGACTGGAGCGCATCGAGATCGGCGACGGCCTCCGCGGCGGCCCGGATTCCCGCCGCCCCCGCCAGCACCAGCTGCCGGACGCTCTCGAAGACCTCGCGTTCCAGCGCCGCCGCCCGTTCGTTGGCGCCCCGCACCTTCGACTCCATCTCGCGAAGCTCCGGCGTGGTGAAGCGCTCGGCGTTGGCCAGGGTCTGCTTCCGCTCGTAGTCTTCGGGGATCCGCCCCAGCTGCGCCTTGCTGACCTCGAGGGAGTAGCCGTGGACGGGGTGGAAGCGGACCTTGAGGTTCGGCACACCGGTCCGTTCGCGCTCCCGCAATTCGAGGCCGGCGATCCACTCGCGACCCTTGCGCGCGCTGTCCCGGAGCGCATCCAGCTCGGGCCGGAACCCCTCGCGGATGTAGCCGGTCTCGTTGGCGCCGCGCGATCCTCTGGGAATCACCGGCGGATCCTCCACGATGGATTCCCGGAGGAGCTGCTCCATCTCGGGGAGCGGCTCGGGAGGAACCAGCCCGAGACCCGGGGATCCCGGGTCGGGGAGCAGGTCCCCACCCTCGTCCCCAAAAGCCGCGGCGACACCCGGCAGAGCCGATACGGAGCTCCGCAGCGCGGCCAGATCCCGAGGTTGCGCGCCGGGGCGCGTGACCTTGGCGAGAATCCGCTCCAGGTCGCGCACACCGGCGAGGGCGCTTCGCAGCCGGGCCCTGGTGCGATCCCGCTCCGCGAGACGAGCGACGGCCTCCTGACGGCTGCGAATTTCCTGGCAGTCGAGCAGCGGATAGGCGACCCAGCGCGCCAGACGACGCGCTCCCAGGGGCGTCATGGTCTGGTCGATCCGTTCGATCAGCGTGCCCTTGCGGGAGCGGTCCTCGAGGCTCTCGAACAGCTCGAGGTGGGTGCGCGTCGCCGCGTCCAGCACCATGGCGTCTCCCAGCCGGTAGCGGCGGAGCTGCGGCGCGTGCCGAAGCGCAAAGGGCTGGTGGATCTCGAGAAAGCCGAGGATCGCCGATGCGGCCCGGCCACCGGCGTCCGACCCGACCCGACGCGGGTCGCGCGCTTCGAAGATCGCGGGATCGACCGGAGTCAGCGCGGCTTCCGAGAGGCGCTCCCCGATCCGCGCGCGCAGCGCCTCGGCAGACGGGGCCGGAACCAGCACCTCGCGAGGGGCGATCCGTTCCAGCTCTTCGAGCAATGCGGCGGACAACAGCTCCTCGCCGTCGCAGCGCACCTCGGTGGCCCGAAAGCTCCCGGTGGAGGCGTCGAGGGCGGCGACGCCCGCCGCACCGAGCACCCCGCCGGGCGCGACGGCCGCGACGATCAGCTCTCGAGCGGCGTCCAAACCCTCCGGATCGCCGACCAGACCGGGGGTCACCACCTCGACCACCTCGCGTCGCACCAGGCGCTGACCGCCGGTGTGCTTCGGATCTTCCACCTGCTCGCAGATGGCGACGCGGTGTCCCAGCTCGGTCAGGCGCTTCACGTAGCCGTCTGCGCTGTGCGCGGGGACGCCGCACATGGGAACCGCGTCGGGCTTCCCGCGGTCCCGGGTGGTGAGAGCGATGTCGAGCAGCGGCGCCACCCGCTCCGCATCCTCGAAGAAGAGCTCGTAGAAATCCCCCATTCGGTAGAAGATGAACGCGTCCGGATGGCGGGCCTTGATGCTCAGGTACTGGCGCATCATCGGGGTGTCGCGGGCGGAGCGGCTCATCCCGTGAACTCCCGTCGCTCCAGCGCGACGCTCCGTTCGAGCAGGTCCACCAGCTCCCCGAGCTCCGCAATCCCTTCGGTCTCTCTTCCCGCGGCGAGAAGCACCCGCGACAGCACCACGTGCGCCTGCAGGTTCTCCGCATCCCGCTCCAGGATGGCGCGAACCTCGGCAATCGCGGCATCCGTATCGCCCCGAGCCGCCAGGGCGCGCGCCAGGGCCAGGCGGGCGTCCACGTCTCCCGAGCGCGTTTCCAGTAGCTCGCGCAAGAAGTCCTCGAACTCCCGGGCGCGACCGATGGCCGCGTAGGTGGCCTCGAGGCGCGGGTAGACCTCGGCGCCGCTGCGCCTGTCGAGTTCCGGAACCCTGCGCCAGGCGGCCAACGCCCGCTTGGATCGACCTCGTTCCGCCTCCCACGCGCCGAGCTGGATCCAGGCGCTCGCGCAGCGCGGGTCCTTGCGCAGCGCCCGCCGCAGCGCCCGCCGCTCCTGGTCGCTCCGTCCCTCGGCGTGAGCCGCTTCCGCCATCTCCACCAGCAGCCGGGCTTCTTCGCTGCGACCGTCCCGCCCTTCGGAACGGGACAGCTGCCGCTGCAGCTCGAGGGCCCGAGGATGATCCCGCACATCCGCCCGGAGGCGGACCAGCGCGCGAAGCGCGCCCTGATGGCCGGGACGACGCGCCAGCAGCTCCTCGTAGGCCGCGATGGCGCGCTGCAGGAAGCCGCCTTTGCGGAAGTCTCCGCCGAGCCCCAGGAGCGCCTCGTCTCGCTGGTCGGGCCGGAGGTCGGTACGCAGGAGCAGATTCTGGTGGAGCCGAACCGCCCTTCCGACCTCGCCGCGCAACCGGTACAGCCGTGCGAGAGAGAGGTAGGCGTCGACCTGATCGCCGTCGAGCCGCACGACGCGTCCGAGCAGGTCTTCGGCGCCGGCGAGATCGCCCTCGAGAACGCAGCGCAGCGCCTCTCGCAGCGCCCTGTCCACGTCTCTCTGTGTGCGCTTCTCGCCCCGGAACCAGCGCCGGAACCGGTTCATCGACCTCACGCGCTCCGGCTTGCGAGCCCGCCACCTTCGCCCTCGCGCCCCTCGGCGCCGGCGCCCGAGGGCGAGGCGGACTCAGGAGCGGCGAGGGGCAGGTTGCGGAGTTGGTGGATCTCCGATTCGAGACCCCTGACCGCCTTTCGGTAGCGCCTCGCGACGAGGTTCTTCTTGATCACCAGGTAGCAGAGGGAGAGACCCGCCGATAGCACACCGAGGCCGAAGGCGATCAGGAGCACCACCCAGATCGGCTCCGCCGGGGTCTGGAGGACGAGAAGATCGACGGGGATCTCGGTGGCGTTCATCGAAGCGAACCGCCAGACGACGAAGAACAGCCCCGCGAAGAGAAACAGTGCCATCAGGCGACGGACGGTCTGCATGAGATCCTCGCCGCGAGCTCAGCCGACCGGGCCGGAGGCGGCCACCTTGTCGGTCGTCGTCGAGCGGGCCTCATCCACCTTCTCCTTCAGCTCCTTGCCGACCTTGAAGAAGGGCGTCCGCTTGGCCGGGATCTGCACTTCTTCCCCGGTCTTCGGGTTTCGGCCCTCGCGGGCCTCCCGAATCTTCACCTGGAAGCTCCCGAAGCCGCGAATCTCGATCCGACCGCCCTGCTTCAATGCTTCGGTCATCGAGTCGAAGATCGTGTTGACCACGACCTCGGTGTCCTTCTTCGAAATGTGCGGAGTCAGCTCCGCGACCCTCTCGATGAGCCCGCTCTTTGTCATCGGTCTCCCCAAGTGCTCGGGTCCCGGCCCGGTGCTTGCGCTCCAGGCCGGGACCTCACTGCTATTCCTCGGACTTCTCGGCGAGCTTCTCCTTGAGAAGATCGCCGAAAGTCGTCGTCTGGGTCTGCGACTGCTGAGCCGACAGGTTCCTCAGCGCCGCGCGCTGCTCGCGGTCCGAGACCGCCTTGATCGACAGAGAGATCTTCTGGTCGATCGGAGCGATCTTGGTCACCAGCGCCGTCACGGTCTGGCCGACCTCGACGGCGGCCGATGGCTTGTCGATGGCCTCCGCCGACAGCTCCGAGCTGTACACCAGACCCTCGATGCCGTCCTCCAGTCGAACGAAGGCGCCGAAGTCGGTGACGTTGGTGACCTCTCCCGTGACCTCCGTGCCCAGCGGGTACCTCTCCTGGATCCCGTCCCAGGGATTGGCCTCGAGCTGCTTGATGCCGAGCGAGAACTTCTCGTTCTCCCGATCGATCTTGAGAACGACCGCTTCGATCTCGTCCCCCTTGTTGAACTTCTCGCTCGGGTGCTTGATCTGCTCCGTCCACGAGATGTCCGAGACGTGCACCAGCCCGTCGATTCCCTCTTCGAGACCCACGAAGACGCCGAAGTTGGTGATGTTCCGGACCGTCCCGCCCACCTTCGTGCCGATCGGGTACTTCTCCTCGATCACGCTCCACGGGTTCGGCTCGATCTGTTTGATTCCCAGAGAGATCTTCCGGTTCACCTCGTCGACGGCGAGAATCACCGCCTCGACCTGGTCTTCGATGGCCACCACCTTGGAGGGATGCTTGATCCTCTTGGTCCAGGACATCTCCGAGACGTGGACGAGCCCTTCGATACCGGGCTCCAGCTCGATGAACGCGCCGTAGTCGGTGAGCGAGACCACGCGGCCCCGAATGCGGACACCGATCGGATAACGCATGGCGGCGTCCACCCAGGGATCGGGCTGGATCTGCTTGAGGCCGAGTGAGACCCGCTCGGTCTCCGCGTCGAACTTCAGCACCCTCACCTTGATCTCGTCACCGACGCGGAACAGCTCGCTCGGATGATTCACCCGGCCCCACGACATGTCCGTCACGTGCAGCAGTCCGTCGATCCCACCGAGATCGATGAAAGCTCCGTAGTCGGTGATGTTCTTGATGACGCCGTCGATGATCTGGCCTGCCTCGAGCGTCTCCAGCGTCGAAGCGCGCATCTTCTCGCGCTCCTTCTCCAGGAGAGCCCGCCGGGAGAGAACGATGTTCCCCCGTCGCTTGTTGAACTTGATGATCTTGAATTCGAGCTTCTCTCCGAGGAGATTCTCGAGATTCCGCACCGGACGCAGATCGACCTGGGAACCGGGCAGGAAGGCCTTGACGCCGATGTCGACGGAGAGCCCTCCCTTCACGCGGGAGAGCACCTTGCCCTCCACCGGCTCGTCCGCCTCGTAGGCATTGCTGATCTCGTCCCAGATCTTGAGGCGGTCGGCCTTCTCCTTGGAGAGGACGATCCGGCCGTCGTCGTCCTCGGTCTCCTCGATCAGTACGTCGATCTCATTACCGACCTCGATCTGGAGATTGCCGGCCTCGTCCATGAACTCCCAGGTGTCGATGAATCCCTCGGACTTGAAGCCGATGTCCACCTGGACGTGGTCATCGTCGATCGAGAGGATCTTCCCCTTGACGACCTCCCCTTCCTTCAGCTTTCTGACGCTCTGTTCGAACAGCTCGGCGAAGCTTTCTTCGCCGCTGGTGTTGCTGGTTTGTTGATCCATACCTGTTGGTGTGACTCCTTGGCGGCCGTCCCCTTTGGGACAGCCTAGATTTCCGGGTTTGCGCCCCCGGATCGGGCGTGATTCGAACCGCGCGCGAGATTTGCGCGCCCGTCGTCGATGAACTGCTCCAAAGCCTCCGCATCGCCCTGCTCCACCATGCGGGCCAGCGCTCCGAGGCGCTCGCCGGCCTCCCGGAGCGGAGCGGCGAGGGCCGCGCGGTTGGAGACGAGGATGTCCGCCCAGACGCTGGGATCGCTCCGCGCGATCCGCGTGAAGTCGCGGAAGCCGGGGCCCTGGACCAGGGCGGCCCCCGGCGGAGAAGCGCCCAGAGCGTGGGCGAAAGCGAAGGCCATGGCGTGGGGAACGTGGCTCACCCAGCCGACCTCCGCGTCGTGGACGGCCGGATCCCGCAGGAGCACCCTGCCGCCGAGAGCGGACCAGAAGGCCGCCACCCGCTCCACCCGGTCGCGGGGCGTTCCCGGTAGCGGCGACACGATGCAGACCGCCCCCTCGAAGAGATCGCCTCGCGCCTGCGCGTACCCGGTCTGATCCCCTCCCGCCATCGGATGGGATCCCACGTAGGTCGCGCCCGCGGGAAGGGCGGCGGGGAGGCTCTCGGCGAGAACTCCCTTCACGCTGCCGATGTCACTGACCAACGCGCCCGGGGCGAGATGCGGTGCCGCCTTGCGCAGGACCTCGGGCATCGCGAAGACCGGTGTCGCGAGCACCACGAACTCCGCACCGCGAACACCCTCGGCGAGATCGCTGCCGGCGGCGTCCACGGCGCCGTCGCGCGTTGCGGCCTCCAGGGTCTCGGGACGTCGCGTCACGCCGACGACGGTCCCGGCGACTCCCCGGGAGCGGGCCGCCATCGCCATCGAGCCCCCGAGAAGCCCCAGACCGATGATGGTGATCCGCTCGAAGAGCTGCGTCACCGGGTTCCCTCCCGGATCTTTCGGAGCGCCATCAGCAGCTTCTCGTTCTCCTTGGCGGTCCCGATGGTGATCCGCACGTGCTCGGGGAGCCCGAAGCCAGCCAGGGGGCGCACGATCACGCCCTCGAGGAGGAGCTTCTCATAGCTCTCGGCGCCGGTCCTGGCGAGCAGGAAGTTCGCGTCGGTCGGCCAGACCTCGATGCCGAGGGCCTCGAGCCCGCGGCTGAGGACCTCCGCTCCCTCGCGGTTCGTCCGCAGGGTCCGCTCCACGTGCTCCTCGTCGTCGAGTGCGGCGAGCGCGGCGGCCTCGGCGAGCAGGTTCACGTTGAAGGGATGGCGGGCCCTCTCCAGGTAGCTGGCCATCTCCGCATCCATCATCCCGTAGCCGACCCGAAGTCCGGCCAGACCGTAGATCTTCGAGAAGGTCCGCAGCACCGCGGTTCCGGGGCGTCGCGACACCCAGCCGAAGGAGTCCGGGAAGTCGTCGCGCCGGACGAACTCGAAGTAGGCCTCGTCCACCACCAGGATCACGTCCTCCGGAAGGGACGCGGCGAAGCGATCGAAGGCCTCGGCGCCGACGCTGGTCCCGGTGGGGTTGTTCGGATTGCACACCAGCACCAGTCGGGTTCGCTCTCCGATGGCGTCCGCCATGGCGGACAAGTCGTGGACCATGTTCCCGTTCAACGGTACCGCGATCGGTGTCGCACCCATCCCCTTCACGACGATCGGGTACATGGCGAAGGACGGCCAGGCGAAGACGGCCTCGTCACCGGGCCCGAGAAAGCTCTTGGCGAACAGCTCCAGCATCTCGTCGGCGCCGGTGCCGAAGACGAGCTGGTTCTCCGGGATCCCCAGTCGCTTCGAGAGGGCCTGGCGCAGGCGGAAGCTCGCCCCGTCGGGATAGCGGTTCACGCCCTCGAGCGCGGCCCGGATCGCCTCGACGGCCTTCGGCGAAGGGCCTAGCGGATTCTCGTTGGAGGCGAGCTTCACCGAGCCCTGGATTCCGAGCTCGCGCTCCAGCTCCTCGATCGGCTTCCCGGGCTGGTAGGGATCCAGCTCGGCGATGTGCGGCTTCACGATTCGCGAGAGCGCCATGCCCTAGGCCTCTCCGGTGGCGCCGCGGATCGGCGCGACCGCCCGAGGGAAGGAGCCGAAGACTCGGCAGAAATTGGCGCAGCGAGCCGCCTCTGCGAGCGCCCGCTCCACGCGCGCCTCGCTCCGGTGCCCCTCGAGATCGATGAAGAACACGTACTCCCAAGGCGCACCCTTGAGGGGGCGGGCCTGAATGCTGGCGAGATTCACCTGGTGGCGGGCGAAGGGCTCGAGCAGGCGGTGGAGCGCCCCCGCCTCGCCCTTTCGCACGGTGAAGGCGACGGAGGTGAGATCGTTCCCGCTCGTCGCCGGGGGCTCTCCCCCGAGCACCACGAAACGGGTGGTGTTGTCGGAACGGTCCTCGATCGACTCGGCGATGACGAGGAGCCCCACGATCTCCCCACCGAGCGAGCTTCCCACCGCGGCCACCTCCGGCTGCTCGGCCGCGAGCCGTGCAGCGGCTGCCGTGCTCGGCATCTCGAGGCACTCCACGCCGGGGAGGTGTCGCTCGAGCCAGGTCCGGCACTGGGCCAAGGGCTGCGGCTTGGAGGCGACTCGCTTCACGTCCTCGAGGCGCCCGGACTGGGACATCAGCTGGAGGGAGATCCTGAGCAGACTCTCGCCGCAGATCGAGAGCTCGGAGTCGACCAGTGCGTCCAGCGTCTCGGTCACCACGCCTTCCGTGGTGTTCTCGACGGGAACGATCCCGTGATCCACCTCGCCGCGCTCGACGGCTTCGAAGACCTCGCGAATCGACGAGACCGCGACGCCCTCACCCAACGCACCGAAGATCCGGCGGGTGGCGAGGTGCGAGAAGGTCCCTTCCGGACCGAGGAACGCCACGCGGAGTCGCGCCTCCAGCGAGCGGGTTGCGGAGATGATCTCGCGAAAGACGTGGGGAAGTGCGGAACTCGGGAAGGGGCCCGGATTCGCCTCGACGAGGCCGGCGACCAAGTCCCGCTCACGCGCCGCATCGTACACGGGCGCGCGTCGCGACATCTTGGACCTGCCGATCTGCTGGACCAGTCGCGCCCGCTCGTTCAACTTCTCGAGCAGTTCCCGATCCACCACGTCGATCGCTTTTCGCAAGCGCTCGATCGCGGCGGCAAACTCCGCATTCGAGTCCGACGCAGCCGTCGCAGAATCACCGGAACCGGGCTCGTTCATTGTTCCTTTCGCCGCGATCCGGGCCCCGACCACCGGCCACGGGACATCCGGTGGGTGTGGCACAGGTCCGGACTGGTGGAAATCCGCCTAACCCCTCGAAAAGATTGGTGCAATATATCCGAGAGCCCTCGGGCGGTCAAACACGGAATCGAGATTCCTTCGCGCTTCCGGGCAGTTACCGCGCTACCGCGCCAGCCGAACGGCCGCTCCGCAGCGATCTCTCAAGCATCCGAAAAACTTGAAGATTTCTCGCTCCCGCCCTCGGGACCAGGGTTCAAGGCGCAACCCTGATCTGTCGATAGCTGCGGGGAGTCCACCTCATCGGAGAGCAAGCTCATCTCGAGTCCCCTGCTGCGAAGGCAGCCGCTCAGCGGCCTGGCCGCGAAGATCGTCTTGGTGGTCTTCGTATCGACCCTACTGACGGCCCTGGTCGTCAGCTGGATCTCCGTGTACTCGGCGCATGGATTCCTGCGCGGGAGGATCGAGCGGGAGTTTCCCTCCGTCCTCGCCGAAACCTCGGAGAACATCGCGGGCTGGCTCCGCGAAGGCCGCTCCGAGCTGGAGCGACTCGCCTCGGACCCCTCCGTGCGACGAGCGCTGAGCCAGAGGAATCCCGCGGGGGGCAGGGAAGCCCTCTTGGACCAGGCCCTCCACCGGACCGACACCTTCGACACCCTCGCCATCGTCGATTCCTCCGGAGAGACGGTGGCGATCGCGACCCGGGGCGATTCTCCTCCTCCGCTCGCACCGCTCGCGGTTCTGGCTGCCGAGGCGGAGGGAGCCGTGATCGGGGCGATCCCGTCTGCCGGCGATGCGACCACACCAGCCGCCGCGATTCGTCTGGTGCAGCGCAGCGGCCGGGCTCTCGGAACCCTCTGTGGCGTGTTCCACCGCAGCGGGCTCCGCGAAATGCTCGCCACCGTGGCGATCGGAGCTGGGGGCAACGTCCTGCTGGTCGACGAATCCGGGCGGGCACAGGTCGGAGCCGCCGAGGCCGGGAGCGGAGGAGTTCCCTTGCCCGCGCAGCTTCTGGAGGCCACGCGGGGCGAGGTCCAGGACTTCCGGAGCCACGCGGGCAAGCGGATGGTCGGTGCCGCCCTGCCCCTCGGCGAGCTGGGCTGGACGCTCGCGGTGCAGCAGCCCTTCGAGGACGCCTTCAAGCCGATGATCCGGCTGGCGATGCGGCTGTTGACGATCGACCTCTCCGTCCTCCTGCTCTTCGGCCTCTTCGCCTACCGGGTGACCACGACGGCGATGCGGCCGATCGAGGCGCTCTCCAAGGGCGCCCGGCGGATCTCCTACGGCGAGCTCGACGTCGAGATCCCGGAGAGCCCGGGTGGTGATGAGATCGGACTGCTGATCCACACCTTCAACGACATGACTCGCAAGCTCCACCACCAGCGGACCGAGATCGAGCAGGCGAACCACAAGCTCGTCGCGCAGAACGACGAGCTTCAGCAGGCCAACGAGGTCCTCGAACAGCTCTCGATCACGGACGGCCTGACCCGGCTCCACAACCACCGATTCTTCCAGGAGCACCTGACCCGCGAGATCAAGCGGGTGGATCGCAGCAGAGAGCCCCTCTCGCTGCTCCTGCTGGACATCGATGATTTCAAGCAGCTGAACGATCAGTTCGGGCACGTCGCGGGCGACGAGCTCCTGATGGGCATCGCGCGGGTTCTCAATCAGGCGATGCGTGACAGCGATCTGCTCGCACGCTACGGCGGCGAGGAGTTCGCGGTCCTGGCCTCCAACACCGACCTCAAAGGAGCCGCCCACCTCGCCGAGAAGATCCGCACCGCCGTGGCCGAAGCCGCCTTCATCGTCGACGACTTGATGCGACCGACGAGAATGACGATCTCGATCGGAGTCGCTCAGTACCGAGGCAGTCGAAAGCAGCTGCTTCGCGCCACGGACCGGGCCCTCTACCGCGCCAAGGGCAACGGCAAGGACTGCGTGGAGGCCGACGATCTCGACCCATCGAGCTCGAGCTACGGGCTGCCCCCCCGGGAGACTTGAGCCCACCCCACCAGCCGTGCGATCCTGCCCGCGGCCTTCCATCGAGCGGAGAGGTTCGATGGAGAGGCCGCCGATTGACAACAGAGGGCTTCGAGGAGCACTCAGGGCAGGTGAAGGCGCCGACGGTGCCCCTCTTCCGGCCCCGACCCGACGGGTGAGCGAGAATGCTGAATCGCCAGGACGATTTCCCGATCCATCAGACGCCCGATCCGGTGGCCGTACCGGCTACCGGCAACCGGAATGTCTACGACCGGTTCTTCTTCAACGGCTACAGCCGGGACGGCGCGCTCTACTTCGCCGCCGCGATGGGCCTCTATCCGAACCGGAACGTGCTGGACGCTTCCTTCAGCGTGGTGCGCGGGGGGGTGCAGACGTCCGTCCACGCCTCTCGACGGGCGCCTCTGGAGAGAACCGAGACGCGGGCCGGACCGATCACCGTGGAGGTGCTCGACGCCATGCGTTCGCTTCGCCTCCGCGTGGCGGACAACGAGATCGGGGTTCGCGCGGAGCTCCAGTTCGACGCCCGCACGGTTGCGGTCGAGGAGCCGCGTTTCACGCGGCGATTGGGAACCCGGGTGATGATGGACACGACCCGCTTCACCCAGTGGGGGACCTGGAAGGGATTCGTCGCGGTGGATGGAGAGCGCATCGAGGTCGATGCGAGCCAGGTGCTCGGCACGCGGGATCGCTCCTGGGGGGTCCGACCGGTGGGGGAGCCCGAGGGCGGAGCACCGGGCGCGACGCCCCAGTTCTTCTGGCTCTGGGCGCCCCTTCACTTCGACGACCTCTGTGCCCACTTCGACGTCGTCGAAGACGGCGAGGGGAGGGTCGAGAACCAAAACGGAAGCACCGTACCGATCCTGGCCGGGCCGCGAGACGAGAGCATCGACTACGGCGGGAATGTGGCCGAGAAGATGGTGTCGGTCTCCCACAGGGTCGGGTGGCGGCGCGGGACCCGGCGCGCCGAGTCCGCGGAGATCGTGCTGGTGCCCTTCCGGGGCGAAGAGCGGCTCATCACGCTCGAACCGATGCTCACCTTCCAGATGCTGGGCCTCGGCTACCTGCACCCGGAGTGGGGGCACGGGATCTGGAAGGGTGAGGAAGAGGTCGGATGCGAGCAGTGGAAGCTCGCAGACCTGAACCCCCTGGACCCGCGCCACATCCACGTCCAGGAGCTGTGTCGCGCCCGCATGGGCGAACGCGAGGGGATCGGCATCCTCGAGCAGCTCGTCATCGGCCCGCACCAGCCCTCTGGCTTCGAGGGACTCTTCGACGGGGCCGGCTAGTCACTGGGGACGTCCCCACTGCCTATGAGCGGGCCTGGGTGGCTTGGAGCGGCGCCTTCAGCTCCGAGACGAAGCGGGCGACCGCATCCACCGCGGCTTCCGCGGATGGGGCGGCCTCGATCCGGTCCACGATCGCGCTGCCCACCACGACGCCGTCCGCGAAGCTTCCCACCAGCCGGGCGTGATCGGCCGTGGAGATTCCGAAGCCCACGCAGACCGGCACGTCGGAGTGATCGCGGATGCGCCCCACCTCGGACTCGAGATTCCGGGAGAGCTCCGTGCGGGCGCCGGTCACTCCCGTGAGCGAGACATAGTAGAGGAATCCGCGCGTGCGCTCTGCCAGCATCTCGAGGCGGCTGTCCACCGTGGTCGGTGCCGCCAGCAGGACCGGGTCGATTCCGTGGCGCTCCGCCTCCTGGAAGAACGCCTCTCCCTCTTCCGGAGGGAGGTCCGGCACGATGATCCCGTCGATCCCGACCTCGGCAGCCGCCCCCGCGAAGCCCTCGGCTCCCATGGCGTAGAATGGATTCGCGTAACCCATCAGGAGCAGCGGTACGTCCACCTGAGAGCGCAGCCTCTTCACCCGCTCGAGGATGCGCCGGAGCGTTGCGCCGCGCGCCAGCGCCCGTTCGCTCGCACGCTGGATCGTCGGGCCCTCGGCGGTCGGATCCGAGAAGGGCACGCCGATCTCGATCAGGTCGGCGCCGGACTCGGCCATTGCCAGCACCAGCTCCTCGGTGGTGTCGAGATCCGGGTCGCCGCCCGTGACGAAGGGGACGAGTGCTCGCTCGCGAGCGGCTCGGAGTCGCGCGAAGGTCTCTCCGATTCTCCCCATCAGCGAGCCTCCGCGTCCCTGGGGGGGAGGATGTCGCGCACCTGCTCCGCGTCCTTGTCACCGCGACCCGAGAGATTCACCACGACGATCGCGCCGCGGTCGAGCGTCGGCACCAGCGCGCGCAGGTGGGCGATCGCGTGGGCGGACTCCAGGGCGGGAATGATCCCCTCCTTTCGCGAGAGAAACTGGAACGCCTCCAGTGCCTCCCCGTCGGTGACCGGAAGGTATTCGACCCGCCCGGTGTCGCGAAGATGGGCGTGCTCGGGGCCCACCCCCGGGTAGTCGAGCCCGGCGGAGACGGAGTGAGCGGGGAAGATCTGCCCATCGTCGTCAGAGAGCACGATGGTGCGCTTGCCATGGAAGATGCCGGGGACGCCGGTGGTCAGTGTGGCGCCGTGCCGGCGCGTGGTCACACCTTCGCCACCGGCCTCGACGCCGATCATGCGCACGCCCGCATCCTCCAGGAAGGGATGGAAGAGCCCGATCGCGTTGGATCCGCCTCCCACACAGGCCACCAGCACGTCGGGAAGCCGACCCTCCAGCTCGAGGATCTGCTGCCGGACCTCGACGCCGATCACGCGCTGCAGGTCGCGTACCAGGGTCGGGTAGGGGTGGGGGCCCATTACCGAGCCGATGCAGTAGTAGGTGGTCCGGATGTTCGTCACCCAGTTGCGCATCGCCTCGTTGATCGCATCCTTGAGGGTCCGCGACCCGGAGGTGACCGGGTGGACCTGGGCGCCGAGGAGCTCCATCCGGAAGACGTTCAACGCCTGCCGGGCGACGTCTTCCTCACCCATGAAGACTTCACAGTCCTGCCCCAGAAGCGCGCAGGCCGTCGCCGTTGCGACGCCGTGCTGACCGGCCCCCGTCTCCGCGATCACCCGGCCCTTGCCCATGTACTTCGCCAGCAGCGCCTGGCCGAGGACGTTGTTCACCTTGTGCGCTCCGGTGTGGGCCAGATCCTCGCGCTTCAAGTAGATCTTCGCCCCGCCGAGCTCCTCGCTCAGTCGTCGCGCGTGGTAGAGCGGCGTCGGACGGCCGGCGTAGCTCGAGAGCAGGCCGTCGAGCTCTGCGCGGTACTCGGGGCTCTCCATCACCCGCGGAATCGCGCTCTCCAGCTCGTCGAGTGCCGCAATCAAGGTCTCGGGGACGTACCGTCCGCCGTACTCTCCGAAGTACCCGGGTCGATCTCGAGCTTCGCCCGGCTTCGACTCGCTGCGCTCGCTCTGGGCCCGCTGCCCGGCCTTCCCCGTCAAGGAGCCTCCTCGGCCTCGCGAACCGCTTTGATGAACGCATCGATGCGCGCCCGATCCTTTCGATACCCGTCTGCCTCGACGCCGGTCGCGACGTCCACGCCCCAGGGAGGCAGACCTCCGAGATTCAGCAATGCCTCGCCCACGTTCTCGGGATCGAGTCCCCCCGCGAGGATGATGTCGTAGCCCTCGGCGATCAGCTCGGTGGCCTCGCTCCAGTTCCAGGGCTTCCCCTCCCCACCCCGTCCCGTCGGATGATCGAGGAGCAGGAGCGCTCCGGGGTAGGCCATTGCCGCCTCGCGGTCCGCCCCGCGCACCGCCTTGATGACCGGGAGATCGACCATCTCCACCTCGTCCTCGGACTCGTCGCCGTGGAACTGGATCCGCTCGAGCTCGATCCGACGGGCCACCATCTCGACCTCGTTCCAGGGGGCGTCGCGGAACACCGCGACCCGTTCCACCTGTCCCGACGCCCGCTCGGCGATCGCCTCCGCCGTTTGGAGGTCGAGCTTCCGAGGCGACCCTGGAACGAAGTTCAGTCCGATCAGATCCACGCCCGCGTCGATCGCCGCGGCCGCATCGTCCGGGTGCGTCACCCCACAGACCTTGATCCGAATGCCTCCCGTCACATTCTCCCCCGTAGTCGCCGAAGAGCGAGACCGACATCGGCCTCCCTCATCAGCGATTCGCCCACCAGAAAGGCATCAACTCCAGCGCCCTCCAGTCGGCGGATCTCTCCGTGGCTGAAGATACCGCTCTCTGCGACGATCAGGGCCTTCCCGGCCGCCAACGGCGCGAGCCGCTCGCTCACCCCCAGATCGGTCTCGAAGCTGCGCAGGTTGCGGTTGTTGATCCCGATCAGGTCCGCTCCCGCCGCCAGAGCGCTCTCGAGCTCGTCCTCGTCGTGGACCTCCACCAGCGCGTCCAGTCCCAGCGAAATGGCGTGCTGCCGCAGGCGCCCGAGCTCCTCTCCGGACAGGGCCGCCGCGATCAGCAGGACCGCGTCGGCGCCGCTCACGCGCGCCTCGTCGATCTGGTAGGGATCGATCACGAAGTCCTTTCGCAGCAGCGGAAGCTCCACGGCGGATCGCACCGCCGGGAGAAACTCCAACCGTCCGCCGAAGTAGCGCTCGTCAGTCAGAACGGAGATCGCCGCCGCGCCCGCCTCGGCGTAGGACCGGGCGCACTCCACCGCGTCGAAGTCGGCGCGGATCTCCCCCTTGCTCGGCGAACGGCGCTTGATCTCCGCAATGACCCGCGGCCCGGGCCCCGCCGCGAGTGCCGACCGAAATCCGCGCAGCGCTTCCCCACTTCCCCGGGCCCGTTCCGCCACCCGAGAGACCGGAGCGCGACGCTTCGCCTCGGCCACCTCGCCGCGCTTGTGCTCGAGAATCTCGTCCAGGATCGTCATCGCCTCAGTCCCGGGCGGCGATCCCGGCAGTGACCCGGATCAGCTCCTCGAGCCGCGCTGCCGCCGCACCCGAGTCGATGCTCTGGCGGGCCAGCTCGATTCCCGCTCCCAGGTCCTCGGCCGCCTCGGCCACGAGGAGTGCCGCGCCCGCGTTCAGCACCACGATGTCGTTCCTCGGCCCCGGCTCTCCGCCGAGGACCGACCGGGCGATCCGGGCGTTCTCCTCCGCGTCGCCGCCCGCCAGCGCCCTCTTCTCCACCCGCTCGATTCCGAAGTCCCGTGGATCGATGCGAAGGGTGGTCACCGCTCCGTCGGCCAGCAGCGCCGCGTGGGAGCAGGCGGTGGTGGTGATCTCGTCCAGCCCGTCGTCACCGTGCACCACCAGGGCCCGCTCGGTGCCGAGATCCCCCAGAACCCGGGCCAGCGTCTCGACCAGGCGCCCTTCGTAGACTCCGATGAGCTGACGCTTCGCGCCCACCGGGTTCAGGAGCGGCCCCATGCAGTTCATCACGGTTCGAATCCCGAGCTCCTGCCGGACCGGCGCGACGAAGCGCATGGCGGGATGGGCGCGGCGCGCGAAGAAGGGTGCGATGCCCACCTCCGCGAGAACCCTCGCCGCGTCGCCGATCGGGAGGTCTGCGTGGACGCCCAGGGCCTCGAGGAGATCGAAGCTCCCGGCTCGGCTCGACGCCGCCCGGTTTCCGTGCTTGGCCACCGGGAACCCTGCGCCCGCCACCACGAAGGCCGCCACGGTGGAGATGTTGAAGGTACCGGCGCCATCACCGCCGGTTCCGCAGGTGTCGACGGTCCGAGGGTCGACGAGCGGCGCCGTATCGGCCCGCGCCCGCAGCACGCGCGCCGCCGCGGTGATCTCCCCGACCGTCTCCCCCTTGGTGCGCAGCGCCACCAGGAGCGCGGCGATCTGCACCGAGGATGCCTTCCCGTCCATGATCTCCGCGAACGCCTCCTCGAGGACCGACGGCGGAATCTCCTCGCCGAGGGTGGCGGTCTCGATCGCTTCCCGAAGGCTCATCGGGGCCGCCTCTCCCCACAGCGCGAGAGAAAGTTCGCGAGCAGACGCTTGCCGTCGGGCGTGAGGATCGATTCCGGGTGAAACTGCACGCCTTCGACCGGAAGCCCCTGGTGACGGAGACCCATGATCTCACCGTCCGGGCAACGGGCGCTGACCTCCAGAACCGGGGGACACGAGTCCGGATCCACCACCAGGGAGTGGTAGCGGGTCGCGTCGAGGGGAGTGGGAAGTCCCTCGAAGATGCCGCTCTGGTCGTGGTGAATCGCCGAGGTCTTGCCGTGCATGAGGGTCCGGGCCTGCGCGATCCGCGCTCCGAAAGCCTCACCGATGGCCTGGTGGCCCAGGCAGACGCCGAGAACGGGCGTTCCCCGGCGCGCGAAGGCCTGCACGGCGGCGATCGATACGCCGGCCGCGTCCGGCCTCCCGGGGCCGGGCGAGATCACCAGCCCCGCTGCCCCCCGCTCCAGCATCGCCTCGACCGACGCGGCGTCGTTGCGAAGCACTTCGGTCTCGGCGCCCAGCTCGCCCAGGTACTGCACCAGGTTGTAGGTGAACGAGTCGTAGTTATCGATCATCAGGAGCCGCATCAATCGGCACCCTCGCGGGCCAGGTCGATGGCCTGGATCAGGGCCTGGGCCTTGTTCAGGGACTCCTGATACTCCGCCTCGGGATCCGAATCCGCCACCACGCCGCCGCCGGACTGGAGGTGGATCGCGTCGTCCTTCACCAGCATGGTTCGGATGGTGATCGCCATGTCCATGTTGCCGGAGTAGTCCACATAGCCGACGCAGCCGCCATAGGGACCGCGCCGCAGCGTCTCGAGCTCGTCGATGATCTCCATGGCCCGCACCTTCGGCGCACCGGACAGGGTGCCCGCCGGGAAGGTGGCGCGCAGCAGATCGAGCCAGTCGAGGTTCTCCCGCAGCCTCCCGCGCACATTCGAGACGATGTGCATCACGTGCGAGTAGCGCTCGATGGAGGCGTACTCGTTCACCTCCACGGATCCGATCTCGGCGACGCGCCCCACGTCGTTGCGACCCAGATCGACGAGCATCACGTGCTCCGCCAGCTCCTTCGGATCCGCGAGCAGCTCCTTCTCGAGGGCGACGTCCTCCTCCGGAGTCTTGCCCCGCGGTCGGGTCCCGGCGATGGGGCGCAGGTCGATCTGACCGCTCTCGACCCGCACCAGGATCTCCGGTGAAGAGCCGATGATCACCGCGCCTTCGCAGCGGAGGAAGAAGAGATACGGGCTCGGATTGATCCGTCGGAGCTGGCGATAGAACTCGAACGGGTCGACCTGAAGTGCGATCTGGAAGCGCTGGGAGAGCACGACCTGGAAGATGTCGCCCGCGCGGATGTAATCCTTCGCCCGCTTCACCATCTCCCGGTAGGCTTCGCGGGTGATGCTCCGCCGGACCTCCATCGGCCGCTGCACCGGGACCGGCCCTGGCTCCGGCGGAAGGGGCTCGCGGAGCCGGCTCACCGTGGCCGCGATCGCCTCCTCCGCCCGCCGGTAGCAGTCCGCGACGTCGTCCTGCTCGCCCACGGCGATCTCGCGGATCACCATCGCCGAATGGCGGACGTTGTCGTAAACCACCACCGTCTCGGGAAACACGAAATAGAGATCCGGGGCTTCGAGCTCGTCGGGGTTGTCGTCCGGAATCCGTTCGATGAAGCGGATCCAGTCCCAGCTGATCATGCCCACCGCGCCGCCCGAGAACCGTGGCAGCTCGACTCCCTCGGGAGATACAGGCCGATACCGCGAGAGTCGCTCGCGCAATACCTGCAGGGGATCGCCATCGACGCGGAAGGAACGGGTCTCGCCGTTCTCGGTCCACTCCACCTGATCGCCCCGCGCGCGGAACATCGCGCGGGCCCCCACCCCCATGAAGCTGTAGCGGGCCCACTTCTCGCCTCCCTCGACCGACTCGAGGAGGAAGGAGGTCCGACCGTCGTCCAGGCGCCGGAACAGCGAGAGCGGCGTGTCCATGTCGGCGACGATCTCGCGCACCACGGGAATCAGATTGCCCCGGGAGGCGAGGCTCTCGAATTCTTCCTGCGAGGGGCGAAGGGTCACTGTCTCGTCTGGCGCGGCCGGCGCCGATGAAGAACACCCAGCGGACACCGCTTAGTATCAAAGGGCCCCGAGAGCGTCAAGCGAGGGCGGCATCTCCCCTCAGTTCTGTGACCCCGAGTAGGGGTCGCGGGTGGCGCGGCTCCTTCCGCGGGCGAAAGGCCGGACATCGTCGTCGCCGAGTCCGATCAGCACCCACCGGATGTTGAAGTCGAAGCCGCCGGAGCGGTCGTCACCGACCTCCACCCGGATCGCCCAGCAGCGACACTCGGAGATGTACTCCACCCCGGCCCGATTGGTCAGGACGATGTCGCCCTCGAAGGAGTAGCGAAGGGCGTGGCTGATCGCCCAGTTCCGCGTGAGGGGCAGCCGCCCCCTGACGGCGATCTGGTTGATCCTCTGGAAGCCCTGTTCGAAGTCCTCGTAGCGGTTGTCGCTCTCGTCGAAGCCCCGGAAGGACTCGAAGAAGCGCGGGATCTCACGCAGGTAGCGATAGCTGAACCCGAGGTCGTGTCCCTCCTCGGTCGAGTACCGTGCCTCCAGGAGACCCTCGCTCCACTGGGTATCATCGAGGTCGAATCCCAGATTGAACCGCACGGCGAGATTCTCGATGGGATAGACCGACCCTTCGACGTAGAAGCTGCTCAGATCGGTGTTTCCGAAGTCGTGCTGGGTCGAGAAGGCGAGATCGGCGAAGAGCTTGGGCGGTCCACCCTCCTCCCCCGGAACGTAGAAGCGATTGCCGAGCCCCGCCGTCACGGCGTTCACGCTCTCGATGCGATCCGAGGGATTTCGCGTGACGTTCCACAGCTCGAACTGACGGATCCGCTGCTGGGCCACCCCGGGTCGCGGGACGAAGAGGGGATTGTCCCCCTGAGAGGTGCTGGTGACCCCCGTGTAGACCAGGCGCGGCTCCATCAGGTGGACCGCCCTTCCCAGGTCGAAGGGGAGATCCACCCCTCGGCGCAGCCGCATGCGAGTGTCCAGCATCGCGGTGAAGAGGCCTCGAAAGTCCGTGCTCCTGGTGCCGCTTTGATAGAAGGTGCCGTCGAAGCCGACCTCGGGGTATACCTCGACCACGTCGGCGATCCGGAAGGGCATCCCGATCCGCGGGTTCAGCACCAGCCGCTGACCCTGATCGGCGAGGGGCTCTCCCACCTGGAACCTTCGATCGTTCTCGGGACCCAACGGGGCGTTGTCCAAGTGCCCGTCCGGGCTGAGCAGGGGCCTCGTGGAGCCGGGGGGGAGGTTGGCGAGGTATTCCGCCGCCGTCAGCACGCTCCCATCCTGCCTGATCACGTCGCCGTCGAGGGTCACGATGTTGCCGTCCGTGTTGCGCTCCTCGCCATCGGGGATCGCATCGATGCCGGTGTCGAGGAACAGGCCGCCGCCCCCGAGATTCGCCCTCGGAAAGACGTCGTCGGCGTCCTCCCGCGCGAAGAAGTGCGTGAAGTCCGCGTCGAAGGAGGCGTAGAGCCCCCGGGCGAAGCCCGGGAGCGGCTGCGGCAGACCGGTGAGCTGCAGCTCGGGGAGTCGCTGGAGCAGGTAGTCGTCGCGATCCAGATCGTCCGGGTTCTGCAGATCGTCCGCCCAGCGTACTCCCCCCAGGAACCCGTACCGATCCAGCGGACCGAAGCGCGTCTCCACGAACGTCTTCGACTCGAGATAGCGGTTGTCCTCGTAGCTCCCGAACTCGTTGAAATCGCGTGCGAAGAGGTTGTCGGAGAAGAGCGTCGCGTCCACCTTGGCGCGCCAGCCCCCGGGGAGATGGTGATCGTGGATCCACTCCAGGGCCCAGCGCCGGGAATCGAAGGGGGTATCGACGCTGTCCTCGTCGATGTCGTCGTCGTCGATGATAGTGGCGAACAGGCTGCCGTAGGACCGCTCGCCGAAGACGTACTCGACGTCGAGCTCGGGCTTGAAGCCCCTCTCGAAGAGATAGTTGGGGGTGATGGTGACGTTCAGGTTCGGCCGGGCGGCCCAGAAGAACGGGAAGCCGATCCTGGCCCCGCTGTCCCCCGAGACGCTGAAGGTCGGAAGTAGAAAGCCGGTCTCGCGTTCGGTCTTGACCGGGTAGCGCATCCAGGGGAACCAGATCACCGGAACCCCCAGAATGTCGAAGCTCGTGTTCCGAGCGGTGGCGTATCCCCCCACCTCGACATCCGCCTTCTTGGCACGGATCTGCCAGGGAGACTCGTCTTCCTCCTGCGGACAGTGGCAGGTGGTAAAGGTGCCCTCGTCGAAGACGTAGGTCTCTTCCCCGGTCCGCCGGACCGTCTCACCGGTCATCTCGAAGCCGCTGCCGCGAGCGTCGAGAAAGCCCTCCAGCACCACGCCCTTCATCGTATCGATCTCGAAGCTCAGCACTTCGGCGTAGAGGATGTCGTTCGCTTCGGAGAAGACGACGCTCCCGGTGGCGATGCCCTGCCGCGTCACGTTGCTGAAGGCCACCCAGTCCGCGGTCAGGGTGCGGCCCGGCTGGCTGATGAGGACGTTGCCGCGTGCGACGTAGACGTTCCGCTGACTCTCGTACTCGATCGAATCAGCGGTGATGTCGAACGGCGCGTCGGAATCCGATCCGCCGCCGTCGAGGATCCCGGCCCCCGCGCCGAGCGGGAGCCCGATGGCCAGCAGAAGGAGCGCGGCGCAAAGCCGTTTCCAGCTGGAGAGACAAGACTGACGCACGACCCCCCTTCCGCAGGCATGGCCACCCCGGTTCGGACGACGCTAACAAAGCGATCGGAGGTGGGGCAAGCCGGCCGGGGGTCAGTCGGCCTCGTCCAGGCAGGCGGAGAGGGACTCCAGGTCGGGGATGACGAGAACGTCGTCGATGAGCCGAACCAGCTTCCGATCCAGGAGCTGACCGAGCGCGCGGTGGGCTTCGAGGGGGGCGAGGCCGGCCTCCGCGGCGAGCTTTCGGAGGGTGGTGTCGAGCCTCCCGCCGGCCCCGTCGCGATCGGCGCGCCGCACCAGGACGCGGACGATCGGGCGGAGCAGGTCATCGACGCCCAGGGCTGCGAGCCGCTGCTCCAGGTCGATCACGCGAGCGGCCAGGCGCTGGATCACGCGGATCGCGATCTCCGGCTGCGCCACGCACATCTCCTCGAAGGTCGCCGCGTCGAGCTCGATCAGCCTCGAGTCGCTGACGGCCACCGCGCGGACCGAGCGGGGCTGGCCCAGCAGGACGCCCATCTCGCCGAAGAACTCTCCCGGCGAGAGACGGGCGACCAGACGAGCACCATCGGGTCCGGAACGCATCAGCTCGACCATCCCGGCCTGGATGACGTACAGAACCGAGCCCGGGTCACCCTCGTCGAATACCGTCTGACCGGCCTCGAAGCTTCGCTCGAAGGCACGCCGGACGCGAAAACGGGTGTCTTCGCGGCGTGCGCCTCCGGACGTCTGTGAGCACTGCTCCACGGAAGCGGTTTCGACCGTCGCCGCTTGCGACTTTAGAGCTCATCTCAGAAGCTCGGACCGGTCCAGTGCCGCGGCCAGGACCTCCTCGAGCTCCGCCTCGGTGATGACCCCGACGTGCTTCGCAGCGATGGTGCCGTCGGGCGCGATCAGGTAGAGGGTCGGAAAGCCGAAGGCGCCGTACCTCTCCGCCAGGAACTCGTCGCCGACCAGCACCGGGTACCGGATGTCGTGCTCGACGGCGAAGGCAGCCACCACCTCGATTCCCTGGGCGTCGACGGCGATCCCGAGCACCCCCACCTCTCCGTAGTGAGTGGCTTGAAAGGCGTTCAGCACCGGGATCTGCCTCACGCAAGGCGCGCACCAGGTCGCCCAGAAATCGACGATCAACGGCTGTCCGCGGTGATCCGCGAGTGAGACCAGGTTTCCGAACAGGTCGGGAAGGGCGAACTCGGGCGCGGGTGAGCCGATCACGCCCCAGCGGGCCCCGGGCTCGCCCTCGATCCGACAGGCCAGGCTGAGCAGAGAGAGCGCCAGGACCAGCACGCCGTCGCGGGGCCACCTCACAGCAGCCACTGCTCGACGGCCTCCACGACCCGATTCAGGAACGAGAAGTAACGGTTGAGGGCGGTGAGGCGATTGGTTGCCACGAGGACGCCCAAGGCGATCAGCAGCAAGCCGGAGAGGATCTCGATGCGGTGCAGGTGGCGCTTCATCCGCTGGGTGGATTCGAGCAGAAACTCGATGCTCCAGCCGGCCGCGAAGAAGGGCAGCGCGAGACCCAGCGAATAGACGGCCAGGAGCGACATGCCCTGGTAGACGGTCTCCCGCCCGCCGGCAATGGTGAGGATTCCGCCCAGGATGGGGCCGACACAGGGCGACCACCCGAACGCGAAGGCGGCACCCACCAGGTACGTGCCCACGGCTCCCCTGGGCTTGAACCGGGAATGGAAGCGGGTGTCCCGGTACAGGGCCTGGATCGGGAGCAGCCCGGTCAGATGGAGGCCCATCAAGACGATCACCACGCCGGCCACCTGGACGGCGCCGACCTCGACGCCCAGCAGCTCCACCCGCCAGGTCTGAAGGGCACGACCGATGGCGGTGGCGGAGGCACCCAGAAGGATGAAGACGGTCGAGAAACCCGCCACGAATCCGGTGCAGCCCAGCAGCACCGTGCGCCGCGTGCCCGCCTCGCCCTTCCCTTCCCTCATCTCCTCTACGGTGATCCCGGAGATCAGGGAGAGGTAGGCGGGCATCAGCGGCATCACGCAGGGGGAGAGAAACGAGATCACTCCCGCTACGAATGCGGCCCCAAAAGAAGCGATCGAGAGTTCGTCAGCCACGATCCACTTCCCCGTACGACGGGCGAATCACGGGGGTTCCCGCACGGCCACGGCCAGGTGTTTCCCCGCGGGGAGGTGCGGCGCGGAAAGGGATCTTCAGAAGCCCTCGTCGACTCCCTCGTCCTCGTCGAATTCCTCGTCCTCGAAGTCTTCCAGCGGCTCGGACTCCATGACCTCGAGGTGCTCCGGTGAGCGCCCGATGAACGTGAACGGTCTGCGACCCAGCAGCTGGTCTGGCGCCAGCGTGTAGTCCCCCCGCATGGAAGCATCCCAGATCGGTCGCGCCACGTCGGAGTTTCCGGCGGAGAAGACCCACGCCAGGCCCGACACGATTCCGCCGCCCGTGGCGTAGAGAGCCTTGGCCGGCCCGTAGACCAGATTGACCAGCACGCAGCTGATCCCGATCCCGTACTCCGCCGCGGCGGACCTCGCGTTCGCCGAAGCGGGCGTGAGCGCGAAGGTAGCGGTCACGGCCAGCGCGATCAGCGCCGACCGGATCGAAGTGTGAATGTGCACGTTACCTCTCCTCTCGACGGCGACTTCCGTCGTCCCCCAATCGGGGAGTTTCCGGCTTCGCTGTCTCGGGGTCAAGAGGAGTGGGGGTTAGAAGACCCTTTCGGTGTCGAGGAGAATCGTCACCGGGCCCGCGTTCAGGAGCTCCACGTCCATCATCGCCCGGAAGCGACCCGTGATCACGCTCACGCCGGCCGCAGAGGCAGTGTCGATCACGGCGCGGATCAGGGGCTCGGCCCGTTCGGGCGGAGCTGCCCCGGTGAAGGACGGTCGTCTCCCGCGCCGCGCGTCTCCGAACAGGGTGAACTGGGACACCACGCCGAGCTGACCGCCCGTCTCGAGCAGTGATCGATTCATTCGCCCCTCTTCGTCGTGGAACACGCGAAGATGAACCAGCTTGCGGGCGAGTTCCTCGGCCTGTGCCGGACCGTCTTCTCGTCCGACGCCCACCAGCGCCAGGAGCCCCTCCCCCATCTCGCCGACGGATTCGCCCTTCACCCGGATTCGGGCGGAGCGAACCCGCTGCACCACGGCCCGCACCGCTCAGAGCTCGCTCTGCTCGGCGAAGGATCCTCGATAGACCGCCTCACCCTCGGTCCGGAACAGCACGATCTGGCAGAGACGGGTACCGGGGTGGATCTCCAAGGAGCGCCCGGCGACGTTGCTGATCTCGAGGACCTGGTGATTCGAGACACCCGGCTGCACGAAGGCCGAGGTGACGTGGATCATGAGGCCGAGCCGGGCGAAGCGACTCCGCCCCTCCAGGAATCCACAGAGATCCGGCGGCAGGGTGAGGCGCTCGCGGGTGATGCCGTGGATGGTGGTTCCCGGCTCCAGGACGAAGGGTTCATCCAGGCTCTGATGCCGGGTGAAGCTCCGGTAGTCGACCTCGGCCCGAATCGGAATCGCCTCGGCGCCGGGCACGATGACCCGGATCTCGTCGCCGAGCGTCAGATCGATCGAGGCGGGGCCCACCTGATCCGCGGCAAACGGATCGATGACCAACCTCCCCGCCTCCATCTCGGCGAGGATCGCATCCCGCGTCAGCACAGCCATCGGGCGCGGCATGATACCGTATGCAGCATGAGACACCCCTTCTTCGACCTGCCGACGCCGATCGTCTTCGGGCATCGGGGCGCGAGCGGTGAACTCCCCGAGAACACCCTCCCGGCCTTCGCCCTCGCCGTCGCCCAAGGGACGGTGGTGCTGGAAACCGACGCACACCTGACCCGGGATGGCGAGATCGTGCTCTCGCACGATCCGAGCGTGGACCGCACCACGGAGGGGTCCGGCGCCATCGACGAGTACACTCTGGCCGAGCTGCAGCGCCTCGACGCCGGGTATCGCTTCAGTCCGGACGGCGACTCGAGCTTCCCGCACCGGGGGCAGGGGATGCAAATCGCCTGGCTGCGCGAGGCATTCGAGCAGTTTCCCGGAATCCGCTTCAACATTGAGATCAAGCAAGACTCCCCCGCCTTGATCGACGGGGCGGTGCGGCTGGTCGCCGAGGCGGGACGCGAGGAGACCACGCTGCTGGCGGCCGCCGACGACGACACCATGGCGGCGCTCCGAACGCGAATCGAGGAAACCGGTCTTCGCTGCGCGATGGGGGCGGCCACCGGCGACGTGGTCCGCTTCGTCCGCGCGGCCGCGGCGAACGAAACCCCGCCTCCGGGGCCGATGGCCCTCCAGATTCCACCCAGCTTCGGCGGGAATCCTCTGGCGACCGTGGAGCTCGTGGAGTTCGCCCACCGCCACGGCGTCCAGGTTCACGTGTGGACCATCAACGAAGAGGAGGAGATGCACCGGCTGCTGGACCTCGGCGTGGACGGGTTGATGAGCGACTTCCCGGGTCGGCTTCGGAAGGTCGTGGACGCGCGTGGCCGTCCCTGATTCCGAACCCTCGGAGTTCTTCCGATCCCGAGAGGATCTGCTGCTGCAGGCGGGTCGCCTGGGACCAGTCCTGGATCTCGCCTGTGGATCCGGTCGCCACAGCCTGGCGGCTGCGCGCCTCGGCCTCCCGGTCCTCGCCCTGGATCGCGACCCGAAGGCGCTACGGACCCTTCGAGAGAAGGCTCCGCCTCGGGTCCAATGCGTTCGGACCGACCTCGAGGCCGGCTTCGACCTCCCCGTGGCGCCGGCGAGCTGCGGCGCGATCCTGGTCTTCCGCTTTCTCTTTCGGCCGCTCTCCCGGGCGATCGTCGAAGCGCTCCGGCCGGGCGGTCTCCTGCTCTACGAGACCTTCACGATCCACCAGAAGAATCTGAGTAAAGGCCCCAAGAACGCTGCGTTTCTTCTCGCGCCAAACGAGCTGCCGAGGCTCTTTGCCGCGCTCCAGACGATCGCCTACGAGGAGCTCGTCACCGAGGGGGAACGCCCCGCGGCGCTGGCGCGGCTCGCGGCCCGGAGACGCGTGAGCGCCCAGGCGGCGTGATCCGCCAGAAGGGGATCGTCCCCGTCGGCGCGACGCCGAAGCGCGGGAATCAGGGACGGATCTCCGCTGTTTCCCGCTGCGACGAGCGCGTTCCGGAGCAGTTCCCGAAGGCCCGGGCGTCGCATCGCCGTTCTCCGCGTCGCCTCTCGCCAGCTCTCCTGATCCAGGCTCAGCAGCCACTCGAGGGCGGGGGCACGCCACTCCGCGAGCGGCGCCAGCCGCTCGCGGAGCCGTCTGGGATCCGGGGGCACCCTTCGCTTCGGTCGCGTGTTCCAGGGGCAGACCTCCTGGCAGGCGTCACACCCGAAGACGCGATTCCCCTGAGCCTCCCGCATCGCTTCCGGAATCGCCCCGCGTTGCTCGATCGTCGCGTAGGAGAGACAGCGGGTGGCGTCGAGGACATAGGGCTCCGGAAACGCGCGGGTCGGGCATGCGTCGAGGCAGGCACGGCAGGTCCCGCAGTGGTCGGGCTCCGCAGAGCTCGCCCGAAGAGCGAGGTCGGTGATCACCACTCCGAGGAACAGCAGGGAGCCCAGCTCGGGATCGATCAGGCAGGTGTTCTTGCCGATCCATCCCAGCCCGGCGATCGCCGCGTACGCCTTCTCCTGGACGGGCCCGGTGTCGACGTAGCTCTTGCAGCGGATCGGCCGTCCCGCCAGGACCTGGAGTCCGGTCTCGTAGGCGCGCAGGCGCTCCTGCAGCACCTCGTGGTAGTCATCGCCCCGGGCGTAGCGGGCAACGGCTCCGCGCGCCCCCTCCCCCGGCGCGTCCTCGACTCCCGAGTCGTAGACCAGGGACACGGCGACGATGCTCCGAGCGCCCTCGAGCACCCGTCGCGGATCCACCCGCTCCGGGAGCCGGCGGACCAGGTACTTCATCTCGCCGGCGTACCCGCGCGCGACCCAGCTGCGCAGGAACTCCGTCCGGGGAGTCGGCTCGGCCGGCGCCACGCCCACGCGGTCGAAGCCGAGTTCCGTTCCCAGCGCGAGCACAGCGTCGGTCAGGTCCGTCAACCCGACCTCTCCAGTCGTCGCAGCAGGCCCCCCAGAGCCAGCATCAGGCCACAGGCGACCACATAGGTGAGCAGCCCGGCCGCCTCGTGCGGCGGTCCGGTGGTCGCGCGCTCGGTCCCGATCTCGATCGCGGCCACGACCGTCGCCACCACCCGCGCCAGGTTGCCCGTCATCGCCAGGGGAACCACCGCCGCATACAGGATCAGACGCGAACCCCAGCCCCGAAGCGTGAAGTGCGCGAGGAGCACCGCGAGCGGCAGGAGCGTGATGATCGAAGTCACCCCACTGCACGCCTCGGCGACGAAGAGGGTTTCGCCACCCGGCAGAATCAGGACGTTCCCATCCCGTGTCACCGGGAACGTGAAGGCCTGGAGGAGCGCGATCGAAGCCGACGAGACCACGAGCTGGAGACGCACGATGGCGGGCGTGATCCAGCTCGACGGCGGCGGCACCATGAAGATCAAGAAGCCGACGGGAAACGCCAGCGCCCGGAGCCAGCGCGCCCCTCGGCTGTAGAGCACCAGCCCGGCCACGGAGGCGACCAGCGCGACGCCCTGGAGCGTGATTTCTCCGGCCATCAGGCCCACGAGATAGGTGGCGAGCGCGAGCCCCAGAACCCCGAGACCGCGCCGGTCCGGAGCGGCCTCGAGCCCCGCCCGACGGGGACGCTCCCGGTAGAAGGCCCAGAGCGCCACCACGGGAACCAGGAAGCCGTGCGAGAGATAGTCGACCCGGGTCCAGACCTGGACGAGCGTCACCAGCGTGGGAGCGAAGACCGCCAGCAGCAGCCCGGCCAGCAGCCACTCCCGCGGCTGCATGTTCGGCATCACCGTGACCCGGTCCGACATGGTCAGCGGATCGGTCCGATTCCGCGGAAACGTGACATCGAGTAGAAGGCTAGTCGAAAGGCCGCCCGGGTCCACGTCGACTTCGCCGGCAGGAGGCGTACCCTGCAGGAGTCCGGCCGCTGGCATGGGGCGGTGGCATCCGAGCACGGCCTCCAATCCCAGGGGCGGCGCCGATACAATACTCCGGCGGGAGGAGAGCCCATTGGTCTCGCGATGGATGACCGGAATCCGCAGGTTCCTCGGCCGCTACCTCGTAGCCGGCGTGCTGACCTTCGCGCCCATCGGAATCACGGTCTGGGCGATTGCCTGGATCATCCAGAGGCTCGACAGCCTCTTCCTGCCCCGGGTGCTTCGGCTTTTCTATCCCCACCTCGAGGAGCCACCCAACGTTCCCTTCCTCGGCGCGATCTTCACCCTCCTCGTGATCCTGCTCTTCGGCGTCGTCGCCCGCCACCTCTTCGGCCGGGAGATCGTTCGGCTCTGGGAGCGACTGCTCTCCCGGGTGCCGGTCGCGCGAAACATCTACGCCGCGGTGAAGCAGCTCCTGGACGCGATCTTCGTCGCTGGCTCGCCGAGCAACTTCCGTCGCGTGGTTCTGGTGGAGTACCCGCGAAGAGGGGTCTACGCGCTGGCCTTCACCACCGGTCCCTCCCGCGGACCCTTCGAACAGCTCGGGGTAGACGACCTCGTCAACGTGTTCGTCCCCACCACACCGAACCCGACCTCGGGCTTCTACCTGCTGGTGCCGGAGAGTGATCTGACACCCCTGGAGCTATCCGTGGAGCAGGCCTTCAAGCTGGTGATGTCGGCGGGCCTGGTGGCGCCGGGGGATTCGCCGCCCGGCGAGGCGCCCGAGAACGCACCCGCGGGAGTGCCCCCCCCCGCTCCCGAGACCCGCTAGCCGGCTTCGTCCTGCCCCTTCGACAGGGACGCGGCGCGGCGTTCGCGAATCGCCTTGGCGGTGAACCAGATCGCGAGCACCGAGAAGATCGCGGCGCCGACCCGATTGAACTTGATCCACTCCATCTCCGGGTTCAGCCATCCGTCGTAGATGAACCAGAGCGAGAAGCCGATCAAGAGCACGGGCAGGAAGAAGGGATTGTCGAACGGAGTCGGGGCGTGCTCCTCGTCGGAGTCGGCGTCGCCCTGGCTCGCGGCGTCCAGATCGCTGGGCTCTTCGCGTTCGGTCACGGCGCGACCTTAGCAGTTGTCTCCTCGAGGCCGCACAAGCCGCCGTGGGAGGCGACCCGCCAGGGGGAGCGCGAAGGATCGGGAGACCCCGGTGCAGCAGGACGACTGCACCTGAAGCCTCCTCACTGCAGGGCGGTCGCTGCAGCGCGGTCCTAACCCCTTGAATTTCCGACGATCCACCCATGGCACGCGGCTTGCGATGGCCCCTCCGCATGAGGATCATGGGAATCGGTCGCACATCGGCTCATCATCTCGATAGGGCCTGCGCGGCGAGGGAAGAAGATCCGATGTCGCCTTCCTGGGATGATTCCGAAAGGGAACGCGGTCGCCGCGGTCGTGGCAGGCCGCGTCTTCGTGAGCTCGAGCTGGAGCAGCCCGATGCGGCAGATTCCGGCCTCCACCGGGCTCCGGCCTCTCCCCCGGCTTCCCGGCCGCGGCGCAAGGGCCGGCGCAGCCTCACACCGGAGGAGCGCGCCTACCGGGAGGCCCGCAGGGCGGCGAACCGGAAGATCGGCTTCCTGAGTCACCTGGTTCCCTACGCCGCCGTCTGCCTCTTCCTGCTCTTCGTCACGGGGTTCGGGGTGGCGACGATCGTCGCTCTCAGCTGGGGCATCGCGGTCGCCCTCCACTACTTCTTCGCCATCCTCGCACCTCGGCTGCGGCAGGAGATCATCCAGCACGAGGTGCGGCAGCAGGTTCAGAGCGACGTCTCGGAGCAGAAGAGAACCCTCGAGGGCCGGCACGCGCAGCACGTCGAGGAGCTCTCCGCCTCCATCGCCCACGAGATCCGCAACCCGATCACGGCAGCCAAGAGCCTGGTTCAGCAGATGGGTGAGGATCCCGCGTCCCCCGACAACGTCGAGTACGCCAACGTCGCGCTGGAGGAGCTCCAGCGGGTGGAGAAGAGCATCTCCCACCTGCTTCGCTTCGCTCGCGAGGAAGACGTGGAGATCACCGACGTCTGCCTGGCGGACGTCGTGGACTCCGCGCTGGAGACCTTCCGCGATCGGATCGCGGAGGCCGGGGTGCGGATCGAGCAGGAGCTGTCCGCGGTCACCGCAATGCGCGGCGACCCGGACAAGCTGCGGCGGGTGATCATCAACCTGGTGGGCAACGCGCTCGACGCCTTCGAGGGTCAGGACGTCCCCTCCCCTGCGCTGCAGATCCGCTCCGGAGAGAACCTGGCCGGCACCGAGATCTGGATTCGCGTGAAGGACAACGGGCCGGGCATCACGCCGGAGAAGCTCGACAAGATCTTCAGCCCCTTCTACACCTCCAAGTCCTCGGGTACCGGCCTGGGGCTCGCCATCTCCAAGAAGCTCGTCGATGCTCACGGCGGCTCGATCGAAGCCCAGTCCTCCCCCGGCTCCGGGACCGAGTTCTTCCTGACCTTCCCAGCGCACAGCAGCGAGGCGGCGGAGCGCGAGACGTGAGTCTCCCGCGATCCGACGGAGGCGCGGCGATGGGGAGGGGCGACCGGGAGAGTGAGCGGATGCGCGAGAAGGGTCGGCATCGCCACCACCGAAGCCGCCGGCGGCGACGCAGGCTGCCGCCCGAGCCCGAGGCGGATCTGACTCCGGAGGAGCAGGTCTACCGGGAGGCGAGGAGGCACGTGGCCGCCAAGGCGAGGCTGGTCCGCGATCTCATCCGGTACGCGGTCGTGGTGGGAGTGCTGGCCCTCGTGGCGAGCCGCGCCGCCTGGATCGTCGGAATCTGCTGGGGCGTCTTCCTCGCCGGGAACGTCTTCCGGACCTATGTCGAGCCCGCGCTGCGCCAGCGTTGGATCGACCGGGAGGTGGATCGCCGACTCGACCGCACCGTCTCCGCCAGCCGGCGCGAGATCGAAGGCGAGCACACCCGCCGCATCGAGGAGATCTCGGCCTCCCTCGCCCACGAGATCCGCAATCCGATCACCGCGGCCAAGAGTCTGGTTCAGCAGATGGGCGAGGACCCGCGTTCGCCGGAGAACGTCCAGTACGCCGACGTCGCGCTCACGGAACTGGACCGGGTCGAGAAGAGCATCTCCCACCTGCTTCGCTTCGCCCGCGAGGAAGATGTCCGGATTTCCGAGATGCGCATGGCCGACGTGATCCCCTCGGCGGTGGAGTCCTTCCGGGACCGTCTCGACCGGACCGGCGTCGAGGTGGCGATGGCGATCGACGCGAACGGCGCGATGCGCGGGGACCCGGAGAAGCTGCGGCGGGTGCTCATCAACCTGCTCTCGAACGCGCTCGACGCGCTGCTGGAGAGCCAGATCGACGAGCCCCGAATCGAGATCCAGAGCGGAGAGAACCTGGCGGGCACCGAGGTATGGCTGCGGGTTCGGGACAACGGCCCCGGGATCGATCCGGAGCGCCTCCAAGCCATCTTCAGCCCCTTCTTCACCTCCAAGGAGAGCGGCGCCGGCCTCGGGCTCGCGATCTCGAAGAAGGTCGTCGACGCCCACGGCGGGTCCATCGAGGTCGACTCGACCCCCGACCGAGGCACGGAGTTTCTGCTGACGTTTCCGAAACAGCAAGACCGCGGGAAGGCATGATCCATGACGGCACGAATCCTCATCGTCGAAGACGAGCGGGCCATCCGGCTCGCGCTCTCCGGCCTTCTGCGCAGGGAGGGACACGAGACCGATCAGGCCCAGAGCGGGGAGGAGGCAATTCGGGCCCTGGACAGGCAGTCCTTCGACTTCGTGCTGACGGACCTGGCATTGGGCAGCGGAGCGAGCGGAATGGACGTGCTGCGGAGCGCCAAGGAGCTCCAGCCCGAGACCCCGGTGGTGATGATCACCGCCCACGGCAACGAGAAGATCGCGGTCGAGGCGATGAAGCTCGGGGCCGACGACTACGTCCCCAAGCCCTTCGACAACGACGAGATCCGCCTCGTGGTGAAGCGCGCCCTGGAGCGCACCCGACTCGCCCGGGAGAACCGGATGCTCCGCGCCCGGGTCGAGAGGGATTTCGGTTTCGACAACCTGATCGGCTCCGGGACCGCCATGCAGCGCGTCTTCGAGACGATCCAGAAGGTCGCGGAGACGGACCTGACGGTGCTGATTCGCGGGGCGAGCGGGACGGGCAAGGAGCTGGTCGCCCAGGCGCTCCACCAGCACAGCTCCCGCAAGAGCCAGCCCTTCGTGGCGGTGAACTGCGCCGCCATCAGCCGGGAGCTGGTGGAGAGTGAGCTCTTCGGACACGAGAAAGGGGCTTTCACGGGCGCGGACGCGCGCCGCGCCGGGCGCTTCGAGGCTGCGGACGGTGGCACCGTCTTCCTCGACGAGATCGGCGACATGGCGCCGGAGACCCAGGCCAAGGTACTGCGGGTCTTGCAGGAGCACTCTCTCGAGCGGGTCGGTGGCACCCAGCCCATCGAGGTGGATGTGCGCGTCGTCGCAGCGACCCATCGGGACCTGGAGGCGGAGGTCGAGGAGGGCCGTTTCCGCGAGGACCTCTACTACCGCCTCAAGGTGGTGGAGATCGAGCTGCCGCCGCTTCGAGAGCGCACCGAAGACCTGCCCGCCCTCGTCCAGCGCTTCCTCGACCAGGTGGCGGAACGACTCGGACGCGACAAGAAGCGCCTCACCGACCAGGCTCTGGCCCGCCTGATTCGTCACTCCTGGCCGGGAAACGTTCGCGAGCTTCGCAACGTGATCGAGCAGGCCGCCGTGCTCGCTCCCGGCGAATCCATCGAAGAGGCGGACCTCCATCTCTCCGGAAAAGCCGACGGCGCCGCGGCTCCCGGGACCGATCTCGCCGACGTGCCCTTCAGCGACGCCAAGAAGCGAGTGATCGAGGAATTCGAGCGCAGCTTCCTGCTGCGCGCGCTGCGAGACAACGACGGAAACATCTCCCGGACCGCGGAGGCGATCGGAATGGTTCGCCAGAGCCTGCAGCAGAAGATCCGGGAGCTCGAGCTGCGCGACGAGGACTGGAGAAAGCCCGTCTAGGCGGCGCGCACCCCAGGAACCACGGAGGACCCTGACCATGTCACGACGACCCGGATTGATCGCGCGATTCACCGGACTGTTTCGCGGCTGGGCGGCCGGCTGGCTGCGAGATCGCGAGGAGGAGAGCCCGCGCGCCGTCTACGAGCACGCCATCGCCGAGCGCATCAAGCAGTACCGCGAGCTCAAGGAGGCGGTCGCCGGCATCCTCTACATGAGAAACAAGCTGGAGGGCGAGCTCGAGCAGCGGCGCAACGAGCTGGCCCGAACCCACGGGGACATTCGCCGGGCCGTCAAGCGCGGCGACGACCAGGTCGGCCTCGCCCTGATCTCCCACAAGCAGCTCCTGGTGGGTGACATCGAGCGGGCGGAGAGGGAGTACGAGAGCCTGCGAGCCGAGGCCGAGGAGGCCAAGACCAACCTGATCCACTTCCGCGAGGAGATCCGGGTCCTGGAAAGGGAGAAGGGGCGAATCGTGGTGACCCTCGCCAACGCGAAGGCGCGCCGTCGCATGACCGAGGCGCTCGACGGACTCTCGGTGGACGCGGACATGCGCGCCCTCGAGAACGTGCGCGAGCACGTCGCCCGCCTCGCCACCGAGGGCGACCTCGACAAGGAGCTCGGCACCGACCAGGGGCTCGCGGCCCGTGTCCGCGAGATCCGGGAGGAAGCGAATACCGACGCCGCCAAGAAGGAGCTGGAAGAGATCAAGCGTCAGCTCAACCCGGCGGAAATCCCGGCCCGCTCCAGCGAGGTCGCCTCCGCGACGTCGATCTGAGTCGCGCGGCTTCGGGGCGCAGCGGTCGCCCCCCGAGCCGCTCTTCCCCGGTGAGGGAGCACGAAGATGGAACCGACGATCACGATGCGAAACCCACGGACCGTTCCGCGGGCCGACGAGCGGGAGTTCCAGAGCCTGTTGCGGCACTACGAGGTCCGCGAACGGGTGGAGGGTCGCGTCCGGACCCTCGGCCGGCTCTACCTGGCGATCTCGGCGCTGGGGATCCTCTCCGCCTGCATCGCCTTCCTGGCGATCGCACCCTGGGGCCTGCTCTCCGGGGATCCTACCGCCACCGCGCTGCTCGCCGGCCTGGGAGGCGCGATCGCCGCGGTGCTGCTGGTGATCTCGGCCCCGGGGCTGATCGGCGGCCTCGCCCTCCTGACGGGGCGCTCCTGGGCCAGGCTCTACGCGATGGTCCTCTCCGGCGTGCTCCTCCTCTGGTTTCCGCTCGGAACGATTCTGGGAACCTACTCCCTCTACGTCCTGCTGCAGCCGGACACCCGCTTCTACTTCGAGCGCCGGCGGGCGCAAGCTCGCTGACGGGGATGCAGGCTAGGAGCCGCTAGTAGGCCTTGCCGATCTCGTCCTGGTCGTAGCGGGGCAGCTCCACCTGCCGCCCGCCACTCAGCAGCGTGACGCCGCGCGAGGGGTCGACGGCGGTCGCGATCCTCGCGCAGGCGATCCCTTCTGCGGCGCAGGCGCCAGCGACCCGGTCGGCGTCGTCAGCCGCCACGGCCACCAGGAGCGCCCCCGACGCGATCATTCCCAGGGGATCCATCCCGAAGTGCGCGCTGAGCGGTCGGGCCTGCTCGAGCACCGGAATCGACTCCTCGTCCACCAGCAGACCGACGTCACTGGCGCGGGCGAGCTCCCAGAGGGCCGTGGCGAGGCCCCCCTCGGTCGGGTCGTGCATGGCGTGAACCGGAGCCACCGCGCAGGCGGCACGGGCATCCCGAAAGACCGAGATCCCGGGCACGTGCAGCAGATCGGCGAGTCCGGCGAGAACCCGCGGGGCGAAGCCCGCCGCCAGCAGCTCGTCGCGCTTCTCCCGGGCGAGGATGGCGCATCCCTCGATGGGAACCTCCTTGGTGCACAGGATCGCGTCACCGATCGCCACGTCAGAGCTCCGGATCAGCGAGTCCTTCGCCACCTCGCCCACCATCGACCCCGCAATCACGACTCTGCGGACCGCGCTCGTGACCTCGGTATGGCCGCCCACCAGAGTGACTCCGTAGCGGTTGCAGGCGACGCGGATCGCCTCGAAGAGCGAATCCACCTCTCTCGCCGTGGTCTCGGACTCGGGGAGGAGCAGGGTCGCCAGGAACCAGCGCGGCGTTCCCCCGGCGGTGGCGATGTCGTTCACGTTCACCGTCACCGCATAGTGGGCGATCTCGTCGGTGGCAAAGGTGATCGGGTCGCTCTTCAGGAGCCAGTACCGGTCCCCACCCGCGTCGACGACCGCGACGTCCCGGCCGATCCCCGGCCCCAGGACGACGCCGCTCCCCGTCTCCGGCGCTGCCAGCAGTCCGGCCAGGAGCTCCATCCCGAGCTTTCCCGCCGGCAGGGGCTTCGCTTCCTCGGCCATCGGCCGATCGTACCACTCCTGGGCGCGGGCTAACCGCCGGCCTTGAGAACGATCTCGACCGGCAGCTTCAGATCCTCCCCGTCGAGGTCGGCGAGCGCGGCGCGAATGGGCCCCGGGAGATCCTCGGCGCGGACTCTGACCTCGAAACGGAGCATCCCGTCGCTCTCGATCGGCGGTCCGGGATCTTCGATCTCGGACGGCGGAGGAGACGTCACCTGGACCTCGACGAGCTCCTCCTCCTTGGCCTCCTCCGGCTCGAAGAGCCCACCCTCCCCCATCTCGACCGTCACCGGATCGCCGGAAGGGACTGGGGGCTCCGGATCGGCGTTCGCATCGGTGCGGGTCGAAGTGCTGGCGGAAGGAATGGGCAGCACCGCGTCGATCAGGGTCATGTTGAAGCCGCTCTCGGTCTCCGCTGCGGCCGGCGCTTCGAGCTCATCGGTCTTGACTTCGCTGGCGATCGGCTGCCGGTCCAGCAGGAAGGTCAGCTCGAACTCTTCGATGCTCACCACGTCCCCCAGCTCGAGGTCGCGGCGATGGATCTTCTCGCCGTTCACCCGGATGCCGTTGATCGAATCGAGGTCGCGCACCTCGTAGCGCTCCGCATCCCGCACGAACATCGCGTGCCGACGGGAGACCTCGGGCTGCTCGAGAAAGATCTCGCACTCGCGAGAGCGGCCGGCGACGAGCCGATCCTGATCCCAGCTGAGGATCCGCTCGAGCCTTCCCTGATTCTGGATGATGAGACCCGCGTACCAGGTCGGCTCTCCGGCGGCCTCCTCCTCCGCAACCGGCGCTGCGGCGATCGAGACGGTCTCCTCGCCGCCATCCTCCGCCTCCTCCTCCGTCAGCTCGACGTCGTAGTCTCGCGGATCGACCTCGGTCTCGTCTCCCGGCACCGCGCCGGCGAGATCCGCTCCGTCTCCGAATTCGAAGGCTCCTCTGCCGCTCTCCGGGGCCGCTTCGGCCACCTCGATCGGCTCCAGCGCGCTCTCGATCGCCTCCTCGTCCGGCAGTGGTGCCAGATCCTCCGGCGGCGGCGCAGGGATCTCCTCCGGTGGCGACGTGTCGGCCACCTCCTCCGCATCGCAGAGGGGAGGCGGCTCGCCTTCGGGCTCGGATTCGTCCGCGGCCTCCGCCTCGGATCTCGCGCCCTCGAGCATCTTCGCCTGGGTATCCACGCCGACGAAGTAGGTGTTCGAGGCGTCCCAGGCGTCGCTCTTCTCCCGCGTCGCCTCCTCCAGGACGGGAAGATCCTCGTCACCCGCCTCGGTCAGCACCAACTGGTGCTTTCCGATCACGACCTCGTCGCCCGGCTGGAGCTCGACGCTGTCGACGATCCGGCTGCCGTTCACGAAGCAGCCGTTCTCGCTCCCCGAGTCCTCCAGGATCACCCGTCCGTCCTCGTGCTTGAGCAGCGCGTGGAAGCGGCTCACGGAAGCGTTGTTGATCGCGATGTCGTTTTCCTTCATGCGGCCGATGCGGAGCACCCTTCCCTGGAGCGGCAACGTCTGCACCACGCGACCCTTGAGCCGAAGCTGAATGACCGGAGAGTCCATCAATCGTTTCACCTGTAGAAAAACGGGACCATCCCGTTGATTCCCCTTTCTTTTCGCACTCCCCGGCGCCAGACTTGAACGGAGGCAGCGACAAGTCGACACTGTGTCGATTTCGCTCATTGACGCGATGCGTCATCAAGGAGGGGCCAGCATGCCCCGGTACTCCTACGAACGGCTCACCGCCCTGGACCACTCCTTTCTCCTCCTCGAGAAGCCCAACGCCTTCATGCACGTGGCGTCCTCGGCCATCTACGAACTCGGGCCGCTCAAGACACCGGAGGGCGGCGTCGACATCGAGCTGGTCCGGCGTGGAATCAACGGCATCCTCCACCGGATCCCGCGCTACCGGCAGAAGCTCGCCTGGATTCCCCTGGAGCGTCAGCCGGTCTGGGTGGACGACGACCGCTTCAGCCTCAACTACCACCTTCGCCACGCCAGCCTGCCCCGCCCCGGTGACGAGCTACAGCTCAAGCGTCTCTCGGCCCGCATCATGGCCCAGCGCCTGGATCGCACCCGGCCGCTCTGGGAGATGTGGATCGTCGAGGGTCTCGAGGGGGATCGCTTTGCCGTGATCAGCAAGGTTCATCACTGCATGGTCGACGGGGTCTCCGGTGTGGACCTGATGACGGTTCTGATGAGCGCCCAGGCCGACGCGGAGATTCCCGAGGCCCCGCCTTTCGTCCCCCGTGCCGAGCCGAGCGGCTTCGAGCTGCTGCGCAACGAGATCGGACGCCGCCTCCGGCTGCCCTTCGAAGCGGCTCGGGACGTCCGGAACTTCGCGAACGAGGCGAGGGATGCCCGCCGGGAGTTCCTCTCCCGTCTTCGCGCCATGGTCGAGACGATCGGCGCCACCCTTCGGTCGGCCTCCGCGACTCCGCTGAATCAGCCGGTCGGTCCCCACCGTCACTTCGACTGGGCGACGATGCCGATCGACCAGATCAAGGAGCTGCGCAGGACGCTCAAGGGAACCCTGAACGACGTGGTGCTCGCCATCGCGACCGGGGCGGTGCGCCGCTTCCTCCAGCACCGGAGGGTCGACCCCACCGACCTGGACTTCCGGGTTCTCGCTCCCGTGAGCGTTCGGACCCAGGAGGAGGGGGGGAAGCTCGGCAATCGGGTCTCCGCCTGGATCGTTCCGTTGCCGGTGGGCGAGTCCGATCCCCTGGAGCAGATGAGGGCGATCTCCCGGACCACCGCGGAGCTCAAGAGCTCGAAGCAGGTCGTCGGTGCGGAGGTGCTGACCCAGGTCGCGGAGTGGACCCCCGCGACGCTTCTGTCCCTCGGCGCGCGGAACGCCACCCGCCTGCTTCCCTTCAACCTGGTCGTCACCAACATCCCGGGTCCGCAGGTTCCGCTGTATCTGCTCGGCGCGAAGATGGAGCAGGTCTTTCCCTACGTGCCGCTTGCGGACAACCTCGGCCTGGGAATCGCCCTCTTCAGCTACGACGGAACCCTGGCCTGGGGCTTCAACGCCGACTACGAGCTGGTCCCCGATCTCGACCAGTTCGTCCAGGCCATCCGGGATTCCTTCCAGGCGCTGCGCGAGGCCGCGGGAGTCGTGAGCACCGTCCCGAGGAGGAAGAAGCCGGCGCGCGCCGGCAAGGCGTCCCGGGCGAATGGCGGGAGCGTACCTTCCTAGCCGGATTCGCCCCCCGGATCCGTGTAGCGGATGGCGATCACCGTGTAGGTGGCGGGGCCCTTGGGGCGACGGAGCACGAACTCGTCGCCCTCTTCCCTGCCCATCAGCGCCCGCCCCATCGGCGACTCGATGCTGATCCTCCCCGCAGCGACGTCGAACTCGTCGGGACCCACCAGCCGGTACTCGCGGACGACTCCGCTCTCGTCTTCCAGGGTCACCCAGGCTCCGAAGTAGACCCGCCCCTCCTGCTCTGGCGACGGACTCACCACCGTCAGCGAATCCAGGCGCTTCGAGAGAAAGCGCAGGCGCCGGTCGATCTCTCGCAGTCGCTTCTTCCCGTAGATGTACTCGGCGTTCTCCGACCGGTCGCCGAGCGCCGCCGCCTCGCTCACCTCGTGGGTCACCCTGGGGCGTTCGATCCTCCAGAGATGCTCGAGCTCCTGCTGGAGCTTGCGAAATCCCTCCGGCGTGATGTAGCTGGCCATCGCCGGGAACCATGGCACGTCCTGGCACGCCTCACTAGCCTCGCGAGAAGGTGCAGGATCTCTTCGAAGCCGTTCGCGACCGGGCAACCCGCTCCGCCTGGTCGAGGGGAGTGGAGCTCGCCCGAGCCGATGCGGTGGTCGGCGAGCACGCCGACCAGACCGAGATCCTGCTCCGCGTCCAGTCCTCGGGAAGCGTGGTCCATCCCACCGTCATCCTCTACCCGCAGGACTGCGAGTGGGAGTGCGATTGTGGGAGCTCCGAGGATCCCTGCGCTCACGTCGCCGCCGCCGCCATCGCGGTGCGGCGAGAGGGTGGGTCTCTTCCCAGCGGACCATCCGGAGGCGCGCAGCTCGGCTATCGCCTCACCCGCGAGGAAGGGGGGCTCGCCTTCGAGCGCGTGCTGGTGACCCCCGACGGCGAGACCCCGCTCCGGACCACGCTGACCGCGCTCGCCTCGGGGCGCGTGCAAGGGCCCGGCGTGCTCGCAACCCAGGCGGACATCGCCGCCGAGCGGGCCCTGGGATCCAGGCTACGCGGTCTCATGCCCCGCGGCATTCTGCGCAACCTGCTCAGGGCCCTCCAGAACTGCTCCGACCTCCGCCTCGACGGACGGCCCGTCACGACCTCGCCGGAGCCCGTCGGTCTCCGCGCGCGCCTGGTCGATGATCCCGCCGGATTTCGCCTCTTCGTGGAGCGGAACCCACCCGAGTGCGCCGAGGTCTGCGACGGGTTCGTCCTCTGTGGCGACACCCTCCGGGAACTCGGCGAGAGCCAGCTCACCGGTCGCGAGCTTCAGGATCTCCGGCCCGGACGGATCTTCACCCCGGATCAGATCACCGAGCTCCTGACCGAGGTGCTGCCCTCGCTCCGCGACCGGATTCCCGTCGGGGTCGAGACGGAGCGCCTGCCCTCGACCCACTCGGTTCCTCCCCGCATCGTGCTCCAGACCGGGCGCGAGCAGGACCGACTCATCGTGCTCCCGACCCTCGTCTACGGAGAGCCCCCGAACGCGCGAGTCGACGGGGGACGGCTGACCCACCTGCGCGGACCCATTCCCCTGCGCGACGAGGCGGCGGAGCGGGTGCTGATGCGAAGCCTTCGAAGCCGTTTCGGCCTGATCCCCGGTCACCGGGTCACGCTGGATCCCGAAGAGGCCGTCGCCTTCACCGCGCAGCTCGAGGGCTGGTCGGGGGAGGTCGTGGGGCGGGATCACGAAGCGTTCTTCCTGGCGCCACCCCTCGTCCCCGAGATCCGCGTGGAGGAAGAGCGCTTCGAGTTGCGCTTCCACTCCCGAGCGCCCGTCGCAGCGGGGGAAGCGGAGGCGTCACGCGGCAGCGCGGATCCGGACCGCGTGCTGCGGGCCTGGCGTTCCGGGGAGTCGCTCGTCCCCCTTCTGGAGGGCGGGCTGGCTCCTCTGCCCCGCGACTGGCTCGCGCGGCTCGGCCCGCTGATCCAGGACCTGCTCGCCGCCCGTGGCAGCGAGGGCACCCTTCCGCGCAGCGCGATTCCCGATCTGGCCCGGCTCTGCGACGCGCTCGACCAGCCCCGCCCCCCCTCCTTCCGAGAGCTGGAGCGCCTCGTCGGCAGCTTCCGAGGGATTCCCGAGGCGCCCCTCCCCGCCGATCTGCGTGCCACTCTGCGCGACTATCAACGCGTGGGGGTGAACTGGCTCTGCTTCCTGCGCGAGGCAGGGCTCGGTGGGCTCCTCGCCGACGACATGGGGCTCGGCAAGACGCTGCAGGCGCTGTGCGCGCTGCGCGGGCGTACCCTGGTGGTCTCGCCCACCAGCCTGCTCCACAACTGGTCCGACGAGATTGCCCGCTTTCGCCCGGACCTGCGCGTCCAGATCTTCCACGGCAGGGGTCGCGCCATCGAGCCCGAGGCGAACGTCACCTTGACCACCTACGCGCTCCTCCGTCTCGATCGAGAGGTGCTGGGCCGAGAGAGCTGGGAGACGCTGATCCTCGACGAGTCCCAGGCGATCAAGAATCCCGAGAGTCAGGTCGCGCAAGCCGCCTACCAGCTCCGCGCGGGCTTCCGGATCGCGCTCACCGGGACCCCCGTCGAGAACCGGCTCGACGAGCTCTGGAGCCAGTTCCACTTCATCAACCCCGGTCTCCTCGGCGGGCGGCGGGATTTCGAGAGCCGATACACCCGACCCATCGCAGAGGGGGGTACCGAGACCGCAGAGCGACTTCGCGAACGCATCCGCCCCTTCGTGCTACGGCGACGCAAGGGAGAGGTCGCACCGGAGCTCCCACCCCGCACCGACGTGGTGCTGCATTGCGTCCTCGGCGATGCGGAGCGAAGCCTCTACGATGCGATTCGCGCCACCACCGCAAGGGACGTGATCGCCCGACTCGAGGCCGGTGGAAGCGTGCTGGCCGCCCTCGAGGCGCTCCTGCGTCTCCGACAGGCCTGCTGTCATCCGGCACTGGTGCCGGGGCAGGACGCCGAGGACTCGGCGAAGCTGTCGCTGCTCCTCGACCGGCTCGACACCGCGGTGGCCGACGGGCACAAGGCGCTCGTCTTCTCCCAGTGGACCGCCCTGCTCGACCTGGTGGAGCCGCGACTGGAGGAGGCCTCCATCCCCTACACGCGCCTGGACGGGACGACCCGCGATCGAGCTTCCGTGCTGCGCCGCTTCGAGCAGGAGAGCGGACCGCCGGTCTTCCTCGTCTCCCTCAAGGCCGGGGGAACCGGCCTCAACCTGACGTCGGCGGATCACGTCTTCCTCCTCGACCCCTGGTGGAACCCTTTCGTGGAAGAGCAGGCCGCGGACCGGGCTCATCGGATCGGCCAGGAGCGGCCCGTCTTCGTCTACCGGATGGTGGCCGAGAACACCGTCGAAGAGCAGATCCTCGCCCTCCAGGAGAAGAAGCGATCGGTATCCGAGCTGGCCCTGGGCGAGTCGGACGCCGCGCACCGCATCACCCGCGACGATCTGATCACCCTGCTTCGCTGATCCCGGATCGAGAGACGGCGTCCTCCGCGTCGGGTAGCGGGATCGATTGATTCGTTGGATCATGATCCGATGATTCGCGTCACTCTCCCGGCCGGCGGGTGACCCGGGGTGCATTCGCACGCTCAGGACGACCACGCCCGCAGTCGCACCGAGGACCGCCGCCGCCTCACGGTGACGCTCGCCCTGGTGGCCACCTATCTGATCGCCGAGGTGGTGGGCGGCCTCTGGGCGGGCTCGCTGGCGCTCCTGGCGGACGCGGGGCACATGTTCTCCGACGTAGGTGCCCTGGCGCTCAGCCTCTTCGCCATCTGGCTGGCGCAGCGGCCCAGCTCCGTGGAGCGCACCTTCGGCTATCACCGGGTGGAGATCCTGGCGGCACTGGCCAACGGTGTGGCGCTGGTCGCGGTGGCCCTCCTGATTCTCCGAGAGGCCGTGCTGCGCGTGAGCGCGCCACGGGAAGTCCTCGGCGCACCGATGCTGATCGTCGCGGTGGGAGGTCTGATCATCAACCTCGCCGGCCTCTTCATGCTCCACGGGGGAAAGGACTCGAACCTGAACGTTCGCGGGGCCTGGCTCCACGTGCTGAGTGACACCCTCGGCAGCATCGGGGTGATCGCCGCCGCCTTGCTGGTGTGGGCCTTCGGCTGGACCCGGGCCGACCCGATCGCATCGATCGGCATCGCGCTGCTGGTGATCTACGCGTCCTGGAACCTGATCCGGGAGACCGTCGGGGTACTGATGGAGGCGGCCCCGGGACACATCGACGTGGAGGAGGTGCGCCGGGCGCTCGGCGAGACACCGGGGGTGCTCTCCATGCACGACCTCCACGTCTGGACGATCACCAGCGGCTTCGTCTCCCTGTCCTGCCACGTCGAATCCTCCCATCAGGTGCCGAACCGCGACCTGCTGACGGCGCTCCAGGAACTCCTGCGGGAGCGCTTCGGGATCGATCACGTCACCATCCAGATCGAGCCCGCCGGCTTCGAGGGAAAAGCGAGGATCTGCTAGGAATCTCCGTCGGCGCGCCGGTTCGTTAGACTTCGAGTTCGCATCCCCACAGGAGGAGAATCCCATGGCAAGCAAGGCTGAAGCCGCGCTCGAGATCTTCAAGAAGAACCTTGGGTCCGACGACGGTGTCGGCGACTGGCACACCGTCGACCAGGACCAGATCAACCTCTTCGCCGACGCGACGCTGGACCACCAGTTCATTCACGTCGATCCGGAGAAATCGGCTCAGGTCTCTCCCTACAAGGTGACCATTGCCCACGGGTTCCTCACCCTCTCCCTGGTGGTGCACCTCCAGAAGACCGTTCCCCAGAGCAACCCCGAGGCCTACGAGGGCTTGATCATGGGGGTGAACTACGGCCTCGACCGGGTGCGCTTCCCGAATCCCGTGAAGGTGAATGCGCGCGTGCGCGCGCGCCGGGAGCTCTTGGAGGCGGAGCTCAAGTCGCCCACCACCATCCAGGTCAAGCAGCGGGTCACCGTCGAGATCGAGGGCGAGGAGAAGCCCGGCTGCGTCGCGGAGACGCTGGCGCGCCTCATCTACGCCTAGCTCGGGGTTTCAGGATCCCTCGTTTCGAGGGATCCTGAAACCTCCGGAGCCACCGACCGACACGCCGCGAGACGGCCAGTGAACGGGAAGGGAACCATCCATTGCGCCTCTTCCTGCTCTTCATCGTTCTGCCCGCCGTCGAGCTGGCGCTGCTGATCGAGATCGGCCGGTACGCAGGGACCCTGGCCACGCTGGGCCTGATCGTCGTGACCGGCGCCCTGGGCGCCGGCATGGCGCGCCATCAGGGCTTGCGGGTGCTGGCGGATGTCCAGCGCGAACTCGCCGAGGGACGGCTACCGGCGGGTTCGATGGTGGATGGAGTCTTGATTCTTCTGGCAGCCGCGGTGCTGGTGACGCCGGGAGTGCTCACCGACGCCTTCGGCTTTCTCTGCCTCACGCCGGGCTTTCGCTCCCTGGTGAAACGGGAGGTGCAGCGGCGCTTCGAGCGCGCGGTGACGGAGCAGCGGGTACATCTCCACGTGCAGGGTCACCCGCCCTACCCTGGCAGCGGCGGCGGCCCGATCATCGACGTCACCCCGTCTCCCGACGACGAACCGCGCGATCGCTGACCGGCCGGTAGCGCCCTCTGAAGCCGATCCCGGCGCGCCGCCTCAGAAGACCCCGACGAGATCCTGGGGCAGCGCGAAGCTCCGTTGGTCCATCTCCCGGTCGAGCAGGAAGAGCCCGCCCTCGGTCTTCTCCACCAGCTTGAGCTTCTGGACGACCTCGTCGGCGGTTGCCTCCTCCTCCACCTGCTCGCTCACGAACCACTGAAGAAAGCTGACACTGGCGTGGTCGCTCTTGGAGAGAGCCAGGTCCATCAGCTTGTTGATGAGACCGGTCACGTGCACCTCGTGCGCGTAGACGGCTTCGAAGACCTCCAGCGGTGATTCCCATTCCGTGGCAGGTGCCTCGATCGGCTGCAGCAGCACCCGGCTGCCGCGATCGTGGAGGTAGGCGAAGAACTTCTGAACGTGGGTCATCTCCTCCAGCGCCTGCACGCGCAGCCAGTGACAAAATCCCTTCAGGCTCAGCGACTCGAAGTACGCCGCCATGGAGTAGTAGAGATACGCCGAGTAGAGCTCGGCGTTGATCTGATCATTGATTCCCTTGCCAATCTCGTCACTCAGCATCTCTACTCCTCCCGGGACTTTCCGATGCTCATGGATCTCGTGCTCTTGGAGGTGGATTATACCGAAGCGGCCCACGGCGGGGGCAGCGCCGGCCCCGGCCCGCGGGGGCTCTTCGGGCCCCTGGAGGCTCTATTCGGGAGAACCCTGTCTGCTATGCTGCCCGCCGAAAAATTCCAGACGAGAGGAGAGACACCATGCCCGAGGGCAATCTGGAGGAGATTCTGGACTTCGCCATCGAGAGAGAGCAGGAAGCCCACGACTTCTACGTGGACCTGGCAAAGAGGGCGGAACGCCCGGGGATGGAGGGGCTCTTCAGCCAGTTCGCCCGAGAGGAGATGGGGCACAAGAAGAAGCTCGAGAACATCAAGAAGGGCACCCGATCCTTCGCCCCCGCCAAGCAGGTGGTGGACCTCAAGATCGGTGACTACCTGGTCGACGTGGAGCCCTCCGGCACCGTGACCTACCAGAACGCGCTGATCCTGGCGATGAAGCGGGAGAAGGTGGCGTTCCAGCTCTACACCGACCTCGCGGCCGAGACCGCCGATGCGGAGATCAAGGCGATCTTCGAGGGCCTGGCCCAGGAAGAGGCCAAGCACAAGCTCCGCTTCGAGGTCGAGTACGACGACATGATCCTGACCGAGAACTGAGCCCGGTCAGGCGCTCCTGTAGAGCTTGGTCAGCACGAACTCCCGGTGTCCCAGCGCCTCCGCCGCGGTGACCCGGCCGTTGCTGGTGCGGAGGGTCAGATCGATCAGCGCGTCCCCCGCCTGGTCGAGATTCATCTCCCGTCGCAGGATTCCCGAGACGTCCAGGTCGATGTGCTCCCCCATCGTCCGCACCGTGCGCGGGTTGGCGCTGAGCTTGATGACCGGCTCGATCGGGTTGCCGACGATGTTGCCCTGCCCGGTCGGAAAGAGATGGACCACGAAGCCGGCGGCCGCCTGCAGCGTGACGCACTCCGCCGCCGCGGATGAGGTATCCATGAAGTAGAGGCCCGGCCCCTTCGACGGGGCCTCCGCCGGCTCGAGGACGTCGATGTATCGGGCCTCCTTCCCGATCTTTTCGAGGTTGCCGAAGGCCTTCTCCTCGATGGTGGTGAGGCCGCCTTCGATGTTGCCCTTGGTGGGCTGGCTCTCCGACAGATCGGAAGTCTTGTGGGGCTCGATCACCTCGTCCATGTAGGCCTTGAAGGTTCGCATGAACTTCTCACCGACCTCGGGCGTCTTGGCCCGGTCCCGGCACTCCTGCTCCGCCCCGGTCAGCTCGGAGGTCTCTCCGAAGCAGCTGGTGACCCCCAGCGAATCGAGCTTGTCGATGGCGTTTCCCACCGTCGGGTTCGACGCTAGCCCGGAGGTCGTGTCCGACTCCCCGCATTTCACCGAGACCCACAGGTCGGAGATGTCGCACTCCTCGCGCTGAAGCTCGGTCGCCCGGTGCACGTACTCCTTGGCTTTGCGCGACGCCGCGGCAATGGTCTGGAGGTCTCCGTTCTGCTCGATGGCGAAGCCGGCCGCGGGCTTCCCCGTCTCGGTGATGCCGTCGACCACGCGTTTGGTCCAGCCGGGCTCGATTCCGATCACTACCACTGCGGCGACGTTCGGATTGCAGCCGGTCCCGATCAGCGATCTGAAGTGCAGGTCGAGGTCGGCCCCGAACTGCAGCCGCCCATAGGGATGGGGAATCGCCAGCGAACCCTTGATGTTGTTGCCCACGGCTTCGCAGGCTGCGTTGGAGATGTCGTCGAGGGGCAGGATGATCACGTGGTTTCGGATTCCGACGCGGCCGTTCTCGCGCCGGTAGCCGAGGAAGGTCCTATCGCTGCTCATTCTCTACCACCTCTTCGTCTTGACGTTGTGAACGTGGGCGTGGCCGCCCTTCAGGATGTCCGCGACCGCCTTGCCGATGTCGTGACCGTACTTGACGATCGTATCGCCGCTCCGGATGTCTCCTAGCGCGAGCTTGTGGCCGAGGGGAATGTCGTCCTTCGCCGTGACGGCAATGGTCTCGTCCGTCTCCATGACCCAGCCGGTCAGCTCCTTTCCCGAGGCGGCATCCTCCGTCACGACCACTCCCACCGTGTCGGATACCGCGTGTACCAGGAAGTCCGTTCTGCTCATCTCGATCTCTCCTTCGTGGCCAATCTCTTCCCGGGCCGGGCCGTGATCCGGCGGCGCTTCAGTCGGCCCAGAATCTCTCGATGAAGACGTTGCCCGGTTCCCTGCGGCTGTGGATCTTGAATCCCTCGCCGAGGAGCATCTTCTCCATGCCCTCGATCATCAAGGGGTTGCCGCAGAGAAACACGCTCGTCTTGTCGGGATCCAGACCGTGCCCGAGAATGCGGGAGACGGTGCCATCGTCGATGTATTCGGAGACGAAGCCGACCTTCCCGGGCCATTCGGGATCGCGTTCGATCTCGTCGATGATCGGAAGATAGTGGAAAGCGGGCCAGCGCGCCGCGAGGGCGGACAGCTCCCGCGAGTAGCCGAGGTCCCAGGAGACCTTCGCCCCGTGAATCACCACTGTCTGGTGTCGGACCTCGAACCGGTAGCCGGAACGAAGCATGGACAAATAGGGGGCCAGGCCGGTCCCGGTCGCGACGAAGAGGATGTCGTGGCCGGGTGCGGCGTCCTCGAGGGTGAACATCCCGACGATCTTCTTGCCCAACCACACGCGGTCGCCTTCCCGGAGGGCGAAGAGACGCGGAGTCAACGCGCCCGAATGCACCAGGGCCACGTAGAACTCCAGGTACTCTCCCTCCAGGCTCGACGATGCAATCGAGTACGCGCGCTTGATGAGCTTGTCCGGATCGGCAACGGGGTCCTCCGGATCGGCGTAGTCGACCCTGGCCAGGGAGCCGGGTAGAGCCAGCACCACGTACTGGCCGGCCTCGAACTGCGGGAGCGCGAAGTCGGGACGGACCCGCAGAACCAGCAGACCGTGGTTGATCTCGTCTCTCCTGGAGACGGTGGCGTTCATCTCGACCGGCATCGAGCGCAACTCCTTTGCCGCGGAAGCCCGGGCGCGAGCCCCCGAACCATAATCACAGAGTTCGGAGGTCGCAAAGAACCGGCGCGCCGTTCGGCCCGTGGCGCTCGCTCCGCAGGGCAAAGACCGTTCCCGGCCCTGGCCTCAGCCCGGGTCTCCCACCAGGTGCCACCGCATCCCGCCGGCCTCCTCGCCGCCCTCGCGGGTGGCATGCGTCGCCACCCGACAACTCCCCGCCCGCGCCGTGACCTCGCGGGCGAAACGCTGCACCAGACCCAGGAGCTCCGCCAGCAGCTCTGGATCGGCGGTGAGAAGGGAGACCGCGCCGTCGAGGGGCTCGATGACCACGTGCTCGACGGCCATCGGTCGCGCCGGCCGATAGGCGCGCGCCCTCGCGGTCTCCGCGAGGATCTCCCGGCCCGGTGCGGTGGGGACCGCCTCCGGGTCGAGCAGGACGGGGGTTTCGCCGGAGAGATCCCGCATCAGGCTCTTCCGCGTGGCGGGCGAGAGCTCGGTCTGCGCGCGGTAGTTGGCGTGCTCGATGCGCACTCGCAAGAGCGGATCGGAAGCGAAACGCTCCTGCTGGCCGGGGCTCAGGGGGAAGCGCACGTAGTGGACCGCGGAGATGCGATCCTCCTCGAGCTGGCGCTCGTCGAAGTGGCCGCGAATCCTCTCTTCCCGGTCCTCTTCGCCGATCACGATGAACACGCATTCGTCGATACCGACCAGCCGGTCGAGCTCGGGCTTCACCTGGGTGAGCTCGGAGATCTCGATGAAGAGCGTGGCCGAGAGCTCCCCGGGCCGGGGGATCAGATCGCCGTAGGCGTCGATCTCGCGCTGGATCTTGTCGGGCTCGCGGATCCGCTCCACCCGCGCCATCTCCTGGATCTGGTAGCGCACGGTCTCGCGATCCTCGAACAACATGGTGGCCTTCTCTCCCACCGCCACCCGCCGGACCAGCTTGTGTTCGAGAACGCGCGCCCGGTAATCCCCGCGCACCAGCTCGTAGCGGTCGAGCTCCAGGATGTCGCCGAGCGCGAGGCCCCTCACCCGCCCTCCCCTTCGCCGCCCAGTCCGTAGGCGTGGTGGAGGAGCACCACCGGGTGGACGGCCTTTCGCCCCGTCCCCTGCTCGATGCGCAGGGCGGAGAGCGGGCAATCGGTCGCCACGTGATCGGGCTGGAACTCCTCGATCCGGCCCAGGAGCTTGCTGGCAACCTTCATCGACTCCTCGTGAAAGCGCGCCTGCATGCCCCAGGTGCCGTCGACCCCCGAGCAGGCGTCGATGAGCTCCACCTCCGCACCCGCCAGCTTGAGCAGCGCGCGGGTGGGGAAGCCGACGTTCTGATGGCGCAGGTGACAGGGGGCGTGATAGGCGACCTTCCCGAGCTCCCGAGAGAACTCCCGGTCGAGCTTCTTGGCCCGCCCCAGCTGGAAGAGGTACTCCATCAGGTCCCGGGTGTTCTCGGCCACCCTGCGCGCCGCCTCGGTGCCGAGGAGCTTCGGGTACTCCTCCTTCATGAGCAGCGAGCAGGAGGGCCCGGGGACCACCACCTCCGCCCCGGCCTCGACGAAGGGGAGCAGGTCGGCCACGTTGCGCTCAGCGTGGCGGCGGGCGGCATCCAGATTGCCAGTGTCGGTATAAGGCATGCCGCAGCAGCGCTCGTAGCAGAGCTCCACCTTGACGTCGCTTCGCTCCAGCACCTCGACCGCCGCACGACCTACCCCTGGATCGCTGTAGTTGACGGTGCAGGTGCTGAAGAAGACGGCGCTACCGTTGCCTCCTGCTGTCACCGGCTTCCGCTTTCGGAACCAGCGATCCACCGTTTCCGAGTAGTAGGTGGGTTGCACCCAGTCGCGATGGATGCCGATGGTCTTCTCCATCATCAGCCGCGAGAAGCGGTTGGTGTTGGCGAGGTTCATCAGCGCCGGCGCCGCGCTGCCGATCTTCCCGATCAGGTCGGTCTGGGTGGTGAGCTTTCGTGCGAGCGGGGTGCCGTCGCGCCTCGAGCGCATCAGCTGGTGGCGCCGCATCAGGAAGGGGAAATCCACGTCCCACTCGTGGGGCGGTGTGTAGGGGCAGTGGTTGTAGCAGAGCTTGCAGTGGAAGCAGAGCTCGTTGACCTCCTCGAAGCCGGCCATGGAGACGCCCGCCACCTCCCGGTCGGTGGCGTCCACCAGCTCGAAGAGCTTTGGGAAGGACGGACAGAGCGGGAGACAGCGGCGACACTGGTGACAGATGTCTCCCACCCGCCGCAGCTCGCGCTCGATCTTCTCCAAATCCCAGAAGTCGGAGTCGTCGTAGGACCACTCGGCCGACGGCTTCTCGGGGGCTTCACTCGTCATGCTCTCGTCCTAATTGGGCTCTCGGTGACGCTAGCACCGTCCGCACCAGGCGATGGGCGCGACCTCGATCTCGAGGCCGCGCCTGCCCGGAACCCATCGGCTGGAGCAGGGACTAGAGCTCTTCGAGGGAGTCGAGGGCCTTCTGGAAGCGCCCCGCGTGAGACTTCTCGGCCTTGGCCAACGTCTCGAGCCAGTCGGCGACCTCGCCGAACTTCTCCTCGCGCGCCGTCTTGGCCATGCCCGGGTACATCTCTGTGTACTCGTAGGTCTCGCCCGCCACAGCCGCTTCCAGGTTTTTCTCCGTGCTGCCGATCGGCTTGTCGGTGGCGGGATCCCCTGCCGACTTCAGGAAGTCGAGGTGACCGTGGGCATGGCCCGTCTCCGCCTCGGCGGTGTCGCGGAAGAGGCCCCCGACGTCGGGATAGCCCTCGATGTCTGCCTGCTTGGCGAAGTAGAGGTAGCGACGGTTCGCCTGCGACTCTCCCGCAAAGGCGGCCTTCAGATTCTCGTGGGTCTTGGATCCCTTCAACTCAGCCATGTCTTCCTCCCGTGGTGAGCCGGCTCGGTGTTGCAGCCGGGCCGGCTGGATGCGCCAGTGACCGGATTCGATCACGGATTGCACCAATGGTGAAGGAGATCTGGCAATAAGTAAAATCGATAATATCTATTCAGTGATAGACACGCTCTCTCGAGGCCCTGCCACGCCAGGGCCGCGGCCCCGAATCCGCACCGCCCTTCTCCTCGCCATGAGACTCGCGGCGGCCGGGCGAGGAGGCTCGCGCAGGGCGCAGAGGGATTTCGAGTGATTGAATAGAGAAGGCGCCGCAAGCCCACGCAGCGCCTCGGGAAATTCTGGAGCGGGAAACGGGACTCGAACCCGCGACCCCGAGCTTGGGAAGCTCGTGCTCTACCAACTGAGCTATTCCCGCCTGGACTTTGAGACTAGCAGAATCTCTCCCCCCGCAGCCTCCACCCCCGTATGACCCTGCTCATACCGGCGACCGGCTCGAAGCGGATCAATCTCGCCAAACGGGTGAAGGCAGGGCCGGTCCGACGGCGGAGCTCGCGGCTTCTCCCCGGCATCAGCGAAGGAGAGGCGGAGTGACGGGAGTCGGCGGCACGTGGGCGGATCGCTATCGCAGCAAGTGGACCTGGGACGCGGTGACCTGGGGCGGTCACGAGGTGGACTGCTACCCGGGCGGCTGTCCCTTCCGCGTCTACACCAAGGACGGGAAGATCCTCCGCGAGGAGCAGTCGGGCACCCTCTCCCCGGTCGAGTCCGGCATCCCCGACAACAACCCGATGGGCTGCCAGAAGGGGGCCTGCTGGAGCCACTGCCACTACTCGCCGGACCGCGTCACCAAGCCCCTGAAGCGGGTCGGCGAGCGGGGTAAGGGCCAGTTCGAGGAGGTCTCCTGGGACGAGGCCCTCCGCGACATCGCGGAGGCGATCCTCGACGCCATCCAGGAAGACGGCCCGGAGTCGGTCCTCACGTTGCTGACGCCCGAGATGGGCGCCCTGCCCGCCCGGCAGTTCGCCAACGTGCTCGGGACCCCCACCACCGACGGAAATGCCGAGTTCCAGGACTTCAGTCCCGGCTACCACCTGACCTGGGGTCTCTACAACCCGACCGCCTCGATGGACGACTGGTTCCTGGCGGACCTCACCCTGATCTGGCACGCCAATCCGGTCTACACCAACATCCAGTGGTACCACTACCTGGCCGAATCCCGATACAACGGCGGCGAGGTGGTGACGATCGCCCCGGACTACAGCCCCTCGGCCGTCCACGCCGACTACCACCTTCCGGTGCGGATCGGCACCGACGCGGCGCTGGCCTTGGCGATGTGCAAGGTGATCATCGATGCGGGCCTCTACCAGAAGCAGTTCGCGCAGGAGCAGACCGATCTTCCGCTGCTGGTACGCAAGGACAACGGCCGCTTCCTGCGCGGGTCCGATGTCGTGGAGGGGGAGCGGGAGGACCAGTTCTACTGGTGGGACACGCTCACCGGGACCCTGACGCCGGCACCACGCGGCACGCTGGCCACCACGGGCGTGGATCCGGCCCTGGAGGGGAACTTCTCAGTGCTCCTCAAGGACCTGACCACCGTGGAGGTGGAGCCGGTCTTCGCGAAGCTGCGCCGGCATCTGGAGGACTACACGCCGGAGAAGGCCGGTGAGATCTGCGGGATCCATCCCGACAACATCCGCAGCCTGGCGCGCAAGGTGGCGACGCGGAAGACCAAGATCTTCATCGGCTGGAACTCGGGGAAGTACTACCACGGGGACCTGATGGAGCGGTCGATGGCGCTGCTCCTGGGTCTCACGGGCAACTGGGGCAAGAAGGGCACCGGCACCCGCTCCTGGGCCATCATGGGGCTGGACGGTCAGGTGTTCCTGTCCCGCAAGGAGGCGCCGGGCCAGGAGGCGGCCCAGAAGCACATCTCCGGGATCATCGCGATGCGCCGTCTCCTCGCTCAGGAAGACCCGACGCTGACCACCGAGATGATCCAGAACCTCGGCGCCGCGATGGCGGTCGAGCTCGGCGGCCTCGGCAGCGCCACGCCCCCGGCCTTCCTCTGGTACCACCAGTACGGCTACAAGGAGCGCTGGAACGATCCGGAGAACAACGACCCCTCGATGAAGCGCAGCTTCGACGAGTACGTCCAGGAGGCCACCGAAAAGGGCTGGTGGGATGACAGCTACGCCAAGGGCTACCAGCAGGTCGCGCCCCGGGTGCTCTACGAGGCCGGGGGCAACCTGCTGCGCCGCCAGCGGGGCGGGCAGAAGCTGCTCCTCGAGCACCTCTGGCCCAAGCTCGAGATGATCGTCTCGGTCGACTACCGCATGACCACCACCGGGCTCTACTCCGACTACATCCTGCCCGCGGCGCAGCACTACGAGAAGCTGGGCTGCAGCACCCGCTCCGTGCACCACCTGAACGTGGTGCTCTGCGACCGCGCCGCGCCGCCTCGGGACCAGGCGCTGCCCGACTGGGAGATCGGCGTGCGGATGGTCGAGAAGATCGAAGAGCGGGCTGCCGCGCGGGGCATGAAGTCCTTCACGGACGCACGGGGCAACCTGCGAAGCCTCGAGAACCTGACCGCCGAGCTCACGCTGAATGGCGCGCTTCGGGACGAGGAGAAGCGCTTCGACGAGTCGATTCGCGACAACGCCGTCTACGGCCTGCTGCCCAAGGGAACCACGCTGGAAACGCTGCGCGAGAAGGGCGCGATCCGCTGGGTCGGATGGGGAATGGTGGGACACGGCCAGTCCCAGGCCTCGACGATCCGTCCCGACGAGGTCCACAACCCACTGCGCTGGCACACCGAGGACAAGGTCCCCTACGACACGCTGGTGCGGCGGGCCCAGTACTACATCGACCACGAGTGGTTCCTGGAGGCCGGCGAAGAGCTCCCCACCCACAAGGAGCCGCCCAACGCCGGCGGGGCGAACCGGCGCTTCCAGATGACCAGCGGTCACAACCGCTGGAGCATCCACTCCATGAACCTGACCAACAACATCATCCAGAATACCCACCGCGGGGAGCCCTTCGTCTTCATCAACGACGCGGACGCGGCGGATCTGCGGGTGGAGAACGGGGAGCGGGTGCGGCTGGTGAGCAACGACGGCGATTCACTGGTGCAGGCCAAGCTCTCGCCCTCGGTGCGGCCGGGCCAGGTGATCCTGTACAACGGCTTCGAGCCCTACATGCACGAGAACTGGTACAGCCAGGCGGATCTCGAGTCGGGTCACGTGAAGCACCTGGGCTTCGCCGCGGGCTACGGACACCTCAAGTACCGGCTCTTCTCCTGGCAGCCGATCCCGGCGGACCGCGCGGTCCGCGTCGATGTGGAGAAGCTGGGCTGAGCCCGTTCTTCCCTCCGGGCCGCGTGGCGAGCTGGTGGGAAGAGCGGGCCTACGCCTGATCGACGAGGTCGACGAAGAGGTCGTCGATCTCTTCGTCCTTGGGCGGGCCCTCCTCCGCCAGGAGGGCCATGGCCGCGGCGGACTCGCTGTCCAGGACCGGAGGATTGGTGTCCATCGCGATCACGTCGTCGATCTCGCTCGGCGCTTCGGCGGTCGACTCGGCCGCGGCTTCCTCGACCAGAGGAGCCGCCTCGTCCGGCTTCGGCTCGCCCTCCGCCTCTTCCAGTGAGAGACCCAGATCCGAAGCTGCGCGCGCCACGTCGGCGGCGGTGACCTGGGCGCGTCCCGCCAGATAGGCCTCGTACAGGGAGTTGTCGGCCAGCACGTTGAGCCGGCGGGGATTCCCACCGGCGGCGCTCGCGATCGCGTCGACCGCATCGGACTCCAGAATCGCCGGATTGCCATCGACCGCGTGAATCCGGTGACTCAGGTATCGAGCGGAAGCGTCGGCATCCAGAGAGGGGATCTCGGTGCGAAGCTCGATGCGCTCTCCCAGCGCCGGCCCGTTCGCCATCTCCCTGGCGAAACCGGGCAGCCCCGCCAGCACCACGGTCAGCAGACGGCGATCCTCGTACTCGAGGTTCAGAAGACCGCGCAGCTCGCCGAGCCCCCCCTGCTCCGCCAACACCTGGGCCTCGTCGACGATCAGCACCGCCCTGCGGCCGTCCTCCCGGACCACCGCCAGCTGCTCGTAGAGCTGCCCCAGCAGCTCGGAGGGCTTCTCCGCGGGCTCCTCCACCCCGAGCTGCCGTGCGAAGCGATCGAGGATCCAGCGACCGTCGGAGACGCCGTGCATCGGAATCAGCAGGATCGGCTCGTATGCCTCTTCCTCGAGGGACTCGAGCAGATGCCGCAGGAGCATGGTCTTGCCGGATCCACCGGGTCCGGTGATCAGACAGAGCCCCTTGCCCTGGACCGCGCCTCGCAGCAGCCGTCGCTCGACGTTGCTGAACGCCTCGTCCTCGAAGTAGAAGGAGAGCAGCGGATCGTTGATGAAGGGATCCCTCGAAAGACCGAAATGCGAAAGGTGTTCCACGTCCGTCCCCTACACGAATGAGATCTTCTTGCGGCGGGCAGGCTTCTTCGGAGCCGGCGGCTCGGGCCCGGGCTCCGGATCGTCGTCCGGCTCCGCGGACACCGGCTCCGGCTCGAACACCAGGTCGGCATCCGGCTCCGCACCCACCGGCGGGAGCTCCGCCATCGGCTCGGCGGTCTGCTCCGACACCACCGGCTCCGGTTCGGAGATCGGCTCGACATCCGGCTCCGCTTCCGCGATCGGAGCGGCGGCAGCGTCGACCGCCTCCTCCTCGTCGTCACTCTCCTCCGACAGCAGGTCCTCGAAGGATTCGTAGCCCTCGCTCTCGGGCGGCTCCTCGACGAGCTCATCGAAGGATTCGAAGGTCTCCTCTTCCGGCTCGCTTCCGGTCTCTTCGGAACTGCCGCTCTCCTCGATCCGCTCGAGCTCCGCGATTCGCTCTGCCACGTCGGCGAAGTCGGGATCCACGGCGGCCACCGTCTCGAAGGCCTCCCGAGCCCGCGCGAGATCCCCCTGGTGCTGGTAGGCGCGCCCCAGGTCGAAGTGCAGGGCACCCTGCTGGTCTTCCGGGACCTCGGGAACGGCGAGCGCCTGCTCGAGATGCGAGATCGCATCCGAGACGCGCTCCAGCTCGAGGGCGCAGAGGCCCATGGCGTGGAGGGAGGCGAGCCTTCGCGAGGGCTCACCGAGAGCGATCTGGAACTCTCCGATGGCATCCTCCAGAAGCCCCATTTCCTTGTAGGCGACGCCCAGGTCGTAGCGCGCCTCGAAGTCGCCCTCGCCGAACTCCTCCTGGACGCCCTGCTTGAACGCCGAGAAGACCAGCTCGAAGCCTTCCTCCTCCGTTGTTCCACCCAAACCCCCGGCAAAGGGGCCGGTATCCTCGCCGTCGAGAGCGCCCGAGAGCTCGGCGGCGAGATCGAAATCGCCGGCGGGGGCGCTCTCCTCGGCGTCGGAATCCGTGGGCTCCGTCGTCTCGTCGGACTCGATCGGCTGCGTCTCTTCCGCCTGAAGCGAGGGCTCCGCGTCGAGGGCGAGCTCTGCATCCGCGGCGAGCTCTGCGTCTGCGGAGGGCTCCGCTTCGCTCGCGGACGGGGTCTCCAGGGCCGGCTCCTCCTCTGCAGTCGGCTCCATCTCCAGAGGGGGCTCTATCTCTGCAGTCGGCTCCGTCTCTGCGGCGTGCTCCATCTCGGCAGTCGGCTCGGCGTCCGCGGCGGGCTCTTGCGCAGCGTCGAGCTCGAGGTCGGCAATCCCTTCGAAGCCAGGGAGGGACGATGGATCGTCGAGGTCCATGTCGAAGTCGCTCTCTTCTCCCTCCTCCGGCTCGGTCGTATGATCGGTGGGCTCCGGCTCCGCGTCCCCGACCCCGAAATCGGCAACCTGGGAGGTGATCTCCTCTTCCTCGGCCCCGGGGTCCGGATCGAGTGTGGCGTCCTGCTCGGGCGCGGCCTGCCCCGCCTCGCCGAGCGCCGCTTCGATCTCACCGAGGCGGAGCATGGCGTGCGGGTGATTGGGAGCGACACGGAGGATTCGCTGGTAGACCTCTCCGGCCTCGTCGAGAAGACCTTGCTGGAAGTAGAAGTCCGCCTCCTCCAGCTCCTCGATCATCTGCTGGGGCGTGGTGGACGAGCCCCCGGACGCTGACGCACTCGCGACCGTCTCCTCGAGCGGAGGCTCCGGAGACGCCGCCTCGGGAGCCGCAGATTCGGGAAACTCACTGTCCTGCTCCCCGCCCAGGTCTTCCTCCTCTTCGAAGCGCGGCTCGTCCTCACTGAGATCGCACTCGATGTCGTCGGCCTCTGCGGAGATCTCCTCGCCGGGCTCCGACTCCCCCCCCCCCGCTTCCGCTGCGTCCCCGACCTCGTCGAGGTCGAAGTCGTCTTCGATCTCGAACTCGATCGATTCGTCGGGGTCGAGCGTCTCCTCGTCCGCCCCTGCTGCGACGCGGGAATCGACCGTGGAGTCGAGATCCTGGCACACCGGCTCTGCTTCGGGTCCGGCTTCCAGCTCCGGCTCGCTCTCCTCCTCCGCCGGCGTGAGGGTCTCGGCGGCAGCGGGGTCGAGCGCCTCGATTTGCTCGCGCAGGCTCTCGAAGGCGTCGTCGTCTCCCTCGGACTGCGCCGCCTCGGCGGCGCGGATGTAGGCGGTGATCGCGTTCTCGGTGTCGCCGCTGGCGGCGAGGGCCTCGCCCAGCTTCTCGAGTGCCGTCCGGTGACCGGGATCCTGGCTGAGGATGGCGCGGAGGCTGGTAATGGCACGCTCGTGCTTGCCGTAGCGGAGATAGACACTCGCCTCGGCGAACAGCTGCTCCGGATCTCCTTCCGCCTCGGGAGCTTCCTCCTCGAGGGCGGGCTCCGCGTCGAGAACCGGCTCCGCGTCGACGGCGGGCTCCGCGTCGAACGAGCCGAGCGGCGGCAGCGATGGCTCGGAGCTTCCGGCCGAATCCTCCGCGTCCTCGGGATCGCCGATCGGATCTCCCAGCCGCAAGGTCTGCTCCGGCAAGAACCCGGAATCCGCCAGCTGGTCCGGCGCCATGACCAGGGTTCCATCGCCACCGATCGCCGCGTTCATGGAGAGAGCGTCGTCGCTCTCGATGATGGAATCGTCGCTCGCCTCGGCATCGAGCGCGTTCGTCGACACGAAGCGCTGCATGATCTCCCGGGCGCGGTCTTCGTCGCCGCGATCCTTGTAGACCTCGGCGAGGCGGCGATAGATCTCGGGGAGCTCGTCCTCCCGGTCGGTGTTCCGGTAGACCTCCGCCTGAAGCTCGTAGCCCTCGGGCTCCCCGGGCAGCGCTTCGATCATCTTCTCGGCGGTGGTACCCGCCTGACTCCACCTCTCCTGCTCGAGGAGCGCGGTGCCCAGCGCGGCGAAGGTCGCGGTGCGGTGGGGATCCAGCTCGAGGGACTTCTGGAGCACCTGGACCCGCCCCTCCGCGTCTCCCTGTCGCTCGAGCTCCTCCGCCACCTCATCGTACTCGGCGAGGGCCTCGGGTTCGCGGCCCTCTTGGCGCAGCAGCTCCGCGACCCTGAGACGATTCGTCGTGTTCGACGGGTCGATGGTCGCCATCTTCCGCAGCAGGTCGAGCGCCTGGTTCTTGTCGCCGTCGCGGTAATGGGCGTCGGCCGCGGTCTGAAGCGACTTCATGGCATCGGAGCTGAGACCGAGCCGCTGGTAGAGCTCCGCGAGAGGAACGTAGACTTCGTAGCGCTTGGGATCGATCCGCGTGACCTGCTTGTAGAGAGCGATCGCCTTGGAGTCGAAGCCGTCCTTCATGAACAGCTCGGCGACCTTCAGATAGGACGCGACCGCCTCTTCGGTGTTGCCCTGCTTCAGGTGGATGTCACCCACTTTCAGGCGGATGTTGACGTCCTTCGGATCCGTCTTGAGAAGCGACGTGTAGTCCTTGAGTGCCTTGTCCAGCGCGCCCTTCTGCATGTGCTTCTGCGCCGACTGGAGGATCTTCCGCTTGTTGATCACCGAGGGACCCTCTGCCTGAGTTGCGGGTACGGGTCGGGAGGGAAGCAGTCGCCTCCTCCCTGTATCTCCGTATCGGCCGACCCGATGGGCTCTTGAGGTTCCCCCTCCTCGAACTGCGCTCGGCCACGCCCCGCTGCGCGCAGCCCTGGGGCTCACCGTGCGACTAGATGCGGGGAGGGCGATCTCCGGACTGAAGACCGTGCATTTCGACACGCCGCTCGGCATTTCGCCGCTCGGCGGCGCAGAGAGCCGACTCTTCGAGGGGCGCGCCCAGAACGCTCCGAAAAGCTGCCACCAGCGCCTCCTGCACCTCGTCTCTCGGCACTCGGATCCCCAGCTCTGCGAGACTCGTCGATACCCCGGGGGTGAAACCCACCGCGCGGATCGCCTCGGGTGCGTCCGGAGCCAGCCGGATCGAGCCGTGCTGAAGGACGCCCCCGCGCGCCCTCCGCTGGGCGCTTCCCACCAGCTTCCGCCCCATCGCGCAGATCTCGTCTTCTGCCGGGACCTCGAAGCAGTCGAAGGCGCTGGAGCCCACATCGCCCCCTCGCTCGGAGCTCGACGCCGCCGCGACGCCCAGGGAGCGAAGCGCCTCGAGCAGGGAGGCGGCCACCAGGCGATAGCTTCCGCGCAGCCCCTCCGGCAGCACCTCCTCCGGCGCCGCAAGGCAGTAGGTGAGATCGTTCCCGTGGAGCACCGCCCGCCCCCCGGTGACCCGGCGAACCACTCTCACCCCGGCCTCCGCGCAGCGGGCGATCCGTGACGGATCCATCCTCTGGGAGTAGCCCAGGGAGAGCCAGGGGCCCTCCCAGCCGTAGAACCGGAGGCTGGCGATCTCCCGGGTCGCCGAGTTCAGCAGCGCCTCGTCCACGCCCATGTTGAACGCGCCGTGCGCCGCTCCGTGCTGGAGCAGCCGCCAGCGAGCCGGCATGGGCTGCTAACCGTGCAGGTGGGCGAGCAGGGCCTCCAGACCCAGCCGATAGCTCGCGGGCCCGAAGCCGCTCACCACGCCAACGGCGATGGGGGAGATATAGGAGTGGCGACGGAACTCCTCCCGGGAGAAGACGTTCGAGAGGTGGACCTCGACCACGGGAAGCGCCACCGCGAGCAGCGTGTCCCGGAGCGCGACGCTGGTATGCGTGAAGCCTCCGGGGTTGATGAGCAGTCCGTGGGCCCAGCTCCGAGCCTCCTGGATGCAGTCGATCAGCTCGCCCTCGTGATTCGACTGGACGGTGCGCAGCTCCGCGCCCCGTTCCTTGGCGAGGGCCTCCAGCTGCAGATCGATGTCCCGGAGCGTCTCGGTGCCGTAGACCTCCGGCTCACGAGTACCCAGCAGGTTCAGGTTCGGCCCGTGGACCACCAGGATGCGCTGCGGATCAGTCACGGTCCCCTCCTCGCCCGAGGTGACCGAAGGGTAGCGCTCAGAGTTCGTCGCGCAGCGCCATCTGATGGCGGCGCATCAGGAAGCGCGCCTTGCCGGCGTTGCCGTTCGGCCCGATCACCAGGACGAGATAGGTCTCCTCGTCGACGACCCGCATCAGCACCCAGAAGTTCGAGAGACGAACGGAGACCTCTTCGAGCGCTCCTCCGCTCACGGAATCCGAGGCCTTTCGCATCTCGTCCAGGATCCGCCCGAACTCGACTCCCAGGACGTCGATCTCGTCGCCGAGGGATCCTCGGCCCTCGCCGCTCGCCTCCACCTGTTCGATGGAGATTCCGTCCGCACCCATCAACGCGGCGGCCACTCCGCCTCCGCACTGGTCGACGATCTCCTGCAAAATCGATGCAAAGCTCATCGGGATCCTCTCCGGAGGTTTTCGAGCCAGCGTTCCAGCGTCGCGATCAAGCGCGCCCGGTCACTCGCGGTGTCCGGGAGCGGGACGTCCGGCTCGGTGTCGGGTGTCGTGGAGTGCACGGGAGCCTCTAGGGCTTCGCGTATCACCTGGGCCTCCGCGCTGTGGTCCTGCTGCTCCAGCAGGTCCGCGATGGTCTCCGTCGCGAACGAGGAGTCCGCCGTCAAGGACATCACCCCTTCCGGCTCGTCCTGCTCCACCCCGCGCACCGCGGCGGCGATCACCTGACTGGCGCTCAGCATCTCGTCGGACTGAGCCTCTGCCTCCTGGAAGGCATTCTCGAGCTCTTCCTCGTCGAGATCGCCGAGGGGTCCAGAGGTCTCCTGGCGCTCCTCCGCCGGAACGTAGTCCGGGACCTCGGCATGGCGCAGCGCATTCTCCGCCAGCGCGTGATCGGGGATCGCCTCCAGCACCTGCATCAGCTCGGATCGGGCTTCTTCGAGCTGACCCAGATCCAGCAGGGCCAGGCTCAGGGCCACCCGGCCCGCCACGAAGTCGGGGCGCTCCCGGAGTCCCTCGCGGGCCACCCGCTCGGCCTCCTTCGCGCGTCCGGCGCGCCGATTGGCTTCCGCCAGCGCCGGGAAAGCACTCGCGCTGGGGTCGCCGCCCATCTGCGCCTCCAGGCGCGCGATCTCGTCGAGAGCTGCCTCTTCCCCCAACCCCTCTCTCCCGTTCCGTGGAATCGGCCCCGCCAGGTCCGGAACCGCCCTCATCGCCGCGTCTTGGAGCGTGTGCGCGGAACGATCTCACCGGGCAGCAGGGGCACGATCTCCACCCTCCCGATGCCCCGGAGCGCCACGAAGCGAATCCGCGCCTCCCGCTTCTTCTTATCGACACGCAGCGCCTGGAGATAAGCCCTGCGAGGAAAATCGGGCAAATCCGTGGGAAGACCGGCGCGAGTGAGGAGAGCGACGAGTCGCGCGCTCGTCCCCGCGGGGCAGAGATCCAACCCCTCGGAGCGTCGGGCGGCAAAGGCCATTCCGATCGCTACCGCCTCCCCGTGCAGGATGCCCCTGTATCGCTTGAGCGCCTCGACGGCGTGGCCCACGGTGTGACCGAAGTTCAGGATCATGCGGAGCCCGGACTCCCGTTCGTCCTGCCGTACCACCTCGGCCTTGATGGCGCAGCTTCTCTCCAGGGCCGGTATCAGCAGCTCGGACTCGAGGCCCATGACCCGATCCAGATTCTCCTCCAGCCACTCGAAGAACGCCGCGTCCCGGATCGCCCCGTGCTTGATCAGCTCCGACATTCCCGCCGAGCGCTGCCGGGGCGGCAGGCTCCGAAGCGTGCCGACGTCGATCCAGACCAGCCGCGGCTGGTGGAAGGCTCCAACCAGATTCTTGCCTCGCGGGACGTTGACTCCAGTCTTGCCGCCCACGCTCGAGTCGACCATCGCCAGCAGGGTGGTGGGGATCTGCACGACGGGAATCCCGCGGAGCAGCGTGGCCGCCACGAAGCCGGCGAGGTCGCCCACCACACCGCCTCCCAGGGCGACCACCGCGGTGCCGCGATCCGCACCGGCGTCGAGAAGGGCATCGTAGAGACCGCTCACCTGCCGCAGGTTCTTGGTTCGCTCCCCGTCCGGGACGTCGAAGCGCCGCGCCTTGATTCCCGCGTCCCTGAGGGACCGCATCACCTTCGGCCCGTAGCGTCGGCCCACGGGGGGCACCGTGACGAGCATCGCACGCGACGCTCCGGTGCGCGCTCGAATCTCCTGGCCGACCCCGCCCAGGATGTCGACGCCGATCTCGATGGAGTAGCTCCGCTCGCCGAGGTCGACGCGGACGGTCCGCTCTATCGCGTGCCCTCTCACCGGCGCGATCATAACGAAAAGGGGGGGAGCTCGGGCTCCCCCCCTCTCTGATGCGCGACGATCGGAGCGGACCGAGGAGCTTCGCGCCCGTGGTCCGCCCCAGGACCCGTCTAGGCTCCCTCATCCTCGTTGAAGACGATCCGCGGCGTCACGAAGACCAGGAGCTCCTGACGAATGTCCCGGACCTCGTTCTTCTTGAAGGCGTAGCCCAGAAGCGGGATCTGATGGAGGTACGGCACCCGCGATTGCCGGTCCGCCTTCTTGATGGTGTAGATGCCACCGATCACCAGCGTCTGCCCATCCTTCACCAGCGTCTCCGTCTCCGCCTCGTTCTTGGCGATGGCCGGTGAACCCGTCGGGGTCTCGACGCTGTCGTCCGGCGCGTTCCGCTGCACGGCAATCTTCATGATGATGCTGCGATCCGCGGTGATGTGAGGCGTCACCACCAGGCGAAGCACGGCGTCGATGAACTCGAGCTTCGCGTCCCCATTCTCGAAGGTCTGGAAGGGAATCGAGACACCCTGCTCGATCGACGCCTCGCGGTTGTCGAGAGTGACCACCCGCGGACTCGAGATCACCTTCCCCTCACCGCTGATCTCCGCGGCTTGGAGCTGGAGGTCGAGGTTGAACTTGTCCTCCAGCAGGAAGGCGCCCACGTCCAGCAGACCGGTGGGCAGACTCGTGATCGGGTTGGCGATGCTCAGCGCGTTATCGGCGAGCTCACTGTTGTTGGGGCGGAAACGGAAGTCTCGCCATCCGGAATTCTGGCGGTAGCCGCTGCTCTCATCCCATCCGTCATTGTACGGTTGTAGCCCGAAGCCCCAGACGCTGCCGAGCTCGCGAGAGAAGTCGAGATTCGCCTCCACGATCTTCGCTTCGATCAGCACCTGAGGCGTCTGCGTGTCGATCGCCTTGATCAGCGCCGTCGCCTCGGCGATGACGGAGGAGATGTCCTTCAGGATGATCGTGTTGGTCCGGGCATCGATGTCCACCGTCCCTCGCGCCGTGAGCAGCCGCTTGACCATCTTCGCCATCTCGCCCACGTCGGCGTAGTTGACCGGCTGCAGCTTCACCACCAGGTCTTCGAGCTTCTCCTTGGCCCGCCGCTCCTGGAGCCGCGCCTCCTCTTCGGCGGCCAGCCGCTCGGATGGCGCGATGCGGAGCACGCTGCCAACCCGCACGAAGCCAAGACCCTTGGTCAGGAGAATGACGTCGAGAGCCTGATCCCAGGGAACGTCCACGAGGCGGATCGTGACCTGGCCATCCACCTCATCGCCCGCGATGATGTTGAGATCCGACACCTCCGCGATCAGCCGGAGCACGTCGTCGATCTCCACGTCCTTGAAGTCCAGGGAGATGCGGCGTCCGCTGTACTGCTTGCCGTCGACCAGGCCGCCTTCACGCAGGATGTCCACCGCGCCCCCCGACGTATCGATCGCCGCCGGCGGCGAAGTCTCGGAGGCTCCCTGATTCCCGGCCTGGGCCAGGGTCTCGGCGGGAGCGCTGCTCGGCGCCGCTGCGGAGCCGGTGCCCTCGAGCAGCGGAAGGCCTGCGGCGACATCGTCGCCGTGCGCGAAATCGAGGAAGATCATCGTTCCCTGCTGTGCGACCTCGGGCTCCAGACCCGGCGCGCGGTTGATCACCACGCGAACCTCCGGCAGAACTGCCTCCGGCTGGTCGAAGGCGGTCACCAGAGAGACCGGCCCAGGCTGCTCCGGGACGATCCGGACCGCAGCGGCGGGATCGATGGTCGCTCCGTGGATCCGTACCACGACCGTGTCGGAGCTGGGCTGCGCGAGCTCGTAACTGGCCGGCGCGCTGCTCAGGATGACCACCCGGTCTACGTCCTCCTGCGAATCGAACTGAACGCCGTACACCTCGACGGGCGGCGCCTCCTCCGAGCCCGCGTCGCTCGCGATGCTCTCCTCCGCGTTCTCGGTCATCGGCTCGACCGCAGCAACCTCCACGGCCTCCTCGACGGGAGACGGCTCCAGCAGGGCCATCTCCTCGCCTCCGATCACCACCTTCATGCCCGTCGCCGTCGGGATCAGCTGAGCGACACCGAATCCGCTCGACTCCTCGCCGGCGTCGATCACCACGCGCACCTTGTCGGCGTGCTGGCCGACCCGTACCCGCGCGACCTCGCCCGTCTGCACCGGCAGTGCCGCGGTCGCGGTCTTGCTCAAGAGCTCCGGGATGTCGACCACCAGCCGCGGGGGATCCTCGAGGACGAACTGACTGGCGCTTCCGATCCGCCCGTCCGCGAGCAGTTCGATCACGACGCCCTCACCCTCTGTATTCGCGCTCACCTCCAGCAGGGCCGTCGCCTCGGGGCCAGCCTCGCCGTCGTTCACGAGCGCTTCAGTCTCGCTCGTCTCCGTCGAGCCATCCGTCCCATGGCTCATCGCCACCGTCGAGACCTCCCACGGATCCTCACTGGCGACCTCGAACTCGGTTTCCGGAACCACCCGGATCTCGAGACGATCCTCGAGGGCGACGACGTCGTAGCTCGCCGCGGTGCCGAGCGAGAGCTCCACTCGAGTGCTCTCCTGACCTGTCGCATCTTCGAACGGCGTCACCGAGATCTCCTCGACGCTGCCGTCGTAGACGGCGACCGTCTCCGAGATCGCTCCCGGTCGAACTTGCGAGAGATCCACGACGATTCGCGCGGGGTCATCCTGCTGGAACGCGGTGTACACCGGCTCCTCCAGGCCGAGCAGGCTCACGATCGTAGCACCGCCCTCGTTCCCGACCTGCAGCTCGGAGATCACCGCGGTCTCGGGTACCGGGGACGACTGCGAAGCCGGGACCGTCGCGCACGCGCACAGTACGGCGAGCAGGCTCGCACCGGCCGCAAGCGCCACCCTTTCGCGGATACTGACGTTGCTGGTTGCGAACATCGAGCTCATCCCCCTTGGCTCTGTCGAACGTGCATCTCGATTTCCTTCGTGGTCTTGTCACCATGGAAATCCACGTATGCCTCGCGTACGACCACTACATTGTCGTCGATCGCAATGACGCGACCGTCGTTCTTCCCGATTGCATCACCCTCTTCGATGATGTACCCCCGCCCCGATGGATCCATGACCAGCGCCCGCTGGTGTTCCGTCTCCCAGACGATGCCGTTTACCGCGAGCTGGCTCAGATCGAACTGCTCCAGAGGACCCTTGGCAGCCGTGTCGATCTCCTTCAGGCGATCCAGGATGAAGGACCGGAAGGGATCGCGTTTTCCGATTGGATCGTACACAAAGCCGTATCCCCCGGATGAGAAGCTATGCGCGCCCTCCTCGTCCGAAGCTTCTTCCGCCTTCGCGACCTGGACGGGTTCCCGTCCCTCGGCGCGCGCCCTGTTCTTCTCGATCATCGCGGCTCGCTGCTTCTGGTACTCCCCGACCGAGGGGCCCACCGTCTCCTTGCGGCATCCTCCGGCCATCAGCGCGAGCACCACCAGCGCCGCGATTCCCCACTTGAGACCACTCATCAGTGCCCCCTCCGACCCTGGCGTTTGCGCCGCGAAACCGGCTTCGTGCTCTCGGGCGGCGGCTTCGAGGCGTCATCGAGGAAGCGGAACGTGGTCGCGCTCCCCTTCACCAGCAGTACGGTGTCCATCGAGTTCTCGGATGAGATCGATACATCGAGCTCACTGATGTTCACGATTCTCGGCAGTCGCGAGACCTCGTCGAAGAACACCGCGACGTCGTGGAAGTCTCCGACGAACTCGATCTCGATCGGGACTTCCGCGTAGAAGTCGCGTCGCATCTCATCCTGGGGCCGGAAGGCCTTGAACTCGAGCCCGGCGTTCTTCCCCAGGCTGGTGATGTCCGTGAGCAGGACTGGCAACTCCTTGCTGTCCGGGAGCTGCCGCAGCGCGATCTCGAGCTTTCTCTCCAGAGCGGCGATCTCCGCCTTCACGGCCTCCTCGTTCCCCGCCACCGTACGGACTTCGGTGAGCTTCCGCTGCAGCTGGAGCTGCTGGTCTCGAATGGTCTCCAGCGTCGAGGCGCTCGGGAGATAGAGGAAGTACACGTAGATGCCGCACACCGCGAGGGCGATCGCCGGGAGCATCGCCATCCGGTAGGACTTCGGAAGCTTCGCGACCTTCTCGAAGGCTCCACTCAGTGCGTCGAGGCTCAGGTCCATGCAGCCCTCCTACCGGGTCGATCCGATGGACGCGATGACGTCCTCGGCGGCCTCTTCGTCCGACAAGCTCGGCGATACCAGCTTCGCGCTCAGCTCGAACGCGTTGAGCTTGTAACCACTCAACTCCTGCGCCGTGGTCTCCCGCAGCTCGACCTCCTCAAAGTAGGGAGACTCGTTCAGTGCGGTCAGGAACAGCGCAACGAGTTCGTTGTCGAGGCTCATCCCCTCGACCGTGATGTTGCCCCCCCTGGCATCCATCTTGGTGAGCCAGAGGCGCGGAGGCGCGTGCGTCGCGAGCTCGTCGAACACGTGAACCGGTCCCGAGCGCGACGCGTCGAGCTGCTCGATGACCTCCAGCTTCTTCTCGATCTCCGCCTTGGTCTGACGGTACTCTTCCACTTGCTTGAGCTGCGGCTGAAACTTGTCGATCTGCTGCTGTGTGGCCGCCACGGCTGCTCTCGCGTCCCTCACATCGCTCGCGAGCTTCATGTGGAAGAGGGTCACGATCGCGATGCTGCCGACGAGTGCCGCGCCGAGCATGAGGGCGAACTGACGCAGCTCCGCCTTTCGACGCTCCTCGCGGACCGGAAGGAGATTGATTCGAATCATCAGTCGTCCGCCCTACGCAGAGCGAGTCCGACGCTCACCCCGAGCGAGGGACCCACTTCTTCGAGAAACTCTTGGTCAAATCGACTCGAGGGAACCATCTTGGCGAGCGGATTCAGGTGCTCCACAGGGATGTTGGTTTTGCTGTGGAACGCCGCGTCGAGTCCCGAGACTCTCGAGCCGCCACCGGTGAGCACGATTCGGTTGATTCTGCTCTCCGATGCTGTGGCGGCGAAGAAGTCGAGGGATCGGCTGATCTCCCCCGTCACCGTGTCGGTGACCGCCTGCATCGCCTGCTCCACCTCCTGCGGCACCACCTCCTGGCTCTGCTCGGTCGATGATCCCCCGATCTTGATGCGCTCCGCCTCCTCCCAGCTCACCGAGAGGGACTTCTGGATCTCCTCGGTGTAGACGCTGCCGCCGGTCGAGATGTCGCGAGTGAAGGCGGGGATTCCGTTGGCGATGATGTTGATGTTGACGACCTGCGCGCCGATGTCCGCGAGTGCGACCACCTCGTCCGGCCCGACGTCGCAGTTCGCCTCGAAGGCGTTCTCCACCGCAAAGGCCTCGACGTCGAGCACGGCCGGCTCCAGCCCAGCCTCCGTGATCACGTTGACATAGTCGTCTATCAGGTCCTTCTTGGCCGCAACGAGAAGCGCGTCCATCTGCCCTTCGGTCTCTCCCGAATTGAGAATCTGGAACTCGAGATTGACCTCGTTGATGTCGAAGGGAATGTACTGTTCGGCCTCCCACCGGATCGATTCTTCCAGCTCGTCGCGGGTCATCGCAGGGAGACTGATCTTCTTGACGATGAGCGAGTGGCCGGAGACCGCGGTCGCGACGCTCTTGGTCCTGGAACTCGCACCGTCGACCGCTTCGCGGATCGCCTCGACGATTGCGCTCGAGTTCAAGAACGCGCCCTGGACGATCGCCTCGGGAGGCAACTGGGCGATGCCGACATGCTGGAACTCGAACCCCTTGGCCTTGGCGGTCAGCTCCACCGCCTTGACGGAGGCCGAGCCGATGTCGAGCCCGATGATTGAAGTCGCTTTTCCGAAAGGTAGCTGCACGGATTTTCCCCCAATCGACGCGTTCAGGCGTGCTCTGGTCGCTCCACCGCGTTTACGTCGGCGCCTCCCGGCATCGGAGGTCCGAACACCTTTTCCTTATCGGCGATGTTGAGCCCCAGCGCGAGCAGGATCTTCCGTTTCGAGTCGAGCCGGCACGGGCGTCCCGCTTCGATCCGGTCGATCGTGAGCGTCGACAGACCCGCCTTTCTGGCCAACTCCGCCTTGCTCATCATGAGAGTCTCGCGAAAGCGCTGAAGGTTGTTGCTCGACACTGCACCCCCTCCGATCGCAGAGTGAAGGTGAGACGGACGGCAGGCTGTCCCAACGATCCGCATATCGGCCTGCGGTTCCGGGGACTTGAGCGGATCGCCGCGAGCGCATTGTGTCGCGCATCACATTCCACTCCAATGCAATGGGGCTGTAGCCCCAGAGCCTCACGCCAGCGCCCGGTTCTCCGATAAGCCTCCTCGTGCGGGAACGAATCCTGATCGTGGATGACGACGACACGCTCCGGGAGAGCCTCGAGCTGGTGCTCTCCGCAGAGGGCTACGAGGTCTCCGGCGCCGCGAACGCCGAGCAGGCGATCCGGCAGCTCGATGCCAGCGCCGTGGACGTGGTCCTCTGCGACCTGCGAATGCCCGGTATGGATGGAATGGAGCTCCTGCCCCAGATCGGACGGCGGCTCCCCGGCGCGACCGTGATCATGATGTCCGCCTACGGGACGGCGGATCTCGCCATCGAGGCGATGAAGCGGGGCGCCTATGACTATCTCGCCAAACCCTTCCAGCCTTCCGAGGTGCTCCTGGCCATCCGAAAGGCCAAGGAGAGAGAGCGCTTGCGCCGCGCCAATGCGCTTCTCCAGCGGGACGTCGACCGCGCGGTGGGAGAGCGGCCGATCGTGGCGGCCTCCCCCAGCATGATCGAGGTGCTCGAGCTCCTGGAGCGAGCCGCCGAGTTCAAGGCGACCGTGCTGCTCACCGGAGAGACCGGAACCGGCAAGGAGGTCCTCGCTCGGGCGATCCACGCCCAGTCCGGGCGCAGGAGCGAGGCATTCGTCGCGGTGAACTGCGGCGCGATTCCAGAGACGCTCTTGGAGAGCGAGCTGTTCGGTCACGCCAAGGGCGCCTTCACCGGCGCGGATCGCGCCCGGCGAGGGCTCTTCGTCGCCGCGGACAGCGGCACCCTCTTCCTCGACGAGATCGGCGAGCTCCCCAGCGCCCTTCAGGTGAAGCTCCTGCGCATCCTCCAGGACGAGGAAGTACGCCCCATCGGCGAGTCGAAGTCGCGCAAGGTGGACGTCCGGGTTCTGGCGGCCACCGCTCGCGACATCGACGGAGAGGTCTCATCCGGACGCTTCCGCGAGGACCTCTTCTACCGCCTCAACGTGGTGCGCGTACGGGTCCCCCCGCTGCGGGATCGGCGCGAGGACATTCCCCTGCTCGTCGATCACTTTCTGGGGCACTTCCGGGATTCCCTGGGAAAGCCGGTCCGGGAGATTGCCGATGATGCCCTGGGGCATTTGACCTGTTACCGCTGGCCCGGAAACGTTCGGGAGCTCGAGAACGTCATCGAGCGGGCCTTGATCCTGGCCACCTCGGACCGCATCACGGTCGCCGAGCTGCCCGCCAACGTGGTCAATCCCGAGCGCGACGAAAGGCCGGTGAGACCCGGGCAGCTCTCACTGAAGCGGGCCCGCCGGCACTTCGAGGAAGAGATGATCCGCAAGGCCCTGGCGGCCACCGGAGGCAATCGAACCCACGCGGCTCGCCTCCTCGAGATCAGCCACCGCGCGCTGCTCTACAAGATCAAAGAATACGCGATCCGCGACTGATCCAAGATGGGCAGCAAAGGCCCGGCGCCGCAGACGCGCGCGACCCCGCCGCGCTGCTCGCGGCGGGGTCGCCTTTCCCCTGGGCCTCTCACCCTAAAGATCCGTGAACCGGATCCGCTAATCGGGAATCTCTCCCTCTACCGCGATCTTCTTGGCGATGAGCTTCCCGCCCGCGGCACTCGCCTCGTACCGAACCATCGCGTCCTCGGTGATCTCCACCAACCCGTCCTGGTTGGGCGCGGTGGGAAGCTCCGCGAGCGTGATCGAAACGCCCCCTGCGTCGAGGATCTCGGTATCGGGCTTCACGTGGAGCACGATCTGGCCGTCCAACAGAACCGTCTGGGCCAGCAGATCCTTTTCGAGCACCAGACCCTTCCCCTTCGTCGTCCCGGCGGGATCCCCCAGCGCGACTCCGGCAAGGCTGCAGGCGAGGAGCAGGACCAGCCCGGTGATTGTCGCTTGTCTTAGATGTCCCATCGTCATTCCTTCCCTCACTGGCTCAGCTGGCGCCAGTAGAACTGCCAGATCCCCGCCCCGAATCCCGGCGGAGCCTCCTCGTTCCAGATATCACCCTCTTGCTTGTTGATGATCACGCGGTTGCCGCCCTCCTCCGGGCTGATGGTGATCCGGGGGTCGGTCGGCAGCCCCTCGCCCAGATCCACCTTGGGCACCGGGTCTCCGGAGGCATCGGTGAACAGGCCCTCTCCGCAGTGGATCTTGAACGCGTAGAGGTAGGAGTTCCCTCCGGCGTCACAGGGATCCGCGGGGGTCTCCGGGATGAACGAGCCGACGAAGACGTAGTAGAAGAAGAGTTCGCTCTGGGTGACGAACTTCTCCCCGTCCTCGCCCTTCATGAAGAAGCCGGTGGACCCGCTCACGTCCGTGCAGCTACCGTCTCCGGTCACGTCCGTCAGGTCCGACTCATCGTCCAGAACCGGCAGCGGAGTCTCCTCGAGGGGGTCGAGATCCTGGACCGCGTAGAAGCGGTTGTTCTCGTCGGCCGGTGCCGCAAACCCCTCGAACTGAAGGTTGGCCCTCTCACCGCTCCCGAAGGCGAGCCACAGCTTCCCACTCTTGAAGGTCGCACTGGGCGCGTAGAAGAAGCTCTTGTAGTACTTGTTGGTGCCCGAGTCGTAGACCGGGGCGCGGAAGAACTTCCTGAACGGCCAGTCGGGCTGCGAGGTGTCGGTCGTCGCTCCGTTGACCGGGTCGATTCCGACGTCCTCGATCACCCACTTCCAGATGTTCCCGCCCAGATCGGCGGCGTAGATCACGTCGGCGAATCCATCGAAGTCGAGATCGTAGACCGCCGGCGTCGCGGCCATCGCGTAGTGCATGCTCTGCTCGTGGTCGGGACTGAGCGGGTCGTAGGGATGGGTGCTCGGGTCCGTCAGCGCGGTGGTGCCGGTGCTGTCGAACTTCTTCATCCCCAGGATCTCGCCGGTCTTGAGGTCGAGCATGAAGATCGCGCGACCGGCCAGGCTCTCCACGTCGTAGGAGGAGTGGGCGTTCGGATCACCCGCCGGATCGTAGCCGCCCAGGAAGATGACCACCCAGCGCTCGAATCCCGCTCCGCCGTTGTCGTCGCCGTCCACGCTGACCCGCACGCGGGTGATGATCGGCTGCGACCAGCTCTCCCCCATGTAGTCCGTGATCGTGCTCGCCGCGTCCTCTCGCGGGAACTCCCACATGTACGCCGGATACGTGCCGGAGGCCGGATTGGTGATGTCCAGCGCGTAGTAAGCGCGGCCCCCCTGGCGGAGCCCGCCGACCACGATGGTTCGCCACTCGCTCCCGTCCGGGAGCTTGTTGTCGACGGTGGGACTCGTGTGGATCCACACGTCGGAAACCGAGGGCGACCCGTCCACGAAGTAGTAGTCGCGGGTTCCGGTGTCGATGGCCAGCTCCTTGGCGTTGATACGCCCCGGGTAGGGCATGAAGCCCGCCATCTCGTCTCCGGTCCCCGAGGTGTAGTCCGGCGGCACCAGGGAGGGATTCCAGGTCCCCGCGTCGAAGAGGTGCAGGAATCCGTCGTTGGCCCCCGCCAGGATCACCCGATCCCGGTGTTCGTACAGGGATCGGAACGCGCTATAGCTCGCTCCCGGCAGGAAGGAACGGGGCCCGGGAACCACCACGGGGTTCGAGTGGAAGATGTCCCCCAGCTTCCAGGTCCGCTCCGTACACGCCACGCTGTTCGCGCCGGTGCCGAACTCGCAGCCCCGGACGTTCGCAACCACCTCCGCGGCCAGCTCCTCGGCATCCGTCGCGATGCTCCCCGAGTAGGTGCTGGTGGGCGGGAACGTCACGTCCAGGTCCGTCGCGGTCAGCACGCCACCGCCGGAGGTGTGCAGGAACTCCTCTCGGTCCGACACCCCGGGGACCGCCGTGAGCTTGGAGGTGTAGAGATCCCGCGACGACGGGGCCGTCGAGTCCAACCTCACGCCCGCATCCCAGAACGGCTCTGCAGAGGAGATGAAGTTGCCCGACAGGCACTGCCCCGGGGTGGGATCGTCGAGCGCGCAGGCGCCGTACCTGTCGAGGATCTCACCCGATCCGGAGATCTCCCACGACTTGAGGTGTCCCTCCCAGTAGGCGGTCCTGTCCGAGGGCACGAAGAGGCTGGTGTAGAACTTACCGCCCGAGGCGGTCCGCGCGGCCGGCACTGTCGCCGCGGTGAAGGCCTGCGACTTCTGGATGATGTCACTGATCGCGCCGACGATCGCCGCCGCGAGCTCCTCCGCGTTGTTGCTGAAGTAGAACTGCCCGTTGCCGACCTCTGCGGTCTTCTCCAGCACGTCGTTGGCAAAGGTCGAGGTGGTGAAGCCCACCGTGTAGACGTCGATGAACTGGTCCCCGTCGAGATCCGGCCGGAAGTCGACCTCCTGCATGAACATCGCGATGTCATCGAGATAGCGCGCGGCCTCGCAGCCGGTGCACCCCGGGAAGCTCCCCGGCTCCTCGTCCTCGCCATCCGGGTTGTAGTCGCCGATCAGGTCGTCCTTGAAGATGCTGAAGCCCTGATCTGTGTTGGCAGTCGATGTGTCGAAGTCGTCCCGTGTGGGCTCGCCGTCGGTGATGATCACGATGAAGCTCTTCTGGCATCGCCACTGGACCGGACTGTCGGGGACGGTGGGCGGACCGCTGGTGCTGTAGCTCCCCCCGCTGCTGCTCGTCGTGGACCGGTACTCGTACTCGGGGAACTTGGTGGCTCCGTCCTTTCCCTCCGGCCGGTCGGCGCTGGTCCGGCTCATGAAGTAGGTGTAGACCTGGAAGAGCGTCTCCCCGAGCGGGGTCCAGGTGTTGGCGTCGATCGCCTGGATGGCGTCCTCCAGGTGATCGGCATGGGACTGATTGGTGCCGTTCAGCGAGTAGACGTGCGGGGTCGTGCCATCACTCTCGAAGTAGTCTTCGTTGGGAACGCGGACGTAGCCGCCGTGCGGGTCCCCGCCCTCGCGGAACTGCGCGATGCCGAAGCGCACCGTCCCGGCCGCGTTGACCTGGCAGATCACCTCCCGAAGCACATCCTTCGAGGCGGTGATGCGCGAGCGCCGGTACTTGGCGTAGCTGCCGCCGCCGAGACAGCTCGAGTAGGTGCCGTTGTTGGTGGCGTTGATCTCCGCGTTGTACGGGTCCGACTCGGAGCTGAAGAGCCAGTTGAGGTAGCGCCCGGTGATGCGGTTGTTGTAGGGCGAGGTCCCCGGGTCGAAGTAGAGATCGATCGTCTTGCCGCAGCGCGTGATGTTGAAGATGTTCGAGCTATAGGAGTAATTGGAGTCGTTGTTGTAGTTCGTGCAGGTCGGGGTGGCAGTCGGATCGAATTCCGGGTGCCAGACCGCGTGGTTCATGGAGCCGGAGTTGTCCACCATGAGCAACACGTTGGGGGGCACGGCGACGGAGAAGAGAGCGGTGTCGTCGGCGCTGGTGACCCCCGGAGAGGCGAAATGCGCGACGAGCGCGAGTCCGACGATGGCCAGGGGGAAGCGGATCTTTTGACGCATGGCACTGTCCTCTCCCGAGAATTCGCTTTGCACGAGTCGATGGAGACTCGAGAGAGCAATCGACGTGCCATGTGAAGAACTTGAGCGAAGTCCGCGGAATACCGCTCTTTCCGATCGCGCCGCGCGCGCGCTGCGCGGCTTCGGCTACGCATCCGGCTGCGCAGCGCGCAGCGGCTTGCGGGCTAGGGCGTGGCGGCCGGCGGCTGCTCGGGGGAGCTGGCGGAAGTGGCGGTGACGGTGACCTCGAACTGGAGCGCCGACGCGTCGCCGTGGGAGTCCCGGACCCTGACCTCGATCTGGTGAACGCCCGCCTGGCTCGCCTTCGGACGCCAACTCGCCACCCCCAGGATCGGATCGATGCGCATCCCCTCGGGCGCCTCGGCGAGCTCGAAGCGCAGATTGCGATCGCCGTCGGGGTCCTTCGCCGCGAAGGCGTAGCGGAACTCGCCGTCCTGACTCTCGAGCCTGGGGAGCTTCTCGATCAGGGGAGCCGAATTGCCGATCGTGATCTCCCGGCTCAACTCGGCTCGAGCGGTATCGGTTCCGTCCGAGGCGACCACGCGCACCCTCACCTTGTCGCCGCGGTCGAGCCCGCGCGTAGAGAACTCTCTCCGGCTCTTCCCGGTCTCTTTTCCGTTCACCAGCCAGGCGCACTCGAAGCGGACCGGGTCCTCGTCCGGGTCGGATGCATCGGGGCTGGCGAGGAGTTCGTCACCGGGCCGCACCGCCTCCAGCGGCTCCAGGAGCACGCTCTTGAGCTGCGGCGGCCGGTTGCCGATCCGCGTGCGCGCGCGCACCGGCTCGCTCTCGAGGCGTCCGTCGGAGGCGACCACCGTCACCTCGACGCGATCGTCCTTCCGGACGTCGTCGAGCTTCAACCTCGGACGGGGGCCGGTCGCGACGCTCTCTCCGTTGATCTCCCATTCGAAGGTCAGGCGATACGGATCCCCGTCCGGGTCCCACGCCTCGGCGTTCACCTCGAGGGAGGTTCCCGGGAGCGGATCGCGCAGGCTCAACACCACCGATTCCACCACCGGCGCGGCGTTCTCTGCGTGCTCCTCGACCGGCGGGGGAGCCCCCATGGCCGTTCCGGACGGCTGCGGTTCGTCGTCCCCTCCCCCGCAGGCCAGGGCGAGGCCCAGCAGCGGAGCCGTCCACCAGATGCGGAGCCCGTGATCCTTCCTTCGCATCGCTCCCCCCCCTCGGATGCCGCTCGCGGCGCGTTCGCTAGTAGCCCTGGTCCAGGACCTTGGTCTCCACCACCTCGATCCGCGCGGTCGAGCCGTTGGGGCTCTGTCCCTGCACGTTGATCTGCCAGAGCGTATAGACGAATGACTGGCCTCCGACGTCGACACCCATCCCTCCGGCCGGCCCGCCCTCCCCGATCCATCGGATCGGGTTGGCCACGGACGGATCGCCCGAGCAGCTGGGCAGGGCGGGCTCGCGGTCGTAGAGACCCGAGTCGCCGAGCGTGCTCGTGGGCAGGCTCGGCAGGTCCGAGCGGGAGCCCACGTCCCTGAGCAGGCTCCGCCCCCTGGCGGCGCCCGCCTCGGCGGCGTAGAAGGCGGTGTTGGAGTGATTCTGGAAGCCGGCGACCTGTCGGTCCACCAGCACCGTGTTGAACGCCATGATTCCCATCGCGCCCATCAGCGCCAGGATCAGGACCGCGACGAAGAGCGCCGCCCCTTCCTGGTGAGATCGGTTTCTCGCCTTCATTGCTGGCTCCCTAGTAGGAGGGATCCGGCGGCCGCGCGCCGACATTCCGGGGCCGAACCGTCGTGGTGTGCACTCGCCGCCGAAATCCGTCGAAGCCGGCTACGGCGGCGCGGTTTTCGACCCGCTGCCACTGACCCTGAGCCATTGCCGGATTCAGGAGGACGCTGGGATCCTGGGCGCGGGTCCGTACCACGATGCTCACGCGGATCTCCTTCAGCTCGGAGCCGTCCCAGTCTCTCGATCGATAGAGAGGTCCAAGCTCCGATCCCGGGTTTTCCACGAAACCGGGGTCCTCATCGCCGTCTTCATCGTCGTCGAAGAAGAATGCGACCTGCAGATCCTCGACGTCGTTGGCGAGCACCATTCCGTCGCGCAGCAGCTGGTTGTTCACCACCGTGTAGACGTGGGCGGGAACCACGCGGAGCTCCGTGGTGCCCACACCGTTGAGCGGGCTTCCGGCGGGTGCGGCTCCGTTCGAGGTGAAGTCCACCCGGATCGTGTTGCTGCCGGCACTGACGTTGTTGACGATTCCGCAGGAGGAGCCCCGGCTCGGAGCCAGGCGGTCGGCCACGATCACCCCCCCCTGGCGGAATGGGGTCACGCTCTCCAGGAAGTCGCTATCGGCGACGCCGTCACCATCGACGTCGTAGTAGTAGGTATCGTCGACCTTCCTGTCGTCGAGGGTGAGGTTCTCGTTTCCGCCGGTTCCGCTGAAGCCACCGGAGGCGATCGACGCACCGATCCCGAGCAGGTTCTGATCGCTGGGATCGATCGCATCGGCGTCGGTCACGAAGAGGACGTCGGAGCCGTTCGTCAGGTCCACCGCGCAGACGGCGGCGCCCTCCGGCACCATGAGGCCGGTCACGCGCAGCTCCCGCTCCAGCAACTCGCCGATCGCCCGCAGGTTCTGCTGCGCCTCGGTGACCTGATCGACGACCGTGTAGGCGCGGCCCTGGCGGGTGAGCATCTCGGTGAGGTACGCCACCACCACCAGCAGGACCGCCATCGCGATCATGAGTTCGATGATTGTGAAGCCGCCTCGTCGTCTCATGGCGTTACCACCGGATCGTTGTGGCGGATGGTGGACATGGCGTAGCGACGCGGGGGAGCTCCGGGGGGCGCGTTCGTCTCCGTCCAGGTGACCCGAACGTCGACGAAACGAAGCTCCGAGTTGGGGGGACCGGCGTTGACTCGGTAGGCCACGTTGTAGGTCATCTCATTGTGCGTGCCGGTCGCGGACTCCACCTGGGCGATCTCGGGAGCGCCGGATCCCAGGTAGTCGACCGTCCAGCCGGTGGGCTGGACTGCCGCGTCCGTCCAGTCGAGCCGGTGGATGTACTCCATCTGGAGCCGGCCCATCTGCGCGGCCTGGGTGGTGTGCCGTCCGTATTTTCCGCCGCGCATGGCGGAGACCTGCATCGCCAGCATCGCGAGCAGGCCGACCGCCAGGATCCCGAGGGCGATCATGACCTCGAGAAGCGTCATCCCGCCGGAGCGGCGCTTCCCCCTCTTGCAGGCAGTGACATCCATCAGTTCGTCCATCCTCCGGTGGACCGTTCGAAGCCGGCCACCTGGGCGCCACCCAGCGGTGTGAGCACGACCGCGTAGTCGCGGTTCGCGTTGGTGACGTAGACGCCACCCGCACCCGAGCCGACCTCACCGGCCACGCAGCCGTTGGAGACGCCGACCGGAATTCCGTCGGGGCGGAACATCACCCAGCGTGTCTGGTTGCCGTTCCGGTCGGTGAAGGTCGAGCCCGTGGTGGGATCGCCCCCGCCGGTGTCCGAGGGCGACTGAATCCCCCCCGCGAAGGTCATCCCCCAGTTGACGTTGTTCATGACCCCCGGCCGGGTGAAGACCGGCTCGGTGATGACCCGCTCCGTCGCTCCGATGCAGCAGTTGGCGCCTGGGCTCCCCGGCGCGCCGTCGTCCAGGATGAGCATCGGGACCGCCTGGCCCTGGGCATCCTGCAGGGGATTCCCACAGATGTCCGTCCCCGCGGCGAGGGAGAGGTAGACGATGTGGTTGTTGCCCGTGGCGATGGCCTGGGAGCGCGCCGTCTGCATCATGTTCGCGCTGGCACGGGTCACGTCGCGAAGCCGCTGGTCCACCTGGAACTGCTGCCAGCTCGGCAGCGCCATGGCCGCGACGATCCCGATGATCGCCAGCGCGATCATCAGCTCGATGATGGTGAAGCCGCCGCTCTTTCTGCGAATCCCGCTCATCGACGCCTCCGCGCGCAGGTCCCGGACCGTTGATCCCACCAAGCCTCAGCAAGCCACGTGCCATCGCCTGGAATCGGAAAAACCACCGGTATCCTTGAGCTTGACCCACCGCTCCCGCTCTCCGACGCCTTCTTTCCGCCCCTCCGGGCCGCAATCGGCTGCGCAGTGCGCAACGGATTGCGGGGTGCCGCCCGATCTAGGTCTCTCCGGCTCCACCTCGCGTGTGCGGGTCTTCTCCGCTCTCCACCGCCACCCGGAGCCGCAGCGCAAAGGCGGTGCGGGCTCCCTCGGGCGGAGCCACCAGCTCGAGCTGCCCGTCGAGCTCTTCGGCGAGACGCACCGCGTTGGCCAGGCCGAGGCCGGTTCCCTCTCCGGGCGGCTTGGAGGTGAAGAAGGGGTCGAAGACTCGCTCGCGATCCGCCTCCGGGATGCCGCAGCCGTTGTCCGCGACCACGCACTCGACCGCGTCCGGTGTCCGGCGGTGGAGCGCGCTTCCATCGACGTCCCCCGCGCGAATCTGGAGCACCGTGGCGCGAACCCACAGCGTCACCCGGGGCTCCGGAGCTTCGGCGACCGCGTCGGCGGCGTTCAGGACCAGGTTGAGCAGGATCTGCATCACCGCGCTCGAGTCCGCCAGGACCGGGGGCTTTGGGCCTTCAGGGCGAACCTTGAAGCAGATCCCGTCGTACCGCCGCTGTGCGGAGACCAGGGCGACGGTCTCTTCCGCCAGGCTCGCGAGGTCCAGCCTGGTCGGCGTCGAACGCGGAGGGCGAGAGAAGTCCAGGATCTGGCGTAGGATCGCGCGCACCCGCTGCCCCTCGCGGCCCGCCCGCTGCAGGTGATCGCGGGTCGCGTCGGAAATCCCCGGATCGCGCGAAGCCAGATCGAGGAAGGCGAGTATCGAGCCGATCGGATTCCCGACCTCGTGGGCCACTCCGGCCGCGAGTCGGCCGACGGCCGCCAGGCGCTCCGCCCGATCCAGGCCCGCCCGAGCCCGTCGCAGGTCGCGGTTGGCGGCCCGGAGCTCCACCACCGCCTTCTCGAGGGCCCCGGTGCGGACCTCCAGGGAGTCGGTCATCTCGTTGAACGAGCGACCCAGCTCGGCGGCCTCTCGCGCCCCCGCCACGGGGACCCGGGTCGCGAGCTCCCCGCCGGCGACCTCCCGGGCCGCCCCGGAGAGTCTCTGGAGCGGCACCACGATGCGCCGGCGCAGCAGGAGGGCTCCGAAGGCGGTGAAGACCAGGACGTCGGCGACCACCATCGCCGCAACCACGGCCAGCGGTACCGCGCGAAGGCGGTACGACACGTGGCGGGGAAGCCGCCCGGTCACCACCGTGCCGGTTTCGTCCAGAGGAGCGGCGAAGCGAATCTCGTCCCAGATGCTTCCCGGCAGGAGCAGCGGCTCTCCCCGCTCCCGAACGCGGTCCGCGAGCTCTCGTGTCTCGGCGTCGATCACCCCGGCGCCGAGCCCGCGGGGCTTGACGCGCCCGTCGCCGGTCACCGTCCACCACTCGGTGCCCGGGTACAGGGAATCCGTGAGGATTCGGGGAGAGCGAGCCTCGGCGAGGAGCGAGCGACCGAGGATCGCGCGCAGCCCCGCCTCCTGGTGGGCCGCGAAGACCGCGGTCAGGACCAGCGTCGCCAGGCCCATCACCATCGCGAGGCCGAGGAGAACTTCGGTCTGGACCCCCGCGCGCCGCTTCACGTCGTCTAGCCGTCGCCGCTGGCGGGATCATCGTCTAGGCCGAGCTTCTCGAACCGGTAGCGGAAGGACCGGAAGGAAACGCCCAGCAGCGCGGCGGCCTTCTTCTTGACTCCACCGCTTTGCTCGAGCGCCTCGACCAGAAGACCGCGCTCGAAGTCGTTGACCATCTCTTCGAGATTCCCACCCTCGGGAGGCAACCGGCTCTGGGTCTCGCTCTTCTTGGGATCGAGGATGGTCGGCGGGAGCACCTCGAGGCTGATCACATTGTCGCGACACAGCGCCACCGCTCGTTCCACCATGTTCTCGAGCTCCCGCACGTTTCCGGGAAAGTCGTAGACGAGAATGCGCTCCGTGGCGGCGTCGGAGATGCCGTGCACCTCCTTGCCAGCGTCCGCGGCGTACTTCTCGATGAAGTGTTGGATCAGAAGCGGGGCGTCTTCCATCCGCTCACGAAGCGGCGGCAGCGCGATCTGGATCACGTTGAGCCGGTAGTAGAGGTCCTCCCGAAAACGCCCGGAGGCGATTTCCTCTTCCAGCTTGCGATTGCTCGCGGACAGGATCCGCACGTCGACCCGATGGTCACTGGTTCCGCCGACCCGTCGGACCGTCTTGTCCTGGATCACCCGGAGCAGCTTCACCTGGAGCGCCTGGGGAAGCTCCCCCACCTCGTCGAGGAAGAGGGTCCCCTTGTCGGCCATCTCGAAGAGACCGGTCTTGTTCTGGACGGCGCCCGTGAACGCCCCCCTCACGTGACCGAACAGCTCGGACTCGAGCAGGTTCTCCGGGATCGCCCCGCAGTTCACGGCGATGAAGGGCTGATCCCGCCGCTCGCTCTGGTCATGGATGGCGCGTGCCACCAGCTCCTTGCCGGTCCCGCTGTCCCCGCTGATCAGCACGTTCGTCTTGGTACCGGCCACCTGGCCGATCAGCTCGTAGACGGTCTGCATCGCGGCGCTGGTGCCCACCAGCTCACGCCTCTTGAGCTGGGTTCGCAACTCGGTCCGGAGCCTCCGGTTCTCGAGGGTGAGCAGCTTCTTCTCGAGGGCCTTCTCCACCACCAGGCGCAGCTCGTCCACCTTGAAGGGCTTGGTGACGTAGTCGTAGGCCCCCTGCTTCATGGCGGCGATCGCCGTCTCGGTGGTGGCGAAGGCGGTGATCATGATGACGACCGTCTCGGGGGACATCTCCTTCACCGCCTGGAGCAGGTCGAGGCCGGTGCGGTCGGGCATCTTGACGTCGCTGATCACCACGTCGAAATCGTCGAACTCGACGGCGACCAGGGCGCTGTCGACGTCGCCCGTGGTCACCACGTCGAAGCCTTCGCGGCGGAAGAAGATCTCCAGGAACTCCTGCATGCTCTGCTCGTCGTCGACGACGAGAATGCGCGCCTGCTCGCTCACTGGCTCTCCCCTGGCCGCGGCAACCGCACTCGGAGCACCGTCCCCTCCCCCACGTGGCTCTCCACACAGAGGCTTCCGCCGTTCGCCTCCACGATCCGATGGACCGTCGCCAGCCCGAGTCCCGACCCGTCCGTCTTGGTGGTGAAGAAGGGATCGAAGATGCGCTCCATCACCTCCGGAGCGATCCCGACACCGGTGTCCGCCACCATCACCTCCACGAAGCCACCCTCCCTCTTCGACCCGTTTCGGCCTTCGGAAGCGCCCTCTTGAGGCTCCGGGCCAGCGTCGGCTACCGAAACCCGGATGCGGCCACCCTCCGGCATCGCCTGGACCGCATTCAGGAGCAGATTCCACAGGATCTGACGGACCTGGGTCGAATCCGCGAGGACGATCAGATTTCGCCCCACCTCGACTTCGAGGTCCACTCCCTCTGGCCGCGCCACACCGAACATCCGCACCAGCTCCTCGACCACGGCGCCCACGTCGAAGGCGGCCCGCTTCGCGGGTGCGGGTCGCGCGAACTGGAGGAACTCGGTGATGAGATCGTTGAGGCGGTCGATCTCCCGGAGGACGATGCTCATCAGACGGCGCGGCTCGGGGTCGGGGTCATCCTCCCTCATCCCGGTCTCGAGCATCTCCACCGACCCCGAGATCGCCGCGAGGGGATTCCGGATCTCGTGGGCGATGTCCGCCGCCAGCTGCCCGACCCCGGTCAGGCGCTCCGAGCGGCGAAGCTCCTGCTCCATGGCCACCACGTCCGTTACATCCTGAAAGATCACCACCCACCCGTTCGCGAGGCCCTCACCATCTCGAAGCACCGAGCTCGCCAGACCCAGGTGCCGCTGCTGCCCATTCGCCTGCAAGAGGGGCATCCGCGCCCGAAGCCGTCCGCCTTTGGGCGTCTCCCGGCCAACGCGGAGCGTCTCCCGAACCTGCGGAAGCACCTCTTCCAGGTCCTCGCCCAGGACGTCCGCGAGCTTGCACCCGCTGATGCGCTCCCCCTCGGGATTGAGGGAGCGGACCCGGCCCTCGGAATCGGTGGTCAGGAGACCGCTGTTCAGGCTGGCCACGGTGTGCTGGTGAAGGTGGCGCAGGCGATCCAGGTCGCTGGCGCTCTCGCTCAGGGCCTCTCCGGCGATGCGCAGCTCGCGCGAGAGCGCACTCGAAAGCAGTGCCACCAGGAGCAGGGCAGAGGTGTGCACCACCCACAACGCGAAGACCTTCTCGAAGCTCGCGATTCCCCGGAGCACCGAGGCCATCTCGATCGGCTCGGCCGAGAGCAGCACCGCGCCGTAGGCGGCGGAGGACAGGATCGCCGCACCGTACGCTCCCCGGCGGTCGAAGAGCGCTGCGCCGTAGACGGTGATCGGCAGGTAGAGGAAGCTGAAGATCGAATCGACGCCCCCGGAGAAGAAGACCAGCGAGGTGACGATTCCGATGTCCGTGGTGAGCTGGATGGCAGCGAATCGCGCGGTCTTTCGGACGAAGCGAAAGACCCCCGCGTAGACGACCGTCGTCAGGAAGGCAAAGGCGATCGTCCCGTAGAGACCCCTCTCGACGCCCTCGGCGCCCTCACGTCCCGCTCCCAGTAACACCAGCGCGACGGCGAAGACGCCGACGGAGAGCACCAGCCGCATCGCCATGAGCCGCGCGATGCGACGGCGCGGCGTGTTCCCCGCAACCGGGCCCGCACCGTCGGATTCGGGATTCATGGGAGCGCCTAGTTGATGCTCTCCGCAATTTTGAAGATCGGCAGATACATCGCCATCAGGATCGCCCCGATGGTTCCGCCGAGAAAGACCATCATGAACGGCTCCATCAGCGCCGTCAGCGCTTCGACCCCCGCGTCGACCTCCTCGTCGTAGAAGTCGGCGATCTTCGCCAGCATCGCGTCCATGGCGCCGGTGGCCTCACCCACCGAGATCATCTGAACCACCATCCCGGGGAAGACCCCCGCGGCCTCGAGTGGCTCGGCGATGGTGCGTCCCTCGGAGATCGCCGACCGCGTCTTCATCAGCGCCGCCTCGATCAGCCGATTGCCGGCGGTCTTCGCGCAGATCTCGAGCGCGTCGAGGATCGGGACTCCGCTCGAGATCATGGTCCCGAGGGTTCGGGTGAATCGCGAGACCGCGACCTTCTTGAGCAGCGATCCGAAGATCGGGATCTTCAGCGCCACCACGTCCACGTTGTAGGCGAACTTCGGCAGGCGCTTCTTGGCCTGGTGGAAGACGATCACCACGGCGGCGATGGCCCCCAGCAGCGGCAGGATCCACGCCTGCAGCCACTCACTCAGGTTCACCACCACCTGGGTCGGGTAGGGAAGCGTGCCGCCGAAGTCATCGAACATCTTCTGGAAGACGGGGATCACCTTGACGAGCAGCAGGACGATCACGGCGATCGCCACCACGAGAATGGTGATCGGATAGATCATCGCGCCCTTGACTTTTCGCCGGAGGGCCTCCGCCTTCTCCAGGTAGACCGCGAGGCGGTTCAGAATCGTGTCGAGAATGCCGCCGACCTCGCCTGCGGCGACCAGGTTCACGTAGAGCGCATCGAACGGCTTGGGGTGCTTTCCCAGCGCGTCGGCGAAGGTCGAACCCTGCTCGACGTCGTTCTTGACCGCCGACAGGATCTCCTTGAAGGCCTTGTTGCTCGCTTGGCTCGCCTGAATGTCGAGGCACTGCACGAGGGGCAGGCCGGCATCGATCATCGTCGCGAACTGCCGGGTGAAGACCACCAGCTCACGGTTCCCGACGCTCCCCTTGAACAGGTCGATGTTCTCGAGGAGGTCCTTCGGCTTCGCCTTGACCTTCACGGGGACGATCATCTGCCCCCGTAGCTGCGACATCACCGCAGCTTCGTTTGTCGCCTCGATGACCCCCTTCTTGGTGGTCCCCTGCCGCGTACGTCCTTCCCAGGTGTAGACAGGCATGACTTCCTCCTCGTCAACCCGCGTTGGCAATTCTTCGCCCGGCGACGGCGGACCCGCCGCCCCCGATGAGCTGCCGGAGTTCATCGCCGTCACTGCTGCGGCCCAGCGCGTCTTCCATGGTGATCATTCTTCGCTGGAACAGGGAGGCGAGAGACTGGTTCATCGTCTGCATTCCGAACTTGTCCTGACCGATCTGCATCTGCGAGTAGATCTGGTGGATCTTGTCCTCGCGGATCAGGTTCCGGATCGCCGGATTGGGCACCATGATCTCCAGGGAGAGCACCCGGCCCGGCCCGTTGGCGCGCGCGATCAGCGTCTGACTCATCACCCCCTCCAGCACGAAGGAGAGCTGGGCGCGCACCTGTGCCTGCTGGTAGGGGGGGAACACGTCGACGATCCGGTTGATGGTCTGAACGCAGGAGTTCGTGTGGAGCGTCGCGAAGGCGAGGTGACCGGTCTCTGCCACGATCAGGGCCGCCTCGATGGTCTCGAGGTCGCGCATCTCGCCGATCAGCACCACATCCGGATCCTGGCGAAGGATGTACTTGAGCGCGGCGCCAAAGCTCGCGGTGTCGGCACCCACCTCGCGCTGGTTCACCAGGCAGCCCTTGTGCGGGTGCAGGTACTCGATCGGATCCTCCACCGTCACGATGTGCTCGTTCCGCTCCGAGTTGACCCGGTCGATTATGCTGGCCAGGGTGGTGGACTTCCCGGACCCGGTCGGACCGGTCACCAGGATCAGACCGCGCGGCTTCTTGGACAGGTCGCTCACGACCCTGGGAAGCCCCAGCTCTTCGAAGGTCTCGATCTTGTAGGGAATGGCGCGGAAGGCTCCCGCCACCGCGCCTCGCTGGTTGAAGACGTTCGCGCGGAACCGCGACAGCCCCCGAACACCGAAGGAGAGATCGAGCTCGTTGTCCTCCTCGAAGCGGTGCTTCTGTGCATCGGTGAGGATCGAGTAGCAGAGCTGCTTGGTCTCCGGCGGCGAGAGGGGGGGCATCTTGAGCGGGTGCAGCTTGCCGTCGATCCGCAGCTGCGGCGGGCTGCTGGTGGTGATGTGAAGGTCGCTGCCCCCCTTCTCGATCATTGCTTTGAGCAACTGGTGAAGATTCGCCATCGCGAAAAACTCCTAGAAGTCCGCAGCCGATACGCGGAAGACCTCGTTCATCGTCGTCACACCTTCTGCCAGCTTGTGGAGAGCGCTCTGGCGCAGGGTCAGCATTCCCAGCCGAATCGCCTCGCGCTTGAGCTCCGCCGCCGACGCCCCGTTCAACACGAACTCCTTCAGCTCCTCGCCGATCGGCATCACTTCGTAGAGCGCGATGCGTCCCTTGAAGCCAGTCTCCGAGCAGTTGCGACAGCCGCGGCCATGGTAGGGGGTGACGTCACCCGCCTTGCTCTCCTCCATTCCCGCCTGCACCAGATCCTCGACACGCGTCTCGGCATCCGGCTCCCTGCATTCCGGGCAGATTCGCCGCGCCAGGCGCTGGGCCACGATGCAGTTCACCGAGGAGGCCACCAGGAACGGCTCGATGCCCATGTTGAGGAGGCGGTTGATGGTGGAAGGTGCGTCGTTGGTGTGCAGGGTCGAGAGAACCATGTGCCCGGTCAGCGCGGCCTTCACTCCGATCTCGGCGGTCTCGAAGTCCCGGATCTCGCCGACCATGATGATGTCCGGGTCCTGGCGGAGGAAGGCGCGAAGCGCGGAGGCGAAATTCAGGCCGATGTCCTCGTGCATCTGGACCTGGTTGATGCCGGTCAGATTGAACTCGACCGGATCTTCGGCCGTGGAGATGTTCTCGGTCGTCTTGTTCAGCTCACTGAGCCCCGAGTAGAGGGTGGTCGTCTTTCCGGAACCGGTGGGTCCGGTGACCAGCACCATCCCGTAGGGCTGATAGATCGAGTTCTTGAAGTCCTCCAGCTGCTCCGACTCGAAGCCGAGCTTCGTCATGTCGAGCTGCAGGTTGGACTTGTCGAGGAGGCGTAGCACCGTCTTCTCGCCGAAGAGCGTGGGAAGCACGGAGACGCGGTAGTCCATCTCCTTGCCCCGCCCGAGCTTCAGCTTGATGCGCCCGTCCTGCGGCAGGCGCCGCTCCGCGATGTCCAGCTCGGACATGATCTTGACGCGCGAAGTGATCGCGTTCTTGAGCTTCATCGGCGGCCGCATCACCTCGTAGAGCACGCCGTCGATCCGGTAGCGGACGCGGAACTCCTTCTCGTAGGGCTCGATGTGGATGTCCGAAGCGAGCTTCTTGATCGCGTCGGTGAGGATCAGGTTCACCAGCTTGACGACCGGTGCGTCTTCCGACTCCCGGGCCAGCTCACCGATGTCCAGGTCGTCCTCGTCCTGGATGACCTCGAGGTCCGAGTCGTCGAAGTCGGCCATCACGTCGTCGATGCTCGAGGTCTGGTCGTAGAAGCGATCGACGGCCCGCTTGATGGCCTCTTCGGAGGCGACGACGACTTCGATGTTGTAGCCGGTGAGGAACTTGATGTCGTCGATCGCGAAGATGTTGGAGGGGTCCGCGGTCGCGAGAATCAGCCTCGACCCGGCCCGATTGACCGGTAGCACGGTGTGCTTGACGGCGACCTCTTCCGGGATGAGCTGGATCACGGCCGGATCGACCTCGAACTCGTCGAGATCGATCCCGGGGACGCCGTACTGTTTGGCGACGAACTCCGAGAGCTCGCTCTCCTCGAGGAAGCCCAGCTTGGTGATCTGAGCCCCCAGGCGACCGCCGGCGGTGCGCGCGTCCTCTCGCGCCTTCCTGAGCTGCTCTGCGGAGAGCAGATTCTCTTTCACCAGCAGTTCGCCGATCCGCTCGTTCAAGATCCCCTCTCCGCCTGTCCTCTGGACGCGAGGATTCGCCCGCGGGCCCTGCTCTTGCGGCCTCCGCCTGCGCGTGCAGGAAACCCCTGCGAACCCGCCAGGTTATCGGCGGGCCGGGAAGGGATCTTTACTTCGCTGCGGGGTCTTCGAGGGAAGCGCCGCCGGCCTCGAGGGTTTCGTCCAGGCGGGTGTTGCGAAATCGGAGCACCGCCAGGCCGGTGGCGGTCACCGTCACCCAGAAGACGGCGTGGCAGAGGGTCCCGAGCGCCACAGCCGCTTCCTTGGGGACCCCCAGGGGCTGAAGAGCCACCCAGCAGGCCGCGTGATAGGGCCCGAAGAACCCCGGCGCAGAGGGCAGCGCGACGGCCGCGCCCACCCAGATGAGCAGGTTGTAGCTCGCCGTCAGGGTGTGGATCGGACCTCCGAGATCGATATCGAAGGCCATCAGGGCGGCGAAGAAGGGAATGATCGAGATCACCAGCCAGAGATTGACCGTGTGGAGTGTCACCCACATCACCGAGTGCCTGCCCCGCAACCCGCCCATCCCTTCGGCGAGCGCACGCAGCAGCTCCGCCACCCGCCGCCGCCAGCGCCGGGGAAGCAGGGGGCCGGAAATCCGCTTTCCGATCGCGACCGTCTTGTCCGGCGCCACCCGCAGAGCCACGATGAAGATGACGGGCACTGCCACCAGCGCGGCCAGTGGGGGCAGGACCGCCCGCGGATCGAGCCCGGTCGCCGCGGCACCTCGAGATCCCAGCACCAGAGCCGCCAGGCTCAACACCACCGCCGCGTCGATCAAGCGTTCCACGATCACGGTGCCGAAGATCGCCGCGCTGGAGACGCCCGCTTCGCGGCCCAGATACCAGGAGCGGACCACCTCTCCGAGGCGCAGCGGGAAGACGTTGTTGACCATGAAGCCGACGGAGGTGGCGCGGAAGACGGCGCCCCGCTCGATTCGCGCGACCGCCAGGGCGAGGTGCCGCCAGCGCAACGCCCGGACGTACAGGGTGGCCAGATAGGCAGCCACCGAGGGAATCAGCAGCACCGCCAGGTTGACCCGAGCGATGTCGCGAGCCAGGGTCTCGAAGGAGACCCCTCGCAGCGCGAACCAGAGGGTCACCGCGGTGATCAGGAGACCGATCAGGATTCGGGGATCGCCGAGGCCGGGGAGACGGCGCCTAGCCCGCATGGCCCACCCGCTCGCCGCTGCGGCCCGATGAGGGACGAGCGCTTCCTCCGCGGTGTCTCTCACCCATTCTCATTCATGGACGTCCGAGGAGTTTGCGCGCGGACGCGACGTCCGCGGCGATCTGGGCCTTGAGCGCTTCCAGGCCCGGAAAGCGCCGCTCGGCGCGGAGATGGTGCTCGAAGGAGAGCTCCACGCGCCTCCCGTAGACCCGGCTGTCGAAGTCCAACAGATGGGCCTCGGCGACGATCGGATCGCCTCGCTTGAAGGTGGGGCGGTGTCCCACGTTGGTCACGGCAGGATGGAGGGATCCTCGCGGCGGATCTCCGTCCTCGAGGAAGCGGGCGTGGCCGGCGTACACCCCTCGGGAGGGCAGGAGCTCGTTCTCGGGAGCGAGATTGATGGTGGGGAACCCGATTTCCACCCCGCGCCGGTCCCCCTCCACCACCAGCCCCCGGACGCGGTAGGGACGAGCCAGGAGCTCCCCGGCCTCCTCCACCTCTCCCGCTCCCAGCAGCTCCCGGATCCGGGTCGAGTTCACGTCCCGGCTGCCCATCGTCACCTCGGGGATGATGGTGACGGAGAACCCGAGATGCGGGCCCAGCTCGGTCAGGGTGCGCATCGACCCCCCCCGGTCCCTGCCGTAGCGGAAGTCGTACCCGACGTAGACGGCGATGGGCTCGAGCCGCTCGTGGATCACCCCCCGGACGAAATGCTCGGGCGGCAGAGACGCCAGCTCGCGGGTGAACGGCTCCACGATCACCAGGTCCACGCCGATCTCGTCGAGGAGCTCCAGCTTTTGCTCCAGGGTGGTGAGAAGCCGAGGCGCCCGATCCGGATAGAGGAGCTTCCTGGGGTGCGGGTCGAAGGTGAAGACCGCCGCTTCGCCGCGCACCGAGCGGGCTCGTTCGATCACGGTTTCCATGATGGAACGGTGCCCCACGTGAAGCCCATCGAAGTTCCCGATGGTCCACACACCGTTCTCGAGCGGCTTCTCCAGACCGCCACTCCCCTGCACCACCCTCAATGCTAAGCTCCCGCGCGTGACGATCCTCTGGCGCTACGTCTCGCTGCGTTTCGTGCGCTCGTTCCTGGGTTCGGCGGCGATTCTCGCGCTCTCCGTGATCATCGTCGACATGCTGCTCAACCTGGACGAGATCATCGAGGCCAAGGAGGGCATCTGGGGAGTGACCCAGGTCCTCCTCATGCGCACCGCCTCCTTCTACCTCCCCTATCTGATTCCCTTCGCCACCTTCATCGGTGTCTTTCTGTCCCTCGGAATCTCGGCGCGTTCGCGGGAGATCCTGGCCATGAAGGCCGGCGGGATCTCTCCGCTTCGAGCCGTCGTTCCGATCTTCCTGTTGTCGATCGCGATCTCCGCTGGAGCGCTGATCCTGAACGAGACCGTCACCGTCCCTACATCCTCATCCCTGAACCAGCAGCTCGGCGTCCGGTCCGGAGAGATCTACCTGCGCTCCGGGACGATCTGGTACCACACCGGCCGCTTCGTCTACAACCTCCGCAATCCCAATGCCGATGAGCAGACCGTCCACGACATCCGGGTCTTCGAACGCGACGCAGCCGGCCGGCTGGTCCGGCTGATCCGCGCGAAGCAGGCCCACCGCGAGGGTCCGGGTGTCTGGCGATTCCGCGATGCCATCGTGCGGAGCTTCGACCCGGAGGTCCCCGACGCTCCCCCTTCCGTCGAGCGTTCTCCCGACATCACCCTGGAGCTGGCCGAGGAGCGCAGCCCCCGCCTGCTGCGGGCGGAGCTCGCCACTCTGCCCGTCTGGACCCTCGCCCGCCATGTGGCGTCCGTCAGGATGAGCGGCGCTGAGGCGACCGGCGCCGAGGCGCTCCTGAGTGCGCGCCTCAGCGGTCCGCTGCTGGTGATCCTCTTCGCTCTTCTCGCCGTCCCTCTCTCCCTTCGCGTCGAGCAAACCCAGAGCGTCGCGCTTCCGGCAGTCCAGGCTGCGCTGATTCTCTTCGTCTTCCTGATGGCGCACGAGTACGTGCCGAGATTCGCCGGGCTGGGCTCCCTGTCGGCGGCCTTCGCTCCGTGGTTCGTGCTCACGCTGTTCTTCGCATACGGTGGCTGGCGCCTGGCGCGGGCTCCCCGCTAGGAGCCGGACCGGATTCCGCTCATTCGGAGGATCGGGGGGATTCCGACGACCCCGGAGGTCCTCCCTCGCTTCCGGCGCTGAGCAGCCGGAAGAACTCGTGGTCGGGCGGAAGCACCATGGTCGTGCCCTCACCGATCGTCTTGCGATACGCCTCGAGGCCGCGAAGGAAGGCGTAGAACTCGGCATCCGTGGAGTAGGCCTCGGCGTAGATCCGCACCGCTTCGGCGTCCCCCTTGCCGCGCTCGATCTCGGCCTGGCCGCGGGCCTCGGCCACGATCACCCGCGCTCCCCGGTCGGCCTCTGCCCGGATTCGCCGGGCCTGCTCTTCGCCCTCGGCGCGATTCTTGCGCGCCTGACGCTCGCGCTCCGCCCGCATCCGCGCGTACACGTTCTCCTCGGCACCGCGCGGAAGCTCGGTCCGGTTGATCCGGACGTCGTTGATCTCGATGCCGAAGCGAGCCAACGCCTCGCCGCTCTTCTGGCCGATCTCCTCCATGATCTCGGCCCGCTTGTCCTTGAGCACCTCCACGAGCGTGTGCTGGCCGATCACCTCGCGCACCTTCGCTCGAACCTGCTGGCCGATCTGGGTCTTTGCCTCGGCGATTCCGGTGGGGAACGACTTATAGAACTGAAGCGGATCGGCGATGCGCCAGATCACGTAGTTGTCCACGACGATCCGCTCGCGATCGGTCGTCTGGATCTCCTTCGGCTCCGATGCCAGGTGCAGCCAGCGGCTATCGTAGCTGCGCATCTCCTCCAGCACGGGGAGCCGCAGCGACAAACCGGGACCGGTGTGCTCGTCCCGGGGGTTGCCCAGCAGCAGCAGGAGCCGCTGCTGATCCTCGCGGGTCACCAGCACGGGACCGATCCCCTGCCGACCAGCCGCGATCAGCCCCACCGCCAGCGCCGCGAGAATCAGGATGATGGTGAGCAGCCGAGTCACGGCTTCGTCTCCTTGCGCGCAGTGCCGAGCGGCAGATAGGGCAGCACCGAGGCGGTGCCGGGCTCGATGATCACCTTCTCCACCTCCGGCAGGACTTCCTCCATGGTCTCCAGGTAGAGACGCTTACGCGTGATTTCCGGTGCCTTCTGGTACTCGCTCGTGACGGCGAGGAAGCGCTCCGCCTCGCCCCGGGCCTCGGCGATCTTCGAGTCCCGGTAGCCGACCGCCGCCTGCACCACCTCGCTGGCCTCGGCGCGCGCCCGCGGCAGCACCTCGTTCGCGTAGCCCTCCGCCTCGTTCACCTTGCGGTTGCGGTCCTGCGCGGCCGCGATCACGTCGTCGAAGGCGTCGCGCACCGGTGCCGGCGGCTGCACCTCCTGCAGCTCGATGCCCTCCACGTGGACTCCGGACTCGTAGCGGTCCAGGATCCGCTGGAGCAGCTCGGCCGCCTCGTCCTGGATGATGCCCCGCTTCTCCGAGAGCACGTCGTCCACGCTGTTGCGGCCCACCACCTCGCGCATGGCCGCCTGGGCGCTGTCGCGCAGCGTCTCGCGAAGGTCGGCGATGCGATAGCGCGACTCGAAAGCCTTCCCCACCTTGTACTTCACCACGAATTCGAGATCGACGATGTTGTTGTCTCCAGTCTGCATCGCCGTCTCGGTCAGCGTCATCGCCTCGCGCGCCGTGTCGATGTCCCCGAACTGTTCGCGCGCCACCAGCCCGACGTTCACGATCTCGCGGCTCTCGATGGGCGGAGGCAGCTGCCAGCGCAGGCCTTCTCTCACCTCCGTGGTCCGGTACTTGCCCAAGCGCAGGATCACGGCGGCCTCGCCCGGATTCAGGCGATAGACGCCCCACGAAGCCCAGAAGCCCAACAGGCCCAGCAACAGCAACACCAGGAGCAGCCGCCCGAGCAGCCGCCCCACCTTTCGCTCCTCGGAGGTGCCGTCGCGCGCCATCTAGCCCTGCGACCCGGGCTCTTCCTCGCCCCGGCCCCCCTTCTGGATCGCGTCCAGCTCGTAGAACGGCTTCAAGATGTCGATAGGAATCGGGAAGAGAATGGTGGAGCTGTGCTCGGTGGCGATCTCCGCCAGGGTCTGGAGATAGCGGAGCTGGAGTGCGGAGGGCTGGGAGGACAGGACCTTGGCGGCCTCGGCGAGCCGCTGTGCCGCCTGCGCCTCGCCCTCGGCGTGGATCACCTTCGACCGCTTCTCGCGCTCCGCCTCGGCCTGCTTCGCCATTGCCCGCTGCATGTCGCTGGGGAGGTCGATCTGCTTCACCTCCACCGCACGCACCTTCACGCCCCAGGGCTCGGTCTGGAGATCGATGATCTCCTGGAGCTGTCGGTTGATGGCGTCCCGTTCCGCGAGCAGCTCATCGAGCTCTGCCTGGCCGCAGACGCTACGGAGTGTGGTCTGGGAGAGCTGCGAGGTGCCGTAGAGGTAGTTCTCCACCGAGATCACCGCCTTGTCCGGGTGAAGCACCCGGAAGTAGAGCACCGCGTTCACCTTCACCGACACGTTGTCACGGGTGATCACCTCCTGGGGGGGAACGTCCATCACGATCTCTCGGAGGCTGATCTTGACCATTCGATCCACCAGGGGAATGATCCAGCGGATGCCGGCTGGCTTGACCGGTGGGCTGTAGCGTCCGAAGCGGAACACGACGCCGCGCTCGTACTCCTGGAGGATCCGGATTCCAGCCAGAAAGACGGCGATCAGAATCGCGGCGAAGATGACGGGTGCAGTCAACATGTCCCCCCCTACAGAGTGGTCTCTCGTTCAGTTAGGTGGTCCGGCGCGCCGAACTCGAAGCTCTAGCCCCTCGACCGCGGTCGCTTCCACCTTTTCCTTTGCAGCGATGGGCTCGTCCGCCCTCGCTCGCCAGTACTCCCCTCGAATGAACACCGTGCCGTCCGGGTCGAGCGCCGTGGTCGCGACACCGTTCATGCCGATCAGCTCCGAGACACCGGACTCCTGGCGGCGACCCATGCTGCGACCCACCGCGTATACCACGAGTCCGCCGAAGAGTGCCATCCCCGTGACGATCGGCACCAGCACCGGCCAGAACGAGACGTTGAGGTCGCTCAAGTCGGGACGGTCGAAGACCATCGAGCCACCGACCAGAAAGCAGATCAGCCCCGCGGCGAAGAGCAGACCGTAGGAGGTGACGAAGATCTCGGTAATCAAGAGCGCGATCCCGGCCGCGATCAGCAGCAGCCCGATCCACGAAAACGGCAGGATCTGCATCGCGATCAGCGCGAGCAGCAGACAGACGGCGCCGACCACCCCGGGGACCACGGCACCCGGCTGGTTGAACTCGATGTAGAGACCCAGGAGGCCGGCCATTAGGAGGAGCACCGCGACGTTCGGGTCGACGATGACGTTCAGCACCCGGGTCAGCGCGTCCATCTCGATGGCGCGCTGACGGGAGTCTGCGACGTCGAGCACCACCATCTCGCCGTCGAACTCGAAGGGGTGCTCGAGGAGCTGCTTCATGAGGTCGGCGCGGGTGCCCGCCACGATGTCGATCACCCCCAGCTCGAGAGCCTCGTCGGAGGTGACGGCGACCGACTCCCGCACCGCCTTGGCCGCCCACTCGACGTTGCGATTTCGCTGCTCGGCGATCGACTCGATGAAGGCCGCCAGCAAGTTCTCTGCCTTCCGCGCCCCCTCATCGACGGACTTCCCTTCCTCGTCGCCGGAGGGCGCCCCGCCGCCGAGCCCCACCGGGTGCGCGGCGCCGATGCTCGACCCGGGCGCCATCGCCGCCACGTTTCCGGCGATGGTGATGAAGGTGCCCGCCGAGCCGGCCCAGGCGCCCCGGGGAGCGACGTAGACGATGATCGGAACCTTCGCGTTGAGCATCGCCTGGATGATGTCCTTGGTCGACGCGACCAGGCCGCCCGGTGTGTCGAGCTCCAGAAGCAGCGCCGCGGCTCCGTCGGTCTCGCTCTCGGCGATGGCCTTCTGGAGGTAGTCGGAGGAGGCGGGGTTGATGGAGCCGTCGATGGTGGCCACGTTCACGTGACCGGTCCTCTTCTCCGGTTCCGCCTGCGCCGCCGCGAATCCGACGACGAGCGCGAGGACCAGAAGCCCGCTCATTCTCCTCAAGATCGCGCTCCTCGCAGCTTCTCGACCCGGTCGAGGATCCGGGCGGCCACCTCGGCCTTGGAGAGAAGCGGCAGCTCCTCGGCCTCACCGCCCGGCGACACCAGGATCACCGCATTCTCGTCGGTATCGAAGCCGGCGTCGCGCCGGGAGATGTCGTTGGCCACCATCAGGTCGCAGCCCTTCCGCTCGAGCTTGCGCCGCGCCGACTCCAGGACGTCGTGGCTCTCGGCAGCGAATCCCACCACCACCCGGCCTTCGCGCTCACGGCTGATCTCGGCGAGGATGTCCGGATTGGCGACCAGGTCGATCTGGAACCTCCCCTCCGCGGGGAGCTCCTCCTTCTTGATCTTCCGGTCCGAGCGAGTCGCCGGCCTGAAGTCCCCCACTGCGGCAGCCATCACCGCCACGGTGGCCGAGGCGAACTCCGCCTGGACCGCCTCGCGCATCTCGAGGGCCGTCTCCACGTCCACCCTCCGGACGCCGGGCGGAGTCGAGAGCGCGCAGGGTCCGGCGATCAACACCGCATCGGCTCCCCGAAGCGCCGCCTCGGCCGCCACTGCGAACCCCATCTTTCCGGAGGAGCGGTTGGTGATGGCGCGAACCGCATCGACGGGCTCCCGGGTGCCCCCCGCGGTCACCAGAACGCGTTCACCCAACATGCTCGGTCGGCCCAGGAGGAGGTCCACGGCGGCCTTGATCGCCTCCGGCTCCGCCATCCGGCCCTCTCCCTCGTGACCACAGGCGAGCTCGCCGCTCTCCGGGCCGACGAAGCGAGCGCCGCGCTGCCGGAGAGTTTCGACGTTGGCCTGCGTCGCCGCGTGCCTCCACATGTTGACGTTCATGGCGGGCGCGACGAGCACCGGGGCGCGGGTCGCCAGCAGCAGGGTCGTGACCAGATCGTCGGCGATTCCGGCCGCCATCTTGGCCAGGAGATTGGCCGTGGCCGGCGCCACCACCACCGCCTCGCCCCAATCGGCCAGGGCGATGTGGTCGATCTGGCCCTCCTCCGCCGGATCGAAGAGCTGGGTCCGAACCGATTCCTGAGAGACGGTCTGCAGCGTGAGCGGCGAGACGAACTGCTGCGCGGCGGAGGTGAGCACACAGCGCACCTCATGACCCGCCCGCTTGAGCTGACGGATCAGATCCGGAGTCTTGTAGGCTGCGATCCCGCCGCTCACGACGAGCAGCACGCGGCGTCGGTCCATGAAAAAACCTTCGAAAAACGCCTGACTTCACGCGAATGTACAGCGATTCGAATGGCCGTGCTAGGAGCCGCGCGAAGCCCGCCCGGCGGCCCGGGCCAGCAGCCGCATTCCGCTTCGGAGCCGCTCCGACAGCAGGCGCGGCCCCCGCGCCTCCGCGTAGATGCGAAGCACCGGCTCGGTTCCCGAGGCCCGGAACATCAGGAAGCCGTCCTCCAGGGTGAGGCGAAGCCCTTCGCTCAGATCGCGGTCGAGGACTCGGGCTCCGTCCACCCGAGAGGGCGGCGCACCGCGAAGGGACGAGAGCCCCCTGCGGAGGCGGTCGTCGGCCGGCAATGCGATGCGACCGCTGGCCCTGCGTCCGTGCTCCCGCATCAGCTCTGCGAGCCGGACGCGAAGCGGTGCGGCCGTCGTCGCCACCAGCTCCGCGAGCAGGCAGCCGGCGAGGATGCCGTCCTTGTCCCGGGCGACCCGGCCCCAGGCGAACCCGCCACTCTCCTCGCCGGCCAGGTCCGCCTCGCCCTCGACGAGGGCGCGCGAGAGGTGCTTGAATCCGATCGGGAAGCGTCGAACCGAGAGCCCGTGCGACCGCGCGACCCGCTCGACCAGCGAGCCGGTGGCACTGGAGATGGCCACGCCCCGGCGTATCCGGCCGCTGCGGGCCAGGTGATCGACCAGCAGCGCCAGCGAGTCGGTCTCCGAGAGGAGCCGGCCGTCGGCGTCGATCGCTGCGAAGCGATCGGCATCCCCATCGGTGGCGATTCCCAGTCGCAGCCCCTCTCCCCTGCGCACGTCGCGCGCCAGCGCGACCAGGCGGTCGGGGGTGGGGTCCGGCGCCTCTCCGCCGAATCGGGGATCCCATTCGCCGCGCCGGACCGTAACGGCGACACCAGAGCGACGGAGCGCCTCGTCGAGGGTCCCGGCGCCGGCCCCGTGGAGAGCGTCGTAGCAGACGCGCAGCCCCGATCGACGCAGACGGGATCGGTCGAGCTCTCCCGTGAGCGTATCCAGGTACGCAGCCGTCAGATCGACCTCTCTCCCGCGCGGCTCCGCCTCGGGCGGCGGTCCCGTTGCGAGCACCTCCGCCGCCCAGGCCTCGAGCCTGTCGGTGATCTCCCGGGTCGGACCCCCTCCCCAGGGCGCGACCACCTTGAGCCCCTGGTACTCCGGCGGGTTGTGACTCGCCGTGATGATGATCCCGGCTGCGGCGCGCCGCTGGCGAACCGCGAAACTGGCCACCGGCGTCGGCACCGGATCGCTCGCGCGAACCGGGCGGATCCCGGCCGCCGAGAGCACCCGTGCGGCCACGTCCGCGAAGTACTCCCCCATGAAGCGGGTATCGCGGGCCACCACGACCCGGGGATCGGTCCCGGACTCGAGTGCCCAGCGGGCGACGGCTGCGGCCAGCGCCCGGACGCCGGCGGCGCCGAAGTCGTCGGCGAGGATTCCGCGCCAGCCGCTGGTACCGAAGCGAATCTTCATGAGACCCGTCCGTGGCAATCGTGGACCAGTCGGCGGCGCAGTCTCAGCTCCGGTACAGCTTCTCTCGCATGCGCTTGGCGACGAGCGGAGGAACCCACTCGCTGACGTCCGCGCCGAACTGCACCAACTCCTTGAGCCTGGACGAGCTCACGTAGAAGAACTGCTGGCTGGTCATCAGGAACAGCGTCTCGATCTCGGGGCACAGGTGCCGGTTCATCAGGGCCATTTCGAACTCGTACTCGAAGTCCGCGTTGGCTCGGAGCCCCCGGATCACCACCTTCGCTCCGATTTCGCGGGCGTAGTCGACCAGCAGCCCCTCGAAGGCGGTGACGCGCACCCCGGAGCAATCGCCGATCGCCGACTCCAGCATCTCCACCCGCTCTTCGACCCGAAAGGTCCCGGACTTCGCCACGTTGTGCGCCACGCCCAGGACCAGCTCGGGGAAGACGCGACGGGCGCGGTGCACCAGATCCAGGTGGCCGTTGGTCACCGGATCGAAGCTCGCGGGGAAAAGGGCCAGTCCAGCGCTCTCGAGATCCGTCATTCCACTCCTCCGCTTCCCGTCCAGTTCTGAAACCGCAGCAGAACGGTATCGCCATGACGTCGCACGTCCAGCCTGGTGAGGCCGGCGACCTCTCCGGGAAGATGGCGACGCGAGCTCTCCAGCACCAGGGTCCCGCCCGCGCGAAGGATTCCGGCCTCGACCACCGCCGCCATCACCTTCTCCGCCTCTCCGGACGCATAGGGGGGATCGATCAGGATCAACTCGAAGCGCTCGCAGCGGCGTCCCAGCGTCCGCACCGCGCTTCGCGCATCGGAGCCCAACACGCGACTGCGATCACGTAGCGCCAGCTCCGCCAGGTTTCGTCGCAGGACCTCGAGCACACCGCCGGCCCGCTCCACGAAGACCGCATGCGCCGCACCACGCGAGAGCGCCTCGATGCCGAGCGCACCGGACCCCGCGTAGAGATCGAGCACCTGCGAGCCATCCAGCGGTCCCAGTCTGGCGAAGAGCGACTCCCTCACGCGATCCGCGCTGGGTCGTACCTTCCCGCCCCTGGGCGCCCTAAAACGGCGTCCCAGCAGCGCTCCTCCCGTGACGCGCAGCGGTAAAACCCTCCCCTTCGCTTTTGAAAACTACCTAGCGTCGACTGAACTGCCAGTCACCATTGCGAAGCCGCGGCCGGCAAGAAATTCGCCCCGACACCGTAATGCACAACTTCGCGATTGCTGCAACCCGACGAGGTTCCCTAGAATGTGAGTGCTGCGCAACCTGTGTAACACGAGCACGTGACGAAGCCGGATTTCGGTTCCCAGAGGAACATGGGGCAACCCGGTCATCCGAGCAGAAGCTCAGCAGAAAGAGGTCGGTAAACGCGGAAGGAACGGCGCCTGCCCCGGGGAGACCGCGGTGGTTACGGGGTGGGCGCAGTGATGAGAATCAACGCCACCGCGATCATCAGGAGAATGTCATCGATGGCTAGTGCGGCAGTGGAAAGAAACAAGAGGAAGCTCCCGGAGCGGTTGGCTCAGGTTCGCGGCGATCGCTCGCAGCGACAGTTCGCACGCGATCTGGGAGTCTTCCAGCAGAACGTCAACCGTTACGAGAGCGGCACCACACCGCACACGGATTTCCTGATCCAGCTCGCTCTCAAAGAGCACATCTCGATCGACTGGCTCCTGCTCGGGAAAGGGAGAATGCGGCGAAGCCGCTGACCCAAGTAGGGAAGACGACTACACACCCCCCGGGGAGAATCAGCACCCAGGGGGAGACGCAGAGCGCAAGCGCGCTGGAAGCCCAGCGGAGTCCCTCGAGGTTTCGATTTCGGGGTACCGAGGCATGGATCTTGCGACGGAGGGGGTATGCTTCATCTCCTCGCCGCCGTGACGCTGCTGCTGTCTGCCGCCGACCACTGGACCACCTATCTCTGCCTGCGCTCCCCGGTCGTCGGGTTCCAGGTCACCGAGGCGAATCCCTTCTCGGCCTGGCTCTTCCAGTCGGTCGGTCTGGTCGAGGGTCTGGTGATCGACAGCCTGCTGACGATCGCCGCGATGGCCTTCCTGGTCTTCACCCATCGCATGCCGCACGCCGCCAAGCTGACGTTCCTGGTCGTCGTGATCGGATGGACCGGGTTCGCGGTGGCGAACAACTTGAAGGCGATCTTCGAGCTGGGCCTCTCACCGCTCGGCGCCGCTTAGCACCGCGATGAATCCGTCCAGGGCGCTCATCGCCTCGGTATCGCTCCCCGGGTAGCCGTTCACGAGCACCGAGAAGACGAACTCCCTGCCTCCCCCGCTCTTCGCGAATCCCGAGAGGCCGGTGACCCCGGTCAGCAGCCCGGTCTTGGCTCGCACCCGCCCCACGGCCGCCTCGGCCCGCCGTTCCAGGGTCCCGTCCAGCGCCGCAATGGGAAGCGCCGAGACGAGCTCCGGTCCGATCTCGAAGGAGGCCGTCGCGAGGCGAAGCGCGGAGACCAGCAGGCGGGCCGGCACCCGGTTGCCGGTGGAGAGCCCCGACCCATCCACCAGCCGGAGCCCCGCGGTATGGAGGCCGAGCGCCTCGAGCTCCCGCAGCTGCGCGGCGATCCCGGTCTCCCAGCTCCCCCGGCCCCCCTGCGCCGCCACCCCAACTCCCTGTGATTTCACCAGGGCTTCGGCGATGAAGTTGTTGCTGTACTTGAGGAACAGCCGGACCACCTCGCCGAGGGGTTTGCCCTCGAATCGGCAGAAGCTCGCGGCGGTATCCGGTACCGCGGCCAGGCGAATCCCTCCCCCCACCGCGATTCGGTTCGCCTCCAGCTGCATCCGCAGCACCGCTCCCGCGTAGCGCGCCGGACTGGCGACCCTGCGCCGGAACTCGAGGGACTCACCTCCAGCGGGAATCGACCCGGTCACCACGATCCGCTCCGACCCACCCGCCCGCTGCCGCTGTACCTGGATCGTCGCCGGCGAACCGGCCGCACCGGTGCGCGCCTGGTTCAGCACCTCCAGATAGGAGATCGGGGGATCGACGCTGACCCGAACCGGCCCCCCCGGATCCGAGGCCGCCTCCACGGCGACCAAGAAGGCGCCGTAGTTGGCGGAGAGCGCACCGACCGGTGCGTGGTAGGCGCGGGAGGTGATCTCTCCCCAGCTTTCATGCCACCGCTCGCCGTCGAAGAGCGTGTCGTCCATGACCAGGTCGCCGCGGACCTTCCGCAAGCCGCGCATCCGGAGATCGGCAGCCAACCGCCACCACTGCTCCGAGGTCAGGGTGGGATCCCCGCCACCCCGGATGAAGAGCGTCTCCACGGCGCCCTCGGCATCCGGCTCCCCGCTCGCCAGCACCTCGGTGGTGAAGCGGTGGGCGGGACCGAACGCCGCGAGCGCCGCGACGCCGGTCAGGACCTTGAGATTCGAGGCGGGAATCAGAGCGCGGTCGGGATCCCTCGCGAAGACCTCTTCGCCCGTCTGGCGATCCACGACCAGGACCGAGAAGCGCGCCCCCCGCAAGGCTGGAACCACGAGGGCGCGATCCAGGCGCACCCCGAGTCCGGCCGGGCCCGTGTCCGCGTCGACCGCAGGAACCGCGGCGCAACCCGCCACGAAGAGGACCACCGCGAGGGCTCGGCACGCACCGAGACTCTGCATCATTCGGATCTCGCAGCGGGGGGAAGTACCTTGACTGCACGGATCTTATCCCCGACGCTGCACGGCAGCAATCGCGACCCCCCGTCAACATCCAACCGGGCAGGCGAGACCTCGCGAGGAGGAGAAGCGGGGCCTCCCTTCCCGATCCGCTGCGAGGGGGACCTCGTGCTCAACTGGATCTGGCTGGGGATGGTGCTCATCTCGGTCGTCTTCGCCGCCTTCACGGGGCGCATGGAGGCGGTCTCCAAGACGTCCCTGGACACGGCCAAGCGCGCCATCGAGCTGGTGATCGGGCTAACCGGCGCGATGATCTTCTTCCTCGGGCTGGTGCGAGTCGCCTCGGACGGCGGCCTGCTCCGGGTCATCATCCGCGGGCTGCGGCCGCTGCTCAGCCGCCTCTTCCCGAGCGTCCCGGCCGACCATCCGGCGATGACCGCCATCGTCATGAACTTCGCCTCGAACATTCTGGGCCTCGGCAACGCCGCGACGCCCTTCGGCCTCAAGGCCATGGTCGAGCTGGACAAGCTGAACCGACACAAGGGGGTATCGACCAACGCGATGGCGCTGTTCCTGGCGATCAACACCTCCTCCATCGTGCTACTGCCTCCCCTCGGTACCGTCGCAGTCCGCGTCGCCACGGACTCCGAATCCCCCTTCTCGATCTGGCTGCCGACCCTCTTCGCGACGATCTGCAGCACTGTGGCCGCGGTGACGGCCTGCCTGTTGCTCCAGCGGCTTCCCATCTTCGCGGCGCGGCCGCTGTCGGGCAGCGGCGAAGAGGAAGCCCCGCCCGAGATCGATGAGCTGCCCGATCTGCCGGCTCCGGAGGAGGCCGACGAGCGCCCCTCACCAGGCCCCTGGCGGTGGGCGATCCTGCTGGGCTTCACCCTCGCCGTGGCGATCGGCTACGGGCTCCACGCCGCCGATCTCCTTCCCGAGGTCGGGGCGCTCGGCGTGCTCCAGGACACCGTCAACTCCTGGCTGCTGCCGCTACTCATCTGTGGCTTTCTCCTGATCGGCGTCGTGGGCAGGGTGCCCGTCTACGACGCGCTGGTGGAGGGCGGCAAGGAGGGACTGTCGGTGGCGGTTCGCATCGCGCCCTTCCTGGTGGCGATCCTGGTGGCGATCGAGATGTTCCGGGCGTCCGGCGCCCTGGAGGCCCTGATCGGCCTCATCGAGCCGGTGACCTCGGCGATCGGAGTTCCCGGCGAGGCGCTTCCCATGGCGCTGATGCGTCCCCTCTCGGGAAGCGGAGCGTTCGGAATCATGACCAGCACGCTCGAGACCCACGGGCCCGACTCCTTCGTGGGGCTGCTGTCGAGCACCCTGATGGGCTCCACGGAGACGACCTTCTACGTGCTCGCAATCTATCTAGGAGCGGTGCGAGTCCGTGACGCCCGGCACATTCTTCCCGCTTGCCTGACGGGAGACCTCGCCGGCTTCCTCGGCGCCGTGGCCGCCTGTCACTTCTTCTTCGGATGAGCCAGCCGAGTACCCGTGTGATGCCGGAGCCGGACCAGACGACGGTGACCCGACTCGTCGAGCGACAGCTCGCGTCGGCGGTGATGGGGGTGGAGCCGCTCGCCGCGGGGCTCGGTCTCCGTCGCTTCTACCGAGTGACCACCACGGGGGACCCGAGCAGCGTGATCGCGAGGGTGGAGGCGCCCGAGGATCCCGCCGGTCGACCGGCCGGCACCCCCGGAGAGCCTCCCCTCGAGCCGCTGCGCAGCTTTTTGGACCACCAGGGGCTACCGGTGCCCGCCCGCCTGGGCGGCGATCCAGAGCTGGGCATCGATCTTCTCGAGGACCTGGGTCCGCGCACTCTCGCGTCCGCCGCCGCCGGCGCGTCGGCAGGCCGGCGGGTGGCCCTGTACGGGCTCGCCATCCGTCTGATTCCCCTCCTGCAACACCTGGCGCCTCCGCCCGGTGAGCTCCCGGCGTTCCGCCGGAGCCTCGATCGGGCGCTGTTCGACTACAAGGCCGAGTTGTTCGCGCGCTGGAGCCTTCCCGAAGCACTGGGGCGCGAGCCGAGAGCCGGCGAGGTGGAGACCGTCCGCGAGGCCTTTCGCTGGATCGCAGCGGAAGCCGCGGCTGCACCGGCTCGCCTCGCCCACCGCGACTTCCAGAGCCACAACCTCCACCTCTGTGGCGAGGGCTGCGGCGGCGAGCGGCTGGTGATGATCGACATCCAGGGCGCCCTGCTGGCGCCGCCGGAGTACGACCTGGTCTGCCTGCTTCGGGATTCCTATCTCGAGCTGCCCGAGGACGAGGTCCAGCTCCACCTGGAGCAGGTCCGACCGCTGCTGCCGGACCGGCCCGATCCCGAGAGCTTCGCCCGGCGCTTCGATCTCCTCACCTTGACTCGCAAGGGCAAGGACCACGCCCGCTTCGTGTATGCGGCCAGGAGTCGGGGCGAACGCCGCTACTCTCCCTACCTGCCGGCGACGGTCCGGGCCCTCCGCCCCGCCGCCGCTCGGGTCGCCGATCTCGACCCCAGCCTGGCGCGGCTGGCGGAGATGATCCGCGGACTGCCGGAGGCGCCATGCGCGGGATGATCGTCGCCGCGGGCCTCGGGACCCGCCTCCGGCCCCTCACCCACCACCGTCCCAAGCCCGCGGTTCCGGTCCGCGGGATTCCCCTGATCGCCTATGCCCTCGCATTCATCGCCCGGGCCGGCGTCACCGAGGTCGTCATCAACGTCCACCATCTTCCGGAGGCCCTGATCGCCGCCGCCCGGCGCTGGTGTCCCCCGGGTCTCCTGCTCCACTTCTCCCACGAGCCGGAGCTGCTCCACACCGGCGGCGCCATCCGGCGCGTGGCCGCCTTCCTGCGGGAAAGCGACCCCTCCGTGGTGCTGGGGAGCGACATGATCCTCGACTTCGACCTGGCGGCGATGATCCGCCGTCATCGCGAGGGAGACCACGCGGCGACCCTGGTGCTCCGGGAGGACCCTCGAGCGCCAGGTTTCGGTACGATCGGTATCGATGGTGGAGGGCGCGTGCGGCGGATTGCCCGACGGTTCGATCTGGGAGGCGCGGAGCGGGCGGGTATCTACACGTGGGCGAACCTCTTCGCCCCAAGCGCCTTCGACGGCCTCCCGGACCGCGAGGTCTTCAATCACCTGGATGACTGGCTGGCACCGCTCCTGGCGCGAGGCGCTGACGACATCCACGGGGTGGTCCTTCCCCGCGCCGAGTGTACCTGGGAGCCTGTGGGCACCCTCCCCGAGTACCTCGACGTGAACCTCGACGCGCCGCGTCTCTCCTATCTCGACCCGGACGCCCTTGCGCGCGCCGATGGGACCCGGATCGAGGAGGACTGCATCATCGGGCGCGACGCGGCGATCGGGAGGGGCTCCCGGCTACGCCGGGTCGTGGTGTGGGACGGGGAGAAGGTCCCGGAGGGATTCGAGGGCGAGGACGGAGTGTACGCCGGAGGAGCATTCCATTCCTGTGCCGCCGGATCCGGGAAGAACGGGGAAGCGATCGGATGACCGAGGTGTTGTGCATCGGTACGGGCGACGCCTTCGGCTCTGGCGGGCGCCGGCAGTCTGCCTACCTGGTGAGGGCACCCTCGGGAACCGTGCTCCTCGACTGCGGGACGACCACGGGCACCGGGCTCGCCTGTCTCGGGGTGGAGCGGGAGGAGATCGACACGATCATCCTCTCCCACTTCCACGCCGACCACTTCGGAGGGATCCCCCTCTTCTTGCTGGGCGCTCTGCATCAGGACGCACGGCACAAGCCGCTGCGCATCGCCGGACCACCGGAGGTGGAGCAGCGGGTCCGCCAGGCAGCGGCCGCGCTGGGCCACCCGCTCGACCAGCAGGACTGGAGCTTCCCGATCGTCTTCCAGGAGCTTCCCACCGGAGCCGAAGCCGAGACCGGTCCGGTCGTCGTGCAGACCTTTCCCACCCGCCATTCCCCCGAGTCCCATCCCCGCGGTGTCCGGGTCCAGGTGGGAAACCGCAGCATGGTCTACTCGGGGGACACGGGCTGGTTCGACGAGCTCCCGTCCCGCGTCAACGGCTCCGAACTCTTCATCTGCGAGTGCACCCAGGTGCAGAGGTCCTACGAGTACCACCTGAGCCTGGAGGAGCTGGCGGACCGACGGCACGAATTCGACTGCGGAAAGCACCTCCTCACCCACCTCGGCCAGGAGATGCGATTTCTCACCGATCCCGACGGGTTTGAAGTCGCGGACGACGGCCTCGTCGTCAAGTTCTGAGACGCACTCCGGGCCCCCGGGGAACGACCTCGCCCAGCACGGTCTCCTCCCGGGCGCCGGTGCAGCGCGGGAGATGATTGGGGATTCCCAGCAGCGCGTTCCGTCCCATCAGCGAGAAGGCCATGGCCTCCGCCGCCTCCGCTGGTACGCCGGCGGCGTCCATGGGCTCGACCGGAGTCCCGGCGAAGCAGTCGGCGAGCGCCCGCATCAGCGCTGGATTGCGGGCGCCACCGCCGCCCACCAACACCCGATCGATCGGAGACCCGTCGAGGAAATCCCGGGCCGCCCGCGCCACCGCCACCGCCGAGAAGGCGACCAGGGTCGCGACCAGGTCATCGGGCGCTCGCCCCCGCGAGCTCCAGTCCTCCGCGAGGCGTTCGGCCTCGGCGAGGCCGTAGTGCTCTCGACCCGTGGACTTCGGGGGGCGTCGACGGAGGAAGTCGTCGTCCAGGAGCCGCTCGAGTAGCTCACCCGCCACCGATCCCCTCCGTGCCCGGGCCCCGTCGCGGTCCATCCGCTCCTCGCCCCCGGAGAGAATCGAGACCACACCATCGATCAGCGAGTTGGCCGGCCCCACGTCGAAGGCCACCACGTCTTCGGGTGTCGCACCGCGCCGAACCCAGGTGACGTTGGCGATGCCCCCCAGGTTCAGCACCAGCCGGCCTTCGTCGGGATGGGCGAGTGCGGCGTGGTGAAAGAAGGGTGCGAGGGGAGCCCCCTCGCCGCCCTCCGCCAGGTCCCGGGGCCGAAAGTCGGCCACCGTGGTACAGCCGGTGCGGGCGGCAATGACCGATGGATCGCCGATCTGAAGGGTGGCGCGACGCTCCGGGTAGTGGGCGACCGTCTGTCCATGGGAGGCGACGGCGTCCACGGCGTCCAAGGCCACCCCCGCCGACGCGGCCAGCTCCGATGCGGCCGCCGCGAGCCGCTCACCCAGCAGGACATCCAGGCTGCCAAGCTCGGCGAGTGCCTCCGATCCCGGCAGGCGACCCGCCGCCAGGCGATGGATCCTCCGTTGGAGCTCCGGCGGGAAGGGAGTCTCCCGATAGCAGAGCAGTCGAAACGGCCTCGCCGACGCGGATTCCGGCCACTCCACCAGGGCGGCGTCCACCCCGTCCGCGGACGTCCCCGACATCAATCCGATCACCTTCACGAGGCGAATCATAAGCGGCGATGCGTTGACACGCCGGACCTCGCCGCGAATACTCCGGATTCCGCTGAGATTGACGGTTTCCTCCCGACCGGAAGAAGCCGACGGCGTCAATTGAGAAGGCGAGCCGGAGGCTCGCCGGGCGGGCCGGGCGAACCTGTCGTTCGTCGGTCCGCGAGACCGGAGCTTCATGACCGATTCCTCGCGCGTACAGGGCGGCCTGATCTGCGTCGGCGCCGCGTTCCTCGGAGTGGTGTTCCTGCTCGGTTTGATTCGCGGTGCCTGGTGGGCGGTGGCCATCCCCGTGGGACTCCTGCTTGCCTTCGTGCTCGGACTGACCTTCTGGGTGGGATGGACCATCGCAACCGTCCAGGTGGAGCCGGAGCCCGATCCGGACGCCCCGGCGACCGAGCCCGAATCCGACTCCAGCGGATCCGCCTGAGGTCACCCGTGCGAATCGCGCTTCTCACCTACCGGGGAAACATGTACTGCGGCGGTCAGGGGATCTACGCCGCCCATCTGGCCCGCGAATGGAAGCGCGCCGGTCACGAGGTCCACGTGATCGCGGGCCCGCCCCTGCCGGATCTCGACCCGGAGATCCCCCTCCACGTGATTCCCAATCAGAACGTCTTCGGCACCCGGTTTCGGGAGTGGGCGGCAGAGGGAGATCCGCGTCGGCTGCTCACCCCGCTCAACCTCTGGGAGCTCGGCGTCTCGCGGATCGGGGTCTTTCCCGAGATGCAGACGTTCGGCCTGCGCCTGCTGATGCGCTGGCGCCAGCTACAGATGCGCCACCGCTTCGACGTGGTCTTCGACAACCAGTGCCTGAGCTGGGGGCTCCTGGGAATCCAGGCCACCGGCGTACCCGTGGTGTCCGCGATCCACCATCCGCTCCACATCGACCGCGAGGCGGATTTCGCGATCGATCCACGCCTGGTCAAGAAGATCAAGCGCACCCTCTACTTCCCGCTCTTCATGCAGCAGATCGTGGCTCCCCGCCTCGACAAGATCGTCACGGTGAGCGAGGCCTCCCGCACCGAGATCGAGCACTACTTCGGAATTCCCGAGAAGCAGATCGCGGTCGTCTACAACGGAACCGATACGGACCTCTTCCGCCCGGTGGAGGGTGTGGAGAAGGAGACCGATCTGATCTTCGTGGGGCGAACGGAAGACCGGAAGAAGGGGATTGGCACCCTGCTCGAAGCCCTCTCCCTGCTTCCCGACCGCGTCAGGCTGAAGATCGTCGACGGGCGGATCCCCGAGAACGGCCTGGTTCCGCGACTTATCCGCAGGTACCGACTCGAGAACCGGGTGGTCTTCCAGGACCGGTTCCTCGAGCTTCCGGATCTGGTCCGAGAGTACTCCACGGGCCGGATCGCCGTGGTGCCCTCCTTCTTCGAAGGCTTCGGGTTCCCCGCCAGTGAGGCCATGGCCTGCGGGCTTCCGGTCATCGCGAACGCCGCCGGGGCGCTTCCCGAGGTGGTGGGCACCGGCAACGAGGCGGGGCGGCTGGTTTCACCGCGAGACGCGCGGGCCCTGGCCGGGGCGATCGCCGACATTCTCGCCGAGCCCGAGCGGGCGGCTCGCATGGGTCGCGCTGCTCGCCTGCGGATCGAGCGCGTCTTCCGTTGGAAGGACACCGCGGCCCACCTCGTCGATCTCTTCGAGGACACCTGCCGTGTTGCTCACCGTCGATCTCGAGCGGCTTAGGGTCCGCCCCGGCGACACCCTCCTCGACGCGGGCTGTGGCGAGGGCCGGCACTGCTTCGGAGCTCTCGAGCGGGGGGCGCGGGTACTCGGCCTCGATCTCGACTGGGGCTCGCTCCGGGCCGCCGCGGGCGGACTCCGGAAACGGGGCGAGGAGCTGGGATCCCTGGGCGCCATGCTCCAGGGCGACGCATTCGCCCTGCCCTTTCCAGACGAGAGCTTCGACAAGGTCATCTGCGCCGAGGTGATGGAGCACGTCCACGACTTCCGCGCTGCCGCGCGCGAGCTTGCGAGGGTGACCAAGCCGGGGGGAAGGCTGGCGATCACCATCCCGACCGCGACCAGTGAATGGCTCTACCTGCGGCTGGGGGACGACTACTTCGAGAGCCCCGGTGGACACATCCGGATCTTCTCGCCCCGGCAGCTCTCCGAGGGGCTTGCCTCCGTGGGGCTCGCCACCGAAGGCGTCGGCTTCGCCCACGGCCTTCACACGCCCTACTGGGTGCTGCGTTCGATCGTGGGCCTCCCGCGAGCCGACCCGAATCCCCTGGTGCGCGCCTACCGCCTCTACCTGATCCGGGCCACCGCCTCCAAGGCGATGGACTGGCTGGAGCGCAAGGTTCTGAACTACGTCTGCCCCAAGAGCCTGATTCTCTACGCGGAGAAGCGCAGCGGTGCCGCCCCGCAGCGGTTGGAGAGGCCGAACGGATGAGGCGCGAGCTTCGCATCTGCATGGTCGGCTACCGCGGCAACATGCACTGTGGCGGTCAGGGCGTCTACCTGTGGTTCCTGGTGCGGGAGCTGGCGAAGCTGGGGCACCAGGTCGACGTGCTGGTGGGTCCGCCCTATCCCGACCCGATGCCCTTTGCCCGGGAGATGCTGACCCTCCCCAACCAGCAGTTCTGGGCGAAGTGGTTCTCGCGCGATTGGAGCGGCTTCCTCCCCCGCCCGAACCCGCTTCGCGTCTTCGAGCCCCTCAACTTCTACGAGCTTGCATCGAGCCGGCTCGGCTTCCTGCCGGAGCCCTTCGCCTTCAGCGTGCGGGCGTGGAGGGCGATGGCGGCGCGCCTCCGGCGCGGCGTGCGCTACGACCTGGTGCACGACGTCCAGTGCCTCGGCTACGGGCTGCTGGGAATCCGCGCTCTCGGACTCCCGATCGTCTCGACGATCCATCACCCGCTCACCGTGGATCGACGCGCCTCCTTCGTGCGGGACCAGACCACCGTCGACGCCATCGGAACCATGCAGTTCTATCCGATCGGCATGCAGTCCTTCGTCGCTCGGCGCATGGACCGGGTGCTCACCTCGTCGCGGACCAGCGGCCGGGAGATCCTCGCGGACTTCGGCGTCCGCCCGGATCGGATCGAGATGGTGTGGAATGGTCTCGACACCGAGCTCTACTCGCCGGATCCGACCGTGCCCCGGAGCGAGAGCGAGATCCTCTGCGTGGGCCGGGCTTCGGATCCGAACAAGGGAATCCGGACCCTGATCGCGGCCCTCGCCAAGCTCCCATCCCCGGTGCGCCTCACCCTCGTCGACGCCGGCAGCCGCGAGAGCGATGCCCGGAAGTGGGCCCGCTCACTCGGCTGCGCGGATCGCCTCGAGATCACCGGCCGAATCTCCACGGACGCCCTGGTGAGCCTCTACCGGCGTGCAGCCCTGGTGGTGGTGCCGTCCCGCTACGAGGGATTCGGCCTGCCGGCGGTCGAGGCGATGTCCTGTGAAACCCCGGTGGTCGCGACCTCCGCCGGTGCTCTTCCCGAGGTGCTACAGGTGGGCGGCGGTGGCGTCTCGGTGCCAAGCGACGATCCCGATGCCCTCGCCAAGGCCATCGCGACCCTCCTCGAGCAGCCCGAGACGCGTCTCGAGATGGGCGCGCGCGCCCGCCCCCGAATCGAGGCCACCTTCTCCTGGCCTCGGGTCGCGGAGCGAACCGCGCGGATCTACCACGAGGTGGTCGAGGAGCGGTCGCCGGCCTAGGGTCCTACGTCGAGGCGGCGACGCGGTGCTTGGGGCGCCCGGCCAACACCACGACATCGGCCAGCGTCGGTATTCGTCGGGCGAGCCAGTCGAGACCGCGCAGCGCTAGCTCGGCCACGCCGCGCGGGAGATGATCCACGGAGCGGGTCCAGACCGGCAGACCCCAGGCCATCGACACGCCCCCCACCACCTCGAGGTCGAGGCTCGCGGAGGCCTGCTCCCGCATCAGATCGATCTCATAGCGGGTGAAGTGGTCCGCGGGGACGTCGTAGTGGCGCCGGCCCCGGCGGACGGGGCGGCCGAGCCAGGCCTCCCGAATCTCGTCGGAGAAACGTGCGGCCCGACACGCCAGGGACTCGAAGTTCGCGATCGCCAGCACCACCCGTCCCTCGGCGGAGGTGACCCGGGCCATCTCGGCGATCGCCCGCTCGGGTCGATCGAAGTGGTCGAGGGCGCCCTTGCAGAGGGAGGCGTCGAAGCTGCCGTTCGCGAAGGGCAGCGCATCGGACCAACCTCGCACCCACTCTGGCACCGAACCCTCCACCTCGGCGCTCTTCAGCCGCGCCCAGGCAGTCATCCGTTCCGACGGCTCGACACCCACCACCTTCGCCCGGGACCCGGCCATGGCGATGGCGTCCTGCCCGAAGCCACTCGCCACGTCAAGGATCCTCCTCCCCCGCTCCGGGCCCGCCAGGGAGAGCGTCCGCTCGGTCATGCGATCGAACAGGAAGGAGCTGTCGCGGGTGGCCCCGGTCGGGATCACATCGCTCATGTCGCGGTCGAGGTCCACCACCCGCATCGGCGGGCACTCTAGCCGGCAATCCTCACCAAGTCGCGACTGCGGAGGCGGTGGGTCAGAGGCGACCCGCGACGTAGTGCTCCAGAAGCTCCGCCAGATCCGGCTCGATCTCCACGAAGCGAAGGCCGAGGCCCTGGGTTCGGGAATCCATCCAGGCCACACGCGCGGGGAGCTTGATGGGGACGTAGAAGCCCGGCAGGGAGAACTCGCTCTCCAGCGTTTGATCGGTGCAATCCGGGAGAGGACTGGCATCCCCGAGGGTCAATCCGATCCCCTCGGCGGAGAGATCGCGACCGCGGGCGATGCGGTGAACCTCACCCACTGCGATCGTCACCCAGCCGTCAAATCGAGCCCGGCGGCTTCGCCGCCTCTTCTCCTCCGCCATGCCGTGCCCCCGTCCGCCTGGAATGCGATGCAAGATTCGTGCGAAGATGCGGGAGCCCCGAAACGCGTGAGAGGACGCCTCGGGGGTCATCGGTGTTGGGAGCTGGCCGCGAAGGGTATGATCCGCTCCGGTGATGGCGAATTCTCTTCCGTCCAATGGAAAGAACTTTCCGCGCGACCCGTCGAACGCGAAGGAGAACGCGCCCGGAAACAGGAGCCCCCTCGAGCGCCTTGCCTCGTTCCGCTTCACCTATCTCTCCATCTTTATCTTCCTCGCCACCTACGCGCTGACCATGGAGGGCTTCGAGGGCCTGATGAATCGGCACTTCGAGAGCGCCCTCCAGACGGCGGCGGATCTCGATCCGGCGGAGGGACCGGTCGTCCCCCGGCTCCAGGAGGGAATCGACCGGCTGCTTCGGGAGTCTCGCTGGATCCACATCGGCGGCGTTCGGGTCCAGGTCATCGCCGTGGCGGCGAACCAACAGACCCTGCTCTACGCCGGCGCACGCCCCGTCCCGCTCCCCGCCGACCTCTCCGACGTGGATCTCCTGCCGGTGGCGACCGACATCGCGGTCAGCGTTCCCCTGAGCTCCCTGGCTGCCAATGCGATCCTGGTCGTGTACGCCAGCCTTCTGGTGATCATTCTCGTCGTCTACACCCGGACTCTCACCCGACGGGAGGAGATCCGGCTGGCGCGAGTGACGACCGCCCGCGACGCGGTGGCCGACAGGGCGCGGGAGATCGAGACCGAACTCGAGACCGTCCGCGAGCACCTGGCTCGGATCGAGCCCGAGCAAGAGGTCTCGGCCGAGGAGATCCGCGCTCTGGAGGAAGAGCGCTCGCGGCTCAACGCGAAGCTGGCAGACCTCGAGCAGCGGGAGGAGAGACTGCGGTCGCGCTCGTCGCGAATCCAGGGCCTCGAGGAGGAGCGGCGAACGCTCGAGGAATTCCTGGACGAGGCACTCGGCGAGCTCGGTCAGAAGGACACCGAGATCCAATCCCTCGAGCGGCGAGTGAAGAAGGCGCGGAGCTCGCCCCGACGCCGCGAATCCGTCCGCGAGACGGAGACGTTCGCGAGGAGACTGCGCACCCTCTACAAGAACCTGGAATTCGACGACCGCGCCATCGCCGATCTCGTCCGCTACGGCGACGAGACCCTGAAGCTGAAGGCCGAAGAGGCGCTCAAGCGCCTCTCCGACGAAGCCGAGAACGTGGCGATCCGCCGCAAGGTGGGCGGCCTTCCTCCCCACCTCTCGATCTACGAGCTGGGCTTCGCCGGAAAGGGCCGTGCCTACTACACCAAGGGCCGCAGCCGTCGGTACCGGATCCTCGCGATGGGTGCCAAGAACACCCAGAAGACCGACCTCGAATACCTGAGCCGCCTGCCCAGGGAGTGAGAAAGGCGGGCTAAGTGTTCTCGCGCAGGAGCGACCTGAGCTGCTGATCGTCCCACGGCTTGGGGATCAGGGCGCGAATGCCGAGGCGCTCGATCTGCTCGGAAGGAATCTCCTCGGGCCATCCGGTGATCACGAGCCGCGCCACCCCCGGATGCAGGGCCGCGACCTGCTCGAGGAACTCGAGGCCGCTCATGCCGGGCATCTTCTGATCGGTGAGAACCAGATCGACCGGGCATGACTCGAGAACGCGGAGCCCCTCGGCGGCGGACTCGGCGCTCAGGATCTCGTAGCCCTCCCGGCGCAGGGTCCGGCGCAGGGCCGAGAGGATGCGCGTCTCATCGTCGACGAGCAGAAGCACGGGCGGCGAACCGCGCCCGCTCACGCACCGCTCTCCGCGTCCGCGGAGAGCGGTGCCAAGGGAAGGAGGACCTCGAAGGTGCTTCCCCGCCCCACGGCACTCTCTACCCGAATCGTTCCCCCGTGCCGCCGCACGATGTTGAAGGAGGTCGAGAGACCGAGGCCCGTCCCCACACCCACCTCCTTGGTGGTGAAGAACGGATCGAAGATCCGATCCAGGGCGGCGGGCGAGATCCCGACTCCGTCGTCCGTCACCAGGATGGCGATGGCGTCGGGGCGACGCTCGGTACGCAGTCGGATCTCGCCCCGCCCGCTCCGCTCTCCCTGCCGCGCCTCGATCGCCTGGTAGGCGTTCACGATCAGGTTCATGAACACCTGCTTCAGCTGCATGGGAAAGCAGCTCACGGGAGGTAGCTCGTCGTACTGCTTGGTGAGCGTGACCGAGTGCTTCATCATCGTCCACACGATATTGGCGGTGGAATCGAGACATTGATTCAGATCGGACTCGACCCGCTCGGCCGTATCCTGGTGGGAGAAGGCCCGAAGGTCCTGCACGATGTGACGGATGCGTTCGGAACCCTCGAGGGACTCCCGAACCGCCTTCCCGAAGTCGGAGATCAGGTAGTCCGCCTCGACCTTGCCGATCACGTCGTCGAGGGCGTTCATCGCATCCCGGATCTCCCCTCTGATCTTCGACGCCGCCCCCGAAGCCCATCCGCCCTCTGCCATCTCGGGCCGATCCACCTCCTGGACCGCCGTGCGAAGCGCCTCCGTCTTCTCCCAGACCTTGGCCAGGTCGTCCAGGTACTCGGACATCTGGCAGAGGTTGGCGTGAATGAAGCCCATCGGGTTGTTGATCTCGTGGGCGACGCCGGCGGCCAGCTGCCCGATCGAGGCCATCTTCTCGGTCTGCAGCACCTGGCGTTGAAGCTGCTTGATCTCGCTCAGATCCTGGAAGATCGCCACCGCCCCTAGCCGGGTGCCATCCCGATCGGACATCGGCGCACAGGAGATGCCGATGGGAACGATGCTGCCGCTGTCGCGCGTAATCACCGTCTCGGCACCGCGGAATCGCATGTTCTCCGTGAGCGTTCTCGCGACCAGGTCGCCCCCTCGTGGTGCATCCGTGAACCAGCTCCAGACCGAGCGACCCCGCAATCCTCCCGATCCGGTGCCGAGAATGCTCTCTGCCGTCGGGTTCGCGTAGGTGATGCGCCCTTCGAGGTCGACCACGAGCAACGCGCTGTTCATGTTCTGGATGATGTTTTCGTTATAACGCTGCAGATCATCGAGCTGTTTCGCGAGGATCTCAGCCTCGGTCAGATCCGAGAGCACCAGCAGAAGCCGCCCCTCGTCGAGACGCCTGGCCCGGACGTCGAAGGCGCGCATCCCGCCCGCGCTGCCGATCATGCGGGCGATGCGGGGAGCGACGGCGCGTCCCGCGGCGACGCGAGACAACACCTCCCCGACTCCCCCGCTCTCGAGCAGGTCGAGCGGGAGGACCTCCTCGAGCGGCCGGCCCTCGACTTCGCCGCCCGAAACGCCCCAGATCCGGGAGAACTCCGGATTCACGGTCACCACCTGGCCCTGACCATCCAGCACCACCAGGGCGGCGGGAATCTCGTTGACGATGGCCTGGTTGAGATGCTCGAGCCAGCGGATGTGCCGCTCGGTATCCCCGCGCTCCCGGGCGGCGCGCCAGCGGCGGATCTGCTCGAGCGCCACGACGGGGAGCACCTCCGCGTACTCGCGGGTGGCCGCGATGCAGTCGGCGGCACCCCGACGGAACACCTCCACGGCGAGCTCCTCGTCGAGCTCACTCGTCACCACGATCACCGGTGGACCGTCGGCTCGGAGTGCGGCCAGCAGCTCGCGCGCTTCGTCCTCGCCGACCCGCTCCTCCAGAATCACCAGATCGAGCGCATCGCGTGCGACCAGCTCACAGCACGATGCCGCGTCGTGGAGCACCTCGACCGTCGCCGCCCGCCCCAGCCGATCGAGCGCACTGGCGGTTCCCAGATCGGGAAACGCGGACCCGGGCCGAGGCTGGACGATCGCGATGTGGACCAGCGGTGAAGGCTGGCTCAACGGCGGTTCCTCTCAGACAAAGCGCCTGTTCGCGCGGTGGCTCTCGAATCTCCGTCTCTGCCGCGTCCTCGGCACGACGGCGGGAGAACGAATCGCTGCGGGGGTTTTCGAGGTTACCGGATCGCGTTCGGCGCTCCAACTCCACCGCTCTCTGGACCCCGGCGGACGACGATTCCATGCTTGGAGAGCTTCCGGTAGAAGGTCGAGCGTCCGATGCCGAGGCGGCGCGCCGCCTCGGTCGCGTCCCCCCCGCTCTCTCGCAGGGCCCGCTCGACCGCGCAGCGCTCGTACGCCTCGAGAGAGAGCTCGAGCCCGAGCTCGGGTGGAGAGGCTTGCGTCGCGCTGCGGATGCCCTCTTCCAAGGCCAGATCCGCAGCGCGCAGCAGCGGCCCGCTCGTGAGCGCCAGGGCGGACTCGATGGCATTCTCCAGCTCTCGGACGTTTCCCGGCCAGTCGTACTTGGAGAGCATCTCGAGGGCCCCCGGCCCGAACCCCGTCACCGGAGAGCCGTCGCGGCGGTGCTTGATCAGGAAGTGCTGGGCGAGCTGGGAGATGTCCTCGCGACGCTCTCGCAGGGTCGGGATCTGGATCTTCACCACGTTGAGGCGGTAGTAGAGATCCATCCGGAAGCGGCCGTCGCTGACCATCGCGGCGAGGTCGCGGTTGGTAGCGCAGATCACGCGGATGTTCACCGGGACCGCCTCGGAGGCCCCCACCGGTCGCACCTCCTTGTGCTGAAGTGCGCGGAGCAACTTCGCCTGGACCCCGGCGGGAATCTCCCCGATCTCGTCCAGGAAGAGCGTGCCCCGGTCGGCCATCCGGAACAGCCCGGGGGCTCCGACGGCACCCGTGAAAGCCCCGCGGCGGTGCCCGAAGAGCTCGCTCTCAATGATCGATTCCGGGAGCGCTCCGCAGTCCACGGGCACGAATGTCTCGGCGAAACGAGGGCTCGCGGCGTGGATCGCGTGGGCGACGATCTCCTTGCCGGTCCCACTCTCGCCCTGGATCAGCACGTTGCTCTCGTTGTGCTGCAGGCTCTGGATCATCCGGCGCAGCGCTCGCGTCTTCGCCGAGCCCCCCACCAGCTGGGGCCCTCCGCGACGTCCCCGGAGCTCTTGCTCGAGCTCCTGGTTCCGGGTCACGAGCCGACGCCGATCGATGGCCTTGCCAATCGTGGTGCGAACCCGGTGGGGGTCCTCGAAGGGCTTCTCGAGGTAGTCGAAGGCCCCGCGGCGCATACAGCCCACGGCGCTCTCGACGCTGGCGTGGCCGGTCATGACGATGACCTCGACCTCGGGCCGGGAGGACTTCACCTGATCGAGGATGTCGAGGCCGTTCGCCGTGCCGAGGAACAGGTCGAGCAGGATCACGTCGAGGGACGGATCGTCGAGGGCCGGACGCATCTCATCCGGGCAGGTCGCCGTGACCACCCGGTGACCCTCGGTCCGGAGGATCCGCTGCAGCGCCCGGAGCAGAAGCGGCTCGTCATCCACGAGCAGCAGCGTTCCGCACGCGTCATGGGGACGCATCTCCCCCTCCGACGACGGTTCCCCGGGTCGCGAGCTCATGGCGATCCTATCGGCCCCGGCTCCCCCACCCTTGAGAAGGGCGCCGCGAGTCGCTTGAACACCCAGGGACCCGTCTCTAAACTGCTCATACCCCCTCCCGATGCGGAGGTATCGCCCTGCAGAAATCCCACATCCTCGTCGTGGACGACGAGGAGCTCTATCGACGAGCTCTGGAACGGATTCTCCGTCGCGTGGGGCATACTGTCTCGGCAGCTCGAAATGCGGCCGAGGCGATGGCCGTCGTGACCACCAATCCGGTGGACCTCGTGCTCTGCGACGTGAAGATGCCGGGCATCAGCGGGTTGGAGCTGGTCCGGCAGATCCGGGACATCCACCCGGACCTGCCCTGCATCGTCGTGACCGGCTACGGAAGCGCCGAGAGCTCGCTGGACGCTCTGCGGGCCGGCGCCTTCTGGTACCTGGAGAAGCCCTTCGATCAGGCCCGCCTGGACGTGGTCCGACGGCTGGTCGAACAGGCCATCGAACACGGCCGGCTCAAGACCGAGAATCGAATCCTCCAGAGCCAGCTCCATCAGCGCTACCGCTTCGAACGCATCGTCGGCGGGAGCCCGGCTCTGCGACGCGTCCTCGACGTCGTCGAGAAGGTGGCGGACACCGACAGCACCGTCCTGATCACGGGCGAGAGCGGCACCGGCAAGGAGCTGATAGCCCGCGCGCTTCACTACAACAGCCGCCGGGCGGAGCGGATGTTCGTCACCGTGAACTGCGGGGCGATCCCCGAAGAGCTGCTCGAATCCGAGCTCTTCGGTCACGTTCGAGGCGCCTTCACCAACGCCGTCAGCCACCGCGAGGGGCGCTTTTCGGTCGCCAACGGCGGCACCATCTTCCTCGACGAGATCGGCGACATGAGCGCCAACCTGCAGGTCAAGCTCCTGCGGGTGCTCCAGGATCGGACCTTCGAGCCGGTGGGATCCTCGAAGACCATCCAGGTGGACGTCCGGGTCATCGCCGCCACCAACCAGGATCTGGAGTTCGCGATCCGGGAGAAGCGCTTCCGCGAAGATCTCTACTACCGATTGAACGTGATCCCGATCGAGATCCCGCCGCTGCGAGAGCGCCGCGAGGACATCCCGCTCCTGTTGCACCACTTCCTGGACGCGATGAATCGAGAGAAGGGCAAGGGAGCGGGCACCACCATCTCACAGGCGGCCCTGGACAGGATCTGCGAGCACGACTGGCCGGGCAACGTCCGCGAACTCGAGAACCTGATCGAGCGGCTGGTGATTCTGCGGGGAGAGGGAGAGATCTCCGTCGACGAGCTGCCCCACACCTTCAGCCAGAGTCCCGCCGCGGTGCGCGCCGGAGCGCCGCGGATTCCCGCCGGCGGTCTCGCCTTCAACGAGATCGTCGATCACTTCGAGTCGGATCTCATCCTTCAGGCCCTGGAGCAGACCCACTGGAACAAGAACCGCGCCGCCCAGCTCCTCGGTCTCAACCGCACCACGCTGATCGAGAAGATCAAGAAGAAGCGCTTGTCCGCCGATAATCCGTAGGACAGCCGCCGGGCCGTCTCGCGTCGGGAAGAACCGGGAGACTGCCTCACCACACGGCGGCCCGCGCGCCATCTTGCGCCGACTGACGGAATCGTGACCGCCGGACGGGGTTCCCGTCGTCAGACTGACGGTTCCGCGCGTCTCTCTCCTCTGCTGCCGCCCGTTGCGGCAGGCGTCGTGCGCAATCTTCTTCACACATCACGGGCCTGACCGGATTGGGAAACACCCATCGAATTCGAGCAGTTAGCAGGCTGTCGCGAATTCCCCCTGGCGGAATCCGGGACTTCCCCCGCCGCCGACTTCGCCGATGTGCACCTCTTGGCATGGCCCCTGCTTTGACTCGCGATCCATACGCAGCGAGGCGGCAGGGCGACGGCTCTCCGACTGCCCTGCGTACCGAATCCTCGGTCTCACCGGGTCACTGCAAGTTGGAGGGTTGAATGGAGACGCAGCTGCGAGATGCCAAGACGAAGGACTCCTACATTCCCGCCTCTCTCCGGGAGCAAATCGTCCTCGAACACACGCCTCTGATCCGCTACATCGTGAGCCGCATCGCCGTCCGTCTCCCCTCTCACATCGATCTCGACGACCTGCACAACACCGGCGTCATCGGTCTGATGGATGCGATCGAGAAGTACGATCCGGAGAAGAACTGCAAGTTCAAGACCTATGCGGAGTTCCGCATCAAGGGCGCCATCCTCGACCAGCTCCGCTCCCTCGACTGGGTACCCCGCAGCATCCGCCAGAAGAGCCGCAAGCTCGAGAGAGCCTACGGGGAGGTCGAGCAGCGGCTGGGCCGCTCCGCCTCGGAAGACGAGGTCGCCGACTCCCTCGGACTCCAGCTCGACAAGTTCCACGAGCTGCTCAACCAGGTCCGCGGCATTTCGCTGGTGAACCTGGAGGAGATCCGGGGCGGCGGACCGGACGGTGAGAGGACCGGCAGCTTCGGCGACGTCGTAGAGGACGTCACAGCCGAGAACCCCTTCGCGTCCTTCAAGTTTCACGAGATGAAGCAGATCGTCGCAGAGACCATCGCGACCCTTCCCGAGAAGGAGCGTCTGGTCATCTCGCTCTACTACTACGAAGACCTCAACATGAAGGAGATCGGCAACATCCTGGGCATCACCGAGTCCCGGGTCTGCCAGATCCACACCAAGTCGGTGCTCCGCCTCCGCTCCAAGCTCAAGGGGATCCTCGAGCGAAGCGGATGACCCGTAGCACCGGGGACGTTCCTCGCGTCCCCGAAGTCGCTACTCCCGCTTCTCGCAACGGGCGAGGAGCACCGTGCTGTTGTCCTCTCCCCCCCGGCTGTTGGCCAGATCGATCAGCTGCTCGCAGATCTCCTGAAGATCATCGCCCCCGGCCACCCGCTTCGCGATCTCGTGATCCTCGAGGTGATTCGTGAGTCCATCGGAGCAGAGCACGAAGATGTCATCGGGCTCCAGCGCGAGCTCCACCAGATCCGGCTCGACCGAGCGGCGAACACCGAGAGCCCGGGTCAGCACGTGACGGTGGGGATGCCCCCGCGCCGCGTCCTCGCTGATCTCGTGCCGACGCAGCAGCTCACCGACGATGGAGTGGTCATCGGTCAGCTGCCGAATGCGCGATCCGCGGATCAGATAGGCCCGGCTGTCGCCGACGTGAGCCAGGGCCGCTCGCTCCTCGTCGGCCAGGAAGGCGACCAGGGTCGTGCCCATACCCGCGTATTCCTCGTGTTCCTGGGCCTGGCTGTAGATGGTCCGGTTGGCGGCGGAGACTGCGTAGCGGAGCTTCTCGGCGAGGCTGGTGGTGGCTCCCTCCAGGGTCTGGATCGCCCGCAAGCAGGTCTCCGCGGCCAGCTCACTGGCGACCTGGCCGGCCGTGTGGCCCCCCATCCCGTCCGCGACGAGATAGAACCCCAGGTGGGGCGACAGGGCGTAGCGGTCCTCGTTCTCCTTGCGCCGGAGACCGACGTCGCTGCTCGCGGCTGCTCGAAGAATCATGCTCGAAGAATCATCCAGTCTCGCCTTCCGAACCCAACCGCGGTTCTGCCAGAGGCTCTCCGAACGGTAGCCCGAATCGGTGCGCTACGACGAGGTGTATCGGAATCGCTACGCCGGAACTTGATTTCGGGCCGCAGAAATCTGGGCATTCTCGCCGTTTCCCTGCCACATTCCCCGGTGACTCGGTCGGGCTCTCCGCACCGCTGCGGAGCGCGCGACTTGTGGGCCGGCTCGGAAGGTGCAAAAACCATTCAATTCGCAGTCCATTGGCGTCGATAATAGGGCCGGATCGACGCGGCGTTTCGGCTGGGAAATGCTCCCGGCCAGTGGCTCGCCTCGCCGCTCCGACTGCGCCGCTCCTGGGGGGGAAAAATGCCCAAGACCCTGCTTCTGGCAGACGACAGCGTCACCATCCAGAAGGTCGTCGGAATCAGCTTCGCCAATGAGGACATCACGTTGCTCACCGTGGACAACGGGGACGACGCGATCGCGCGAACCCGGGAGTCCCGACCGGATATCGTCCTGGCCGACGTCGTGATGCCGGGGATGAACGGCTACGAGGTCTGCGAGGCCATCAAGTCGGATCCGCAGCTCGCAGAAACCCCGGTGCTGCTGCTGACTGGAACCTTCGAGGCCTTCGATGAGGAACGCGCCTCTCGCGCCGGCGCCGACGGGCACATCACCAAGCCCTTCGAGGCGCAGTCCCTGGTCGATCAGGTAAACGCCCGCCTCGCCCAGGCCGCCGCGCCCACCCCGGGGCCGGAGCCCGCCCCGGCCAGCGTCACCCCCGTTTCCGAGGTGGAGACGCCCTCCCCGGAGGACTCCCTGGGTCTGCACTCGGCACCGGAAACCAGCCCGGACGGCGGAGAGGCCTTCGATTTCTTCGACGATGAGATCACCGAGCCGCGCGACGCCCCCGCCCCGGAGTCCGGCGCCGAGACGGTGATCGTCACCGACGACCTCGCCGTCGGTGAAGAGGCCGAGGACGCCTTCGCATTCGAGGTCGGCGAGGAGCCGTCGACCTCCTCCCCGTCCCGCCCGGAGCCGGAGATCGCCTCTCCCGCCGAGATGATGGATCTCCTGGCCGAACAGGGGATGCCGCCGGACGCGACCGTGGCCATCCTGCCGGAGGAAGACGCGCTTTCCAGCGTCCTGACCGAGACTCCCGCGACCTCCCCGATCCTGGGGGAGGGCGACCTGGACGGGTTTACGCCCGACGAGCCGGCGGAGGTCTCGGGGGCCCCGGTCGGAGACCTGCCCCCCCCCCCCCCCCCCCCCCCACACCCCCCCCCCCCCCCCCCCCCACACCCCCCCCCCCCCCCCCCCCCCCCCCCCCCC
>CAZTOU010000003.1:0-182153 GCA_964615365.1 uncultured Spirochaetales bacterium
CGGTTCACGTCAACATGGCGCTCATCATCAAGTTCATGAGCAACTACTTCTTCAACCCGGCGAAGTTCCCCGAGATCGAGAAGAGGAACGGGCCGGAGGACGATGACTTCCTCTTCAACCAAGGGGCCACCAAGGGCCTGGGAAGGATCCAGTTCCACGACTACCAGATCGCCTACGACAGCGTGGACATCCCCAACGTCCACCTGTTCAAGGAGCAGATCGAGGTCTTCAAGGAGTTCCTCACGCAGGCCACGCCCAGCAAGGAGCAGGCGACGGACCTGGACTTCCTTCTCACCCTGGGGGAGCTGTTCACCTTGGTTCCCTACGGGCAGCTCATCCTCGAGAACAAGAAGATCTACGACGTGGAAGACGAAGTCATCGATCAGATCTTCGACGTCCTGGTGAGAGATTTCTCGAAGTACGCGCTTCAGCTCTACTCGAAAACCAGCAGCACCAGCCGTCAGATGGAGCTCTCCCTGCAGATGATCCGGAAGCCGGTGGTGGACACGGACAGGTTCGAGAGAGTGCTCGCGAGCCACATCTACTCGCTCCGGGGCGCCTACTCCATGAACGACTGAAGCGGGCGTGGGGCGCCATATCGCCCCGTGTCCCGGCGATCCACCGGCGGAGCCCCGAGGCCGGGGCTCCGCCGGTGCGAGGAGCGGAGAGCCTACATGCCCTTGTAGGGGTTGGGTCCGACGCCCTCGATCACCTCGAGGAAGTCGTCCATGATCTGCGGAATCCTGCCGTAGTCGGCGATTCCCAGGTCGTGGATCTCGACGCGCTCCGACTCGAGAACCAGCTGCTTGAGCTTCTCCTGCACATTCCCCATGCGGTACTCGGCGAGCTCGCTGCCCCGAACGAAGTGGCACTGGTAGTCCTCGCCCTTCTTGCACCCGATCAGGAGGACGCCGTCGAAGCCCGACGAGAGGGCGTCGCCCACCCAGACCGCGTTCATCGAGCCGAGACAGCGAAGCGGGATGATGCGAATCATCGCGTTGTACTTGAGCCGCATCATGCCGGCCATGTCGAGAGACGGAAGGGCATCGTTCTCGCAGATGAAGGCGAGGATTCTCGGCTTCTCCTCGTCCTCCTCGGGGACGTGGATGGCCTTGATCATCTGCGAGATCATACGAACGCTGTAGTTCTTGAAGGAGATGATCCGCTCGGGACAGGCGCCGAAGCAGACGCCGCAACGACGGCAGCGCCTCGGGTTGGGCAGGGGTGTGCCCTTCTCGTCTTCGTCGAGGGCGCCGAAGGGACATTCCTCGGTGCAGCGCTTGCACTGCGTGCACTTCTGCATCAGGAAGTCCGGATAGCTGAGATCCCCGGCGCGCGGATGCACGGCGAGACCCTTGGCCACCGCCTCGACCGCCTGGATCGCCTTGAGGGTGGCGCCGTTTGCATCATTGGCGCAGGCGGCGAGATCCATCGGCGCCCTGACGCCCCCCGCGGCGTAGATGCCGGTGCGCCGCGTCTCGTAGGGGAAGCAGATGAAGTGCGAATCGGGAAAACCGTACTTCAAGGTGGGGAGGTCGGTGCCCTGGCGATAGGTGAGATTCAAGATCTTGGCCCCTGACTCAGCCGACGCGGCCTCCTTCTTCCCGTCTCCCTCGTCCGCTTCAGCCTCCTGCGACTCCTCGCCAGCCTCGCCCGCGGCTTCCTCTCCGGGCAGCTCGTCGACCTGGGTGGTTGGCACCATTCCGGTGGCCAGAACCACCAGATCTGCCTTGATCTTGATGTCCTCGCCGAGCAGCGTCTCCTGCACTTCGATGCCGATCTGGCCATCGGACTCCGGCGCCACGCTCGCGATCTCGCCCTTGGTCAAGAGGATACCTTCGTCCTCCTGGGCGTGGGCGTAGAAGCGCTCGTACTGGGCCGGTGATCGAATGTCCTTGTAGATCACGTAGACCTTGGCACCGGGATGCTGCTCGCGGACGTACTTCGCCTGCTTCAGGGACACCCGGCAACAGACCGCGGAGCAGTAGGGCAGGTGGTCCTGGTCCCGGGAACCCGCGCACTGGATGAAGGCGACGCTGGCGGGCGGTTTGCCGTCGGAGGGACGCTTGATCCCGCCGTTCGCCACCATTTCCTCCATCTGGACGTTGGTGATCACGTCGGCTGAGGCTCCATACCCCAGGTGCCCGAGCTTCTCGGGCTCGTACGGCTTCCAGCCAGAGGCGAGAACGATGGATCCGACGTTGATATCCGTGGCCACGCCGCCGTTCTTGAGCTCCACGGCGAACTGGCCGGGCGCCCCCGAGGTCTTGGCGACCGTGGTCGACTTGTAGACATCGATGTTCGGATCCGCCTCGACCTCTTCCGCCAACTTCGCCCAGCCGGAGTCCTCCAGGTCCTTGTAGGGAGGGCGCTTCGGAAAGGTCTTGGAGAACTTGGTGGCCCAGCCGCCCAGCCGGTCTTCCTTCTCGACCAGGGCGACCTTGTACCCGGCCGCGGCACCGGACTTCGCCGCCGTCATGCCGGTGATGCCTCCGCCGATCACCAGGATGTCCTTGTTGGCCTCCTCGATCAGGGCCTCCGGCGGCTCAATGGAAGCGGTGCGCGCCACGCCCATGCGGATGTGGTCTTCGGCGAGCATCTGGGTGTCTTCGTCGTTCGGCGTATGGCTCCAGGCCACGTGCTCGCGAAGATTCACCCGGTCGGTCATCACCTCTCCCCCGAACTCGAAGAGCTCGGGGAAGACCCGGCCGGAACAGGCCGCGACCACCACGCGGTTCAGTCCTTCGCTTTCGATATCCGCCTTGATCAGGTCGACACCTTCGCGACTGCAGAGGACGTCGTGCGCCTTGCAGAGAGAAGCTTCGGTCTCGCCCGTCGCCACTTCAGACAGCTTGTCGAGATCGATGGAACTCGCGATGTCGCAGCCCTTGCAGATATAGACGCCGATCTTGGTATCCATGGTTCTATCTCCCCGAACCCGCGATGACAGCCTTGAGCGCCGCACCTGTGGCATCCTGAACGGCGGTCACGACGTCGACGGGTCGTACCGCCACCCCCGCACCGATGACTCCGCCCGCCCCATCCGGCGCGATGAAGCCGAACTCATCCAGAGGCGTGTTCAGCGGCGGAGCGTCCTGGGACGTGTTGGGGACCATGCCGGTGGCGAGAACCGCCAGGTCGACCTCCGTCCTGGTGATCGCGCCGGTGAGCGTGTTCTCCGCCTCGAGGATCACGTTGTGGTTGGCACCCTCGGTAATCTTGGCCACCTTGCCGCGGTGAAAGAAGAACTTCTCGTCCGCCTGGACCTTGGTGTAGAAATCCTCCATCCGGCCTGGGGCGCGGACATCGATGTAGAACATGTGCACTTCCGCATCGGGGTACCGCTCGCGGACGTAGGTGGCCTGCTTCATCGACGCCAGGCAGCAGATCGAGGAGCAGTAGGGGAGGTGGTTCTCGTCGCGAGAGCCGGCGCACTGAACGAACCCGATCTTGGTGATCTCTCCGCCGTCGGAGGGGCGCGTGATCTTGCCCTCGGTGGGCCCGTTCTCGGCCGCGTACCTCTCCATGATCACGTTGGTGACGACGTTCGGATACTGCCCGAAGCCCAGGTTGTCGAGCTTGGTCGCATCGTACGGCTTCCATCCGGTCGCCCACACGATCGCGCCGACCTTGGCGGTGATGGTTCTCGGCTGCATGTCCAGCTCGATCGCGCCGTAGGCGCAGGCCTCGAGGCACGCCTTCATGCGATCGTCGCCTGCGTGCTGCGGATCGACGACGTAGCGGTGCGGGTAGGCCATGAGATGCGGCAGGTAGATGGCCTTGGTCTTGTCGATTCCGTAGTTGAAGTCGTTGTCCCGCTCGATCTCGCAGACCTTCTCGCACTCGCCACAGCAGGTGCACTTCTCGTTGACGTAGCGCGGGCTGAGCTTGAGTCGGGCTTCGTAGCTCCCGGGAGATCCTGATACGCTCTCGACCTCGGCCAGTGTCAGGATGCGGACGTTGGGGTTGGACCTCATGCGCTTGAGGTTGATCTCCATCCCGCAGGTCGGCGGGCAGAGCTTGGGGAAGTACTGATTGTTGGCGATCACCCGGCCCCCCAGGGAAGGGTTCCGTTCTACGAGGATCACCTTCTTGCCAAGCTCGGCGGTCTCGATTGCAGAGGTCATTCCCGCGATGCCGCCGCCGACAACGAGGGTTTCGGCCTGAATCTGATCGCCTGCATCGCCCTGAGCCGCGCTCGGTTCGAACTCAGCCATGTCTACTCCTTGTTCAAGAAAGACGTTCGCGAGACGCGCGTCTCCCGTTCGCTCTGCGCGCGGGCGGACGATAACAACCGGAGTCGGAACCCGTCAATCGCGACGGGGACACCTTACCGCTACGGTAAATGCTCCGAAATCCGCGGAGTTCTCCGCGGTGATTCCGATTCCCGCGTCTCTGGTTGCAGCGTCAGTCCGCGCCCCGCGCGTCGATCTCCTCCAAGGCCTCGGAAGCGATCTCCGCCACGTCTCGGTTCGGATCGTCGACCAGCGCCCGGAGCGCGTCGGCGGCAGCCGGGTGGCCGATCCTTCCGAGGAGGTCGGCGGTGTCGCCCCGGAGCGCCGGATCCTCGTGGCGCAGGACCGGGAGGAGTCCATCGACGAGTCCATCCAGCGCCGCGCGGTCGTCCTCCAGAGCGGTTTCGACCGCCATCATCAGGCCGATCCGCAGCGAGGTGGCGCTGCTCTTCCAGATGGCCACGAAGTCCGCCGCACCAGGGGCGGTCCCCATCCGAAGCGCCGCGTGGCCGAAGCGCCCCTGCTCCACCAGCGAGAGCAGGAGATCCCTTCCGTGGCCCTCGTCGTCGCGGGAGAGGATATTGTCCACCAGCTCGGCCGAGTGAACCACGCCGGTCACTGCGAGATCGCCGTCGAGGATGGTGAGTGGCACGGTGCGGACGTTGAAGTGCTCGGCGAGGTTCGCGTGTGCCTGGACGTCGACGATCGATACCGTGACCATCGGCGAGGCGAGGGCGAGCCGGTTGGCCGAACGGACCGCACCGGGGCAGTGGGGGCAGCTGGCGCCGACGAAGACCAGCAGCTCGACGGGTCGCGCGAGTGCGGCGAGTCGCTCCACCCATTGCTCGCTGGGGTCCGGGCCGTTTCGGGTCGAGCCGAGCAGGGCCTCCGCGAAGGGCCGTCCCTCGGGGCCGTGAGGCAGCGCCTGATAGTGGATCCGACCGACGCCGCGATGGGCGATGGTCAGGCAGGGCAGGGCGACCAATCCGATGCCGTCCCCGAGCTCGACGCTGAGCGCGCCGCCGGAAGCCCGCTCGATCTGGCGCGCGACCTCGGTCAGCGGCTCCTCAAGTGCGGAATCCTCCCCGGCAGCGGGGTGGAGGACGACATCGAGCGATCCTTTGGAGTTCGCCAGCTTCTCGCGGATCTTCTCGTCGTCGAGCTCACCCAAGTCCGGCGAAGATCCGATCCCGGATCTCCTCGACCTTTCCGATGCCGGCGACCTTCACGTACCGGGGTGCGGCTGCGTCGCCCGATTTGGACCACTTGGTGTAGTAGTCGATCAACGGCTCGGTCTGCTCGTGGTAGACCGCCAGGCGCTTGCGGACGGTCTCCTCCTGGTCGTCGTCGCGCTGGATCAACGCCTCTCCGGTCGCGTCGTCCTTGCCCTCGACCTTGGGTGGGTTGAAGTGGATGTGATATGTGCGGCCCGATGCCAGGTGCACGCGCCGCCCGCTCATGCGACGGATGATCTCGTTGTCTTCGACGTCGATCTCCACCACCGCATCGACGGCGACGTTCTCGGTCTTGAGGGCCTCCGCCTGGACGACGGTGCGGGGGAATCCGTCGAACAAGAACCCCTTCTCGCAGTCCGGCTGCGCGATGCGCTCCTTCACCAGGCCGAGAATGATGTCGTCGGAAACCAGACCGCCGGCATCCATGACCTTCTTGGCCGCGAGCCCTAGCGGCGTTCCCGCCTTGACGGCTGCCCGCAGCATGTCGCCCGTCGAGATCTGCGGAATTCCGTACTTCTCAGTGAGATAGCCGGCCTGTGTGCCTTTACCGGCGCCGGGGCCGCCCAGGAGAATGATGCGCATGGTTGCTGTCCTTCCTTGCAGAACAAATCGGATTCGAAGGCAGAGAGGGCGGGCTTCAGACGATCTCCAGATCCAGCGCCGGCATCTGCTTCAGCGTCTCGTGCACCGGGCAGAGCTCGGCGACGCGCTTGATCGCGGACTTCTTGCCTTCGGGGAAGTCATTCGGCAGCTCCAGGTCGATGACGATGGTTCCCACGCGCTTCGGATCGTCCGCGAGCTCGAGGGTCAGGCTCGCACTCACGTCACCGTCGGTATAGCCGTGGCTGTCGCAATAGGTCTGGGCCATGATGGCGATGCAGGCACCGAGGGATCCGGCCAGGTACTCGACCGGGTTCATCCCTTTGTCGGAGCCACCCTCCTCCTCGGACATGTCGAAGATCACCGAGTGTTCGCGAACGCGGATCTCGAAAGCCTTGCCCTCTTTTCTGGTGATGCTCATCAGGTCCATGTGGCTGCCTCGCTCGGATCGGCCCCTCTAATCGTCCTCGTTCTCGCGATCGTGAAGGAACTTCCAGAAGGCGATGAAGATCACCAGATAGCCGACCCCGAGCAGGTAGAGCATGCCCTTGGTGTACGACATGAATTCCTGAAGAGAGTGAAAACCCTCACTCATGGCGTCCTCTCCAACTCAGTGACCTTGGCTGTAGTCCGGGTGCTCGAAGAACACCGGCATCCGCGAGACGATGAAACGATAGGCCGTGACTCCCACCGTCACCACGAAGACGGAGATGCCGATCTCCATCCAGTGGGGAAAGTACCGGTCCGCCGTGGGGAGCTGCCAGTTGAAGGCGATCAGGCAGATGTTGAAGCGATTGAGGACGATGCCCAGCACTGTCACGAAGGCGGCCCAGCGGATCAGCGTCAGATTCAGGTCGCGCACGCCTACCACGAAAAGGAAGCACGGCAGCGCAACGAATCCGAGCATCTCAAGCATGAACCAGAGCCCGTAGTTCGTCCCCAGCAGGTGCCAGTTGTCGTCCAACGCCACGCCGAAGACCTTGATGGCGAAGTAGGCGGCCAGCACGAAGGCGGCTGCCTTTCCGAAGCCGAGGACGACCGTGTCCGCCGTGCGTTTGTGCTCTTCGTCCATCTTGTCCGCGAAGCTCCGGTGAGCCAGGGTTCCCTCGAAGATCACCATGGAGAGGCCCGCGGCGACGCTGGAGACGAAGAAGAAGATCGGCAGATAGGAGGAGTACCAGAGGGGGTGGATCTTCGAGGGGACGATCAGGAACAGCGCACCCAGCGACGACTGGTGCATCGTCGACAGCGTGATGCCGAAGATGGTGAGCAGCAGGGTCAGCCTGATCAGGACCCGCCGCAGCTTCTTCTCGCCGAGCCACTCCAGCGCCATCGGGGAGAACTCGAGGAAGAGCACGACCAGGTAGAGCATGACACAGGCGCCCACCTCGAAGAGAACCGAGGTGGGTCCGGGGCTCAAGGCGAAGGGGTAGGGAAGGCGCCAGGGGCGGCCCACGTCGTAAAGGAGAGCGACGACGACCATCGAGTAGCCGAGGAATCCGGTGAGGAGAGCGGGGCGGAGGGCGGCATGGAACTTCTTCATGCCGAAGACCTCCACCGCCGCGGCGGTGGTGTAGCCGCCGGCAGCCAGGGCCACTCCGCAGAGCAGATCGAAGCTGATCCAGATTCCCCACGCGTTGTTGTGGTCCAGGTTGGTGACCGCGCCCAGCCCGCCGGTGAAGCGGAGGTAGGAAAGCCAAAGGCCTCCCAGGATGATGACGGCGGTGATGATGTTGGCGGGAGAGAGCAGCGAACGTTCGACGGTCTTCTCAGGCTCGGACATCACGCCTCCTCCCCGGAACTCTCTTTCGCCGCTTTCTCCAACGCCTTCTTCACCGCGGTAGCCACCGCCTTCTCTCTGTCTGCCTTGGCCTTCTCGGCTGCCTTCTTGCGCGCCTCATCCGCCGCCGCCTGGGTGCTGTCGATCGCCTCCTTGACGGCGGAGTTCTTCTCCCGCGTCGCGGCCTTCTCCTTGGTGTGGGTCATCACGTAGATGCCACCCAGAAGCGCCGGCCACAGGGCGATGATGATCGGCACGGCCGAAAGCGCGCCGGAGGTCAGCTTCGGGGCCGGAGTCGTGCCGAGGTCGGTGCGGAAGCCGACCTCCTCGAAGGGCGCGCCGCTCAGGTAGAGCCAATTGGTCCCGCCCATCTCGTGCTCGCCGTAGATGTGGTCGACATAGCGGTCGGGGTGCTTGCGGATCCGCTCGCGCGCGACGGCGATCAGGTCTTCCCGCCTGCCGAAGAGCAGCGATTCCTGCGGACAGGCTTCGACGCAGCCCGGAAGCTTGCCCTCCAGGAGAAGCGGATGGCACATCGTGCACTTCATCACCTTGGGTTCGAGCGCCTCGTCGTATTCGTAGGTGGGCACGTCGAACGGACAGGCCACGATGCAGTACCGGCAGCCCACGCACACCGAGGCATCGTATGTGACGGCGCCTTCGGGGGTCTTGGTGTAAGCGTTGACGAAGCAGGAAGACGCGCAGGCCGGCTCCTTGCAGTGGTTGCACTGGAACTTCCGGTAGACGGGCGATCCGCCATCAGCCTCGAGGTCATAGCGGTTGACCACCGTGTAGGTCTTGTCGTCGGTGCGACGCTTCTGCTCCAGGACCGACTCGTCGTCGAAGGGGATCTCCGGCATCGGGAGGTCGTCGGGATTGGCCTCGACGCACGCCTTCTCGCACAGGCGGCATCCGATGCAGAGCGTGATGTCATGGAGGACGCCGTTGCTGTCGGGATGGCCGGCGAATTCGCCGTAGGCGCCCACGGCCTTGGGCGCGGCCATGGCCACCCCCGCAGCGGTCATGGACTTGAGAAACCTTCTGCGTGAGATGCTCATCAGTCGTTCCTTCACCGAACCCCGCTGGATGACGCTGTCTGGACCGCTTCTTCCTTTTCCGCGTGACATCCAGAGCAGTCGTCGGGCTTCTGGAGGTCCATGCTCTCGTGGCAACCGAGACACTGGCGGTGGTAGGCGCCCTTCAGTGCCGGCTTCATCAGCTCGAGATCTGCGGACTCCGCTGAGTGGCAGCTCTCGCAGAGAGGAGGCTTCTCTCCGGCCGGGCTCTGATGGTGGCACCCCTGGCAGACCACGTCTTCGTGCCCGTGGAAGAATGAGGCGGTGGTGTTCTCGTTGATGTGCTGAGTCAGCTTCTCGACGATCTTCCGGTGCGGCATCTTCGCCGGCTGGTACTCGTCGGAGAGGAATCCGATCTCGACGGTCTCCGGGATGTCGTCGAGGGCGAAGCTGAGCGCGACCTCGGAGGCGCGCGGGCGGAAAGCGTCCAGGGAGCGGTAGCGCGCCTTCTGGCTTTCCAGATTCGCGGGAAGCGGCCCGGCGTGGCAGAGGTCGCAGCCCTCCTCGGGAAGCTTCGCCTGCTCGAGCTGGTCGTGGCACCCGGCGCATTCGGGCGTGGCCTTCTCCGAGTCGTGACAGCCGACGCAGCTGTGGTCGGTCATCTTCGCGTGCATCGCCCGGAAGAGGTTCACCCCCTCGCTCTCCTCAGAGCCCTTGAGGGTGTGGCACTCGCTACAGCTCTCGAGGGTCTCGTGATGACAGACGCGGCAGCTGACCGCGGCGCTCTCGTGATCGAGGTGGGAGAAGGGCACGGTCTTGAGCCTGCTGGCCTCGATGTCCGCTTCCGCGACGGTCAGCAGCAGGAAGTCCTCCTGACCGCGCTTCAAGCGGGGCGGATCTTCGACCTTGTCGATGGCGAGCTGCTGCTCGAGGTTGTGGCATTCCACGCAGAGCTGCGGGCGAGCCGCGTCCTTCTCGAACACGATCTTTTCGGGGGGATCGCGGTGGCAGTCGATGCAGGCCTCGTGTGCCGCCAGCTTGAAGGCCGAGCGGTTCTCCTCCGTCTCCTCGCGGTGGCAGTCGCGGCAGGAACTCTCCTTGCCTTCGACGTAGACGAGCTCCTTCTTGGCCTCGTCGTATTCGTGGTGGCAGGCGTCGCACTTCTCGTCGGCGGCCTTGACGTGGCGGTAGTGCAGCGACTTGTCCATCCCGAACGGTTGCCGGGAGGACAGGTAGGGAAGCTCTCGCCGGTGGCAGTCGCCGCAGGCGACCGGCCCGGCTTTGGCGCCGGTGCCGGCGGTCTCCTGGTGGCACCTGATGCAGTTGTCGTGATAGAGGTCGATGATCTCGTCGTCGGTGCTGTTCGCCAGGCTCACTTCACTGGATTCGGCGCCCTCCTTTCCGCGATCGTCCAGGTGCTCGTAGCCGAAGGACAGTCGGCCGTCGGGGTGGGCGGGATGGCAGAGGCTGCAATCCTCCTCCCGCTCCTGCATCACCTCGGTGTGCAGATCGTGCGGGAATTGGACGGAGGCTCGTTCCCGGTGGTCGAGCGACGCGGGACCGACGAAGGCGACGAGATCAGCCCGCTCGCTCGGCTCGGCCGTCGCATCCGGCGCGCAGCCGCCGAGGAGGAAGGGAAGGATGAGGAGCGCCCCGAGCGAGGCGATCGATGTCCAGTGGCCGGCCTGCATGGTGCCTCTCGCTTCCGCCTCTCTCATTCGCCCGCTGATCCCTTCAGATCCTCGGGCTTCTCCATCGTCTCCATCAGGATGTCGCTGATGAACTTGGTGTGCATGCCCAGGTCGTAGAAGCCGATGATGTCCTCGATGCCGCTGTGGCAGTTGTGGCAGGGCGTGATCACGATCTCTGCTCCAGTGTCCGCCAGTTGGTTCGCCTTCACCTTGTTGGAGAGCATGCGGGAGCGCTTCCAGGGAGGACCGCAGTTGATGATGCCCCCACCCGCCGCGCAGCAATAGTTGTGCTCGAGGCGCGGCGTCATGTCGGTGAAGTTCTCGCACAGGGCATCGACCACGTACCGGAGCTTCTCGCCCAGGTTCAAGCCCCGGACCGTGTTGCACGGGTCCTGGACGGTGACGGGCGTGGTGTACTTCTGCTTGATCTTGATTCGCCCACTCGTCAGCAGGTCATGGTAGAACTCAATGGCGTGAACCATGGGGATCGGCGGGAACTGCCATCCCAGCCAGCGGGGACCGTCGTAGACGGCTCCCCTGTAGGCGTGGCCGCACTCGCCCATGACGATCTTCTTGACCCTGAGTCGCGCGGCGGTTTCCCAGTGGAGACGCTCCACCCGGCCCATGATCTCGAAATCGCCCGAGTACATCGCCATGTTGCTGTTGTCCCAGCCGTCGGTAGCGGGCATCGTCCAGTCGATCCCCGCGATCGTCATGATCTGGGAGATGTTGCCGAGCAGCTGGGCGAGAATCTTCGGCTCCGGGGCGATGACCGAGTACATGACGTCGGCGCCTTCCTTCTCCAGTGGGATGCGGGCGGCGGGGAGCTCCAGCTGGGCGTCCTCCTCCTGCCACTGGAGCGTGTCGACCCACTCGTCCTGATTGACCCACATCTGGTTCATGGTGGCGGCGTGGCTGTTGGTGGTGTCCTGGAGATACAGCGGCACCACGCCGAGCAGGCTGCAAATGCGCCGCACCTGCATGATCAGGTAGGAGATGTCTATTCCGAAGGGGCAGTACATGGCGCAGCGCCGGCAGGCGCCGCACTCCGTGAAGGCGATGCGGGCCATGCCCCGCAGGGTTTCGGGAGAGACCAGTCCGTCCTGCTTGACCAACTCCCAGACGGTCTGCTTGACCTTCGCCACCGGGGAGAACAAGGGATCCTTGTTGCGTGACAGATAGGTGTGGCAGCCCTCGGCACAGACTCCGCAGCGGACGCAGGTCTCGAGGTACACCTTGAGCCGCGCGGCGCTCTCCTTGGTCAGAACGCGCTGGACGACGCTCTGGATCTTCTCCGGCGTGAGCTTCTCGATGGCCTCATCGATCCCCGGATCCTCGGCCTGGATCTCAGGAGCCTCATTCATCTCGTGTCTGCCTCCGCGCTATGTGGCTCGGCTACCAGTCCCTGGTACCGCGGACGAAGCCGAACTCGGCGCCCATGTATCCCCGCGTCACCGGGAAGAAGAGCATGTGGGCGATGCGGGTGAAGGGAATCATGGCCAGCCAGATCGCGCCGGTCCACATGTGGATGATGACGATGGTCTGGTAGTCGAAGATCTGGTAGAAGGCCATCAGACCGGTCGCGAAGGGAGCCATGACCAGCACCACGAGGACCAGGTCACTCGGCGACGTCACGAAACGCACGGTGGGGTTGGCGATTCTCCTCAGCAGGAAGGTCAACGCCCCCACGATTACGATGATGGCCATCACCTTGCTCAAGGTGTCGGGTAGCGTCCACCAGCTGACTCCCCAGGACTCCTTCCACAGCGTCACATGAGCCACGGTCAGGATGGGAGTGAGCAGCAGGCAGATGTGAAACAGGAATGACAGGATCGTAAACGCCGGCCGCATTCTCATGTTCTTGGAGCCGAAGGGAACGATCCAGTGCAGGATCGAGCGCAGGCCGGGTCCCCATCGCATGTAGGGCCAGACTACCTTGTCCTTCCTGGCCATCCTCGCCATCGAGATCATTCGATAGGCGCTTCCGAAGAAGAAGATGGCGAAGGCGATCCACACTAGCGGGCCGCGGGAGAGTTCGTACACCCCTGATCCTCCAACCCAGCACCTGGTGAAATCAAGAAACAGCTACCCCAGGAGCTCTCCGCTCGGCACCACGTGCCTGCAGTACTTGTCATCTTCCACGTACCTGAGCAACACATGGCTGCCGTCGGGACTGAACACGGGGTCCCAGAGCTTGTCGTAGCTCCTGTCGCGCCTCTTTCCGTCCGCCAGGACCAGGTACTTGCCGCCCAGTTCCACTTTGGCCACAACATGCTGCCCGCAAGGGCTGAATACCGGGTCCCAGACCATATCGAAATCGTCCGAGACCGGTACCCCGTCCACGGCAAAGGACCAGCGGTTCTGGGCCTTTACGACTGCGGCAACCCGCTTTCCATCGGGCGAGAACACGGGGGCCTGCACCATGTCGGGGAACAGACACTTCCAGGGCCGGTCGTCCACCGCGATCGTCCACTTGCCGAACTCGTGCGAGACGATGGCGGCGATCCTCGAACCATCCGGGCTGAAGCGGTGCTGCCACATCTGATTGTAGCTTCCGTTCCAGAGCGGTTCGCCGTCCTTGAAGAGCCTCCAGCTTCCCTCGTGTCGCACCGGCGCGACCACCGAACCGCTCTGGGGAACGAAGGAGGGCTCCCAGACGGAGCCGAATCGGGCCGGCCAGGGCTCGGCATTGACGGCGATGGAGTATTCGCAGATGTCGGTGCGGATCTCGGCGGCAATCGCGCTGCCGTCCGGGCTGAAGACGGGATTCCAGACGTTGATGAAGCGCGGGTCCCAGAGCTTTCCGTCGACCGCGACCGACCAGACCCCCGCGAAGAAGCCGGCGACGTCCGCCTCCTGTCGAGCTTCGACCTGCACCGTGGCGGCGGACCTGCTGCCGTCGGGACTCACGCAGAAATCCCGCATCGCCGGGAAGGTCTCTTCCCAGACCTTGTCGTCGACGGTGACGGTGTAGGCATTCTCGTGCTTGCAGGCCACCGCAATCGCTCGGTCGTCTGCGCTGAATGCGGTGTTCCAGACGTACTCGAAGCGGGCCTCCCACGGCTCGCCCTCCACTGCCACCGTCCATTCGTCGTCGATGCGCACCAGGGCGGTCAGCCTGCCGAGCCGCGAGAAGCGCGGATACCAGCAGAGCTCGAAGCTCTCCGGCCACGCCTCGCCGTTCACGGCGATGGTGAAGGCTTCGTCCTCCTTCTTGACCGGAGCGACGATCCTCTCTCCATCCGGGCTGACGACGAACTCGTCGACTCTGGGGTACGAGCTGCGGATCTGCGCGAGATCGGCGAGAACCTTCTTCCCCGCTTGCCAGTCCCAGCTCTCGCTAGCCGTCATTCGCCTTCTCCTCTCCCTGCGTAGCCAGCAGCGCCCGCAAGCTCTCTCGGATCGCGATCGCGGGTTCGGAGAGAGCCCCCAGTATCAGCGCGTAATCTATAGCAAACATGTGCGGATAGGAGGAGACGACCGGGGTGTTGGTGACCCCGATGAGTTGAACCGCCAGCCGATTCCCCAACCTCAAAAAAAGAGAAGTCTCGAGTGGCCAAACTGCTACGAATCGCCTGGCCGTCAGCGCGTCGGCATCCCAGCCCTTCCTTGCGGACCCGGAGTCAGCCGATCGCGATCGGTTGCAGCGGTGTACGCCGGGTGTTCCAGCCACTGTCTCGCTAGAGAGACGGCTCGGTCGTGGCCGTCAATCGAGAAAAAGCGCAGAAAAAACGCCAGCGTTGATCTGCATCAAGGCGGCCGGGTCGGGTCTGACCGATGCTCTGGATGGAACACGGGGCATCCCGGTGACCCCAGTTGCCACGAACTCGAGGCGCGCAAGATGATTCGAACGGTGATTTCGATCGACGAAGAGCGGTGTAACGGCTGCGGGGAGTGCGTTTCGGCCTGCGAGGAGGGAGCGATCCGGATCATCCAGGGCAAGGCGAGGCTGGTCTCCGACAGCCTCTGCGATGGTCTCGGGGCGTGCCTCGGTCAGTGTCCCGAAGGGGCGCTGGAGATCGAATACCGGGAAGCGGCCCCGTTCGACGAAGAGGCGGTGCGGCAGCACCTCGCGGAGGTCGAAACGACGGAGCGGCGAGCTTCACAGCTCAGCCATTGGCCGGTGCAGTTGCGGCTGCTGCCGGCCACGGCACCCGTCCTGCGCGGCGCCCGCGTTCTGGTCGCTGCGGACTGTGTCCCGGTCGCGTACGCCGGATTCCACTCGGAGCTTCTGCGCGACCACGTCGTGGTGATCGGATGCCCCAAGCTCGATGACGTCGACGGCTACGTCGAGAAGCTCGCGGAGATGATCCGGTGCAATGACCTGGCCGGACTCACCGTCGCGCACATGGAGGTTCCCTGCTGTACGGGAATTCTCCGCGCCGTGCTGGAGGCTCGCCTGCTGGCCGGGAGCGACCTCCCCGTCGACGATCTCATCATCAGCATCCAGGGACAGCTCGTCCAGCGGCGAGAGATTCTCGCCGGGGCTTCGGTCCCCGGTCGAAGTGAAACAGCTTGTCATCAAATCACAGGAGTCGAATAGATGTTCTGCAATCAATGCGAACAGACCGCACGTGGGACCGGTTGCGTAGAGAAGGGCGTATGCGGGAAAGACGCCGACGTCCAGTCTCTGCAGGAGATCCTGCTCTACGGTTTGAAGGGTATGTGCTCCTACGCGCACCACGCGCGCCGGCTCGGGATGGTCGACGAGGACGTCGACGCGTTCGTCGAAGAGGCGCTCTTCTCCACGGTGACCAATGTCAACTTCGACATGGACAGCCTCTTCGAGCTGGTGCTGGAGTGCGGCCACAAGAATCTCCGCGTGATGGAGATGCTCGACGCGGGGCATGTGAAGCGCTTCGGGGCGCCATCTCCTGCCACAGTCTACGAGGGAACCAGGGCGGGCCCCGGAATCCTCGTCAGCGGCCACGACATGGTCGATCTCGAGGACCTTCTCGAGCAGACCAGCGGCACCGGCGTCAACGTCTACACGCATGGGGAGATGATGCCCGCTCACATGTACCCCGAGCTGCGCAAGCACGAGCATCTGGTGGGGCACTACGGCGGCGCCTGGCAGAAGCAGAAGAAGGAGTTCGCGGCGTTTACGGGCGCCGTCCTCGGTACCACCAACTGCGTGCTGATCCCTCGCGACGAATACAAGGATCGGCTCTTCACCACCCGGGTCACCGCGGTGCCCGGCGGCAGGCGGCTCACCAACGGCGATTTCTCCGAGGTCATCGAGTGCGCCCGGCGCTGCGAGCCCCTGCCCGACAGCCAGTCCGGCGAGTCGACCGTCGGATTCCATCATTCCGTGCTGCTGGGGCTGGCCGGCGAGATCGTCGCCGCCGTGAAGGCCGGGAGCCTCAAGCACTTCTTCCTGATCGGCGGTTGCGACGGCGCGGAGCCCGGCCGCAACTACTTCTCCGAGTTCGCCAAGAATACGCCGCCGGATTCGCTGATCCTGACGCTGGGCTGCGGCAAGTACCGGATTCGCGACAACGAGTTCGGCACCTTCGAGCTCGAGGGCGTGGGACCGGTTCCCCGGCTGCTGGACATGGGGCAGTGTAACGACGCCTACGGCGCCATCCAGGTGGCGGTGGCCCTGTCCAAGGCCTTCGATTGCGGCGTCAACGACCTGCCCCTGACCATCGTGCTCTCCTGGTTCGAGCAGAAGGCGGTTGCCGTGCTGCTGACCCTGCTGGCTCTGGACGTGAGGGGAATCCGCATCGGTCCGGCGGCGCCAGCGTTCGTATCTCCGAATGTCTTCAAGGTCCTCCAGGACAAGTTCGACCTGAAGCTGACCAGCACAGGCGATCCGATGGCGGACCTCAGGGCATCCTATCCGATCCAAGCCTGACGGGGGCGGCTCCGTCGTCTACATCCCGGCTAGCCATCTCGGCCGCACGGGCAGATCCTGGCCAGCCCGAGCAGCTCGCTCACGCCTGCGGCTGTCACGCCGTACAGCAGGAGATCCTTCCCTCTCCCGCGAGCCTGTCGAAGGATGGGGTCGAAGGTCCCGTTGACGAGGGTGGTTCCGGTCACCAGCACCACGTCCGATGCATCGATCAGGTCTTCGGTGCGATTACGACCGTCCCAGACCTCCACGCCGAAGCGCCGGGTTCCGACATCCTCGGGATTCAGGTCCGAGATGCGAACCCGAGCCGGCCCGAAGCTCTCGACCAGCCGCTCGGCGATGGCGGGGTTCAGCCCGATCAGGCCCACCCGCGCCTCGCCCTGCCGCGCGGAGAGAACGCCCGCGATCTCCAGAGCGCAGGTCTCGGGATCGTCGTCCTTGCAGTGGACCGTCGCCCGGACCATTCCGAGGTGACGCAGCACCGCATTCAGCGTGGCGATGAAGAAGGCCCGGCTTTGGTCGGTGGTCAGGTCGAGTTCCAGCACGCTCTCGAGGGGTCCCTGGAACTGGCCCGGTGAGTCGGTGAACGCGTGGCCCCTGGCACCGAGGACCTCTGCCTCGACGACTCGCTCCCTGCCCGCGGCGATGGGAAAGTCCTGCCGGCTGGGAGTGCCGATGGCCTGCTCGGGCGCGAGGGGCCTGGCGGAGACGGAAACCTGGAGGCCCGCCAGGCCCTGCTTCTCGACGATCTTCCGGAACCGACTCCGGGCCTCTTCGAGAGTGGAAGCTTGGGATTCTCGGCTCATCTCTTTCCCCCGGAGGGAGGTGCTCGAAGCCTTTCGCCTCTCGGCGCCAGGCTGCGCTGCAATCCACCTAACTCACCGCGCCCGAGGTGGTCAAGGGCACCGGCGCGGTGCCACCTGGCTCCTGGAGCCCTCTGTCTTCCGGTCGAGGTGATAGACTCCTCGCACCCGACCACCCAGCAACCCAGCAGGAGTCTCTTCATGCGTGATGTTTATATCGTGGAAGCAGTGCGGAGCCCGATCGGCCGGCGCCGCGGCGACCTCGCCACACTCCATCCAGGGGATCTGCTCGGCGCCGTCCAGAAGGGCGCGCTGGACAAGCGCGGGATCGATCCCGCTCGGATCGACCAGGTGATCGGCGGCTGTGTCTCCCAGGTGGGGGAGCAGTCCTTCAACATCGCCCGCTGTGCCTGGCTCTCGCAGGGGCTTCCCCTGGAGGTTCCCCAGACTACGATCGACAGCCAGTGCGGCTCCAGTCAGCAGGCGGCCACGCTCGGCATGGGTCTGATCGCCTCGGGCATGGCGGACGTGACCCTCTGCTGCGGCCTCGAGATGATGACCCGGGTCCCCCTGGGCGCGAACATGGCCGGGGGCAGTCCGCTTCCGAAGTCCTACTTCGAGCACTACGCCTTCAACTCCCAGTTCGGTGGAGCACAGCTGATCGGGGAGGAGTTCGGGATCACCCGCGAGGACACCGACCGGTTCGGTCTCCGGAGTCAGGAGCTGGCCATCGCGGCCTGGGATGCCGGGCACTTCGACGCCGAGGTGATCCCCGTCGAGGCGCCGGTCGCGGACGAGGAGGGAAAGCCGACCAGCGAGATGCAGAGCGTCAAGCGCGACGGCGGCCTGCGCCAGACCTCTCTCGAGAAGCTGGCGTCGCTCGAGCCCGTGAAGGGCCAGACGTTGCACACGGCGGGCAGCTCGTCTCAGGTCTCCGACGGCGCCGCGGCCCTGATTCTGGCCTCCGAAGAGGGCGCCCGTCGGATCGGAGTCGAGCCTCGCGCGCGGATCGTCAGCTCGACCATCGTCGGCGTCGATCCCGTCACCATGCTGAAGGGCCCGATCCCGGCGACCGAGAAGGTGCTCAAGGATGCCGGCCTCGGCATCGATCAGGTCGACACCTTCGAGGTGAACGAGGCCTTCGCGTCGGTGGTGCTGGCCTGGATGAAGGCCTGCAAGCCGGCCGAGGAGAGAGTCAATCCTCAGGGTGGTGCGATCGCGTTGGGCCATCCCACCGGCGCCACCGGGGCGCGGCTGCTCACCACCGCGCTCCATTCGCTGGAGCGCACCGGGGGCCGCCATGGCCTGATCGCGATGTGCTGCGGCGGCGGTCTGGGGACCGGCACCATCATCGAGCGGCTCTGATCCGCTGGCTGCGTCCGATCCCTCGGGGACCGGACGCAGCCAGCGATCGCCGGCGACGGGTCTCCGCCAGCCGGCGGCGAGAAGCAGCGGAAGGGCGGATGAGCACCCAGGCCAAGATCCTCTTCGGAACGGTCATGACGCTCGCGCTGCTCTTCGGCTTCTTGGACGTGATCTGGCCGAGAACGCCCTGCTCGTTCGAGCGGCTCCACATCTTCGGCTTCAACCTGCTGACGGGCGGCTCGCTGATCCTCTACCACACCCAGGGCCGGGGCGTGCTCACCCGCCGCGTCAAGGTCTACTTCTCACTCGCGCTGCTCTACGCGCTCTTCGCGGCATTCGAGGCGTACGTTCCGGCGCTCATCCTCTCGCTTCCGCTCTTCCTGATGGTGGAGTCGGTGCGGATCCGGCGCTTCTCGCTGTTCCCCTTCGACTTCTTCCGTCGCGTGCCGGTGGGCGACAAGTTCAACCAGGCCGCCCTTCTCTGTCTCAGCCTCGCCATCCTCTTCGCTTCGCTGGTGATCCTGAACAACGAGTACCTCCACCTCGTCGACTACCAGAAGCTCAGCATCGAGGTGTTCTTCCTGGGGTACTCGTTCCCGGTTTCCCTGATCACCATGTCGATCATGTTCTCCTTCATGACGGAGCGGGAGAGTCGGCTCATCACGGTGCTGAAGGAAATCGGCTTCTGGTCGGTCAATCTCGGTGTGATCGTCTTCTTCGTCCTGATCATCTTCGAGCTTGGGATCCCGGAGATGGTGGCGGCTACGACGCTCTTCATCGCGGTCTGGATGATCTTCTTCCTGTTTCTCGCCACGGCGCCGAACGTGCAGCAGAAGACCTTCCTCGTCTCTGGAATGGTCTTCCTGCTCTTCACCGCGCTGACCGGACTCCTCTACATCTTGCCGTACTTCTACCCTTCACTCGGCCGGTATCGCGAGCCCCTCCTCGTCCTTCACGCGATGGTCTCCCTCTACGGATGGAACCTGAGCGGCCTGTTCATCATCATGCGTTGGCGCGACTTCCCAATCCAGCTCAACTCCGCCGTGGTGATCACACTGCACTGGGCCATCGTCCTGGTGCTCGCGCCGCTCGGCAAGTACGTTCTACCGGTTTCCGTGTTGGCGATGGTGGCCTACGTGTCGCTCCTCTGCATCGTGTTGGCTGGGAACGCTCACCAGAAGGAAGCGATCGAATGAGAGCCAGATTCAAGAAGGAGCGCTTCTTCTCGGCGTCCAAGCGGGAGCTCTTCGAGTTCCACGAGCGCGACGACGCGTTCTCCCTGCTCACCCCGGCCTCCGCGAACATCGAGGTCGAGAGTACCGCCTCGACGCTGGCGCCGTCGGACGACGTGGTGCGGTTCGCGGTGAAGTTCGGCCCTCTCCGGTTCCGCTTCGAGAACGTGCACACGGTCTACCAGCCGTTCGACCTGTTCGTGGACGAGCAGAGAAAGGGCCTCTTTACAGATTGGCGACACGAGCACCGCTTCAGGGAGGCCGCCTGGGACGGAGATCCGGCCTCGATGCTCACCGATGAGATCGTCTACGGGCACCCGCTGCTGCCCTTCTTCAACCCGTTCGTCAGGCACCGGCTCGGGAAGCTCTTCGAATATCGGCACGACGTGACGGTGAGAGAGGTGCACCGAGGCCGAGAATCGGGAGCGGGGGAGCGCATCGCGGTCACCGGCGCCACGGGTCTGATCGGAAAGCGGATCGTCGAGATCCTCGTCGAGAGGGGCTCGGAGGTGATCGCGTTGGTCCGAGACGTCGAGAAGGCGCGAAAGCTGCTCGGCGACCGGGTGACCTCTGTTCATTGGGATTTCAACCGACCCGACGATGGCGATTGGAGGAGCTATCTCTGCAAGGCGGACGGCGTGGTCCACCTGGCGGGAACGCCGCTTTTCCAACGGCGCTGGAACCCTGCCTTCAAGCGGGAGATGGAGGAGAGCCGCACCCTCGGCACGCGCCAGCTGGTCGACGCGATCGCCGCCGCGGAGAAGAGGCCCCGGGTCTTCGTCTCGGCTTCGGCGCTCGGGTACTACGGTACGGATCCCGAGAAGGTCGTCGGTGAGACCGCTCCGCCCGCGGCGGATCTCCTGGCGCGAATCTGCGTCAACTGGGAGGACGAGGCGGCGAAGCTCGACGTCCACGGGGTGCGCAGCGTCCAGATGAGGATCGGCATCGTGGTGAGCAAATCGTCCGGCGCGCTGAAGGAGCTGCTGCCGCTCTTCCGGATCGGCGTGGGCGGCATCATGGGCGCCCCGCACCACTACATCAATTGGATCCATCTCGAGGACGTCGCGCAGATGTTCACCATGGCGCTGGGGAATCAGGAGATGCGCGGACCCTACAACGTCGCCGGTCCCAACCCCGTGACGAACGCGGAGTTCGGCAGGGCCATCGCGCGCGCGCTGGGGCGTCCCGCCTGGATGAGATACCCGGTTCCCGTCCTCAAGATCATCATCGGAGAGGCGGCAGAGTACGCCTCCGGCGGCCCGCGGGTGCGGGTCGAGAAGATCCGGGACGCGGGCTACCGGTTCTTCTTCAGCGACCTCGACGAGGCGCTGTCGAGCGAGCTGGAAGTCTGACTCCGCCCTCGCGCTAGCTTCCCACGATGGAGGCGAAGCTCACGCAGCGGCCGGGCTGTCCTCCCAGGTTGTGGGTGAGCCCCAGCTTGGGATCCTTGATCTGACGGTCGCCCGCCTCGCCCCGAAGCTGGAGCCACATCTCGTACATCATCCGCAGGCCGCTGGCGCCGATCGGGTGGCCGAAACTCTTGAGTCCCCCGTCCGGGTTGACCGGCTGCGGCCCTTTCAGCTCGAATCGGCCGTCGAGGACGTCCTTCCACGCATCGCCGCGCGCCGAGAAGCCGAGGTCTTCCATCAGCACCAGCTCCGTCGGCGTGAAGCAGTCGTGCACCTCCGCCATGCTGATCTCGCTGCGCGGATCCTTCACCCCCGCCTGCTGGTAGGCGTCCTCGCCGTTGGCCACGACCTCGGGGAAGCTGGTGAAGTCGTACTCCTGGCGCTTGTGACCCTCGGCGGGCCCCACGATGCAGGAGAGCGCCTTCACGAAGATGGGATGATCGCTGTAGCGGTGGGCGTCTTCGGCGCGGCAGATGATCGCCGCCGCGGCCCCGTCGCTCACTCCCGAGCAGTCCATGATGCCGAGCATGCCGGCCACCTGGGGCGAAGCCTTGATGGCCTCCATCGGAACCTCGCGGCGGTACTGCGCTTTGGGGTTCTTCGCGCCGTTCAGGTGGTTCTTGTAGGCGATCCGGCTGAGCACGTCCTTCAGCGTCTCTTCGTCGAGACCGTATTTCTTGCAGTAGGCGGGGGCGAGGAGCGAGAACATCGCCGGGGCGGTCATCGTGGAAGAGGTACCGTCATCGGCAACGCCGGAGACGACCAGACCCGAGAAGCCCGAATCCTTGAGCTTCTCCACGCCGATCGCCATCGCCAGATCGTAGGCGCCGCTGGCCACGGCGTAGCAGGCGTTGCGCAGCGCCTCGCTCCCGGTGGCGCAGAAGTTCTCCACGTGGGTGACCGGCTTGTACTGGATCTTGAGGGGCTCGGAGAGGGCCATGCCCGACGCCCCGCTGCCCATGGTCCCCAGCCAGTAGGCGTCGACGGCGTCGCGCTCGACCCCCGCCGACTGGAAGGTCTCGGTAGCGGCATCGATGAGCAGATCTTCGGTGCTCTTGTCCCAGTGCTCACCGAAGGGGGTGCAGCCCATTCCGACGATCGCGACGCGATCCTTGATTCCCGTGCTTCCCATTTCGATTCCTCCTCAGATCCGCCGGGCCAACCCCGGCGCGCCCCGCTCATTCGAGCGGGGAGGCTAGCGCCTCGGGCGCGCCTTCCAGAAATAGTTGTGAATCCCGTCCGCCGTGTAGAGATAGCGGAATGACATCTCGAGCTCGTTGCCGATCGCCACTGCCTTGGGATCGACGTCCGTGAGCTCGCACTGGAAGCGGCCGCCCTTCTCGAAGTCGAGGACCGCCGCCACCACCGGTGGCTGCAGCGTGTAGGCAAGGTGGTCGAGCGTAAAGGTCACCACGCGACAGACCGCGTCCGCGTAGGGCTCCTCCCGCATCTGGTCGACGGCGCCGCAGGCCACGCAGACTCGCTGCGGGGGCAGGTTGGCGGTCTCACACGCCGAGCAGCGCGAGCCCACGAAGCCGTATTTCCATCCCTCGCCGCGGCGCATCGGCGGTGCCGCCGGCCTGTCGGGATCCGGTCGGCGCGGCGGCTCGAAGGGCAGAACACCGCGCCACTTGTGGTAGGTGTTGGCGGCGAGATCGTTGCGCTTCGACTCGATCCAGGCGTCGACGCTGTGCCGCGGCCGGGCCTCGGAGATGCGCTCGGTGACCTCGAAGACCGCCGCATCGGCGCCGTCGGCGCCCACCACCACCGCGATCCGGTCGCCCGGCGCGGCGGCGTCGAAGGCGCGCGCCAGCAGCAGCCCGGCGTGTGCGGCGCCGGCGCGGCCGACGCTGGCCGCGAGATCATCCGCCAGTTGCTCGGGCTTGAGGCCGAGGGCGCGCGGGAGTGCCTTGACCGCCCGCGCATTGGTGCCATCGACGATCACCGTGGCGAGATCCGCCGGCTGGATTCCCGCCGCCCCGATCGCCTCTGTGGCGGCCGCGCGCATCAGCGGAAGCAACGCGTTGGCGCCGAAGCGGTCCTCCCACTGGCGCGCAAAGGGCATCTCGGGGGTTCGCCAGACGTCGAGGACTTCCTCGCTGACCGAGGCGCGACCGATCAGGCGCGCGATCGATCGGTCCTCGTCTCCCAGCACGAAGGAGGCCGCCGCGTCACCGCCGCCCCGTTCGCGCGGGCCCTCCGGTGCGCCGATCACCACGTCGCTGGTGCACAGGAGCGCGGTGCGTCTCGCCGCCGCCAGATCCACTCCCGTGAGCAATGCGGTCAGGCCGGTGCGCGTAGATCCGCCCAGGTCGAGGGAGGTCACGCCTGCGGGCAGGTTGCAGGCGGCGTGAATCGTGGCTGCGCCCAGCTTCTCGGCGTAGGGCGGGCTGGTGGTGGCGAAGAGCAGCGTGTCGATCGGCGGGGCGCCGGGCAGCGCTTCGCGGGCGGCCTCGACCGCCAGAGAGGTGGAGTCCTCGTCGTAGCCCGCGACCGCGCGCTCTCCCCTGCCGCCGCCCAGCGCGGCGCGGGTAATGCGGGAGTAGGGAATGTAGGTTCCGTAGCTGACGATTCCTGCCAAGGGGAGCCTCCTGCTGAGGTGAGCTGCGATTGTACCAGGCTGGGCAGGGCGCGCATGCCAATCCTGATCAGCTCTCTTCAGCTACCAGGACTCCGAGTACGTCGCCGCGGATGTCGATACCTCGGATGCAGTAACAGCCGCGGCAGTCGATGCACTCGCCGAGCCCGAGATCCCGCGCCTGCTTGCGTCTATCGATCGTGTCGCGCGGATCCAGGTGTAGTTGAGCCAGCTTCACCGCCAGGTAGGGCCCAACCAGCGGATTCTCGTCGAAGTCGTAGCCCTGACAGGTGGAATTGCAGGCGAGACACTCGATACAGGCGGCCAGGCGGGCGTGCAGCTCGGGCATTCTCAAGATCCCGGGCTCGTCGGATGGACTCTGCTCGTCGATGAAGATCCGGAGCTTCCGCAGAGCGTCGAAGAACGCGGTCCGGTCGATCACCAGATCCCGCAACACCGGCATCCCCGCGAGAGGCGCGATCTTCGCACCGTCCTTGAGAGGGGCGGAACACGCCATTCGCGGCTGGCCGTTCACCTCGACCGCACAGAGTCCACACGCGCCGAAGCGGCAGCCGGATTCGTACGCCAGGGTGGGGTCGAGGTTCTCGTAGACGTACGCGAGCGCTTCGAGCACCGTGGCGCGATCGCCCGAAGGCACGGTGTACGCGTCCCACCTCGGCTCCACGTCAGACCCCGGGTTAAAGCGGCGTATCGAGATCTCGACCTTCATTCACCGCTCACCACAGCCCGAAGGCTGCATTCACCGTTCCTCATCCTCACCACCATGTTCCTGACCGGTTCCGCATCGTCGCGTTCGGGGAAGTCGGACCTCACGTGCGCGCCGCGGGATTCGGTTCGCGCCAGGGCCGAAACTGCGATGGCGCGGGCCGTCGCGAGCATATGGGGCAGATCGGCGGCATCGGCGACCTCGGTATTGCAGCGCCTGATCTCCGAGATCTCGAGATCCTTCGCCTGCACCGAGATTCTCTCGATCTCCGCGAGAGCGCCTTCGAGTCCGGCGGCCGAGCGCACCGGGCCGACTCGCTCCCACATCAGACGCTGGAGGGCGCGCTTGAGATGGATCGGCCGATGCGCTCCCCGCGAGCCGGGCAGGGCGCGGAGCTTCTCGAGCGGCTCTCGGCCCCACCTCTCCTCCGCGTACTCCCGACTCTTCGCCTCCCGGGCAGCCGTCCTGCCCGCGCGCTTTCCGAAGACGAAGATCTCCGTCAGCGAGGTCGAGCCGAGCCGATTGCCTCCCATCACGCCCCCCTGAGCCTGTCCACAGGCGTAGAGCGCGCCGAGGGAGCTTCGGCACCACTCGTCGGTCCTGACCCCCCCCATGTTGTAGTGAACCGTGGGAAGCACATCCCAGGGCTCCTCGAGGTCGGCGGCCTTTCGCCCGTAGGCCCTTCGCACCACGTCCAGGATCGGGGCGCCTGCCTTCTTGAGGGCTCTGACGAAGAACTCTCCATCTGGCGATGCCAGATTCGGCCTCAGATCGAGGAGGAGTCCGCCGTGCTCGGTGGCGCCACCGCGTCCGATCTCTTCCACGATGCTTCGAGCCACCTGGGCCCGCGTCATCGGCATGATGCCGTCGAGCACGATCTCGCCCTCGTTGTTGAGCAATCTGCCGAAGGGACCGGCGACCACCGGCTCTCCGCAGGGGGCGCCGAGCAGAGACGGCGGATGGGTGATGGCGAACGGGAGGTACTGGACCTGCTCCATGTCGACCAGTTCGCATCCCGCCTGGAGGGCGAGGCCGTAGCTGTCCCCGGTGACAGAAGGCATGCAATCGGTGTGCGGGTAGTAGAGCGAGCCCGCGCCACCCGCCGCGATGACGGTGGACTTCGCGAGCAGTGCGATCGGCTCGCCCGTGGGCATGTGGATCGCCGAGGCGCCGGCCACCTCGCCATCCTGCACCAGAAGCTCGAAGCAGACCGTCTGCTCGAGGACGTCGAGGTTCGCCCGCGCCGCCGCCGCGCGCATCGTGTGCCCCATGGAGATTCCGGCGGCGGGGCTCCCGATCGCGCGCGAGGCGCGGTGTCCTCCCGGTGCGATCGCGTGTCTCTTCAGCTTCCCCTCCTGGTCGCGATCGAAGACGTGTCCGAAGCTCTCGAAGGTCGCGGTCGCCTCGAGCGCTTCGTTCACCAGGACGCGGACCAGCCTGGGGTCGTTGAGCCCTTCCCCTCCCCGAATCATGTCTTCCGCGAACTGCTCATCGCTGTCGCCGCTGCCGGTGTCGGGGGACGTCGACATCACACCCAGAGAGATGCGGGTGTCCCCGTATCCGAGGGGTTCCTTGGAGATGATGGTCACGCTCGCCCCGGTATTCGCCGCCTCGACGGCAGCCATGACGCCGGCGCCCCCCGAGCCGACCACCAGCACATCCGATCTTCTCACCTGCACCTTCGGCCTCGTTCCGCAGCATCCGGGATCAGCATGAGATCTCCTTTTCAACCTCTGAGCGCGCCGTAGAGTGCCGCGGCGGGTCCAAAGGGGCGCGGATCGCCCATGGCGGCGGAGCCCATCCTGTTCATGACGTAGGAGAAGCTCAGGCGCGCGTCGAGGTCGATCACCACCAGGGATCCGCCCCAACCACCCCAGAAGAGGACGCGGGGATTCGGTCCGACGGGCATCTCCTTGCTCGTGAGTCCGAACCCGAGCCCCCAGCGGATCGGCAGGCCCAGCACCAGGTCCTTGCCGTAGCACTGCTCCTCGAGGGCCTTTTCGAGAGTCGCCGGTGTGAGCAGGCGCACTCCGTCCAGCTCGCCCCCGCGAGCCATCGCCGCCGTCACGCGCGCCACCGCGCGGGCGTTTCCCTGTCCATTGGCGGCCGGGATCTCGGCGGCCCGCCAGGCGCGCTGGTTGGCGACGTCCCCCGTCAGGAGGGGATTGCCCAGGACCTTCGCCGCCAGCGATCCCGGCTCGACCTCGGAGGCCAGATCGATCGCCGGCGGGGGAACGATCTCCCCCACCCGCGGCTCCTGCTCTGCAGCCAGCCCGATGTGGAAGTCGGCACCGAGCGGCTGCGCCACCTCCTCGCGGAAGAAGGTGCCCAGCGTTCTGCCCGTCCGTCGTCTCACCAGCTCGCCGAGCAGATGCCCGAAGGTGAGCGCGTGGTATCCGCTCCGTGATCCGGGCTCCCACATCGGCTTCTGCGAGGCGAGCAGGCCCGTGATGCGGTCCCAGTCGAAGAGCGCCTCGACCGGGATGGGCTCCGCGAATCCCGCGAGACCCGAGGTGTGGCTCAGCAGATACCGGACCGGGAGCGCTTCCTTGCCCGCCCGTGCGAACTCCGGCCAGTAGCGCGCGACGGGCGCGTCGAGCTCCAGCAGGCCGCGATCGACGAGCATCAGGGCGCAGAGCGCGGCCATCGCCTTCGTCGTCGAGTAGACGTTGACGATCGTGTTCCGCTCCCAGGGACGTCGGCCGGCCCGGTCGGCGTGTCCGGCCCAGAGGTCGACCACGAGCTCGCCGTCGACGGTGGCGGCAAAGGAGGCCCCGATCTCGAGCCCGTCTTCGAAGTTCCTGGCGAAGGCGCGCCCGACCTCTGCGAAACGGGGGTCGCAGTGTCCGCAGATCTCGAGGGATTCCGCCACGTTCGGTCCTCCTGGCTCTCCGGAGTACACTCCGCGCCCGCTTCCGATCGCATTCCGGCCGGCGGACGCCGATCTCTCGTGATGCCGATTCGCTCCTGGGGTAGCATATTGGGAGGGATTAGTGATCGCAGGTGCCCTGTGTCCGCCCCCAGTCGAGTGGGAGGAGGCTCGGTGTCCTCGAACTCGGATGATTCGCGCGCGAATGATGGCCCCGGGCCGCCGTCGGCGTTGCTGAGCGGGATCCTCGACAGCATCTCCGAGGGGGTGTTCAGCGTCGACGATCGGTGGCGCATCAGCAGCCTGAACCGCGCCGCCGAGCGGCTGGTGGGGATTCCCCGGTCCGAGGCGCTGGGTCGCCCCTGCAGCGAGATCTTCAAGAGCGACCTCTGCCACGACGCTTGCCCGCTGCGCTACACGCGGGAGACGGGTCTCTCGGTCCGCAATCACCCCGTCCACTTCACCGACGCCAAGGGCCGTCGGATCCCCGTGAGCGTCTCCACCAATCTGCTTCGCGACAGCCGGGGCGTGATCGTCGGAGCGGTGGAGTCCTTTCGCGACCTGAGTATCGAGGAGAGCCTCAGGAACGAAATCCGCGAGAAGTACACCCACCACGACATCGTTTCCAAGAGCCCGAAGATGCGGCAGCTCTTCGAAGTGCTTCCCACCATCGCGCGCGCCGACAGCACCGTTCTCATCGAGGGCGAGACCGGTACCGGCAAGGAGCTGCTCGCACGGGCCATCCACGCTCAGAGCCTGCGGCGCGATCGTCCGCTCGTCGTCGTCAACTGCGGCGCGGTGCCGGACACGCTCCTCGAATCCGAGCTATTCGGCTACAAGGCGGGGGCCTTCACCGGCGCCCGAACCGACAAGCCGGGGAAACTCTCGCGGGCCCACCGCAGCACCCTCTTTCTCGACGAGGTGGGCGAGATGTCGGCGTCGCTGCAGGTGGAGCTTCTCCGCGTCCTCCAGGACGGCGTGTTCGAGCCGCTGGGATCCATCGAAAGCGTCGAGGCGGACGTGCGATTCATCGCCGCCACCCATCACGATCTCTCGCGGGACGTGGCGAAGGGCTCGTTTCGCGAGGACCTGTTCTACCGGCTCAACGTGGTCCCCGTACGCCTCCCGCCACTTCGAGAGCGGAAGGAAGACATCCCCCTCCTGGTCGATCACTTCCTCCGCCGATTCTCCGCGAGCTTCGGCCGGGAGATCCTGGGCGTCTCCCCCAGCGTGCTCTCCCTTCTCGCGAGTCACGACTATCCCGGAAACATTCGGGAGCTCGAGACCAGCCTGGAGCACGCCTGTGTCATGTGCACCGGTGGGACCGTCGAGGTGGAGCATCTGCCGGCTGCGTGGCAGGAGAGAACGGCGGTCCCCGCAGATGGCCTGGCGGCCGAGATCTCCGAGCACGAAGCGCAGTTGATCCGCGATGCGCTGGAACGCCACGGCTGGCACCGCGAGGCCACGGCGCGAGACCTGGGAATCCACAAGGCGACGCTGTTCAAGAAGATCCGCAAGCTGGGTATCGAGCTGCCGGAGGTCGACGGTCGCTCGCGGCGTTCGGGCGAGGAACCGTAGCCGCTCGGCGACCGTCCGCCCGGCCACCGTCGCCATCGGGCGACCCTCGCCGCGGGAGCCGGGGAGGGCTTTCGGCAGCTCGCCCGGCAGAGCCCCGGTTCGCAACGGGTCTCGGCCCCTGCCACCGTCGGCTCGCGGGATGCCGTTCCGGGCACGACTCTTGCTGCACCCTCCGGCGGGGAGAGCCCGGCGCACGCCGGTCTCGGCGCGCGCAGCGGACCCCGTGAAGCGAACCAACCTCAGCAGGGAGGCAACCATGCCCATCAAGGAGCGTTTGGGATCCCAGGACGTGTTCGGTTTCTTGAGGCCGGAGCAGCTCGACGTCCTTCACGACGCAGCGGACGTGATGGACTACAAGGAAGGCGACACGGTCTACTACCACGGAAAGAGAGCGGAGTACATGTACGTGGTGCTGAAGGGGGAGGTGTCGCTTCGGCTGCCGGGGAAGGGGGGCATCAGCATCCCCATCGACGAGGCTACGCCGGGGATGATGTTCGGGACCTGCGACTGCTTCGACTGCGACACCTACTCAGTCACGGCGCAGTGCACGAAGGACTCGAGGCTGATGAAGATCGAGGCCGCGACGCTCCGGCGGCTGATGGACGAGGACCTCCTGATGGGTTACGTCATGCAGCGGCGCATCTCGGAGATCTACTTCAAGCGCTACCTGGACACCATGAAGAAGCTGCAGGCGATCGTGATGAACCTGCCGATCGACACCGAGCGGTAGAGAAGAAGCGACGAAGCCACTCCCCTGCGCGCGGTGACGTCGACCACCGCGCAACGCCTGCGCCGGCCCGGATCGCTCGTGGGGCTCGACCGCAGAAGAGCGCTCACGAGTCGTCCGGGCCACGGCGGTAGCGCTCCGACCGGCGCCTCGCACCCCTCTCGAGCCGGCCGGTGGCCCGGCGCCGAGCCGGGTCTTCACGGCAAGGCGCAGGCCGCGTAATATCCCGTGATTCGAGGGCGTCTGCTCGCAGAGCGGGCGCGCCTCATGGAGTCCTGGGAACGGCACGAGGGAGCGTGATGGCGGACAAGGCATACGATGCGGTGATCGTGGGAGGCGGAAACAAGGGGCTGCTTCTCGCCATGTATCTGGTCAAGTACGGCGGCATGAGCGTCGGCGTATTCGAGAGGCGGCACGAGATCGGTGGCTGCTGTGCCACGGAGGAGCTCTCGGCCCCCGGCTTCCTGGGGAATACCCACGCCAACATGATTCTGCCCTGGTACTTCTTGCCCGTCTTCCGTGATTTTCCGGAGTTCTGGGACTACGGCGCCCAGTGGGATCAGCATCTCAGCAGCGCGGGCATGGCGTTCAAGGACAAGGCGAACTGCCTCGCCCTGTACAGCCACAAGCACGATCCCGACCAGGAGCGCTCGGCGAAGGAGATCGCCCGGTTCTCCCAGAAGGACGCCGAGACATGGCTGAAGATGATCGAATTGGAGAAGAGCGATGAGCTGATGCGAACGCAGATGGATACGATCTTCAATCCGGCGGAGATGAGGGCCAGCGATCCGGGCGTCCTGCAGAGGCAAGCCGACGTCTACGCCAAGATACTGGCACTCGGCTTCAATCCCGACTCGCTGATCCTCAAGGCCAGCGCCTATCGTGTGGTCACGGAGTGGATGGAGAGTCCCGAGCTGCAATCCTCGCTGCTCCGGACCATCGTCTCGTTCGCGGTCGACGTGAATGAGCCCGGACACGGCGGCACCGCGCTCGGGATGATGTTGACGGTGCCCACCATCGGCTTCAACAGAGGGGGGACCCACCGGATCGCCCATGCCGCCCATCAGGTACTGACGCAGCTCGGATGCGAGTTCCACATCACCCAGGAAGTGGAGAAGGCCGTCATCGAGAACGGACGTGCCACGGGCATCCGTCTCGCCGACGGCACGGAAATCGCGGCGAGAAAGCTGGTCGTCAGCACGTTGTCTCCCCACCAGCTCATCTTCGACTTGATCGGAAGAGAGCACGTGGACGACGTGACGGCGCGGCGGGTCGAGTTGCTGAAGAGAAACTTCGGCTGCCTGATGTGGTATACGCTGGCCGTGCACGAAGCGCCCCAGTACAACGCCGAGGCCTTCAACCCCGCCGTGCACGACTGCGGATGGCTGGGATTACAGCCGGATCCCGATCCTGTCCACGTCTCGAAGAAGTGTCAGTACGCGCAGATGAACATGTGGCCGCCCCTCGAGGACTACGGCGTGGTCACGGGCTCCCACAGTCTGGTCGACCCGAGCTACGCACCGCAGGGAAAGCACGCCGTCTACACGGAGCAGCTCGGGCAGCCCGTCTCCATGCACACCGAGGCCGAGTGGCTGGAGCTCCGAAAGCGCTACACGGATGAGCTGCTGACCATCTGGAAAGACTACGCCCCGAACATGACCTGGGACAACGTCATCGGGGTCGACACGAACAGCCCCTACGATCATATGCGAATGAAGAATCTGGGTCCCGACGGCACCTGGGCAGGAGTCGACCGGGTGGCTTGGCAGCTGGAGGAGAACCGACCCACGCCCGAGCTCGCGAACCACAGAACCCCGGTCGAGAATCTCTACGCCACCGGTGGATCCTGGCACGTGGGATCGAACTGCGGATCGAGCGAGTCGTACAACTGCTACAAGATCATCGCGAACGATCTCGGACTCGCGAAGCCCTGGGAGGAGCCCGGCAAGGAAGAGCCGGACTCCCTGGTCGAGGGGCTCCGGTCGGTCCGTAAGCGCGTACGAGCCTCGGCCGAGACATAGCGCCCGGAGGAGAGACGAGATGGCAAAGCCCCGCATACTGTTCGAGCCGTTCCAGATCAAGAGCATGACGCTCCCGAATCGGATCGGACTGGCGCCGCTGCTCAACATGCCGGGGGTGTGGACGAGCTTCTCCATCACCGACGAGACGATCGCCTGGTACGAGGCGAGGGCCCGGGGAGGCGCCGGGCTGATCATGACCGGCACCTTCGCGCCGCCGATGTTCGCGATTCCCGGCCTCAAGGAGGGCTTCACCAGGCTGGCCGAGATGGTCCATTCCCACGGAGCCAAGCTGGGCGTGCAGGTCGGCTCGGGGGGGCCGATGCTGGGCACGGGCCCTTCGCTTCCACCCTATCCGAACGAGTTCGACGCGAAGCAGGCCATCATGGATCTGCTGAAGATGGGCGGAGGAGTGCTTCCGGCGCCCGCCGAGCCGCACGCGCTCAGCGCCCCGGAGATCCAGGGGCACGTACAGGCCTTCGCCGATACGGCGGCGACGCTGAAGGAGGCCGGGGTCGACTGCGTCGAGCTGCACTGCGCACACGGCGGAGCCACGCTCTGCTGCTCCTTCATCTCGCCGTACTACAACCGGCGGGAGGATGAGTACGGAGGGAGCTGGGAGAACCGGCTCCGCTTCCCCACCGATGCGCTCGAGAGGATGAGAGAGGCAGTCGGCGAGGACTATCCGCTGCTGGTCCGGATCAGCGCCGACGAGCTGCTGGGAGACCAGGGCATCACCATCGACGACACGACCCGATACGTCGTCCCGGCGTTCGAGGAGGCCGGCGCGGACTGCATCGACGTCTCGCAGGGATCCATCACCCATTCGCCGGAGGGAATCGAGATCCCTCTCTACTACCCGCGCGGGTGCTTCATCCACCTCGCCGAGGCGGTGAAGAAGGTGACCCAGTTGCCGGTGATCGGCGTGGGCCGGATCGTGGAGCTGGAGATGGCCGAGGACTTCCTCCAGCAGGGCAAGGCCGACCTGATCTACCTGGGCCGACAGCTGACCGCCGATCCGGATACCCCGAAGAAGTACCTGGAGGGGCGACCGGAGGACGTCCGCAAGTGCGTCGCCTGCGTGGAGGGCTGCGGAACGCCCTGCTCGATCAACTACGACATGGCACCCGGCGCGATTCCGCTCAACCCGGCAGAGACGGAGAGGAGGGTTCTCGTCGTCGGCGGGGGCGTGGCCGGGATGGAGGCCGCCCGGGTCGCCGCCGAGCGGGGCCACCGCGTCACACTGATCGAGAAGCGATCCGAGCTCGGGGGGATGGTCGGTGCCCTGGCGCTGGAACCCCTGACCGCGGAGTTCGCCAATCTGATCCAGTACCTGGTCGTCCAGCTCGAGAAGCTGGGAGTGGAGGTGCGGCTCGCCACCGAGGCCGGCCCGGCCCAGGTCGAGGAGATGAATCCCGACGTCGTCATCGTGGCGACGGGCTCGTCGATGATCATTCCGGAGGTCGCTCGGGGAAGGCGCGGGGTGATGGACCACATCGAGGCCCTCCGGAGCCGGACCGAGATCGGTCACCGGGTGGTGGTCTGGGGGATGACCTACGGCGCCGAGCTGGCGATCTCCCTGGCCGAAGAGGGCAGGGAGGTGGTGCTGATCGGCGAAGGCGGCGAGAAGACGCTGGGGGGTCACGCCTCGAACTTCCGGAGGTGGTGGCTTCTCCGGAAGCTCGCGGACGTCAACACGGCCCGGGGGACCCCCGAGTCACGGAGGGTGAGCAACCCCAAGGTGCTCTCTGGCGTGAAGGTGGCGGGGATCACCTCCGAGGGGATCCAGCTGGAGGTCGAGGGGGGAGATGATCAGCTTCTGCCCTACGACACGCTGGTGATCTCACGGGGCCGGGAACGGGACAACGCCCTCACCGGCGAGCTGCGGAGAGGGAAGGCGGAGGTCCACGAGATCGGCGATTGCTTCTCGGTCGGGGATATCCAGAAGGCGATCACAGGCGCTAACGAGGTGGCGCGTGCGCTCTGAGACGGCTCGGACCGTATCTTGACATGATGACGATATTCTGACATAGTGTCAGACATGGGGAAGACCACGGCCAGCCGGGAGCGGATCGCGCGGGAGAGGGAGGCGCGGAGCAACCTCATTCTCGACAGCGCCGAGAGGCTCTTCGTCGAGAAGGGGTACGCCGAGACCTCCATCCACGACATCGCCGAGGCCGCCGACTTCAGCCGGACCTCGGTTTACCAGTACTTCGCCAGCAAAGAAGAGATCTACCTGCGCGTTCTCGACCGGTATGGGGACCTCCTCACCGAGCGGGTGACGCGGGCGACGGCCGACTCGTGCCCCGTGCCGGAGAAGATCAGACGCTTCCTCGAAGAGTTTCGTCTCATCAACCGGGAGAAGCCCAATTTCTTCTCCCTCTATTTCATTCAGAGACAGCAAGTGGAGCCGCGGCTCTCCGCCGAGCTCCGAGCGCAGCTGAACGCGAAGCGGAGGAAGCTCGAGAACGTCTTCCGCAACTTCTACCAGGAGGGGATCGAGCGCGGGGAGGTCCGCGACATCAGCGTGAAGGACGCCTCGAACCTCTTCTTCGCCCAGATCACCGGGATGATGCTGCTCCACGAGTACTACGGGGACGAGTTCGACGTGACGCTCGACGACCACCTCGACAAGTCGCTTCGACTCTACCTGGAGTTCGCCGAGAAGGTGGAAATACCGGAGCAGCGCTCCTCGGCAAGGGAACGGGCGGCTTGAAGATCAGCTGCCGACAGTCTCGATTCAACCCGGGTCGACCCGGAAGAAATCAAGGGAGGTGAAGCCATGTCATCTGCCGCGGAGGTGTTGTCGCCGCAGGAAGAGCGAATCGAAGAGGGGCAGCAGATCGGGCTGGTCAGCGATGACGCGAAGCGGGGTCGGGCCAGGATCCAGAGAATGCTCGAGGGCTTCCGCGACCAGCCCATCCGATTGAATCTGGAGCGGGCCCGCCTGGTCACCGATTCGTTCAGGGAGACCGAGGGGCAGCCCCTGATCCTGCGCTGGGGCAAGGCCGTGTCGCACGTGCTCAGCCACACCCCCATCCACATCGAGGCGGAAGAGCTCATCGTCGGAAGCGCCGGCCCTCCGGGTCGCTATGCGGTGCTGTATCCGGAGCTGGAGGAGCGCTTCTTCTCGGAAGAGGTCCGGCCGAGCCAGCCCGATGATCGCATCGTCCTGACGGAAGAGGACGTGACGATCATCAACGAGCAGCTCAAGCCCTACTGGGAGGGCAAGCGGTACCACACCGCCTTCATGGACGCTCTGCCCGAAGAGACCCGTCGCCTGGTCGAGCTCTACTTCGTGGTGACCCCGACGGCGACGGCTCGCTCCAGCCTGGCCTGGAATCACGACTACGAAAAGGTCTTGAAGCGCGGCATCAAGGGGATCCGGGAGGAGGCTCAGGAGAAGCTCGCGTCATTCGATCCGCTCGACGCGAACGCCCAGGTGGAGAAGGCGCCCTTCCTCCACGCGGTCATCCTCGTCTGCGACGCGATCATCGGATTCGCCGGGAGGTACGCCGAGCTGGCGAGGCGCATGGCGGAAGAGGAGAGCGACGGAGCGAGGAAGAGGGAGCTGCTCGAGATCGCCGAGATCTGCGACTGGGTTCCGGAGAATCCCGCGCGCACCTTCCGCGAGGCCGTTCAATCCCAGTGGCTGATCCAGACCGTCTCCCGGCTCGAACAGCGCATTGGTGGCACCGTCGGAAACGGAAGGATCGATCAGTACCTGTATCCCTTCTACAAGCAGGACATCGAGCAGGGCCGGATCACCAGCGACGAGGCCCTGGAGCTGCTGGAATGCCTGTGGATCGGCATGGCCCGGAACGTCGAGATCTATACCACCGCCGGAGATCTCTCCTACACGGAGGGATACGCACACTGGGAGGCGACGACGATCGGAGGCCAGACCAAGGAGGGAAGGGACGCGACCAACGAGCTCTCCCACCTGATGCTGCAATCCAAGAGGGAGTTCCCGCTCAACTATCCCGACCTGGCGGCGAGGATCCACGCCCAGACCCCAGACTCCTTCCTGCACGCGGTCTGCCAGACCATCGTGGAGGGGACGGGCTTCCCCAAGCTGTTCTTCGACGAGGAGATCATCCCGCTGTTTCTCGCGAAAGGGGCGGAGACCGACGAGGCCAACGACTACTGCATCGCGGGCTGCACCGAAGCGAAGCTGCTGAACCGAGACGGGGTCACCACCGGCTGCGCGTGGGCCAATCTGGGTGCGCTCGTCGAGATGATTCTCCACGACGGCAGGTTGAAGTTCGCCAGCGGTGAGAGGATCGGGGTCGCCACAGGGGATCCGAGGGAGTTCACCTGCTTCGGGGATCTCTGGAACGCCTTCCGTCTCCAGGCGGAGCACATGATGAAGCACGTCTTCATCCAGCAGTACGTGGCGGACACGCTGAAGTCGAAGCACATCGCCTCGCCGCTCTGCTCCATGCTCCACGATCTCTGCATGGAGGAGTGCAAGGACATGCACGCGGGGCCGATCGACGGAGCCCTCTATCTGGGGTTCGTCGACACGCTCGGCTTCGGGACCGCCATCGACTCGCTGGCGGCGATCAAGAAGCTCGTCTTCGATGAGAAGAAGCTGAGCATGGCGGAGCTCGTCGAGGCCACCGACGCCGACTTCCAGGGGAAGGAGGCGATCCGCCAGTTGTGCCTGAACGCGCCGAAGTACGGCAACGGTGACGCCTATGCCGACTCGATCGGCCACGACATCGAGGAGCTCTTCATCCACCTGACGCGAAGGCACAAGTCCGCCTTCGGCGGAGAGCTGGACGTCCGATACGTGACCATCACGGCCCACATCCCCTTCGGGGCGGTTCTCGGTGCGACGCCCGACGGCAGGAAGGCCGGAGAGCCGGTGGCGGAGGGCGTCAGCCCGTCTCAGGGCGCCGACCGCAAGGGGCCGACGGCGAGCCTCCGCTCGGTCGCCAGCACCCGGTGCGGGGGCTACAAGGAGCGCGCGGCCAGACTGCTCAACATGAAACTCACCCCTTCCGCGGTTGCCGGTCGGGATGGGATTCCGAAGCTGATGTCGGTGATCCGGACCGCCTGCGACCTGAAGATGTGGCACCTCCAGTTCAACATCATCAACAGCAAGACGCTGATCGAGGCTCAGAAGAACCCGGAGAAGTATCGGAATCTTCTGGTTCGGGTCGCCGGCTACAGCGCCTACTTCGTCGATCTCACCCCTCAGCTCCAGAGCGAGATCATCAAGAGAACGGAGCACGGCCTTTGACGGAGGAGCCGGACGGCGCGCGAAGCCGGGGGCTGGTCTTCAATACCCAGAAGTTCTCCCTCCACGACGGATCGGGAATCCGGACCCTGGTGTTCCTGCAGGGCTGTCCCCTCGCGTGCCGATGGTGCTCGAACCCGGAAGGCCAGGCCCGTTCTCCGAAGCTCGCTTTCGACGTGAACAAGTGCATCGGGACCGTCGAGTGCGAACGATGCCGGGATGCCTGCGCGGAGAAGGCGATCGCTCTCTCGGAAGACGGAAGGGTGCGGATCGAGAGAGAGCTCTGCAATGACTGCGGCGACTGCAGAGACGCCTGCCCCTCGATGGCGCTCACGCTGATGGGGAGAAGCATGAGCGTGGACGAGGTCATGAAGGTGGTGGAGGAGGACAGCAGCTTCTATGCCCGATCCGGAGGCGGAATGACGCTGAGTGGCGGAGAGCCGCTGTCCCAGGCTGGGTTCGCGGTCGAGCTGCTCGCAGCCGCTCGAAGCCGCGGGATCGGTACGGCGCTGGAGACCTCGGGCCACTGCAGGTGGGAGGATCTACGGGACGTCTGCCGTCACCTGGACCAGGTCTACTTCGACGTCAAGTCACTGGATTCCGCGAGGCACGAGGACTGGGTCAAGGTCGGCAATCGGCTCATCCTGGACAATCTCCGCCGTCTCAGTGAGCACTTCCCGGATCTCGACGTCGTGGTCCGGACGCCCATCATCCCCGGATTCAACGACTCCCCAGAGGATGTCGCCGCGGTGGCCGCCTTCGTCAAAGAGCTGCCCGGCTCGCGCCGATACGAGCTTCTCCCCTATCACGGATTCGGAGGGCCCAAATATCGGCAGCTGGGGTGGGAGTACCCTCTCGGCGACCTCGATCCGCCGACTGAAGAGCAGATGACCCGGTTGCAGGAACTGACCGGAGCGGACTGAGGCGGCTACTCCGCCTGCATGGCGGCCGCCTCGGGGCGGGGCTGGTTCTTCTGGTCGTCCCAGTAGGGCGAGATCCTGCGCAGGCTGGCGACGATCCCCGGGAAGACCTCCAGAATGTGGTCCACGTCTTCTTCGGTGTTGTAGCGGCTGAAGCTGAACCGGATCGAACCGTGCGCGGCGGTGAAGGGCACCTTCATGGCCTTGAGCACGTGAGAGGGATCGAGGGACCCCGAGGTGCAGGCCGAGCCGCTCGAGGCACAGATGCCCAGAGCGCTGAGCTGGTAGAGCATGCCCTCACCCTCGACGTAGTGGATCGAGACGTTGGAGGTGTTGGGGAGCCGCGGGGCATCCCCTCCGTTGACTCGGACCTCGGGGATCCGCTCGAGGATTCCCCGCTCGAGGCGGTCTCGGAGCCCTCGGATCCTCTTCTTCGTCTCCGCGTGGTCCTCCTGGGCGAGCTCCAGCGCCCTGGCCAGGCCTGCGATGAAAGCGACGTTCTCGGTGCCCGCCCTGCGCCCCGACTCCTGGTGGCCCCCGATCAAGAGGGGGCGGCAGCGGGTCCCGCGCCGCAGATACAGGGCGCCGACCCCTTTGGGAGCGTGAAGCTTGTGACCGGAGAAGGAGAGCAGATCGACGTGCTGGAAGCTCCCCCGGAGATCGATGGGGAGCTTGGTCATGCTTTGCGTGGCATCGGTGTGGAAGACGATGGCGGGGTCGGTTTCCTTGGCCAGACGGGACAGCTCTTCGATGGGAAAGATCACCCCGGTCTCGTTGTTGGCGTGCATGACGGTGACCAGCAGGGTGTCGGGACGGAGCGCTCTCACGAACTCGTCGAGGTTCAGGTTGCCGCTCTCGTCCACCGAGATGAAGTCCACCTGGTAGCCGCCGCGCTGCAGGTCCTCACACACCTCCAGCACCGCGGGATGCTCCACGGCGGTGGTGATGATGTGGCGGCGCTCCGGGTTGGCCTTGACGGTTCCGGCGATCGCCATGTTGTTGCTCTCGGTGGCGCAGGAGGTGAAGAGGACCTCGCTCGGATCGACCCCACCGAGAGAGGCCGCGACCCCCCCACGCGCCTCTGCGACGGCGCTGGCCGCGCCCCGCGCAGCCTCGTACATGGAGCTGGGGTTGAAGTAGTTCTCGGTCAGATAGGGGACCACCGCCTGGTAGACTTCGGGCGCAATCTGGGTGGTGGCGTTGTTGTCGGTGTAGACGGTCCGCATCTCTCTGGCTTTGCTCAGGCCATCCAGCTCTATACTTGGATGACCCGGATCCGCCGGTCCACGTTGTCCTTGAGGGTTCCCTCGATCACCATCCGAAGGGTTTGAGCCGCACCGGCACAGCCCGCGCAGGCGCCGGCCAGACGGCAGTAGACCAGCGTGTCCTTGATGTCGACGATCTCGAGATCGCCGCCGTCCTGCTGGAGCATGGGGCGGACGTACTCCTCGATCGCCTTCTCGACCTTCTTGCTGAACTGATAGGGCGAGAGCGGAGGGCTCGCTTCCACATTGGCCTCTTCTTCGGCTCCGCTGCGGGACTCACGCACGGCGATGCCCCAGGTCTCGTCGAGGAGGTCCTGGAGACCACCGGGAACGTGGTGGCAGGACATGCAGGCCCCGCCGGCCTTGATGGCGTTGGTGATCTCGGGAATGGTGCGCAGATTGAGCTCTTTGATCTTGCGTCGCAGGTAGGGCTCGGCCACCGAGAAGCACTCGCAGACCAGTCTGCCTTCTTCCTGCTCCTCTTCTCGACGCTCCAGGCCCAGCAATCCCAGATCGACCCCGCGCTTGCGCGCCCAGTCGAAGACCGCCGCCTCCAGGGCCTCGGCGCCCATCACCGAGCAGTGGATCTTCTGGTCGGGCAGCCCTTCCAGGAACTCGACGATGTCCTGGTTCTGGATCTTGAGGGCCTGGATGGGGGTGTAGGTGCCCTGCTCGATGATCGCGCAGAGCGCTTCGGATGCGGCGATCGCCGACGTGCACCCGAAGGTGAGGTACTTGGCCTCCGTGATGACGTCCTTGGTGGGGTCGGTGGGATGCCGGTCGACCGCGAAGGTGAAGCGCAGGGCATCCCCGCAGGCGATGGAGCCGTGCTCGCCGAGGCCGTCGGGGTTCTCGATCTCGCCGAGGTGGGTTCCCGGCTTGCCGTGCACGGCATCCATGAAGAGCTGCTGGGTCTTCTCGCTGTAGTTCCACGCCATCTTCTTCCGTCCTTCCGATTCGGAGAGGAAGGTAGCAGGAAGCTCCCCCCCCCGCGGGGGATATCGCCCCCACGGGTGCCCGATGGACGCGGACTCGCGAATGGATGCGCCGTTCCCGGTCTCTTGCGCGGTCGGTCCTACTCCAGGTAGGTCTGGATGTACCGCTCCATCGAGCGGGTGGGCTTCCACCACTTCGCCACACCGAGGTCCTCGGCGACCTTGTTCGCGCCGATGTACCCGGGGCCTCCCAGAACCATCCCCCCCGGATAGTTGGAGGCGCCACAGGTGTAGAGGCCCTCGATGGGCGTGGCGGCGCTCGAGCACTCCTGGTTGGGACGGAAGCAGCCGATCTGAAGCGGGTCGTAGTCGCCGTGCTTGATCGCACCCCGTCGCATGTTGGGAAGGCGGCGCTCGATGCCTTCCGGGGTCTCGTGGCAGGTCATGATGATGCTGTCCTTGGTCATGTTGGGGGCGGCCTTCTGCCACTTGGCCAGGATCGCCTCCTCGAGTTCGGGACCTCTCGTCTCCCATCCACCGTCGATCTCGTAGGGCGCGTGAACCTGGAAGAAGGATACGTATCCGCCGTATGGCGAACGGACCAGGTGCGGGTCGACGGAGCTCTCGCAGGTGGCGTGCCCGCCGAAGTTGTCCAGATCGATCTTGCCGGCGACCACGTTCTCCCAGTGGGCCAGGAGCGAGTCGAGCCCTTCGATGCCGGCCACGGTCAGGAAGGCATCATCGACCCAGTTGTCATCGCACGCATACCGCGGCTGCTCCTTGGTGGCCACGTGCAGCGTGTAGTAGCTCCACTTGTCGTACTTCCAGTCTTCGACGGACTGCTTCAGGTCGGCCGGAAGGTTCTCGGCACCGACGAGGTCGAGGAAGGTGGTGTGCGGGTCCAGCGTGGACATCACGACCTTGGCGCGGAGGGTGCGGCCCTCGGCCAGGCGAACGCCGACCGCGCGGCCGTTCTCCATCAGGATCTCGGTGACCTCGGCGGCGTCGACGATGGTTCCCCCGTTGCTGACGACCTCGCGTGCCAGAGAGCCTGCGAACTTGTGTGAGCCTCCATCGCAGTAGCACTTGTTGGCGCCCCGCTCGAGCATCAGAGCCACGAACATGCCCACCCCGGTCTCCCTGGGATCCAGCCCCCACATGCAGCTGGTGTAGAGGAGGAGGGCTCGCACCTGATCGTTCTCGAAATTGTCGGTAATGATCTGGAGTGGACTCTGCTCGCCTAGCTCCATCAGCTCCTGGCCGACCTTGGTCCGCTGCATGGCGACGCTGATGTCCAGTGGATCCATGGGGGGGATGTAGGTTCCCGGTCCCAGGATGTCGGCCACGATCTTTCGCCAGCTTCTCATCAATTTGCCGAAGGCGACGGCATCCTTGAAGGAGAACTTCATGATCGAATCCTTGGTGTCTTCGATCATCCGCGCCAGCAGCAGCGAACGTCCGTCCTCGAACACCATGCCCGCTTGCGCGTTGGGCTTGGTCCACTGAAGGGCGTGTCGCCCCATGTCGAAGTCCTGAAGGACCGGCATGTAGTCGACCATCATGTGGTAGACGGAGTGCATGTTGGAGTAGTAGCCCGGGAAGAGGATTTCCTCCGTGGCCAGGCCGCCGCCGATCTCGTAGCGGCGCTCCACCGTCGCCACCTTGAGGCCGGCCTTGGCCAGGTAGGCGCTCGCAATCAGGCCGTTGGGCCCGCTTCCGATCACGACGACATCCCAGTCGCTCTCGTCGGGAAACTCGTCGAAGATCTTGCCAGCCGGGAGATTCGGCATCGGTTCGTCCTCTCTCTTAGCGGGGGATTGCCGAGATCTTGCCCTGTTGCGGTATGTACCAGGGCGACGGGTACCACCACTTGCCGGGCTCGACCATCCCATCCTCGATCAGGATGTGCATGAGGTTGTAGGGGATCGCCATGAGGGCGAGACCGCCCGGATGACAGGCCGTCTGGTTGCAGAGATAGAGATTCTCGATCGGCGTTCGATAGCGCGCCAGCTCCGGCAACGGGCGGTTCTCTCCCCACTGGTCGTCGCAGTGGCGGGTTCCGCACCAGGTGCCGCCGATCAGACCGGTGTTGCGGAACTCCGACTCGTAGGGCGTGTTTGCCAGATGGGCGATGAGATTGTCGTCGTCGAGATTCTCGATGACCTGGCTGAACGCCTTGCGCATGTAGGCGTTGACTTCTTCCTTGTTCTTGTCGATCGCGTCGGGTCCGCCGGGCTGGTATTCCGGCGGCGGGACGTAGACGTAGTAGGGGGACTCCAGATAGACCCCCGGGATCGTGCACTGGCCGTCGTGCTCGGGGTTGAACCTGGCGCTCTGGGTCGCGATCCACATCAGTCTCTCGGGCGGCACGGTGGGACGGCCGCGCCGGCCATCCACGTCTGCCACGTGCTCGTAGTAGATCTCGCGCGAGTCGCAGGGGTAGGGGCCGCCGACCTCGCCGCCCTTCTCCCTGCCGGGGGACATGAACTTGGCGCGAGGGCGCAGCGGCTCGCGGGTGAGCAGGTGGGAGACCCAGATGCTGCCTCCCTTCAGGCTGATGTCCTGCACCCTCTTCCGGAAGCTGGAGCTCAAGTGCTGCGGTCCCACCAGCTTGTCGAAGGTCTGGAGGACGTCGACACCGCTGATCACCGCCTTGTTCGCCCAGATCTTCTTCTCGTCGGTGGTGGCGGTCTCCCGCAAACGCACCCCCGTGGCCCGCCCGTCGTCGACGATGATCTCGTCCACCGGACAGCAGGTGCGCACCACCACGCCGTGGGCGATGGCGCAGCGGATGATGGAATGGAAGTAGCCGTGCATGCCGCCGCGAGGGACGCTGATTCCACCGTAGATGGTGAGAGTGATGTCACATCCGAGCGCGGGGATGGCCACCCCTTCCCAGTGACCCGCAGCGCCCGAGTACCAGGCGACCATGGCGTGCTGGACCTTGGGGGGCTCGGTCTCGCAGTACTCGTCCATCAGGTCGAAGAGCGTCATGTCGAGCAGCTCTTCGGTCCAGACGTCCGGCTGGTGCTGCTTGTAGACCTGCATGTAGGGGATGTTCTCCGCCGTCACCTCGACCTCGGGGGGGTGGGGCGGGCACCAGAAGGTGGCGCGCAACAGGTCCTTGATGAACGGCGGCTGCCCCAGCATGCCGGCGAGCTTGGCCCAGCCCATCACGTCCTTGTCGGTGAGCGGCGCCACGCCTTCCGTGGTCAGGACGCCTCCCTCTTTCTGATTCGCGAGGTTCTCGGAGATCGGACTCCAGTCCATGCGGAAGCCGTACTTGTGCAGCTCGAGCTGCTCGAATCCGGGCGCCGGCCCCGCGTACATGTACATGGCATGGGGAGTGATGCGCACCCCGGGGATCGGCTCGCTGTTCTCACAGGCGCCTCCGGCTTCCGGCCTCTCCTCCAGGACGCAGACGCTGGCTCCGCACTTGCCCAGATAGGCCGCCAGCGCGATCCCATTGGGGCCGCCGCCCACGACGACGAAGTCATACCGCTCGTCCTTGCTCATGGCCGTCTCCTGGGTAGCTGTCGGAGTCGCCGCCTTGACATGGCCCGCGCGGCCCTGCGGGGGACGAATCCGGATGCTCCACCGGGGCCCGGCCCCGGTGGCTCGACAGGAACATGCTAACTCACGAAAGCTTTCTCGCAAGCTAAAATGGCCCGAGGCTGGAGGGGGCGGGCAGGGACGCGGATCCTAGCCGGCGGGCTCCAGATTCAGCTCGATCCAGTCGTCGCCGGAGATGGCCTTGATTCCCGCACGCTCGCCGTGGCCACCCTCCCAGATCGCCACGCCGAAGCCGGTGCTCTGACCGGGCTCGAGCTGAGCCGGATTCTCGGAGCTCTGCACCTCGAGCGCCCGGGTGATGACCACGCGCCAGCGCCCGTTCTCGTAGACGCCATTGGACCGCACCTGGTCCTCGGCGAGGGTGCGCGAGGTTCCCAGACCCTCGGCCAGCACGTGGCGCCCGCCGCCGTTCTCGTCGGCACGCCAGTACCACGCATTCACCGCCATCCCGATCGCCCCCATGATCGCCATCGGCGCGTACTGGACGCAGGGGAGGAGGATCCCGGCGCCATCGGGAAAGCGCGTGGTGTCGGTGATCTCCGTGTCCGCGGTCGGATCGCTCCACTCCAGCCGGAAGGCGATCCGCTCTCCGTCATGGACCGCGTCCACCTGCACGTCTTCTACGACGCCGATCTTCTTCTCCTTCCAGGAGACCTTGATCGCGTCGGTGGGCTGCATGTCGAGCGGGGTGCCCTTGAGCTTCACCGTCTCGGCCTTTCCGGCCTGCCACACCGCAGCGTTGGGCTGGAGGACCGCGTCGAGCTCGAGACGGGGGACGTAGCGAACCTGCATGGTCGTTTCTCCTCTATCCCGCCCGGCGAACCGGTGCGCGGGCAGACCTCCTCCCCTCGCGGCGAGGCGATCCAGCACGCAGGGTAGGGTAGCAGCGCACCGGGAGGAGATGACCTAGGTCATATCAGGCTGCGGAGGCGGGGACGACGGCGGGGGTGTCAATCCTTCGGCAGCGAGTTGATGTAGGCGATCACGTCGAGGATCGCCTGATCGTTCTGCAGCACCAGCTTCTGGATGACGCCCATCTGGCGGCCGAAGACGTCCTCTGAATGCGTGCCCCGGATGCCCTTGTCGAAGCTCCGGATCTGCCGGTCCAGGTACCAGTCGGGGATCCCGGCGACGCGGGGAGCGCTCAGGACCTCGATACCCTTCCCATCGTCGCCGTGGCACACGGCGCAGGTGGCGAAGATCTCCTTTCCCTTCGCGACGTTACCGCCCTGGATGGTCTGCGGCAGGATGGTCGGCGCAAGGGTGCTGAAGTAGGCGATCACGTCCTCGATGTCCTGGTCGGTGGCCAGCGTGAGCGCCATCGGTCGCATCACGGCGCCGAAGCTGTCTTCCGGCCGGGTTCCGCGGATTCCCGCCTTGAAGTTCTGGAGCTGGCGCAGCTCGTACGAGTGAAGCTGGCCTGCGATTCGAGGGGCACCGATCTCCTTGCTCCCCTCTCCGGCCTTCATGTGACAGCCTTCGCAGATGACGAACTTGGTCTTCCCGTTCTCCAGGTTCGGCTCGGCAAAGGCCCCGGAAGCGGCGAACAGCAGCACGAGAATGCTCAGCGCAATCGAGATCGGCAGTCGGCTCATTTCCTGATGCTCCCTGTTGTCGTGGACTGGTGGAAAACAGCGTTACGGGCGCCATGCAATGAGCGGATTCGACGTTGCCCCTCTCGGCCGGCGGGAGAGCACCCCGCGGAACGCGCGACCGCGCGTGGCAAGCGCCACACCATAGCAGAACCATGAACTCGGCAAACCGGTTGAGCTCTACCATGGCAATCACCCGAAAGTGTTCGCGAAGAGCCGCCTCTGCCGACCCGAAGCATCGCGAAGCCTGAACGTCATCCATCGGGCGATGTCCTCACCGTAGGAATTCATCGGCCCGGAAGGCTTCGACACGATCGAGGTGTGGAGCGAGCGCCGCTCGAACGGGCGGAGTGGGACTCTGCAACCGGCCCGCGAGAACCGCGGTAGACGGTCCCCGGTCTACGGCTCGTGAGGCGCGCCTGGTGGAGGTCCCGGGCGGTGCCGCCGGAGGGGCCAGCGAGGCTTTGGGAGCATCTCCAGCCTGCCGCGGTGGCCCCGCCGGCTCCGACCAGGGCCTCCCGAAACTCCGGATGTGCAGGAAATGGGGCCGTTTGGGACCATTCCCCCCCCATTCCCTGGCGATCCCGGTGGACAGTAACTGAATATCTGGTAACCCTCCCGGCGCCTGGGACGCAGGTTCGCCAGCAAGGGAGGTTCGATCTAGGCCAAGGCGCACCTGGAGGAAAGCAACAAGGGAGGCAGTAATGGACAATCTACCGTTGATATGCACGTTGGTTGGAATCGCTGGCGTGGTATTCGCCATCATTCTGGCTGCCACAGTGAAGGCCGCACCGGCTGGCAATGAGAAGATGCAGGAAATTGCCAGCGCGATCAGCGAAGGGGCGATCGCGTACCTGAACCGCCAGCTCAAGAGCATGGGGATCACCGGCATCGTCATCTTCGGCGTGATCGTCTTCGCGCTCGGACTCAAGACGGCTCTCGGATTCCTGGTCGGCGCAGTGGCGTCCTTCGTGGCGGGATACATCGGTATGCGGGTTTCCGTTCTGGCCAACGTCAGAACCGCTGAAGCCTCGAAGAGTGGCCTTGCGGCGGGCTTGAGCCTCGCCTTCAAGGGCGGATCCGTCACCGGGATGATCGTGGCAGGCCTCGCACTGACTTCTGTTGCCGGCTTCTACGCGATACTGACGGGAACGGGAAGCACGCCGAGGGAGGCTGTGATCGCGCTGGTCGCTCTCGGTTTCGGAGGCAGCCTGATATCCATCTTTGCGCGGCTCGGAGGTGGGATCTTCACGAAGGGTGCTGATGTCGGCGCAGACCTGGTCGGCAAGGTCGAGGCAGGCATCCCCGAGGATGATCCCAGAAATCCGGCCACGATCGCGGACAATGTCGGCGACAACGTGGGCGACTGTGCAGGAATGGCAGCCGACCTCTTCGAGACATACGCCGTCACTGCAGTGGCGGCCATGCTTCTCGGCAACCTGCTGTTCCCCGACATCATGATCGCCACGGTGTTTCCCCTCGTTCTCGGTGCGGTCTCCATTGTCGCTTCGATGATCGCCGTGTTCTTCGTCAGGCTCGGCAAGAACGAGTACATCATGGGTGCTCTGTACAAGGGGATGTTCGGCTCCGCCATTCTCGCTGGCATTGTCTTCTACTTCGTCACTACGAACATGATGGCCGCAATACCGGGGATTCCCGTAATCAACATATACTTCGCGACCCTGGTGGGGCTCGTGCTCACGGTCGTCATCGTGATCATCACGGAGTACTACACCGGCATTTACGGGCCGGTCAAACACATCGCACAGGCTTCGACGACCGGGCACGGCACCAACATCATCGCAGGTCTCGGCGTCAGCATGCAGGCCACCGCAGCCCCGGTTCTGGCCATCTGCCTGGGCATCGGAGTGGCTTACGAGCTGGCCGGGCTTTACGGTATTGCGATGGCGGCGATGTCGATGCTCTCGATGACGGGCATGGTCATTGCGATCGACGCATACGGACCCATCACGGACAATGCCGGCGGAATTGCGGAAATGGCCGAGATGGATGAGAGCGTGCGCGCCGTGACCGATCCGCTGGATGCCGTTGGCAATACGACAAAGGCCGTCACCAAGGGCTATGCGATCGGTTCAGCCGGCCTGGCCGCTCTCGTGCTCTTCGCAGCCTACACGCAGGAGTTCGCGCTGCACGGCGGAAGCGGCCAGTTGAGCTTCGATCTCAGCAATGTGAACGTGATCATCGGCCTCTTCATCGGTGGACTGCTGCCCTACCTGTTCGCATCGATTGCGATGCAGGCGGTGGGGAAGGCCGGTGGTGCGGTGGTCGAAGAGGTCAGGCGGCAGTTCCGCGAGATCCCGGGGATCATGGAAGGCACGGCCAAGCCCGACTACGGCGCGTGCGTCGACATCGTCACCAAGTTCGCGCTCCGGGAAATGCTGGTTCCGGCGCTGCTTCCGGTGGCCGCTCCGATCCTGGTTGGTTTGATCCTGGGCAAGATTGCCCTCGGCGGCCTTCTGATTGGAAGCATCATCACGGGCGTCTTCGTCGCCATCTCCATGACGACCGGTGGTGCCGCCTGGGACAACGCCAAGAAGTACATCGAGGACGGCTATCACGGAGGCAAGGGGAGCGAAGCCCACAAGGCTGCCGTCACGGGCGATACGGTCGGCGATCCCTACAAGGATACGGCAGGCCCGGCAGTCAACCCGATGATCAAGATTCTCAACGTAGTGGCCCTTCTGATGGTGCCGTTCCTGATCTAGATCCAGCATCATCGCGTACAACGAGAGAGGGTTGGTGTGGTGACCACACCAACCCTCTCTCCTATTGGGGCGCGGGGGCTTCTAGCCCGCGTCGCGATGGGTCGACCTGGGAAGCCGATCCAGCTTGAAGATGGTGGTGAACTCCTGGTTGGCGCTGATCCAGAGGGTGCCGGCGATGATGGCGTTGGTGAGGGCCTCCTTGAAGGTCATCCAGTCGACCAAAAGCTGGGGATCTTCGGCGATCATCACGAAGTCCGGAGGGCCCTCGGGCCTTCCCCTCGTCACCGTGAGCCTGCTGTCGTCGATGTGAAGGCCCAGATCTCCGGCGGCGGTGCGGACGGCGATCTTGCGATTCCACCCGGCCAGGTTGTGCTGTGCGCGGGCGCTCCGCTCCACGTCCCGGGCGAGCTGTTCCAGCATCCCGACCGCGGTATCGAAGGCGGCCCGCTGGGAGTCGGTGGCCTCGCCCATCTCCGGCTCGACGGGCTGGGAGAAGTCCAGCTCACTCTCCATCAGCGGTGAGGTCGAGCGTTGCTCGGGGGTGAGCTCCTCGAGGGGCACCGCGAAGACGTCGGTCGGCTTCCCGATCCGCTCGTCCCGGAACACGATCTTCACGGGCGTTCCCTGTTTGAATACGAACGGGGTGAGCACGCCCTTGGTGGTGTAGACGTGGATGGGGAGCGCCGTCTCGGCGCCCTCCAGCACCACGCGCCCCCGCCCGAAGGGCACCCAGGACTGGAACAGGGAGTGGGCGAAGTAGGTGATCGGCGGGGTGCTGTTCATCTCGCCGACGTCGGGCATCTCGACCCAGTCCATCTCGGCGAAGTCGCAGTCGGGGCACATCTCCGCGAAGGGCGGGACCCGGATGGCAGCGCACTTGGAGCACTTCCTACCCCAGATCTTCTTCTCGTCGCGCAGGCCGAGGAAGTACTTCGACAGCTCGCCCTTGGTGCGCTTGTAGAAGGTGAACATCGCCTCGTTGCTCTGGAGATAGGAAGCGCCGTCCTTCACCAGGACTTCGGACTCCAGGGGCGGGTTCATGTGTTCGGGGATGACCCGAGGCTCGCTCTTGGATGTCATCGTTCTAGCTCCTCTCCAGGACCATCGCGACGCCGTACTGCGCCACCGTCGATCCGGTTCCGTGGACCAGTCCTTTTGCGATCCCTCGATTGAACATCTCGCGCCGGGCGCTCCAGCTGGAGAAGATGTTCGACCCGCCGACGAAGTGACCGCCGAAGGTCAACCCGCCGGACGGGTTGACCAGGACCTTGCCTCCTGGCGTCATGATCTCCTCCTCGATCAGGTCGTCGGTGCGCCCGATCGGGACGAAGTCCATCTCGCCCATGGTGATCTGAAGCTGCTTGATGAAGGCGTCGTGAAGCTCGACGACTCCGATTTCATTCAGCGGGTCGGTGATTCCCGCCATCTCGTACGCCTTGTGGGTGGCGATGTAGTCGGACCAGATCCGCCCCATGTACTTGTGGCGCGTGTAGTCCGGTCCGGCGACGTGATGCTCGTTGCTGGCGCCGATGCCGGTGATCCACACCGGCTCGGTACCCGCGTTGCGGCAGATGGCCTTCGCATCGTCCTCGGCCGCGAAGATGATCCCCCCCGCGCCCTCGCTGTAGACGCACATCTCGAGCAGCTTGAAGGGGTAGACCACGTAGCGCGAGTTCATCGCCATCTCGGCGGTGACCACCTCGTCGCGGCGCTGCGCGTAGGGGTTGTTCTTGGCCTGCTGGCAGAGGATCTCCGCGATCTTGGCGGAGACCTTGATCCCCGCTCCGACGATGCCCACCTTCCTCATGTTCTTCCTCCCTCCATGGTGATTGGGTCCTTCAACCCGTTGGCTCTCCCAGCATCTCGCGGAGTTCCCGCTTGAGGATCTTCCCCGTGGGTGTTCGGGGGATCTCCTCGATGAAGACGACGGAGGCGGGAATCTTCTCGTTGGCCAGGTGACGACCACAGAAGTCCTGGATCTCGCTCTCCGTGACGACCTCTCCCTCGGATCGCACGACGAAGGCAGCCGCGGCTTCGCCGAATTCACGATCGGGCCGTCCCACCACGGCCACGTCTTCGACGCCCGGCATTCCCGACAGGACCTCCTCGATCTCGGCGGGATAGATGTTCACCCCGCCCCGAATGATCATGTCCTTGATTCGATCGACGATGTAGATGTAGCCGTCGGCGTCCCGGACGGCGACGTCTCCCACCGTCATGTACTTGCCACGGTGCGTCTCGACGGTCGCCTGCGAGTTCTTGTAGTAGCCCTCCATGAGCATGGCGTTGTGCATGTAGAGGACGCCGCGTTCCCCGTCGGGAACCTCCTTGCCCGCCTCGTCGAAGATCTTGAGCTCGTTGTCCGCGAACGCTCTACCCACGCTCGACGGCCGCTCGCGAATCTCCCGAGGAGAGATCAGCGTGTTGATCCCGGTTTCCGTGGATCCGTAGTACTCGTAGAGGCAGTCGCCGAAGCGGTCGAGAAAGGCGAGCTTGGATTCTGGGAAGAGGGGAGCCGCGCCGCAGATGACGGTGCGAAGGCTAGAGAGATCGAGAGGGCGGATGACCTCGTCGGGAACTTGCAGCAGGCGCGCGACCATGGTGGGAACCAGATGCACCGAGGTCACCCTGTGGCGATCCACCAGCTCGAGAAAACCGATCGGATCGAAACGCGGCTGGTAGATGGACGTCCCTCCGAGAATGAAGCTCACCAGATTGAAGAAGGAGGGCGCGGAGTGATAGAGGGGGCAGCAGACGAGGTGGACCTCGTCCGGACCCATCCCGAGGAAGCCGACGGTCTTCATCAGGTACTGGATGACTTCGGGTCTGGCGGCGAAGTCGGTGCTGCGGGCCGCGCCCTTGGGCTTTCCGGTGGTGCCCGAGGTGTAGATCATGGACTTGCCTGCGGCTTTGCCCGCCGGGGGCTCGTCGAGATCCACGTCGGGCGGATCGACGAAGAGATCCTCATAGTCCCGGGCTCCCTCTGCGGAGCCGCCGAAGACCAGGAAGCCATCGCGGACCACCGACCCGTATCGGTCCTTCTGGGGGAGGATCCGATCGGCGAACTCGTGCCAGAAGAAGAGGACCTTCGAGTCGGAGTTCTCGACGATGTACTCGATCTCCGGCGCCTTCATCCGGTATCCGACCATGACCATCCCCACCTGCAGGTAGTTGAGGGCCTTCGAGATCTCGTCGTACTCGGGCAGGTTGTAGGTCATGACCGCGGCCTGATCTCCGGGCCGAAGGCCCAGTGCGTACAGCCGTTTCGCCAGCGCCCGGGCTCTCTCGCGGAGCTGCCCGTAGCTCAGCGACCGAGCGGCCCCGATCACCGCCGGCTTCTGCGGCTGGGAGCCCGCGTGGGTCTCGAGGGGGTTGAATCGATTGGATCGCGCTTCCGGCATGGAGGGTTCCTCTGGAGCTACGAAGACGGGCAGCGGTTCGAAATGGTGCTCGGTCGAGAAGGGGCTTTTCGAGCCTAAATCCGCAGACTAGAGGTGTCAATCGATCAGTCTCTCCGCGTCGTATCGCTGCGGTTCGCCAGCTTGTCCCCTCGATCTGGAGCTGCCAAACTGTCGTGCTCCGGAGGAACGCGCGAATTGAACGAGATGAGGATTCTCTCCCCGTGTGGAATCCTCGGGTACGGGTTTCCCGAGACCTCCTTTCGCAGGGGACTCGAGCGAGGTCCGGACGTCATCGCGGTGGACGCGGGATCGACCGACGCGGGTCCGCTGAAGCTCGGGGCTGGTACCGGCATCGTCAGCAGGCAGGCGACGGAGAAGGATCTTCGTCCCATCCTCACCGGTGGCCACGAGCTCGAGATTCCCGTAATCATCGGATCCGCGGGTGGCGCTGGGGCGAAGTCGCACGTCGAATGGTCGATGCAGCTGATCGAGGAGATCGTGCGGGAGAGGCGGCTCTCCTTCGAAACGGCGGTGATCTACGCAGACATCGATCGGGACTACCTCCATCGCAAGCTCGGGGAGAACCAGATCGAGCCGTTGGGACCGGTTCCGGATCTGACCCACGCCGCGATCGACGACGCCGTTCGCATCGTGGGGCAGATGGGGTGCGAACCGATCATCGCCGCCCTCGACCATGGAGCGCAGCTGATCGTCGCGGGGCGCGCCTACGACCCGGCCCCCTTCGCCGCATTGCCGATCCGAGCTGGCTTCGATCCAGCGATGGCGATGCACCTGGGAAAGATCCTGGAATGCGGGGCGCTCTGCGCCGATCCGGGAACCACGAAGGATGCGATTCTCGGCTACCTCCGGGACGATCACTTCATCGTGGAAGCGCTCGACGACAGCCGGAAGTGCTACCCGACCTCCGTCGCAGCACACACCCTCTACGAGAAGGGCCATCCCTACATTCTCCACGGCCCCGGGATCGAGCTGGATCTGTCCGGGTGCGCGTTCGAGGCCGAGACCGAGAACAGCGTCCGGGTCTCCGGCAGCCGCGCCAAGACCACGGACGGGTACACCATCAAGCTGGAGGGCGCCTCGCAGGTGGCGTTCCGGACCATCTTCATTGCCGGCATGCGAGACCCGATTCTGATCGAGCACATCGATGAGATCACGCGTGGCGTCGTCGAACAGATGCGTGCGGACTACCGGGAGGTTCCCGAATCGGACTATCAGATCCTGTTCCACATCTACGGGAAGAACGCCGTGATGGGGAGTCTGGAGCCGCTTGGCAAGCCTGGACACGAGATCGGCATCGTCATGGAGGTGGTGGCCGCGACGCAGGAGCTGGCGAATGCGATCTGCGCCTCGGCGAGATCCACGATGCTTCACTACCCGGTTGCGGGGAGGAAGTCGACCGCGGGGAATCTGGCTTTCCTCTACTCACCCTCCGACATTCCCTGCGGCCCCGTCTACAAGTTCAGCGTCTACCATCTCGTCCAGGTCGACGATCCGTGCGAGCTCTTCAGGACCGACTACACGAAGCTGCAGTAGGGGAGCAGGGAGAGAAAGATGGCGAAGACAGCCAGGCTCTACGATCTCGCCAAGGTGCTCCGGAGCAAGAACGCGGGTCCCTTCGAGCTGACGCTGGACGTGATGTTCGATGACGACGAGACGTACCAGACCGTGAAGCGCTCGGGCGTGATTGACAGAGAGCTGATCTGCAGGCTGTACCGGCTCCGGCCGGAGGACGTCTATCACCTGGTCTGCTTCGATGCGGCGCGCGCGATCAAGATCACCATCAAGCGACCGGTCGACTCGGGGGGCATCGGGGACACCGACATCTACGGAGCGCAGCAGCACGCGCCGCTCATCGACGTGATGATTCCGATCGAAAGCTAGCCTACAAGCCGATGTCCGCGTGGTAGCTCTGCAGCGACTTGACTTCCGGCTCTCCCATGCGACACGCCGCGATTCCCTTGGCGGCCGCTGACGCGGCGGCCACCGTCGTGATGTAGGGAACGCGATATCGAATCGCTGCCTTGCGGATGTACGAGTCGTCTTCCTTGCTGGCCTTGCCCATCGGCGTATTGATCACCAGCTGGATCTCGCCGTCCGTGATGCCGTCGGCCACGTTCGGCCGACCCTCCAGCACCTTGAAGACGCGTTCCGCATCGATTCCGTGCTTGGCGAGGAAGTCCCTGGTTCCGCCGGTTGCCTTGAGCGCGAAGCCCATCTCGGTGAAGCGGCGGGCCACGTCGACGATGGATTCCTTGTCCCTGTCGGCGACGGTGAGCAGCACGGTGCCCTCGAGGGGGAGGCGTCCCTGGGCCGCGTCCTGGGCCTTGTAGAAAGCCAATCCGAAGGAGTTGGACATCCCCAGGACCTCTCCGGTCGACCGCATCTCGGGCCCCAGGACGGGGTCGACTTCGGGATAGAAGTAGAAGGGGAATACCGACTCCTTGACGCCGTAGTGGGGTATCGGGCGTTGCTTCAGATCCAGGTCGGAGAGCTTGGTGCCGAGCATCAGCTGTGTGGCGATCCGCGCCATCGAGAGCCCACATACCTTGCTCACCAGGGGCACCGTGCGGCTCGCGCGGGGATTCGCCTCGAGCACGTAGACCACATCGTTGCAGATCGCGTACTGGATGTTCATCAATCCGACCACGTTCAGCTCGGTGGCGATCTTGCGGGTGTACTCGCGAATCGTATCGATGTGCTCCTGCGGGATCGTCCTGGGCGGGATTACACACGCCGAATCACCGGAGTGCACCCCGGCGAGCTCGATGTGCTCCATGACCGCCGGCACGAAGGCGTCGGTTCCGTCGGCGATGGCGTCGGCCTCGGCCTCGATCGCGTTCTCGAGGAACTTGTCGATCAGGATCGGCCGCTCGGGGGAGACGTCGACGGCCGCCTGGACGTAGCGCTTCAGCATCACCTCGTCGTGCACCACTTCCATGCCTCGGCCGCCGAGGACGAAGGAGGGTCGGACCATCAGCGGATATCCGATGCGTGCCGCCACCTCCGTCGCCTCTTCGAGGGTGCTGGCCATGCCGCTCTCCGGCTCGGGAATGCCGAGCTTGGCCATCTTCTGCCGGAAGCGATCGCGGTCCTCCGCCAGCCCGATGGTGTCCGGTGTCGTCCCGATGATGTTCACCCCGGCCGCCTCCAGCTCGGCGGCGATGTTGAGCGGTGTCTGCCCGCCGAACTGGCAGATGAGGCCCTCGGGGTTCTCCTTCTCGTAGATGCTGAGCACGTCCTCCACGGTGAGCGGCTCGAAGTAGAGCTTGTTCGATGTATCGAAATCGGTGGATACCGTCTCCGGATTGCAGTTGACCATGATCGACTCGATGCCGGCATCGCGCAGCGCGAAGGCAGCATGGACACAGCAGTAGTCGAACTCGATGCCCTGGCCGATCCGATTGGGCCCGCCCCCGAGGATCATGACCTTCCGATTCGGGGAAACCTCGGTGGTATCGGGGGCGTTGTAGGTCGAGTAGTAGTAGGCGGCGTCTTCCACGCCGCTGACCGGAACCGGGTGCCACCCTTCCTCGGCGCCGAGCTTCTTGCGCTGCTCGCGGATCCCGGTTTCGCCGAGATCGAGGATCTGGGCCAGATAGCGATCTGAGAATCCGTCCTTCTTGGCACGGATCAGGAGCTCGTCAGGCAGTCCCGCGCCCCGATGCGTAAGGATCTCCTCCTCCAGCTCCACCAGCTCCTTCATCTGCTCGATGAACCACGGCTTGATGTGGGTGGTCTCGAACAGGGTTTGCACGTCGACGCCCTGGCGGAGGGCCTCGTACATGATGAACTGCCGCTCGCTGGAGGGCTCCGCCAGCATCCGCATCAAATCCTCGAGGGACTTCTCGTGGTAGTCCTTGGCGAAGCCGAGGCCGTAGCGGCCGTCTTCCCTCGATCTGATCGACTTCTGGAAGGCCTCCTTGTAGGTCTTGCCGATGCTCATGACCTCGCCCACGGCCTTCATCTGCGTTCCGAGCTTGTCCTCCAGCGCATCGAACTTCTCGAAGGCCCAGCGGGAGAACTTCACCACCACGTAGTCACCGGAGGGCGAGTACTTCTCGAGGGTTCCGTCTCGCCAGTAAGGAAGCTCGTCCATGGTGAGCCCACCGGCGAGGAGCGAAGAGACGTACGCGATGGGGAATCCGGTGGCCTTGGAGGCCAGCGCCGAGGAGCGAGACGTCCGGGGGTTGATCTCGATCACCACGACGCGCCCGGTCTCGGGATCGTGGGCGAACTGGACGTTGGTGCCCCCGATCACCTGGATGGCCTCGACGATGTCATAGGAGTACTTCTGCAGCCGCTCCTGCAGCTCCTTGTCGATGGTGAGCATGGGCGCGGTGCAGTAGCTGTCACCCGTGTGCACGCCCATGGCGTCGACGTTCTCGATGAAGCAAACGGTGATCATCTGGTTCTTGCTGTCGCGGACGACCTCGAGCTCCAGCTCCTCCCAGCCGAGGACCGATTCCTCCACCAGGATCTGCCCGACGAAGCTCGCGCGAAGCCCGCGTTCGGCGATTGTGCGGAACTCCTCCATGTTCCCCGCGAAGCCCCCACCCGTACCCCCCATGGTGTAGGCCGGGCGGATCACGCAGGGCAGGCCGATCTCGGCGACGGCCTTCTCCGCCTCTTCCAGGCTGTTGGCGATCCTGCTGTGGGGCATCTCGATGCCGAGCTTGTTCATCGTGTCCTTGAATGCCTGACGATCCTCGCCGCGCTCGATGGCGTCTACCTGGACGCCGATCACCTGGACGCCGTGCTCTTTCAGGACGCCCGCCCTGGCGAGCTCGGAGCTGAGATTCAGCCCGGATTGCCCGCCCAGATTCGGCAAGAGGGCGTCCGGCTTCTCCTTGGCGACGATCTTGGTCATCTCCTGGAGCGTCAGCGGCTCGATGTAGGTCACGTCCGCCGTGCCGGGATCCGTCATGATGGTGGCGGGATTCGAGTTGACCAGGACGATCTCGTAGCCCAGCGACCGGAGCGCCTTGCACGCCTGGGTTCCCGAGTAGTCGAATTCGCAGGCCTGCCCGATGACGATGGGCCCGGAACCGATGATCATCACCTTGTGGATGTCGCTGCGCTTCGGCATTTGGGGGAGACCTCACTGCTGATTCGAGATGGTGGACTGCCCTGGAATCGGGCGGTGGCTACCTTATACCATCTGCTGCGAGTCAGAGCCGCTTGTTTGCGAAAACAAACGGCTTTTCACTCGCGGCGCGGCGCGGCGCTGCCGCGAAGCGCCGGAAGGGGGGCGCGACGGATCTACCGTTCGCGCGGATCGCTTCTGGTAGACTGCGGCGCCTGAACATCCGGGAGGGGGCGTCGCACGCCGCCGCGGCCGATCCCTTCCCAGACAGGGGCAACTGCTCTCGCCATCCAGACATCCGGGAAAGGAGTGATCCATGCCGACGGACGCATCCCTCGAGGCCCTGCGGATTCTACGGGACGGAGCCCAGTTCCAGTGGTACGTGATCCCGCTCTTCGCCTTCGTGGTCTACGTGTACGCGGTCGAGGTCGAGAGGAAGAACTGGAATCTCGTCCTGGCGGGCCTCGCGTACTGGGGGATGGACTGGTTCAACGAGATCTGGAACGCGCTGGTCTTTCACTTCACCCAGCACGCCCCGGTCTGGGGTGCCCCGGGGGACACGGCCTACCTGATCCTGATCGGGCTCAACATCGAGATCTGCTTCATGTTCGCCATCTCCGGGATCGCATTCTCGAAGATGCTGCCGGCGGACAAGAACAGCCGCGTCCTCGGCCTCCCCAACCGGCTCGCGATGGCGATCTTCGGGGCCGTCTTCTGCGTGTTCGTGGAGTGTCTCCTCAACGCCGTCAACGCGCTCACCTGGGACTACTCCTGGTGGAGCACCCGAGCCCCGTGGCTGATCTTCCTGATCGGCTATCTCCCGTTCTTCCTGGTCTCCTTCTGGGTCCACGACATGAAGACCATGAAGAGCAAGCTCACCACGGTCGGTGTGATCTACACCGTCGACATCGGCAGCCTGATCGTCTTTGGAGCGATCCTCGGCTGGATCTGAGCGAGGGAGAGAGGCGGGGACGTTCCTTGCGTTCTGGAGGAGCCAGAACGCAAGAACGCAAGGAACGTCCCCGTAAGACGAGGGGGCGCGGGCTACTTGTAGCGCGCGTTGAACTCTTCCTGGCGCTTCTCCCGCGCCTTCTTGACCGCGGGATCTTCCTTGTTGACCGACCACTTCCAGTCGTCGCTGTGGGTGACCTCTTCGAGCTTCGCCTCGAGGGCCGCCACCTCCTCCGGCGCCTGGTCTCGGTACTCGTCGATGATCTCCTTGAGCTCGGGGACGAACTTGGTCATCCAGTGCTTGGCGAGATCGTAGGTTCCGTGCCAGTGCGTGTAGTCCGGGGCCATCATCGCGGCCGCATGGCGGGCGCGACGGCCCTCGTGGTGCCAGATCTCGAACCAGGTCCAGTCGACCGGGTGGGAGAACTTCGCGTACTCCGGATTGCTCTTGAGGACCTCGACTGCCGCGGCGTAGAGTTCCAGACCGGGCTTGGCGTACTTCTCGTCGTAGAGGTCGAGCAGGGCCTCGTACTGGATGAAGAAGTTGCTCGCGAACCGCGTCTGGTGGCAGCTGATGCAGACGTCCTCCATGTTCTTGCGGCGCATGTCGGCGGTGATCTTCTGCGAATCCAGGCCCCAGCGCTTGTCCGTCTCGTGTGAGAGCTTGGAGCGCGCCGGGCGGTTGTTCCACTTGACGCGCAGCCCGATGTTGTGGCTGATGGGCTGGTTGGTGGTGGCGCTCATGTGACAGGTGGCGCAGGTGGGGGCGGCGCTGTAGTCCTCGCCGACGATCCACTTGGACGAGTCGAGATTCATCTCGCCGATGTGCGCTCGGAACGCGATTCCGTGCTTCGACTCCTCGTAGATCTCCTTCTGCGGGTGGTCCGGACCGAGGTGGCACTTGCCGCAGTTGTCCGGATGGCGCGCCTGGGCGGCGGAAAACTCGTGGCGCTGGTGACAGGCGGTGCAGGATCCCTCGGTACCGTCGGGGTTCACGCGGCCCATGCCGGTGTTGGGCCAGGTGGCGGGATCGAGGGTGCCGTCCTCGTTGACGCGGACGACGCTCCCGTGACACTGCCAGCAGCCGTTGACCGCGGCAGCGGAGATGCCGGCGGGGAAGAGGGGCGTGACCATGCCGTTGTTGCCCTCGATCACCTCGGCCAGGAGGTTGTCGAGAGAGCCCATGATGCGACCGGCCTTGGCGTGGTGGGAGTTGACGAACTCCTCGACCTCGGTCGGGTGACACTGGGCGCAGTCCTGCGGCGATACGATGGTCGCGATCACGAAGTCCTCGTGGTCTTCGTCGCGAAGCACGTCCGGGTCGCCTTCCTCGGCCTTGTGGCACTCGTAGCACCCCACGTTGGCGCCGAAGTGCTTTCCGGCCCCCCACTGCTGATAGAGGCCCGGGTTGTCCTCCCTGTGGCACTCGAGGCAGGAGTCGGTCTCTTCGCTCAGCTGGGCGGGCAGATTGGACTGGAAGGCGAGAGCCGGCGTAGCCAGCAGCCCGATCGCCAGGAGCACCAATGTGTCTCGCATGAACCCTCCTCCTCGAAAGCCCGATTTCATCAGAAACAACTGCGTCTTGCGAGTACTACTACGCGGGCCGCACGGGTTCCTTGATCTAGATCAAGTTCGGCCCCCTTTCCGTACCCTTATCGTTGGAGAGGATTCCGCCAGGCCGGAAGAGACGTTGTGAAATACACACAGCGCATGGGTGGTGAAGCCGGGAATCCCAGCTGGAGCGCCGCGCCCTGGGCCACCCGGCTATTCGGGCGCCGGGCTGCGGCTCTCTCTCGCTTTCCTCTGGGCGGTGGCGATCTCTTCGCGCTTCACCCGGAGCTCATGGAGCACCGCCTCGGTCTTCTCCCCGATCGCGTCCAGATCGAAGGTGTGCCAGGTCACGCTGAGATCGCGGATCTGGGCGTCGAACTCCTCGAAGAACTGCTTCGTCTCCGCGGGATCGCCTCGCCGGGTGATGTAGCGGTAGTAGCGATGAATGGAGAGGAAGCGGTTCAAGAGCGCCCGCGCCTCCTCCGCATTCTCCGGGCTGTTCCCGGTCTCCTCGTTGTGACAGTTCCGACAGGTGTCCTCGACCGTATTGACGTTCAAGACCGCCACGTTGATGGAGCCGTGGCAGGTGACGCAGGTGGGCCCCTGATCCTCCTGGTCCTGGCTCACCACGTGGTCGAAGTGGGTGCTCTCGCGGAACCCCTCGTAGATGTCCTCGTGACAGCCGCCGCAGGTCTTGGGGATGTTCCGGAAGTTCACCGCACTCTTCGCCTTCGCGGCCTCGAGGTCGCCGCCGTGCGCCTTCTCCTTGTCGGAGCTCTTGGGGTTGCCACCGTGGCAGTCGACGCAGGTAACTTCCTCCTGTCTGTGAACCGACGAGCCCCAACGCTGGAAGTAGTCGTAGAGCTTCTTGTTGGTGACCAGGAAGGATCCCTTGCTGTGGCACTCCACGCAGGAGTCCGTCGCCTCCTCTGCCGCCGAGCTCCCAAATGGTGCAATTGAGAGCAAAAGGAGCGCCGAGAGGACCACGACGGCCACGTTCAGGGGTTGTCTCCTCTGCCCCGATGCGCGTCGTCTCCGCCGTTCAGAACCCATTCGATCCTCCGTCTGTGGTGCTCCTGCATCGCTCGCAGGCAGTGTACTCAGAGGGCTGCTAGGGCCGCACCGCACCTGGGCCGTAGGCGGCTTTTCGGCTCCCCTCTGCGCGGAGCTCGTCTTCCCACTCGAGAGGCTCGCTGAAGGTGAGCGGGATGGCGGCTTTGCTGAGCAGGGTGAAGACCAGAATGCCGACTCCGGCGATGCCGATGGCGATCATCACCTCCGGCCGCGAGGGGAAGTACTCGTAGACCTCGCCCAGGGTTCCCGGCGTGAATCCGGGGAGAACCAGGCCGACTCCCTTCTCGATGAAGACTCCCATGAAGACGAGCGCGCAGCCGAGGTTCATGGTGATGGGATTGTTCCGAGTCTTCGGTACCAGCAGGAGCAGGAACGCGAGCACGTTGCAGGATGCACCGAACCAGGCCCAGCCCACCAGGCCGAGGTGACCTTCGATGCCCCTGAAGTAGTACTGCATGTGAACCGTATGGGCGGTTGCCGAGCGGAACTCCGTCACCACCTCGGCGAAGAAGAGGAGAAGGTTCACGAACAGGACGATGGCCATCATCTCCGCGATCTTTACCAGGGCCTCGTCCCGGATGTTGATGTTCGCGGCCCTTCGGAGCACCTGGAAGGCGAGCACCATCAGCGCCGGGCCCGCACAGAGAGCCGTCGCGATGAAGCGCGGGACGAGGATTGCCGAGTTCCAGTAGGGTCTCGCCGGCAGGACGTTGAAGATGAAGGCGGTCGTCGTGTGAATGCTGATCGCCGCCGGAATCGAAAACAGCATCAGCGCCATGAAGAACGCCTTGTTGTAGGGGCGATCCGCGTAGGAGCAGTAGAGGAAGTAGGAGACCAGCACGACGTTCAGGACGAGGTATCCGTTGAGGATCAGCACGTTCATGGCGATCATCGAGTAGGGAATGTTGGGCTTCCCCAGGAGGGGGAGCAGGTGCCAGAAGCGCTCCGGATGCCCCAGGTCCGCCATGACGAACAGGATGCACATGATCACCGCGCTGATCGCGATGATCTCACCGAGCACCACGATGTCCTTGATCGGCTTCCAGTTGTAGACGTATCCGGGAACCGCCAGCGCCATGGCGGCGGCGGCCACGCCGACCAGGAAGGCATAGGTCCCGATGAACATGCCCCAGGGGACGGGATCGCGCATGCTCGAGACGATGTGGCCGTAAAGGAATTGCTCCAGAAAACCGGCGGCGCCGATCGAGATCAGGACGCCGAGGCAGATGAGCCAGGCGTAGTAGGCGCGCCCCCCACGGACCATCTCCTTCAAGCAGTAGAATACGAATGCCGGGATGCTCTTCATGCTCTTGCGCCTCGCGCTTCAGATCTCGGATCCCTCGTGCTCCGGCCACCGAGGTGGCCGCCGGGGTCTCAGCCGTAGAAGTAGAAGAACTTGGGCTTGGTATCGAGCTCGGCCTTGAGGACGAAGGTCCGCTTGTGATCCATCAGGTATCGGATCTCGCTCTCCGGATCGAGCAGGTTGCCGAACTTACGGGCGCCCACGGGACAGATTTCCACGCAGGCCGGGTAGCGGCCGTGCCGAGTTCGCTGGATGCAGAAGCTGCACTTCTCCACCACGCCATGCGGGCGAGGTTGATTGCCCAGATAGTGTGTGTTCGGATTGAGCTCGTCCACCGGAATCTCGGGCTCGGCCCAGTTGAAATGCCTCGCTCCGTAGGGGCAGGCCGCCATGCAGTAGCGGCAGCCGATGCACCAGTTGTAGTCGATGACGACGATGCCGTCGGGCTCCATCCAGGTCGCCGTGGTCGGGCAGGCCTTCACGCACTCCGGGTTCTCACACTGCTGACACGCGACCGGTAGATAGACCTTCCCCTCGGCGGGCACCTCTTCGTGGTCGTAGAAGGGATTGCCGTCCTCGAAATCGATCCTCCGGGTCACCTCCTCGCGCTCGAACTCGAGCACGCGGATCCAGTGGATCTGGGGGTCGCGCGACTGGTTGTTTTCCCCGACGCAGGCGTAGACGCAACGCCGGCAGCCGATGCAGCGGCTCAGGTCCAGGCCGTAACCGAACAGCACCCCGTCGTTGGGTCCGGCAGCATCCACCGTGACCGGCTTGCCGTACTTCTCGGAGTGCTTCCGTTCCAGGCGGCGAATCACGCCTTCGATCTCCTCCGGGGAGAGCTCGCGGAAGTGGGCCTGGAAGTACCCGGCGAGATCGAAGGCCTGCGCTGCACTCGGAACGCCGGCGAGGGCGCCCGCCCCGGCAGCGGTGGCCTTCAGGAACTGACGGCGGGACGTCGACCGCGCCTTGCGCTCACTCTTCGACATGCCGTTCCTCCTCCTCTTCGGCGCGGTTCGAAGCTCGGAGCATGGCAGCGGGTATCGGAGGGGGCTTGGGCTCCAACGGCTTGAAGAGGGGCGAATGGGGATCGTGACAGACGACGCAGGTCCGGTACTCCTTCGGTCCGCGCCAATATCCGGTCCGCTTTCCGTGCACGCCGGCGCGCCAGTCGGGGATCCTCTTGGCGTGGCAGCGCGTGCAGAGACGCCACGACTCCTCCATCTGCACCGGCGAAGCATCCGAGAGGTGCAGTAGATCTCGCTGATCGGACTGGTGGCAATCGAGACACCAGAGATCGCCATGAGCCAGCTCGATGGTGTCGTGCTCGTCGAGCTCGCGCCTCTCGGGATCCGCCAGCTCGTCCTCGTGACAGTCGGTACACGGGAAGTACTCGTCATCGATGGGCGGCGGAGGCAGGAGGACCGGCTCCGGCTCCTCTTCGGAGGTGAGCGGGCGGCTCGGATACCCCTCATCGCTGTTCGAGGGGCGCCACCAGTCGTCCGCCCCGAGCAGGGAAAGGGCAAGCAGGGCGAACAGAAGAAGCGACCACGGCCGCCATTGATGGGGAAGTGCGCGTTTCAGCTCGTGTCGTCTGGAGTCCATGACGTGGTCACCTTTCCCGCGCTCGTGGCGTGAAAGCCGTCGAGGCCGGATCTGTGGCAAGAGCGGCGGAAAAGCTAAGAGAAGCGCGGTCTTCTTGCCAGCTTGGGATTCCATCGCAGCGCGCGAATCCACCCAGATCTGGTCCTAGATTCGGCGATCAGGCGTCGTGTAGTCACCCCAGGCCGGCGCGGCTCCCGCAGATCGACAAATCCCCCACGCCGTGATTAACTCTGCTCCGCGAAGCGCCTTGGGGTGCCAGGAGAGGAAGGGCCGGGACGCCCGACAGGAGGAGAGGCAGATGACTGGACGGTCGGCTTGGATCGTCGTTGCGATCAGCGTCGTGCTCGGATTCGGACTGGCGGTGGGGATGGCCGATGCCGCCGGCAAGGAGCCCCAGTACGTCGGCGCGAAGAAGTGCAAGACCTGTCACAAGAAGGAGCTGATGGGAAATCAGTTCGGCGCCTGGCAGGAGGCAAAGCACGCGAAGGCCTTCGAGATCCTCAAGAGCGACAAGGCGCTGGAGGTCGGCAAGGAGCAGGGACTCACGGTGCCGCCCCACGAGGCTCCCGAATGCCTCAAGTGCCACGTCACCGCCTATGGGGAGGACCCGTCGAAGTTTGCGAAGGCACCCCTTCCTTCCGAGGAAGGTGTCGGTTGCGAGTCCTGTCACGGTCCCGGGAGTCTCTACAAGAAGAAGAAGATCATGGCCGACCGGGCCAAGTCAGTGGCCGCCGGTATGTGGGAGGTCGACAAGGACGACCAGATCTGCGCCGCCTGCCACAACTCGGATGCCCCCACCGCACCCGCGGAGGGGTATGACTTCGCGAAGCTCCGGGAGGGCGTCCAGCATCCCATCCCTGCCAAGGTGAAGGGCAAGTACATCGAGATGGAGAAGAAGCTCCGGGCCGAGAAGCGCGCGGCCGGTGGGGCGGCCGGGGACGAAGAGGAATAGCCAGCCGCGCTACCCAGGGAGCCTTATTCAGCTTTACACCAGCGCGGCCATTTCCTCGACGATGGCTTCGTTCACCTGCATCGCGTTCGGCCCTTTGTTGGCGGCATACTTGTCGAATTCCTCCCTCAGCCAAAGCATTTCGTCCTCAGTCAGCGTCTTGGCGACCAGCGGGTAGAATATTCTGTTCTCCGCGTTGATATGGCGGCGAAGTGTCTCGATGTAGTCGCACAGATTCCTGTGGAGTCGGCGAACCTCGGACTGGCTGTTCTCGGAGTAGGCGTCCAGCGACTTCGAGATCTCGTTCATGTAATTGTGCAAGGTATGATGCTGGTCTCTCAGCCGCTCGATCTCCGCGTCGAGCTCCCCTTCGCGCTTCTGCGCCAACATCCCGAACATGACGATCTCTTCTTTGTAGTGGTGGAACTTGTTCGTGAAGTTCAGGGTGAAGCGCACGGCCTTCTCGAAGAACTCCTTTGGCGGACGCTGATTGCGTTCGATTCGTTCGGCTGCCGTCGTCAGCAGGTCCAGGCCCCTCTGTATCAGGCGATGCTCTTCGACCAGGGTTTCGATTGCGTTCACTTCGGATCTCCTTCTTCTTCGGTACTTGCTCTTGGAGCAGCGTGTTCCGATCCTTCGATGTGCCTCTCGGCAATGACCCGTGCAGCGGCGGACAGATGAGGGACCCCGGTGGCAGAGATGCGGTCGGCCCAGTTTTCGGCGAACTGGCCGAGATGGTCACCGATGAAGCGGCGCCGGGCGCCGGCGGTGGTCTCGGCGCTCTCCTCGTCACCGTGAGCGAGCGCGCGCGCCTCCTTGAGGCAGAGGTAGCCGACGAAACCAGCCTCGACGGCGACGTGGTCGAGGGGATCCTCGGCCTGAGGCCGGAAGGCGAAGGCCTCGTAAAATCCAGCGATGTCGGCGAGGATCTGGCCGGGGTCTTCCCGGTGGCGCCAGGTGGTCTCCCGTGGCGAGACGAATCCACCCTCGGCAAAGAGGCTCAGATAGGCTCCCTCGGTGGCGCCGCGCGCGTCATGCACGGCCTGTTTCAGCTGTCTGTTCCGCGTCTCGGCCGCCAGCGCCTCGGCCTCCTCGAGCCATCCGGGCCGCGGGCGCTCGAGGAGCAGGCCGATCAGACGCCAGTCCAGGGCGTCGGCCATCGCCCGCCTCGACTCGTGTTTGGGGTTCAGTGTGGCGGTCATCTCACTCACTCCACGGTCAGGGGAATCCAGCCCGACCGCATCTTGCGGGAGCCGGCCTCGTTGCGGGCGCCATTCCAGACGGCGAAGGCGACGACCGAGCGGCCACCACTCTCCAGGCCGTCCGGGAGGGGGCGGCTGATGACGACTTCCCATCCAGCCGGGCTGTGGCGCCCGCTGCCATCGGACTGGGTCGCGTCGGCGCGGCTCAGGCTGCCCGGGCCCAGGGCGATCAGGTCTTCCACCGGGCTGTCGCGCGGGCCGGCCCGGTCGTTGTCGAGTGCCCTGGCGGGTGCGTAGCGGAGCGCCATTTTTCGCTGCTCCTCGGAGCCCGGCTCGAGATGGGCCGCCTCGTAGGGATAGTGGTCCACCGAGGCGTTGGGATAGAGGTCGCGAATGGTGTCGCCGCGGCCATCGACGACGGCCTGCCAGGAGGCGCGCCAGTAGCTGACCTCCACCGGCTTGGATTTCTCTCCCATCTGGGGATCGGGCACGTTGGCCGTGACGGTCTGCGGAAGCTGAATGGCACAGGCGTCGTCGAAGCGAGCCGCGCCGGGCAGGTCGTCTCGAGTCTCGTCGTCCCACGCCAGCCGCAGGGCAAGTCGTTCACCGTCGGATACCGCCTGGACCCGGACCTCCGGCGTCGATGTCTCCAGCAGCCGCGGTTCGACGACATCCTGGAGGAGGAGCTTCGCGGTGTAGACGGGTGCCTCCGCCCAGGCGGCGTCGCCGGGGTCGACGGGGAGGGCGTCGCTGTGGACGGCGCTGACCTCGACCGCCGGCGGCACCGTCGGCTCCCCGCAGGAGAGGGTCAGGGCCGCGGCGACAGCGAAGGGGGAAGAAAGTCGAAGCGTTCGCATCGTCTCGCTCCTCATGGGCAATTGCTGCGAGTCACGTCGAGTGACTCGTCGAAGGCCTGGCGGACGTGGATGGGCTCGCGCAGCGGAACGCGGATGATCTCGTCGCCGTTCTCCTCCTGGCCGATGACGAGATCTCCCTTGCGGCGCCAGCGCGGGACGACCTTCTCGGTGCAGCCGAAGAGACTGAGGAGACCGGAAAGGTCGGGATCATTGGAGGCGCCTCGGTAGACCTCGACCGCATGGCGAAATCCCGGCCCGAACATCTGATACAGGAAGGGCTCGGGTACGTGGATCGGCGGGATGTAGTAGACGTTGGGCTCCAGTCCCAGCTGGGGGAGGAGCGGCAGTGCGACCTTTCGGACGTGGACGAGGTAGTCGATGGGGTTGTCCTCGCGGGCATCCTCGGGCAGAGAGACCCAGCCGACGTGTCGGATCTTCCCGATGCAGTTGACGAAGCACTGGGGTTGAATGCCCTGCTCGATCTTGGGGAAGCAGCCGATGCACTTCTCGCTGGTTCCAGTGGTGGGGTTGGGGAAGACCTTCTTGTAGGGGCAAGCCTTGACGCACTCGCGGTAACCGCGGCAGCGCTCCTGGTCGACCAGGACGATTCCGTCCTCGGGACGCTTGTAGATCGAGCCGCGCGGGCAAGAGGCGAGGCAGGCTGGATGGGTGCAGTGGTTGCAGATGCGGGCGAGGTAGAACATCCAGCTCAACTCGTGGGGGAGTTCGATGTGGGCGCCGCGGGTCACGCCGCCGGCGCAGTCGTCCTCACCGCAGTTGGGGTGGGCGTAGTCCTCGTCGTCCGGCCGCCAGCCGAGAGCGCGTTCGCCGGCACCGGCCGCCTCGAAGATCGTCCGACCCTCGTAGGTCGTTCCCCGCCACTGCTGGGCGCCGAGCGCCTCTAGCAGCTTGACGTCCCAGCCGAGCGGGTAGAAGCCGTAGGGCTTGGATTCGACATTGTTCCAGAGCATGTACTCCTGGCCCTTGCCGGAGGTCCAGGTGGTCTTGCAGGCGAGGGTGCAGGTCTGGCAGGCAATGCACTTGTTGATGTCGAAGACCGCGGCGAACTGTCTGCGCGGGCGCGACTCGGGGTACCAGTACGACATCGACCTCTCGATCTGCCAGTTCCGTACGAGCGACATGGTCTATGACCCCTCTCAAACTCGGTTCTTGGATACGAAGCCGCCCTGCAGGTACTTCCGCATCGCCTCGTTCTCGTAGCTCGGGCGCAGACCCTGGGCGGCGGGACGCCAGAGCCCTTCGGCGCCGATGCCGCCCGGCTCGGCACGGGTGATCTTCACGATCGACTCGCGCGGTGCGCCGGTGGGACAGTGGACGTCGGGCAGGAAGCCCTTGCCGATCTGCTGGCCGGCGATGCCCTTGCGCACCAGTGAGTCGGTCATCCAGGTGGGCTTGAGCCAGCCGCGAGTGGCCGACTGATGCGACCCGGAGCGGAACAGCGACTGGTAACCGGTGCGGGGGTTCTTCGCCAGGCCGTCGGGCCGCGTCTCACGGCCCTCGACGGAGCCGGGCGTCGAGCCGTACATGTTGAACCACATGCGGGTGATGCCCAAAGGCGTGCCGGGGTAGTAGCGGGCGCGGCAGAGCAGGCGCGAGAATTTGTAGTCCTCCGGTCTCTTCTCCCAGCCGCGGAAGGGACGGTCCTCGGGGTCGGAGTCGATCCAGACGTAGTCGCCGTCCTCGACGCCCAGGGCCTTGGCATCTTCCGGGTTGATGTCGACGTAGCCCTCGCCGACGCCGGGCTTGCGCTTGTCGTGACGGTAGATGTCTCCGAACGGACCGAACAGAATGGCGATCATGTCAGTATCCACCGGCAGGGTGTGCGCGCCGTGGCGATACTTGGGGGTATGGAAGACGAAGGTGTAGCCGTCGGCCCGCAGAGGATGCGGCGCGTTCTTCTGCTCCGACCAGGGGCGGACGACGTTGCGCCCCTGGCGGGTCTCGCCCGAGATGTCATCCCGCCGAACGCCGTAGTCCTCAGGGCCCGCCGGACGGATCCACTCGGACGGCGGGGCGACGATGACGTTGGGCTCGTAGAACGTCGAGTCGATTGGCTCGCGGTGGACGGGCAGGTTCTCACCCGCCTCGATGAACTCGTCCTCGTCGCGGTAGAACTCGAGTCGTCCGGTCTTGGTATACCAGGGCCGCGAATCACTCACCTGCTCGTAGCCGACCGTCTTCGGGTAGGTCCGATTCATCATCAGGGTCGGGATCCCCTGTTTGGCCTTCGCTTCGATCTCGAGGAAGTCGTAGCCCTTGGTGTTCGAGGAGTGATCGAGAATGCGCTGCAGGTAGACGTCGGTTCGGCCCTCCTCGACGAAGCGCCACATGTCCCTGAAGCGCTGGTCGCCGGTCAACTCGGCCATCTTGCGGCCCACCAGGGCCAGGACCTCGATGTCGCCGAGAGTCTCGAAGGCGCGGGGAATCGGGGTGCGCGGGAAGACGGTGAGGAAGGGATTGGTCACCGAGCCGGTCATGTCCGGGTGCTTGAGCTCCGACCAGGAGTCGACGGCGAAGACGACGTCGGCCCACTCACAGGAGGTCGACCACCACCAGTCCTGCACGGCGATCATCTCGATGTTGGGCAGGACGTTGTTGACCACGTTGTAGTGCCACTTGACGTTGCCGAGGATCGAGTTGGCGTTGGCGAACCACATCGACTTGGTGGGGGTCGGCATGTGAGTCGATCCGGTGAGCATTCGGTTGCCGACCTTGAGCGGCTTGTCCTCGTGGTTGTAGAAGTGGGCCGACTCGGCCCTCCAGTACTGCTTGGGCCGGGCGGGCTTGTCGGGGTCGAGCTCGATGTCGAAGGGGTTCTCGCCGATCCACTGAGGGAACCCATTGAACAGCGCAACTCGGTAGTTTCCGGCGTAGGAGCCGACGTTGCCGGTGATCCGGCCGACGTTGCCGGTGAGCGCGGCGAGCAGGAGAACCGCGCGATCCTTGTTGTCGTTGTTGAAGAACTGATTCGGCCCCATGCCCACGCCGAACAACGTGGTTCCCGGCTCGGCGGCGATCTCGCGGGCGAGCTGCTCGACCGCCTTCGCCGGGGCCCAGGTGAGGTCCTCGACCGTCTCGGGATCGAAGTGATCGGCGTACTGCTTGATCACGTCGAAGCTGGGGCGGCATCGCACGGTCTGCCCGTCGGCCAGCGTGACCTCGACCTCACCCTCGAGCAGCGGCTCGCCGATGGTCGAGAGCCGGCCGACCTGGTCACGCGTGAGGCGTTGGGGCGCGTTGCTCTTCTGGTCCCACCAGACGGCGTCACCCCACTCGTCGCGTAGGCTCTCAGGAATGATCTGGTCGTGGTGGGAGCCTGGATGGCCGGCCGACTCACCGTCGCGCAGGATGCGCGTCTGGTTCCGAAGCGGCGCGGGGCCGCCGCCGAAGACATCCTCGGCCCGCAGGCGCTTGAGATTGTCCGTGCGCACCAGGGTCGGCAGGTCGGTCCAGCGAAGCACGTAGTCGCGGTCGTAGGTTTCATCGCGCAGGATCACGTGCGCCAGCCCGAGCGCCAGAGCGGGAGTCATGCCGGGGCGGACCACGATGACCTCGTCACCCTTGCTGGCCGTCGCCGAGTACTCGCAGGCGATCACGACGATCTTGGTTCCCTTGAGGCGCGCCTCGGTGAGCCAGTGTCCGTCGGGCATCTTGGTGCAGATCCAGTTCATGCCCCAGATGACGCCGATCCGTGCGTGCTCGATGGAGTTGAGATCCCACTCGACTGTCTGCTGGCCTGTCACCATCGGGTGGCCGGGGGGGAGGTCCGTGTGCCACGAGTAGTTGTCGAAGCCGCGTCCTCCGAGGGCCTGGTCGGGGCCGATGCCGCGGATCTTTGCGTCGAGCAGCGCCATCGAGTTGGCCATGCGGTAGTGGCCGAAGATGCGGGTCATCCCCAGCAGGGGCATCCCGCCGCGAAACTTGAGCACCTGGGTGCCGGCGCCGTGGGTGGTCTGGATGGTCTCTTCCATGTAGCCCTGGGCGCGCAGGCGCTCCATTCCCTCCTCGCCGGAATAGGTCTCTGCGATGTTCTTCAGCGTGGCCGCGACCACGGAAGCCGCCTCGTCGTGGGTGACGCGCACCCACTCGTCACGCGCCCGGTTGAGATACTCGACCGGGGGTCTACCATCCTCGCCGCGCGGGAATCCGGCGTCGACCCAGCGCTTGAACCCCGCGCGGATCCGGCAGTGCCGGACGCGGCGATCGCCGTAGAACCGCCGCGTCAGGGCGAGCCCCTTCTGGCAACAGCGCGGGTCCCAACGGTGAGAGGCCCGGTTGCCATCGAGATCGGTCGCTTCGCCGTAGCGCATCGTCGGGCCGATGCGGACCATGACCCCGGAGCGCACGTGGGCGTCGAGGATGCAGTTGTGGGTATCGTTCGGAGCGCACAGGAAGGTGAACTTCGAATCGGTTTGCCAGAGATCGCGGTAGCTCCGCTCCCAGTCACGGCTGGGGTAGTGCGCGAGCGGATTCTCGATGGCGTCGAGGGCCCAGGCCTGGTTGGCGGAAGCGGCGAAGGCGCCGAATCCGGCCACCGCCATCGCCTCGAGGAATCCTCGGCGGGTCATGTCCACGGGCTTCATCGATTCACCTCCCAGGTCCGGAGAAATGCGACGAGAGATTCGATCTCCGCGTCGGTCAGGGCGGGCCGCAACGTCGAGGGTCTGGAGAATGCCGGCATCGAGGTGCCGGACCGGCCGCGGCGGATGGTCTCGAATAGATAGGTATCGGTGGCGCTGCGGAGTAGATTCGGATTGGCCAGGGCCGGGCCCTCCAGGCCCTGGCCCGCCTTGTCGTGGCACCCGGCGCAGTGGCGGGTGAAGAGGGACCCGCCCAGGTCCAGATCGCCGTCCACCCAGCGCGCGGGGCGGCCGTCCGCGGCGGGCCTCGCGCCCCCACCGAGGGAACGGAGATGACCGATGATGGCCTCGATCTCCTCCGGGCGCAGGCCTCCCTCCTTGTCGCCCCAGGCCGGCATCCGCCGTCCCGGGCGGCCATGCCGGATGTTCTGGCGGAGAAAATCGTCCGAGGCGACGGCGAGGAATTCCGCATTGCCGACGGCGGGGAAGGCCGCCATGCCCGGATAGCGCATGCCTTCGCCGTCGGGACCATGGCACGCCGCGCAGAAAGTCTGGTAGAGCGTGTCCGGGTCGGTGGAGAACTCGCGCTCGTCGAGGCGCTCGGCGCGGACCCGGTCCATCGGCCACTCGGCCTCGGCGGACGTGCGGCGGCGCAGTGAGAGGAGATAGAAGTTCAGGGTGTCGATCTGCTCTTCGCGGAGACCCAGGACAGGCATCTGTGAGCCCGGCACCACCTTCGCCGGTGATCGGAAATGCTCGGCCAGCCAGTTCTCGACAGTGTGCTCGCCGGGCACGTGGGTGAAGTCGAGGCGCGCGGGGTCGAGGAGCCCCTCGGCCGTCAGGTCGGGCCCGTCATCGCCGCCCACTCCCCCGACGCTGTGACAGCCGCGGCATCCCAGCGAGTGAAACAATGCCTTGGCATCCACCAAGCCGGGTGCGCCGATCCTGGTGCGCAGATACTGCTCGATGGCGTCTCGGGGCGCCTCGGGGACCTCCGCGAAGGAATGGCGCCATGCTCCCTCACGGGCCGCCCGGTGCTCCGCCAGGTGGTCTTCGTACCAGTCGGGGCGGAAGCCCGAAAGACCTACGCGCGAGAGATCCGGGCCCTCCATCCCTGCCGCACCGCCGGGACGGAAAGTGCCGCCTCGCCCGTCGAGGCGGTGACAGGCCAGGCAGTCGTGGCGCTCGAGAAGCGCGACCTGTCGATTCACCTGGTCGATGTTCGGAATCGCCAGGTGGGTATGGCAGGTTCCGCACCCGGCTGAGGCGAAGCGTGCCGGGAGCATGGGCTCGGGCCAGTGATCGACGTCGCCGTGGGCGTCGGCGCTCACCGTCGCCCGCCCCTGACCCCCGTGGCACGAGGTGCATCCGAGCTCCATCGGGTCATGGGGGACATCGGCGTGTGGGCCGAATAGGGGGTGGCCGCTGATCGCCTCCACACCCGGCGCCATGCCCAGGTGACAGGAGACGCAGCGGTCGGCAGCTCCCTGACTCGGCACGACGACCTGACGGAGCTGGATGCTGAACCCCGCTTCGTCGCCTGTCGCGAGCCGGCCGCGGTAGTCCGTCTGAATGACGCGCCATTCCTGGAGCGCATTCTCCTGGTAGGCGGCCCAGACCAGCAGGACCAGGGACCCCAGGCTCGACCAAAGAAGAAGATGCTTGTTGAGTCTCATCTCAGTGCACCGGCCAGTTGGCTTGCGACCAGTAGAACTCCCAGTTGGGCCCGCGGAGATAGGTTCCGATGATCGTCAGAACGATGAACCCGCACAGGAAACAAGTGAACACAGCGATCGCCCCGGCACGAGTCGAGTTGTATCTCCGGACCACCCAGACGGAGTAAAGGAAGTAGATCAGCACCAGGACGGTTCCCGGATTGATGGAGGTGATCAGGAGCTGCGGAACGTCGGGCCACCACCCACGGAGCCAGCCGAACTGGATTGCGAACGCCTCGATTCCAATCACCGCCGCCAGGCCGAAGGCCACCGAACCCCAGAACAGGGACACGCCGCCCGGACCGCCCAGCCAGAGGCCCGTGCCATCGCGCTCGCGGTCGAGATAGGGGATCAGGGCGAGGGCGATCACGCTCAGCGTGGGAATGCCGATCCCGCCCATGAAAGCGGAAAACGACACCAGCTCCTGGAGCCCGAGGAAGTACCAGGGCGCCTTGGCCGGGTTCTCGGGTATCTGGGGATTGGCCAGCTCCTTGAGTGGCGCGTCCCAGAAGACCGCCAGAAGCACGCAGATGAAGATGGTGAACATGAGCACGCCCACCTCGGCGTAGAACACGTGGGGCATGGTGGGGAGCGTGTTCTCCGGTCCCTGGTTCACCTGAGGTGTGCGCCCGCGGACGATCGCCGCGAGCTGGTAGGTCTTCTTGGGCTGCTCGGTAAAGACGGGATAGGTGCCGGGAAGGGGTGGCCCCAGGCGCTGGTCGGCGTCATCCGGTCGCGCCAGGCCTCCGTCCTTGCGGATGCGCCAGAAGTGAACGGCGAGCAGGGCCACCAGGATCAGCGGGAGAATCATGATGTGGAGCAGATAGAACCGGAGCAGTGCCTCCTTGCCGACCTCCTCGGAGCCGAGCAGGAGCAGCTTCTGCAGACCACCCGGGTCGAAGATGTGGGTGACTCCGAGCGCGTCGGTCACCTCCCGCGGCGACTGCGCGATGTTGGCTCCGATGGTGATGGCCCAGTATGCCAGCTGGTCCCACGGCAGCAGGTAGCCGGTGAATGCCAGCCCCAGCGTCAGCGCCATCAGGAGAATCCCCGCCACCCAGTTGAACTCGCGCGGCTTCCGGTAGGCCGCCGTGTAGAACACTCGTGCCATGTGCAGGAAGACCGCCACCACCATCAGGTTGCAGGCCCAGCGGTGCAGATTGCGCACGAACCGTCCGGTCGGAACGACGAAGTGGATGTCCTTCATCGATTCGTACGCGCCTTCCGGGTACGGCATGTAGTAGAACATCAGCAGGATGCCGGTGACCACGGTCAGCATGAACGACCAGAAGGTGATGAGCCCCAATCCCCAGGTCGTCGGCCAGCGCAGGCTCCAGCGGTGAACCCGCGTGGAGTGGAGGTGGTAGAAGACGTTTCCGAAGACGAAGGCCGATCGCGTTCGGTCCGTCGTCGGCCTTCCCGAACGAAAGGCCGTCTCCCAGAAGGCGCGCGGCAGCGCCCTCAGGTTGGCGACGAGCCGCGGGAGCGCGGGCGGAGACGCCTGACTCATGCCATCTCCTTGGTTCCGAGAGGTACGGTGCTGCCCTCGTCGATGAGGTAGGTGTTGTCCGCGGCTCGGGCGACGGCCAGCCAGTCGAGGGGCCTGGGCGCTGGCCCGCGGATCACGTCGCCATTGGCATCGAAGCGAGAGCCGTGGCAGGGGCAGTCGAAACCGGTCGGCACGGGATTGACGATGCAGCCGAGGTGGGTGCAGATCTTCGAGATCGCGTAGACACCATCCCCGTCGCGGAAGACCGCGACCGATCGCCCCGGGGGCTGATAGGGCTCTCCCGGCGGGAGCGACTCTGGCAGCGTCACTCGAAACTTCTTGGAGGGCGACGGGAGCACGGCCGTCTTGGGGAGGCGCGCGAGGCCCAACGTCGCGAAGAGACAGGCGGCGGCCGCCGAGCACTTGGCGGCCAGGCCGAGAAAGTCCCGGCGCGCCACCGCCTCCGGGTCGAGGCGGGACCGGATCTCACCGTCCGATGAGGGCTTGGTGGTCATGCTGTGGCTCTCCAACTCGCGTTGAATTGAGTGCGCTCCATCGAGATCGCGTCGACAGGGCAGCGCATCTCGCACGCGGCGCAGCGGATGCAGCGGTCCTCATCCTTGAGGATGACGCAGTTCTCGTCACGACTGGCCTCGGCGCCGAGCGTGCCCTCGACCACGGCTTCGAGGTCGGCGGTCGGCTCGAGATCAACGAGGGGAACGATCTTGAGGCACAGGGTCGGGCAGACATCCACGCAACCCCCGCACAGCACGCAGCGCTCGCCATCGAACACGGGGGTCACGCCGCAGTCGAGGCAACGCGAGGCCTCACGGCGGGCCTGCTCCTCGCTGTAGCCGACCTCGACCAGGGCACCCGGCTTCGCCAGGCGCTCTACCGGTGACAGCGTGGGCACCTCGACGCGGCGAATCGCCTCGTAGCCACGCTCGCGACGGTGTCGCTCGATCGGGATATGGGATTCCACCATCTCGGGACGGATGGTGCGGCCGGTCACGTGCCGGTAGACCGAGCGAGCGCACTGCTTGCCCAAGGCCACCGCGTCGATCAGGAGCTTGGTGCCGTGAGCGAGATCACCCGCGACGAAGACGCCGGGGGCGGTCGTCTCCAGGCTCTCGGGATCGATCGTGGGCCAGCCGGGACGGAACTGCTCGACGTCCGATCCCCCGTCTTCGAGGAAGGTGAGGTCCGTGGACTGGCCGGCGGCCAGCAGCACCGTGTCGCACGCCAGGGACTGCCGCTCCGAGTCGTCGTAGACCGGGGCGAAGCGCCGCTGTTCGTCGTAGACCTGGGTGCAGCGGCGGAAGATGACCCCCGTCACCGCTCCGCCATTCTCGCGGGAGATCTCGACAGGGCCCCAGCCGTTCTGGCGCTCGATGCCCTCCTCATCTCCCTCGCGGATCTCGACCGTGTCCGCGGGCATCTCCTCCAGCGTCTCGAGCGAGAAGAGCCGAACCAGGCGCGTTCCAGGGAGCCGGGCCGCCGTGCGGGCGGTGTCATAGGCGGCCTGGCGCAGCACGGTGCGGGCGACGTCGTAGGCCACGTTGCCGCCGCCGATCACCACGACCTCCTGGCCGAGGTCGAGGGGCTCGCCGAGCGCCACGGAGCGGAGCAGATCCACGCCCCCGTAGACGCGCGGACCTCGCTCGCCGGGCAGATCGAGTCCTCGGGATCGCTTCGCCCCGACGCCCAAGATGACCGCCGCGAAGTCACGGCGCAGGTCGGCGAAGGAGACGTCCTCGCCCACGGTCACCCCACAGCGGATCTCTACCCCCAGGGCCTCGATCACGGCCACCTCGCGGCGGATCAGGTCGCGTGGAAGTCGGTACTCGGGAACACCGAGATAGAGCATCCCGGTCGCGACGGGTTCGGACTCGAAGACCACGGGGCGGAAGCCCATCAGTGCCAGATCGTGGGCCGCGGACAGGCCGGCGGGGCCGGCGCCGACGATGGCGACCTTCTCTCCATCGACCGGTTCGAACCCACCGCGGATCGATGCTCGGATCAGCACCGCCAGCTCCTCGGCGTCCGCACAGACCTCCGGGACGTAGGATCGAACCGACTCCCACACCTCCTCCGGGGGCCGGCTGTCCACCCCGCAGCGCTCGCAAGCGTATCTCTTGAGCGCGCGGATGGAGATGGGTCGGTCGTCAGCGACGTAGTGTCCGTCGTCGTCGAGCTGGGGGATATTACCGCGCCGGCACGCCGTCTCGCACGGTGCGCCGCAGATCCGCCCGCAGATGGAGGAGAAGGGGTTGGGCCCGCGCGCGATCAGGTAGGCCTCCTCGAAGCGCCCCTCCGCGATCGCCCTCACGTAGCCCCGCGCATCGGTATGGACGGGGCAGGCATCCTGGCACGAGATGAGGCGACGGTGATACCCGGCCCCGGGAACCTCGGTTCGAAGAAGTCCGAATCCGCCGCTCACCGGGTCTCCTGCTCCCCGCTCGGGCTCGGAGGGTAAGGCGGGGCAGGCTTCTGTCCCGTCTCCTCAGTCGCCCCCGGGCAACGCCGCCAACAGGCTCTTGATCTCAAGATGTCCTCAGCCGCTTCCCGAGCCGCCGAGCGGCGAGGTTCGATGGCCGACACGGCGACCGGAGTCAATACCACGTGAAGTGCCATCTTTGGGCTTGATTTCGTGAGCTTCTGCTGCCGGCACTCCCAATGGTGGGGAGCCCGGATTTCCTCTACCGCCCACATCCTGCTCCGACCGCGACAACACTTCGTTGATCCAGATCAAGTCCGAGGTTTTTCTGTCGTTTTTTTCGAGCCGCTCGCTGCTGCCACGGCATTGCGGCGCGGCACGGCTCTTCCCCCGCGAGACGGGATCTGGGAGGCGGGAGACCTCCCGGATCCGCGGGGTCGGGTCGATCCCAGATGCGTGCGTTGGCCCCTTCCGGGGATTGGAATGGCGAGGTTACTTCGCTAGCGGCTTTCCTTACCCGCGTCCTTCTCTTCCTCGGAGGGCAACAGGCTGCCGGGCGTCTTCACGTTCATCGCCTGGGGGGTGTGGCACATGGTGCAGTTGAAGCGGGTGCCGGCTACGTCGTCGCCCTTCTTGTATCCCTGCACCTTCCATACCATGGCCTCTCCGGGCTGACCCTTGGCCATGACCGCCGCCTGGAAGTGGGACTCGGGGAGGGGGGCATCCTCCTCGCCGCTGGTATTGTCGGGGTGGTGGCAGTCCAGGCAGTCGTTCGATCCCGAGGTGATCGGCAGCATGTCCTCGACGCTGTGAAGGATCTGGGGCGGCGCGGTCTCGAAGGCCCGCGCGAGGATGCCCGCCTCACCCGGATCCGCGTCCCCGTACACTGCCAGCGCCTGAGAGCTCATTGCGCCCAGGTCCACGTCCCGGAAGTAGATGTCCACTCCGTCTTCCACCTCTGCCATCTCATGCTGGCCTTCGGAAGGCGCCATCAACACCAGCGCGAGCAGCGCCAGGATCCATGCGGCGAATTTCGTGTTTCTTCCCATGGGGACCTCCGTCTCCTTGGTCTCGCCCGTCGTCGGGGACGGGGTGTGAGTTGAATCTCGAGATGAAGCTGAACGCATTGCCAGGACAGACCTCCAGGCATCGCGCGCAGTTCAGACACTGGCCCTCGCTGATGAATCCCCTCGCCTCCATCTCGTCGAAGCGGATCACCTGCGGCTCCGGACAGACCGGCACGCAGTCTCCGCATCGATCGCAGCGGCTGGGATCGAATCCGATCCTGAGGATCGAGAGGTGTCCGACCAGCGAGTAGAAGGCGCCCAGCGGGCAGAGGGATCCACACCAGCCGTAACGCAGCACATAGAGGTCGAGCAGGAAGATCCCCGCGACCGAGAGCAGGCCGAATCCGACTCCGAAGATCAGCTCGCGGTGCAGCATGCCGATCGGGCTCAGCCACTCGAAGGCCGCCACACCGAGCAGAGCGGAGAGCCCGATCGCCAGGCCCATCACCCAGAAGCGTGTTCCCCGAGCCACCCGGAACCCCGCTTGGATTCCCAGGCGCTGCCGGAGCCAGCCGGCGAGGTCGGTGATCATGTTGAGCGGGCAGACCCAGGCGCAGAAGCTCCGCCCTCCCACCAGCAGGTAGAAGAGCAGAACGACCAGCGCGCCGATCAGGACCGTGGCGGAGAGCGCCTGTCCCGTGGCGAGGATCTGAAGCACCGCGAATGGATCCGAAAGGGGAACCGTGCGCAGCAGCCGCGAGCTGCTCAGATTGCCGGTCAACACGCCCAGGTGCTGATGGGCCCCGAGCCAGAAGAGCAGCAGGATCCCCACCTGGCTCAGGCGGCGTAGCAGCAGGTACGGATGGCTCCGAAGCCAGGTCATCGGTTCTCGATCCCCGAGAGATCTTCCAGCTCCTCGAGCACGCGCTCGGTGTTGTCCCTCCACAGGCCGGGCTCCGGCGTGCTGTCGGAAGGCCCGAAGTCGCGGCTGATCGCCGGCCTCTCCTTCCACCCGAATCGGTAGTTGTCGCCGAGTCTCCCCATCGCGAGCTGGCGCGGCATCACCTTGATCGCCGCCTCGTCGAGCGGACAGGCGTGTTCACACACCCCACAGCCGGTGCAGGCGTCGGAGCGGACCACGGGGAGGAAGAAGGCGTGCTTCCCGGTGCGCTCCTGGGGCTGGAACGCGAGGGCGATTGCCTCTCCCATCAACGGGCAGGCCCGGTAGCACACCTCGCAGCGCAGGCCCTGAAAGGCCAGGCAGTTCTCCTGGTCGCTCAGCACCGCCAGGCCCATGCGGGCATCTTCGATCGGCGTTCCCGGTACCAGCGCTCCGGTGGGGCAGGCGGCGATGCAGGGCGCGTCCGGGCACAGGTAGCAGGGCACCTGGCGCGGCTCGAAGTAGGGGCTGCCGAGCGCTGCCGTTTCCCCGGCCCGGGCCAGCCGCAGCGTGCCGTAGGGACACGCCTCCACGCACTGTCCGCACTTGATGCAGGCCGCCAGGAAGTCGCTCCCCTGCTGAGCACCCGGTGGCCGGCGCGGAAGCTCGCTTCCACGGGCGTCTTCGAGGGCGTAGGACCAGAGGATCCCACCGACGCCCGCCAGCGCCAGCTCGCGGCCCCGGAGCCAGCCGGTCAGGAACCGGCGTTTGCTGCCCTCGCCCCCAGCGCTCATGCTCAGGCCTTTCGTACCCTGCAGGCGCACTTCTTGTAATCGGTCTCCTTCGAGATCGGACAGGTGGCGTCCAGAGTCAGCTTGTTGATCAGGACGTTCTCGTCGAACCACGGCACGAAGACCAGGCCCCGCGGCGGCCGGTCGCGACCCTGGGTCTCGACGCGGATCTTCACCTTGCCTCGGCGAGACTCGAGGACGACCTCCTGGTTGCGCTGGATTCCCCTCGCCTTGGCGTCTTCCGGATGCATGTAGCACTTGGCGTAGGGGACCGCGCGGTTGAGCTCGGGAACCCGCTTGGTCATCGAGCCGGAGTGCCAGTGCTCGAGCACGCGGCCGGTGCAGAGCCACAGGTCGTACTCGTCGTCGGGGCTCTCCGCGGGGGGTGCGTAGGGTCGGAAGAAGATCTTGGCCTTGCCCGCGAGATCGACCTTCTCTCCCCCGGGGCCGCCCCCGGGGATCTTCTTCAGCGCCTTGCCGTAGAAGTTGAAGCCCTCGCCGGGCTTCACGTAGGGATCGTAGCCCTCCCGGAAGCGCCACTGGGTCTCGCGGCCGTTCACCACCGGCCAGCGCAGCCCGCGTACCCGGTGGTAGGTGTCGAAGTCGGCCAGATCGTGCCCGTTGCCGAGACCGAACTGCTGGTACTCCTGCCACAGGGCCTTGTGCACGAAGAACCCGAAATCCTCGGCGATGTCGTTGGGATGGCCGTCGGCGATCGGATCCGGCCACTGATGGGAGGTCATCTCCTTGCTGGCAAAGAGGACCTCGTAGAGGCTCTGCTCCGGGTCGTATCCCAGCGTCTTCGCCTCGGCCAGGACGTCGGGGAGCTTGCCGCTCTCGAAGCCCTCGGCCTCGAGGCCGGGCAGGGGAAGCTCGCGCCAGACCTCCTTCAGCTTGAAGCGCTTGGCAAACTCCAGGAGCTGCCAGAGGTCTCCCTTGGCCTCGCCGGGGGGCATGACCTGCTGCCGCCAGTGCTGGGTGCGCCGCTCGGCATTTCCGTAGGCGCCCCACTTCTCGTAGATCATCGCCACCGGCAGCACCAGATCCGCGACCTTGGCCGACACGGTGGGATAGCAGTCGGAGACGACGACGAAGTTGTCGCCCTCGCGGGCCGCCCGGATCCACTCGTTGGCGTTGGCGAAGTCCTGGAACGGGTTGGTCACCATGGCCCAGAAGAAGCGCACGTCTCCGCTCCGGAGGCCGCGAATCATCTTCACCGCGTGGGTTCCCACCTTGGGGTTCAGCGTCTTCGCGGGGAGCTTCCAGAGCTTCTCGCACTTGGCGCGGTGAGCCGGGTTCTTGACCACCATGTCCGAGGGCAGCCGGTGGGCGAAGGTCCCGACCTCACGCGCGGTTCCGCACGCCGAAGGTTGACCGGTCAGGGAAAAGGCGCCCGAGCCGGGAGTCGAGATCTTCCCGCCCAGCAGGTGGAGCATGTAGTTCTGCTCGTTCACCCAGGTGCCCCGGGTGTGCTGGTTGAAGCCCATGGTCCAGAAGGAGAGCACCTTGCGTGCGGGATCGGCGTAGAGCTCGGCGAGCTCGATCAGCTTCTCCTTCGGGACTCCGGAGAGGTCGCTCACGTATTCGGCGGTGTAGGGGGCCAGATTCTCCTTGAACTGCTCGAAGGTGATGCTCCAGTGGGCACCGGCCTTACCGCGCATCTTCTGACCTTGCTCGAGCGGATGGTCGTCCGGCAGCCCGTAGCCGATGTCCGTCGGACCGGTGGCGAAGATGCAGTGCTTCTTCACGAAGTCCTGATTCACCGCGTTCTTTTCGATCATGTAGCGCGCGATGAAGTTCTGGATCGCCAGGTCGGTCTGGGGCTTGAAGATCATCTCCAGATCGGCCACGTCGCTGCAGCGATTGCCGAAGGTGGAGAGGTTCACGATCTTCATCTTCTGGTGGGTCAGCTTGCGGTCCGTGACCCGTGACCACAGGATGGGGTGGCACTCGGCCATGTTGGCGCCCCAGGAGACCACCGCATCGGTCGCCTCGATGTCGTCGTAGCATCCGGGCGGCTCGTCGATCCCGAAGGTCTGGATGAAGCCGGCGACCGCCGAGGCCATACAGTGTCGCGCATTGGGATCGAGGTTGTTGGAGCGGACTCCCGCTTTCATGAACTTCGCGGCGGCGTAGCCCTCGTCGACGGTGTATTGCCCCGAGCCAAAGATGGCGACGCTCGCCGGACCCTGTGCCGTGTAATACTCCTTGAACTTCTCCGTCATGACGTCGAAGGCGGTCTCCCAGCTCACCGGCGTGAAGCGGCCTTTCTTGTGGTACTTGCCGTCCTTCATGCGCAGGAGCGGCCGTGTCAGGCGATCCTCTCCGTACATGATGGTGGCGTTGAAGTATCCCTTGATGCAGTTGAGACCCCGGTTGACCGGCGACTCCGGGTCACCCTTGACCGCGACGACTCGTCCCTTCTTGGTGGCGATCATGATCCCGCAGCCGGTCCCGCAGAATCGACACACGGACTTGTCCCACTTCAGATCCTTGTCCAGGGCCTTGGCCTGGGCGCGCGCTTCGGGAGGCACCCACATCCCGAGACTGCTGGCCACGGAGGCGGCGACTGCCGTCTTGAGGAATTCGCGTCGCGTCTGGCTCATTGCTCTCTCCCCTCTCTCATGACGTCAAAGCTTGGGATCCGTCGATCGCACCGCATACTATCCCACGGCGAAGCGTCGTTCTTCCTTCTTCTCATCCGTCGCTTCGTTGCTCGCAATCGTCTTCGACATGGTGTTGCACCATCTCGGCCAGCATCACTCGCGGGAGATCCTTGACCTCCTGCAGCCGGGCCATGGCCTGGTCGGTGTCATCGGACTCGATGGTGATCACGAGGCGCCCGTTCGGCTCCTCGTGGTGTACCTCCGCCCAGGGAAGCATTTCCAGGGCGCTTCGGACCTGGCTCTGGTGCTCGGGCTGCGAGACTACCAGCACTCCGGAGACCATCATGGGTCGATCCCTTCGGTTGGGGGGGGAATCTCCCAGACCAGCACTCGGGCGTCGTTTCCGCTGCTGATCAGCCTGCTTCCCCCTGCGGTGAAGGCCAGGACCTGGACCGGGGCGGTGTGCCCCGTCAGGATCGCGTCGACGCGACGGCTCCGAAGGTCGATCAGCGCGATCTTCTCGCCCTCGATCGCCGCCGCCACCCGGTCTCCGCCGGCGTCCACGGCGATCGCCGTGACGGAGCGGTCGCCCTGGTGGAGGAGCTGAGGCTTCGGCGCCGCTAGGTCGAGATCCCAGAGAAGGATGCGCTTGTCCTTGCTGCCGCTCACCAGGGCGTTCTCGCCGAGCCACGCGATGTCATAGACGCTGTCGCGGTGTCCCTCCAAGGCTCGCACCATCTCACCGCTCTCCGCTTCGACGATCTGGATGCGGCTGGAGCGGAAGGCCACGGCGACCCGATCGCCGCCCGGGCTGACCGCCAGGTCGTAGACGGGATCGTACTCGAGCTGACGGCGATAGAGCTCCCGCCCTTCCTCCAGGGCGAGCAGCGCTACTTCGCCGGTCATCTCCCCGAGGAGGAGCCGCTCGTCGTCGAGAAAGCGGCAGACCTGGACGGCCGACACGTCGAAGCTGCGAAGCGGGGCGGGTCTGCTCTCCTCGCCGAGCTCCAGGATCCGCAGCTTCCCGTCCGATGCCGCCACCGCGATCAGACCGCGGCCGGGCGAAACCGCCACCGACGAGATGGTCGGCGGATAGCTGTGCCCCGGCTCGGGGGCCAGTGCAAGCAGGGATTCCAGTGAAGCCCCCGCGAGCCAGTCGAAGACCTCTACCCGGCCCGACTGTACGGCCAGCAGCGCCTTGCGGCCGCGCAGCGCGACATCCAGCACCATGTGATCCGCGCGTAGCGCGAGCTTCGGAGCGGGCGAATCGGCTGGGGCCGTCTCCGATGCCGCAGGGGAGCAGGAGGCGACCGCGAGTGCAAGGGCCGCAGCTGGAATCCAGCGCGGACGAAACGCCGGTATTCGGCGGCCCCCCAGCCCTCGAGCAGAGCCAATCACTGAAGCTGAGAATAGGCAATTCGAGCGAAATCCACCGAGAGATCAGCGGGGCGATACTCCCTGGGAGCGTTCTAGCACGGGCGGAGCGCCATCTCCTTGACCTAGATCAAACCTGCGACTCCGACTTGGATCGAGCCCCCGGCTCAGTATTTGAAGGTCACCTCGAGCCAGTAGCGCCAGCGGTCGGCGCGCCCGCTTCCCGACCTGCCGTCGAACCAGGCGCCCTTGGTCAACACGGTGACGTGCTTGTTGATCGGCTTGGACAGGACGAGGTCGACCTCGTCCGCCAGGTTGTCGGTTCCCTCGTGGCTCCAGAAATGGTGATAGACGAGCTTGCCCTTGAGTCCCCAGGGCAGCTTCGGGGCCAGCGAGACGTAGAGATCCTGGAGACCGTTCGGGCCGCCGTTGTCGAGGAAGGAGTCAGCCCAGCCGTTGAACTTGTGCGCCGTGGCCAGGGGTGTCACGAAGCGCGCGTCGCCGTCGTCCGAGCCCAGCAGCTCGTAGCCCACGGCCAGCGCGCCGAGGTCGGAGTTGCCCAGGCCCGTCTCCGCCGCCACGTAGTGGGCGGTGTAGTTCACCGGGTTGTCACCCGCGTCCGTCTGCACCGCGTAGGAGCCGGCGTAGTTCACGCTCCAGGGTCCGGAGATCGCCTGCTTGCCGCTGACTCGGAACCCATAGGAGTTCGACGACACCGCCCTCGCGAAACCCGCGAGCTGGTGCGAGTTGTCGAAGTCCAGGAGGTAGGCGAAGAGCGTGATATTGGCCGCGGGCAAGCCCTTGTAGGAGACATTGATGAGGTGGGACTGGGAGTCCATGTCCCGGTTGTTCTCGCCGAAGATGCGCCGGATGTCCCAGAGGTAGGCGTAGGTGGCAGTGAGATGCTCCACTGGCGAGAAGGCGATTTGCGCAGCGTCGAAGGTCTGCTCGTTCTGCCTCCAGCCGACGTTGCCCACGAAGCGGGCGTCGTCCAGGATGATGCGCTGACGGCCGCCGACGAAGTTGAGCCCGAGGAGATCCGGGTTCTGGTAGCGTAGGTAGAGCTGGTTGAGCTCCGTCTCCTCGGGGTCCGCGATCACACTCTGCCCCGTCGGAGACTCGATGCTGTCGAAGTACTCCCCATCGGCGAAGGAGAAGATGTTCTCCCCTTCGACGAAGGCGGACAGGCCGTACCACGGCTTGCTCCCCACGCCCAGGCGGGTGCGCACGGTGTAGGCCTGAGACGAGTCCAGACCGTCGAAGTCCGCGAGCTCGATTCGCGCCCGGACGTTCAGGTGCACCTTGTAGTACTCGTTGTCCAGCCAGCGCTCCACGCCGCTGGGGGCGGCCGGATCTTGCGCAGCCACGGGCGCAGCGAATCCGAAGACGAGGCCGACGGCGACGCACATCGCCACGGCACGGTCCTTGAGCCTCACGCTCGACACGGGATTGCTCGAGTTCGATCTCAATCTGTTCCCTTCCCGCGGGCGCCCTCGGGCCCCCAACGGCGTTCGCGAGTCGGCATCACGGTCGCGCCGGGCCGATGCGAATTCCCCCCGCTGGTCCAATCACCCGCATGCTTCCCTTCCCCCGTGAGCCAGCTTGCCCGCGGGGGAGGGCTTCGACATACTCGATCATCGGGTAAGTCGGGATTCGATTCCTTGACCTAGGTCAAGGAAGAACCCGTTTCTTGTCCTTTTCCGCGGGGGCCCATGGACAGGACGGCGGCCGAGATCATCCGGGGATGCGGCCTGTTTGGCGGGCTCACCCCGGGGTCTCTCGAAAAGGTCACGGAGATCGCCCGGACGGTCCGTTTCAGGCGGGGGCAGACGATCTTCCGGGAGGGGGATCGCTGCCCCGGGATCTACGTGGTCGGCGAGGGCACTGTGCGGGTCTTCAAGACCGCTGCCACCGGCAAGAAGCACGTTCTGCACTTCGCCCGCGCCGGGATGACGTTCGCGGAGGTCGCGGCGATCGGACAGTTCGCCTGTCCCGCTCACGCGGACGCGACCGAGAATTCGGTCTGTGCCCTCGTCCCGGAGGGGGGCTTCCGCAAGATCGTGAACGAGGATCACGGTTTCTGCATCGAGCTCATGGCCGGCATGTCGAAGTGGGTCCACGACCTGGTGGGCCTGCTGGAAGATCTCGTGCTTCGAGACGCGACCGCGCGTGTGGCGCGACACCTGATCAAGTCGGACGGTACCGGGGGGCGCGGCGAGTTCACCTTGCCGATGCGGAAGAAGGATCTGGCGAGCCACCTGAACCTGACCAGTGAAACGCTCTCTCGAACGCTCCACCGCCTCGTCGAGTGCGGGCTGATCGAGACCAGCGGACAGCGCATGCGGATCTTCGACATCGACAAGCTCGAGGAGGTCGCGAGCGGAATGGCTCCCGCCGAGTTTGCCTGAACGGCGACCCGGGGGCGGAGCACTGGAGGTTCCCATGAGACGAGAGCTGCTCCTGGTGGGCGTCGCGCTGGTCCTGGCCAGCGTGATCGCCTGCTCTCCCACCGTGACGTCGGAAGAGGTCATGTTCGAGAACCCGATCGCCGACCTCGCGGGTGTGCTGACACCATCCGGCGTGGAGCTGGACACGCAGGTCACCGCCGATGGAAACGGCTCGCTCAAGGTCGTCGCCGATGGGCCGACCACGGTGCGGCTGTTCGAGGTCGAGGGTCTCGACGTCGAGGATGCGCGGCTCACCTACCGCGCCCGCATCCGGACCGAGGAGGTTCGGGGCCAGGTCTACCTGGAGATGTGGTGCCGTTTCCCGAGCGTCGGCGAGTTCTTCTCTCGGGCTCTTCAGGCACCGATCTCCGGTTCGACGGAGTGGGTCTCCCAGGAGACGCCGTTCTTCCTGGAGAAGGGCCAGAATCCGGATCTCGTCAAGCTCAACCTGGTCATCGACGGCGCGGGGACGGTCTGGGTGGACGACGTGAAGCTGGTCCGGGGTGCCCGCTAGCGCTTTCGCGCCCAAACGCCTAAAACAGATCTGATCGCTGCTCCGACCGGACTCCGTCGCCGAAGCTGGGAGATGGCGAAGTACGAGATCCAGATCACGCGAGAGAGGTGCACCGGCTGCCTTCGATGCGCGCTGGCCTGCTCCGATCTCTACGCGAAGCGCTTCGAGCCGGCTTCATCAAGGGTCTACGTCACCTCGGATTCCGACTGCAGGGTCCATCTCACCGATGAATGCAACGGGTGCGGTGTCTGCGTCGATCACTGCTTCTACGAGGTCCTGCACAAGATCCGGAAGGATGGCTCCGCATGATCAGGGGCGGGTTTGCAGGACGGGTGCTCCGGGTCGACCTGACCGCTGGTGAAGTCGAGACGGTCCCCCTCGAGTCCGCCCTCGCGAGGGACTGGATCGGCGGTCTCGGCCTGACCGCGAAGCTCGCCCACGACGCCATGGTGCCGGGGAACGATCCCCTGTCACCGGAGAATCCCATCGCGCTGGGCGCGGGCCCCCTGGTGGGAACGAATCTCCCCTCCTCCTCGAGGGTCTTCGCCGTCACCAAGCTGCCGACGAGCGGTACCGTCGGGTGGTGCGGCGGGGGCGGCGCGAGCTTCGGCTACCTGCTCAAGAATGCCGGCTACGATCACGTCCTGATCGAGGGGAGGGCCGATCGGCCGGCCCGCCTGGAGATCACCGACGATGGCGCCGCGCTCCGCGATGCGAGCGAGCTTTGGGGTCTCGGGGTCGACGAGACCTGCGAATCGCTGTGGAGGCAATTCGGAAGACCGCTCGGCGTGATCTGCATCGGGCAGGCGGGCGAGCACCAGGTTCGCTTCTCGATGGCCTTCATCGACCGGATCTCGACTCTCGGCAGGGGTGGTCTCGGCGCAGTGATGGGCGCCAAGAACCTGAAGGCGATCACGGCCAGGGGAACGCGCGGAATCGAGGTCGCAGATCGGAAGCGCTACCGGCACTCGACCCGGGAGTTCCTCCGGGAGATCCGCGAGTACCCCTATCTGAAGGAGTGGCAGGATCTCGGGATGGTGAAGTCATTTCCCATCATCTCCCGAGAGACCTACCAGGGAATGAAGAAGCGGCGCATCGCCTGTGTGTCGTGTCCCGTCGGGTGCAAGGACCTGATCGAGATTCCCGACGGAGCCCTGCAGGGCTTCGTGAAGCACAGCAGCTCCGTCGTCAATCTCTACACGCCAGTTCTCTATGGTTTCGAGGACTATCGCGAGTCGATCAAGTGCATGGCCAGCATCGATTCCTACGGTCTGGACATGTTCGAGTTCTTCGGGGTGATGGGGTTCGCGAAGGCGCTCGCCGATCACGGAATCATCGGGAGTGATCTGCTCGACCCGGAGATCGCACTCGACTCCCTCGAGTCGATGGAGGCCTGGGCGCGGAAAGTCAGCCACCGGGAGGGTCTGGGTGAGATCCTCGCCGAAGGGTTCGCCGGGGTGCTCGAGGAGTTCGGCGATGCCGCAGCACCGCTGGCCCCCGCGCTGATCAAGGGAATGCATCCCTACGCGGGGCCGGGATCGGCGCTCCCCTGGAACCTGTTCGGGACCATGGAGCTGGGCCAGGTCCTGGACCCCCGCGGCCCCCACGTCGGCTCTGGCGGCTCTCCCACCTACTTTGCGAAGAGACCCCTCGAGGTCTTCCCGCGGCACCTGCGCCGGATGGGAGTTCCCGAGGAGGCCTTCGATCGGATCCTGCCCCCGCCCGACTCGGACGATGCAGGTCGGGCGCTCAGCGTGGGGAGGCTGCTGCGCTATTCCCACCGCTGGTTCTCCATCCTCGGCTCGATCGGGGTCTGCGCCCGGGCCGGAATCAATCGCTTCTACGACGCGTCTCGCTGTGCCGAGTTCTACGAGATGGTCACCGGCATCGAGACCGATCCCGCCGAGTTGGGCCAGCGCGCCGATCGCGTCTGGACTCTGCTGCGGATGGCCAGCGTTCGCGAGGGGCTGGGGAGAGAGGACGAGAGCCTTCCCGAGAAGTGGTTCGAGGCGCCGGGATTCAAGAACTACACGACCGAGGAGCCCTTGAGACGCGAGGAAGCTCGGGGGATGATCGGAGACTACTACGAGGAGTGGGGCTGGGATCGGAGCTCCGGCATCCCGACCCCCGCTCGCCTCGGGGAGCTGGGCCTGTAGCAGGACGGATCGGCGTCGGACGACCGCGAGAGGAGGCAGCACAGTGTACGAGCTGCGATACGACCCTGAGATCTGCGCACAGTGCGAGACCTTCGATTGCCTGACCCGGTGCCAGTACATGGATCTCGACATCCCAGCGGCCCGGGAGGAGCGGCAACGCCTGCTGGACGGCGAGGATTCCCGGGTGCTCCGGGAGTGCGCCACCTGCTACGCGTGCGAGGAGTACTGCCCGTACGGCAATCATCCCTTCTACCTGATCGTGGAGCGTCAAGAGGAGCGGCAGGAGTGGCCGGTGCCGACTCCCCTGACCCACCAGCAGCTCAGGATCATGGGACCCAGGGGCGACGTCCAGCCCCGAAAGGTCGAACCCCCGGTGATCAACCTGTGCGCCTTCACGATGCTGGCCGGCTGCATCCGGGGAAAGCTCTTCGAGGGGTCCTCCACCATCGCGGGGAGGGACATCTTCTGCAACGTGATGTGGCTCCACTTCGGCAAGAACTCGGTGATCCGCGAGCGCCTGCCCAAGGTCATCGAGAACATCACGAGCAGCTTCCTGGAGCCCAGCGGCGTCGACGAGCTGATCTGCTTCCACGACGAGTGCTACGCCACCTACACCCAGCTGGCGCCGGCCTTCGGCATCGAGGTCCCCTTCAAGCCGGTACACCTCTTCGACTACCTTGCGCAGAGGCTCGGTGAGCTGAAGGGCGAGATCCGGCCGATCGGGGAGAGGATCGCCTATCAGCGTCCCTGCTCGAATCGCCTGATCCCAGAGACGCAGCACTGGGTGGACGAGATCTTCGAGCTGATCGGCGCCGAGCGGGTGGAGCGCGAGTACGACCGCGAGAACGCACTCTGCTGCGCGACCACCATCCGGATCGCCCAGCGCGACAACCTGGCCGACGATGTCCAGAAGAGAAACCTCGACGACATGGAGGCGGTCGGCGCCAAGTACTGCGTATTCAACTGCCCGGCCTGCATGATGGGCTTGAGCGGACCGGTGGCGGAGAGGGGCATGACCCCGATCCTGATGAGCGACCTGTGCCAGATCGCCCTGGGCGACTGAGCGAGGCGGTGAATCGATGCAAGATGTTTACGAAGCGCTGGTGAAGATCGTCGGAGCCGAGTACGTCTCGAGGGATCCCGAGGAGCGATTCATCTACTCCCGGGATCCGGGGACCATGGAGCCGTGCGAGCCGGACCTGGTGGTGATGCCGAACTCCACCGAAGAGGTCCGGCAGATCGTCCTGCTCGCCAATCAGAAGCGGGTCCCCATCGTTCCGATGGGGGGCGGGCTGGTTCTGTCCGGCCTGACCAGGCCTCTCAAAGGGGGCATGGTGCTCGACATGAAGCGGATGAACCGGATCCTGGAGGTGGACGAGACCGGTCGCTCCGTGATCGTGGAGGCGGGGGCCTCGCAGGGAATGCTCCAGGCCCATCTCAAGAAGCATCACCCGGGGCTCAAGCACTCGATTCCCGACGCCCCGCCGATTGCCACCATCGCCGGCAACGTCCTGATCCACGGCTCCGGGCACCTCTCCGCCGCGGGCGGCTTTCACTCCGAGATGCTGAACGGCATGGAGGTGGTGCTCCCGACCGGCGAGATCGCAAAGGTGGGGTCCTGCGCGACCTCTCCCTACTGGTTCTCCCGGGCGCCGCTGCCCGACCTGGCGGGGCTCTTCATCGGATGGCACGGGACCACCGGGATCGCGACCAAGCTCGGCATCAAGCTCTACCCCGAACGCCCGCTCGGCGACGTGGGGATGTTCGCCACCGAGGATCCGGAGCTGGTCCCCGGCGTCCTCCATCAGCTCGCCGGTGTCGCGGTGGCGGAGGACATCACCGCCTTCATGGCCAACGCGCCGGCGTGGCTGCGGGGCTTCCAGATCGTCAACGTCAAGTACGGCGCCGAGACCAAGGAGGAGCTCCGGCTCAAGCGCGACCTGCTCCGGGAATCCGTGCGCCGCTACATCGACGACAAGGTCGGCGGATTCATGCCGCTCCCGCCGGAGATGAAGCAGCGCTTCCTGGAGGAGCCCCAGACCACACTCTCGCTGTTCGCGGACACCCGGGAGGGAGGGGGCTTCGAGTACGTGGGGGCGATCATGCCCATCGAGCTCTTCGCGGAGGCCTACCGGCAGGGGCTCGAGATCGCCGAGCGCCACGGCGTGGAGTGCGCCACCGGCGCCCGCATCATCGGCCTGGGCCACTGCATGATGTTCTTCTACGGCTACGCCTTCAACCGAGCCGAGCCAGCCGACGTCAAGCTGGCTCAGGAGGCTCTCGAGGATACCAACGCGACGGTTCTCGAGATGGGCGGCATCCCCTGGAAGGCGGAGGCACCGGCACAGAAGCAGATCATCGAGAAGATGGATCCGAATACCTTCGCGCTGATGAATCGGATTCGCGAGGTCCTCGATCCAAAGGGAATCATGAACCCCGGCAACTGGGAGACGGACTGATGGAGCACGCGGAGATCCTGCACCGCTGCTTCCGCTGCGGATACTGCAAGCTGCCGGGCAGCTTCCAGGACCTGAACTGCCCCTCCTATCTCAAGTTCAGGTTCGAGAGCTTCGCGCCGGGGGGACGCATGTGGCTGCTGCGGGCCTGGCTCGAAGGCGAGATCGAGACCAGCCCGCGGCTCTCCGAGATCCTCTTCTCCTGCGCCGCCTGCGGCAACTGCGTCGAGCACTGTGTCTTCCCCGCCTTCAAGGGCGATCTGCTGAACGCCTTCACCGCGGGCAAGGAGGAGCTGGTGGACCAGGGGGCGGTACCAGAGACGGTCGGCAGGTACCTCCGAGCCGTCCACGCCTTTGGCAATCCCTACGAGCTACCCGAGACAGATCGAGCGAAGTGGGCGGAAGGCCTGGGCGTGCAGCGGTACTCGGGCCAGGAGTACCTGCTCTACGTGGGCTGCCCCGGCTCCTACGACGAACGGGGCCAGCGAATGGCCCGGGCGCTGGCCGAGCTGCTCCTCCGCTGGGGAGTGGACTTCGGGATCCTGGGCGAGGAGGAGCGCTGCGACGGCAACGAGGTTCGGGCGCTCGGGGAGAGCGCGCTCTTCGAGGAGCTCGCGCGGCGCAACATCGAGCAGTTCGAGTCCGCGGGAGTTCGAAAGATCGTCACCCTCTCACCGCACGCCTATCACGCCATCAAGAACGAGTACCCGAAGTACGGCGGGAGCTTCGAGACCTGTCACTACTCCCAGCTGCTGGCCGGGCTGGTGGAGAAGCAGGAGCCCCGTGGAGGCAACGGGCGGCTACGCGTCGCCTTTCACGATCCCTGCTATCTCGGCCGCCACAACCAGGACTACCTCTCGCCCCGATCGGTGCTCGACGCGCTCCCCGGCGTCGAGCTGGTGGAGATGGACCGCGCCAAGGCGGACGCTCTCTGCTGCGGCGGGGGAGGGGGCAACTTCTTCACCGACGTCCTGGGAGGAGGGGCGGACAGCCCTTCCCGGGTGCGGGTGCGCGAGGCAGCCGGCAGCGGTGCCCAGGTCCTCGCAGTGGCCTGTCCCAAGTGCGCCCGAATGCTCGACGACGCAATCGACGCCGAGCAGCTGAGCGATGCGCTGCGCGTCATGGACCTCGCGGAGATCATCCGGGAGCGCTGCGCGACCCGGTGAGAAATGCGGGCTAGATGCACGAGGGGCCGGCACCCGCAATGTGGGCGCCGGCCCCGGAACTCGCCTTGGCCGTGTTCGTCAGGCCGTCATCACGTTGATGGTGCAGGCGGAGGTGAGGCCGATGACGTGGGCGATGCCCGCCTTGGCTCCCTCCTGCTGACGGCCGCCGGACTCGCCGCGGATCTGCCAGACGATCTCGGAGATGCCGCAGGCGCCCGTCGCACCCAGCGGGTGACCCCGGGAGATCAGGCCGCCGCTGGCGTTCACCGCCACCCGGCCGCCGATGTCGAACTCTCCCTCCTTGAGGCAGCGGGGTCCCTCGCCGTCTGCCGCCAGACCCAGGTTCTCGTAGTGGCACATCTCGGCGGTGGCGAAGCAGTCGTGCAGCTCTACCACGTCGAGGTCCGCGGGGCCGATGCCGGCCGTCTCCCAGGCTTCCTTGGCGGCGAGGCGGGTGACCTCGTTGACGTCGAGGATGGCCTCGCCGGTCTCCGTCCAGGGGTCGCTGGTGAGGATGGAGGCAGCCACCTTGACGGTCTTGCAGCCGAACTGCCGGGCCTTCTCTTCCGTCGTGTAGATCACCGCGCCGGCACCGTCGCCGGTGGGGCAGCACATCAAGAGAGTGTTCGGCCAGGAGATGAAATCGGCGTTCATGACCTGCTCCAGGCTGAACTCCTTCCGGTACTGCGCGTACGGGTTGTGGACGGAGTTCTTGTGGTTCTTGTACGCCACCCTCGCGAAGTCCTCGAAGGTGGTGCCGTACTTCCGCATGTGGTCGGTGCCCCACTGCGAGAAGACCGACGGCATGGTGCCCGAGCCCTGGACGCCTTCCGTCGAATAGGCCGGGTCCTTCTTTCCCCGGCCGCCGCCGAGGAGACCCATCTTGCCCATCTGCTCCGAGCCGATGCCCATGGCGATGTCGCAGGCTCCGGAAGCCACCGACAGATAGGCTTCACGGCACGCCGTGGAGCCGGTGGCGCAGGCATTCGACACGTTCACCACCGGGACGCCCGTCTGTCCCACACTCCTCATGATCGCCTGACCCACGGGCTGGGACAGGTTGCCGCTGCCCACCATCTGGATGTCCTTCATGGTCATGTTGGCATCCTTGAGGGCAGCGATGACCGCCTCACTGGCAAGATCCACCACGGTCTTGTCCGGATAGCGGCCGTACTTGACCATGCCTACCCCAACGATATAAACGTCTCTCGCCGGCTTCACGAGAATTACCTCCTTTTCAAATGCGCAAGTCGGATGCGATCGCTCGCGTGGGCAGCCGAGTCGATCGCTCTCGAGATCCTGGACGCGTCAAGCAGCTGCCGGGCGGAACTTGAAGACGACGACGTCGTTCCCCTCTTGATCCGTCCGAATTGCCTCGGTGTACATTTCCAGCTTCTTTCCCAAGAGCGCCGCGACCTTTTCTCCCTCGGGCTCCACTCCGCCGATATTCGCTTTGACGGCCGTCCCTTCGGGCATGTCGATGATGGCGGCGATGAAGGGCACCTCGATCCCAGGGGCTGTCCGGTAGACGATGGTGAAGGCTCGAAGGGTCCCGTGATCGCTGAACCTGAGATCCTCGAAGTCGTCGATGGCGGAGCACTTGCCGCAGGCCATGCGCTTGCCGACATAGGCGGCTCCGCAAGACTTGCACTTGACTCCCGCGAGGTACGCCTTCTCTCCAGCACCTTTGGGTAGCTGCAGGTAGGGTACGATCGGGTTCTGTTTCTTCTCTCCTTGTGCTGCTTCGGCCTTGCCACTCTCAGCCAAGTGAGCCTCCTTTCCTTTCTGTGAGCAGAACGCTGGACAACCGGGGAAGGGCCCAGCGCTTCGCATGGGGATGGATTGCCATTGGGAGTGACCCAGTGCGGGGCGCGCGTGGGTATGCTCGTCTCTACCACGGTTTCCGACTCCGAGTCAAGGTGAGCCAGCGAAGGGGGGGTAGCGGCGATCGCTCCGCGGCTCGCCGTCTCTACGTGCCTCCGCCCTCGAGGACATACCTGGTGCCCACGCTGCCCGGGACGAAGGCCTCGGGAAGGGCCGCCGCCAGGGCGTGGGTGGCGCGCCAGCCCGTGCAGTGGGTGGGGGCCACCACTTGTGGATCGATCTCGAGCAGTGCCTCCACGGTGGGCGGAATCAGGGGCTCGAAGACCGGCGTGGCCAGGTGGAAGCCGCCGATCACCGCGTGGACTCGCTCGATGCCGGTGAGCTTGCGAGCGTGGCGCACGGTATTGATGAGCCCGGCGTGGCCGCAGCCGGTGATGACGACGAGCCCCCGATCGCGCAGGTGGGCCACCAGCGCTTGATCGTCTCGCATGGCGGGATCGGGCTGCCACTCCCCGTCGCGAAAGGCCTGCTGGACCGGCATTCCGTGTTCGAACTCGGTGGTGCGCTCGATTTCCCCCGTCGTCAGCAGGGCGCCGTCCAGCAGAGGGAATGGCCGCCTCTCCTCGATCACCTGGAAGCCGGCGGCGCGGATCTTCTCCGGACTGATCGCGGGTAGCTCGAAGGGCTCCCGCCCGGGGATGGCGACCCGCCGACGGAGCCAGGCGTCGGGATGAACGACCAGCGTCGGCAGCGGCCGGAGCCGCTCCGCGAGCCCGTTCAGGCCGATGGTGTGATCGAAGTGACCGTGACTGAGAACGATGGCTTCGATCTCCCCCGGATCCACCCCCAGCGCGCGAAGATTGTGCACCAGTACGCCGACGCTCGAGCCCGTGTCGAAGAGCAGCGTTCGGCGGCTCTCTCCGGATGTCGCCGAGACCAGGAAGGAGAGGCCGTGCTCGGCGACCGGCGCGTCCGGAGCCTGCCCCGACTCCATGAGGGGTGCCTCGACGGCGGGCGCCGGCTTCCCTTCGCGTCCCCCCGGGCCCATCCTCTTTGCCACGTCCGTACTGCCGAGAAGCAGATCCAGCACGTTGTCGACGACGGTCAGGATCTCTACACGGTCGACGGGGTTCGGCAGCGCGGTCATCTCAGGCCTCCGGTTGTTGTCTGTGTCGCAAGGGCGGAGTCGGCTCGGGAGCGAGCGATCTCCATTCTTCGTTCACGGCCTACCGCTCCATGGTGAGCAGTCGAATGCCTCGAATCTGGCGGAAGGTGGCTCCTTCGCTGGCCGAGCGCAGCGCCAGCTCCGGGTCGATCACCCGCGTTCCCGAAATCGCGTCGGCGCCGTAGTCGAACAGCACCGGCGAGAGCGGCGTGGTCGGACCCAGAATCACGACGAAGGCGTCCGGGCGGCACAGGGCCAGGAGGCTCTCCAGGCTGCGATTGATGAAGGTGCTGCCGGTGATCGCGACCACCTCCGCCTGTGGCACGATGTCCTCCGCCTCCTCGGCGCCGCTGTCGCCCGGCTGGGGACGAAGCTCGAGCACCGAGAGCTTCGCTGCCGCCTCGCGGAGGGCGGGGACGAACGGGAAGTGGCCGATCAGGGCCACCCTCTTGTCCAGGCCTCGTTCGACGAGCAGGTCGCCGGCATTCCGCTCGACGCAGCGCGCCTCGTCGACCTCGAGCAGGGAGTTGATGGCAGCCAGTCCGATGCCGGCCTCGAGGGAGCTCTCGGAGTGGGACAGCTTCGCCAGCTCGAGGGCGCTCCGTCCCGCGAGGTCTCCCGCACCCTCGACGTGACGGGCGCCGTGTCGGTGCTCGCCGGGTCCGGTGGTCGAGGCCAGGCCGCAGTGCCGGCTCCAGACGGCCGTCCAGAAACGACCGACCCGCACCTCGCGGGCGGGTGCGCCGGCCAGGCCTTCCATCAGGTCATCCAGGATCTTCACGGATCGTGCCCCAGGCTGAGGGGTCTGTATCTTTCTGGGCTCGTGCAGATTATCGCTCCCGCCCGAGGGCGGCGAGCTTTCCGGATGGATCCATGGTGAGATTGGGGAACGGCATGGCTCCGCGACTGCGGAGCTGGACCCCGGAGACCGCGCATTCCCCCGAGGAGCGCGACCGTCTCCTTCGTCTCGTCTCTCTCTTCACCGAGCTGCCCGAGCCACCCGATCCATTCGGCCTGTATCCCCGCTATGCCGAGTTCAGGAATCGGCTCCTCGCATCCCTCGAGGATCCGGAAGCCGAATCGCCGGAGGAGGCCTTTCTCCTCCTCTACGCGCACATCCACGGATACGAGGTGCCCTACACACCTGAGGAACGGCGGCGGATGGTCGAGACCGGCGGATACCTGAGCCATGTGGGCGGGCTCTCCCCCGTCCTCAAGTCGGCCCCGTTCATCGATCCCGACACCGTGTCCGGGGATTTCGGAGCCGGAAACGGACTTCAGGGCCTTCTCATGCAGAAGCTGACCCCCCATGCGAAGACCGTACAGATCGAGATCTCGGGACGAATGGTCGAATCGGGAAGGCTCCTGCAAGCCTGGCTCGGCATTCCGGAGGAGCGGGTGGACTGGGTGGTGGGGGAGGTGTCGGAGGTCTCCCCGACCGGGATGGACTTCATCTATCTCTATCGACCGGTTCGGCCCACGGGCCCGGGCGAGAGCTTCTACCGGAGCTTTGCCGAGCAGCTCGGGATGTCCACGAGGCCGGTCGTGATCTTCAGCGTGGCCGACTGCCTGCGAAGCCATCTTCCCCCCGAGTTCGAGATGTTCTACTGCGACGGGCATCTCACCTGCTTTCGGCGGGGTGGCGCCGCACGAGAATCGAGTTCGGCATGAAGGTGCTGCTGATCGATCTCAGCCCCTTCACCGAAGCGGTGACGCCGGTCTCGCTCGGCCACATCGGCGCTGCGCTCGCGGGGTCCGGCCACGAGATCAGAATCGTCAGCATCGGGCAGTCCAGCTCCGTGAGCCTGCACGGGCTCGAGCGCTACCTCGAGGAGTTCCGGCCCTCGCTGGTGGGATTCGGTGCTTACCAGCGGAACCTTCCCCATGTCGTTGCGCTGGCTCGGCTGGTCAAGGAGAAGCTTCCCCAGGCGCGGATCGTGCTCGGGGGGCCCCAGGCAAGCCTCATGCCCGATGCAGGCCTCGCCGCGCTGCCCGACGTCGACTTCCTGTGCCACGGCGAGGGAGAGACGGTCGCCCTGGACATCGCGGAGGCGGTGCTCTCGGGTGAGGACAGCCAGCCCGTGCCGGGTGCCACACGGCGCACCAGGGAGGGTGAGATCCTGACCGGCCCCTCCGCCCCGTCGTCGAAGGACCTGGACCGCCATCCCTCGCCCTGGCTCACCGGGATCCTGGATCCCGCCGCCACGAACGAGACGATCATGCTGGCCTCGCGCGGCTGTCCCCACGAATGCGCGTTCTGCTACACGCCGGCCGCCTTCGACCGGAAGATCCGGTACAACTCCATCGACCGGGTCCTGGAAGAGATCCGCTACGTGGCCGAGCGCGGGAGCGGGCGTCTCTGGTTCGCGGACCCCAACTTCTCCTTCAGCGAAAAGCGCGTGACCGGCATCCTCGAGGGGATCCTCCGCAGGAACCTCGAGGTGCAGATGTGGATCGAGACCCGGGCCGACATGCTGAGCCCGGAGCTGATCCGCCTGATGAAGAGGGCCGGGGTGTCCCTGGTCGCGATGGGCCTGGAGAGCGCCGCACCCGACGTCTTTCCCGGCCTGAACAAGAACCTGGATCCGGAACGGATCCGCGAGGCGGTGCGGCTGGCGCTGGATGCGGGCCTGGACGTGGAGCTCTTCTCCCAGTACGCGCTTCCCAACGAGCGGCGGACGGACGCGATGGCGACGCTGCAGTTCGTCAAGGATTGCGGTGTCAAGATCCAGGGGAACAGCAACGCGCAGCAGATGCAGCTCTATTTCGGCTCGCAGATCTGCGCGGACTACTCCGGCTACGGAGTGATCCCCTTGCGCGAGAGCTTTCCGCCCTACCTCTCGATCGGCACCGAGTTCGAGACCCGATGGATGTCGAAGCGCGAGATCGACGAGGTCAAGAGAGCCTGGAGGGCGGAGTCCCTCGACGGCGGCAAGCGGGTGGTCTCGTGAGTCGCAGCCGGGAGATGATCGACCGCGGCATCCCGGAGACGGTGGTTCTCCGGATCGATCACGCGACGCTCCCGGAGCACAGGGAGGCCTTCATCGAGCGGATCCGGGCCGTCCTTCCCCATCTGAACTGGCGCACGCATTTCTTCATCGTGTCCGAAGGCGCGCTTCACGAGACGGAGTTCGCCCGGCAGATCGTCCAGGCTCTCGCCGATTTCCTGGTCGAAAATCCGTTCGCGAGCTTCTACGTGCATCCGGTCCTTCGCGTCGGCCCGGCCGACGCCGCCGATCGGGCCCACCTGAAGGAGATCCTTCACCCGATGCGCCCCTTTCGGCAGCAGGCCTACCAGCAGCAGACCGAGGCGCGGCTCTTGCTGCTGCCCGTCATCGATGCGGCGGCCGAGAGCGCCGGTGACCCGTGGATGCGGGTGGCGCAGACCTTCCTCGACCACGTCGCCAAGCCTGCCGTCGTTCTCCGGGGACCCGGTGCGCGCGAGAAGGCGGAAGCCGCAGCCGGGAAGGAGATTCGCTTCTACATCGAGCCGGACACGGGGTCTGGCGCGGAAGGGGTGCTCCGCCAGCTGTGGATGAACAAGGTCTTCGAGGACCTCCTCGAGCGGGTGGGGGCCGGGGCGGAGGGTGCGGCCCTGCTTCTGCCGTGCCGCACCCACCGGGTGATCGACCAGCGGAGCGGCGGGATCTACGCCTGCCTCCACGACTGGGATCAGGGCCGGCCCCAGGGCACCCTGGACAGCGTCTCGCGGTCGGGTGCGGGGATCACGGGGGAGCGGGGACCGGGCGGGTGCGCCGGATGCATCAGCCGATCGCTCTGCGGCGTGACGGACAGCCTGATCGCCAACCGCAGCCAGGGCGAAGGCCGCAAGGTGCACTTCGAGCTGGCGCTGGCCTTCTCGGGCAGCGGGCAGCATCGCGAAGCCGCCCTGCACGCGAGGCGGGCGGCGGATCTCGCCTCACTCGACCCGGACCGCGCCAAGGCGCGGATCGTCGAGGGCCTCTGCCGCCTCGACCTCGGGGAGCTCGAAGAGGCGGAGCTGGCGCTGCGGGATGCTGCCGGCTCCGCCGACGACCCGGGGCTGGTGTCCTTTCACCGGGGGAGGGTGCAGTTCGAGTGGCGCGACTACATCGAGGCGCTGGAGCGCTTCGAGGAGGCATTGGCTTCCGGCTCAGCAGCCGTGCCTCGCGCCGATCTCTTCTACTACATGGCGTTCAGCCATCTTCAGATCCACGAATACGCCGAAGCGCGGCCCTACCTCGATCGCTGGAGCGAGACCGGGGAGCGCCGGTCCTCCATGCTGTACTACCGGGGCCTCTGCGACATCGGCGAAGAGAGATTCGAGTCCGGATTGGCCGAGCTGCGAGCGTCCGCGGAGGCCGGGCCGGCCCCGCAGGACATGGGGAACATCCTCTTCTACACCGGATACTGCCTGAAAGAGCTGGGCCGCCACGAGGAGGCGATCCCCGTGCTGAAGCGGGCGGCGGAATCAGGCCCCGATGAAGTCGACGTCTTCAACCTGCTCGGCTTCTGTCTCTACAAGACCGGCGGGTACGCGGAAGCCGTCGACTGCTTCCGGTGCGCCATCGCAGCGGATCCCCGCTCGGCCATCGACCACGCCAACCTGGCCAGGAACCTGGCGAAGCTCGGCAGAACCGCCGAGGCGATCGCGATGTACCGGAAGGCCCTCTCCCTGGACCCGAACATCGGCTTCGCCAGGGACCAGCTCCGGCGGCTGACGAACGAGTCCGGTTAGCCCCGGTGCAGGTCCCGAACCAGGAGGGACTCGAGAAGCAGGTCGCTCAGTAGGCGTGCGTTCCGAGCACCACCTCGACGCCGAACTTCTGCTCGAGAAGAGGCTTCAGCTGGTCGAAGTCGATCGGGCACTCCGCCATCCCCATCGCCCCCTTCATGCAGGTGCCCAGGTGCACCGTGTCGATCTCGCGGCCCAGGCTCTTGGCCGTCTCCATGACCAGCTTCATGCGGGGCACCACCAGCCCCGGGCAGTCACCGCAGTCCGTCATCGCCACCAGCTCGATCTCGTCGTGGCGCGCGTACTCGCCGTTCTTCTCGGCCATTCCCTTGTAGCACTTGGCACAGGCGACGCAGGAGTGGTCCTTGACCTTCTTGCAGTAGAGCACTGCGATCTTTGCCATGCTTCCCTCTCCTCCAAGGTTGAATCTCGGCTCAGGGAGTCGGGCTGGGAGCTTCCTCCTCCATCAGAGCCTGGGTCGGGAGCATCGCGAACACCCGGAGGCCGATCACGAATACGATCGCGAGGATCGCGGCGATTCCCACGGCCTGGACCACCTCGAGGAAGGTGATCGAGTAGTTCACGATCGCCCCATCGAGCGCCGCGCTCTCCACGTGCATGTTGGGCAGGATCTCGGCGGGATGGGTCTGGCCGGGGATCACGATGATGTATCGCTCGCAGAGGACACCGATGACGTGCAGAACCGCAGCGACGTTGATCAGCTTGATCGAGTTCTTGCCCGGACCGAACAGGATCAGGGCGGGGACGATGATCCCCAGGCCGACCAGTCCGATCCAGAAGACCAGGCTGTGGGGCCCGCCGGTGAGGAAGTACGAGGCGGCCTCTCGGTGGCCGATGTTGTAGGCCCGGAAGGCGTTCTCGACGAAGAGGAAGTACGCGACGACCATGATGAACACGGCGAGAAGCTTGCCGAGCTCCTTCACATACCTCTGGTCGAAGGGGCGCTCGGTGTACTTGAAGAGCAGCTGCAGGAGGATGATCATCAGGGCGGTGCCGGACGAGAGCGCCGCCGTGATGAAGCTCGGCGGAAGCAGGGGTGACTCGTAGAGCTCTCTGGAAACGAAGCCGAAGATGGCGCCCGTGCCGCTGTGCACGCCGATCGCCCAGATGACCGCAATCAACGCGATCACGCCCACCAGCTTCTCTTTCTCGGCGAACATCGCCAACAGATAGACGAAGCAGATGACGATGTACGTCGAATACAGGATTCCGTTGATCGAGAACATGGAAACGAAATTGAAGTACATGAACGGAACGAAGACCCGGTCAGGACGTCCCCAGTCGAAGATCATCGACATCAGCGCTCCGATCAGGAGGAGCATGGCCAACAGCGCGGCAATCCTCGCGAAGGGCTTGAACTCCTTCCTGCCGAAGAGCGCGGACATGGCCGACAGGACCAGGGAGCCGGCGCTGAGTCCGATGTAGTAGATCAGCATCACGATCGAGATGCCCCAGGGCACCCGGTTGGACATCCCGGTGATATGAAGGCCCTGTGTGTACATCAGGTAGGTGGCGAACATCCCCGCTCCGGCCACGCCGAAGAGGACGAGCATGAACAGATAGAATTGCGGTGACTTTCCCTCGATCTGCGCGAACTCGATCTTCATCATCCCGCCTCACAAACCGATGTAGTAGACGTTGGGGCCGAGGCCCAGGTCTTCTCGAAGCGCATGAACCCTGGCGTTGGCCACCAGCTTCGCGACCTGGCTGGACGAATCATTGAGGTCGCCGAACACCATCGCGCCATTGCCCGCCGTTCGGCAGGCCTCGACGCAGGCGGGCTCCCCACCGCGGTCCAGCCTGTGATGGCAGAAATGACAGGATTCCGAGACGCCGTGCATTCTCCTCGGATAGTCCCCACCACCCTGCGCGTGATTCTCTTTGAAATTGAACATTCTCATGTTGTAGGGACACGCGATCAGGCAGTATCTGCAGCCGATGCACCGGTGCTTGTCCACGACCACGATACCGTCCTTGCGTTTGTAGGTGGCCTGGACGGGGCAGACCAGGGCACAGGGCGGGTCGTCGCAGTGGTTGCACAGAAGAGGGAAGCTGAACTTCTTGGCATTCTCGACTCTGCGACTCACCGTCGCCTTTCGGATCCAGTGGATGTCGATTCTGGGATCGTCGTGGAACGCGACGTTGTTCTCCTTCCTGCACGCGCCTTCGCACGCGTTGCAGTCATCCGTGCACTTGGTGATGTCGATGACCATTCCCCATCTCTTTCCGGAGCGGTCAGGAGCCTTCGCGGTCGCAGACGCCTTGTAGATGGGGAACAGGGGCAGTCCGATTCCGATGGCTGTTCCCGCGGTCACGAGACCACCGATCTTGACGAACTTTCTCCTGTCCAGTGTCTTTTTCATGCTCGTGCACTCTCCGCTGCGTATTCACACAACAGTAACGCGGCACCCATTGCGCGGTGCCGGTATTGCTGTTGAAATCCGCGCAGTTCTTAACCCAATAGGTCTTCTTCTTCAACGCTCGCCGGGGCGTCTCGCTCGAGCTGCGCACGGCTCGACGAGCCGGATCCACTCACACCGAAACGGCCGGAAGCCAGGTCTCCCATTGATGTTTCCTTTCGTCCCGGGCCGACCGGGTGCGGTAGAAGACCCGACAGGCGGAGGTGGGACTTCGCACTCGCACCGCGTCCTGGTCTCGGATCGGTCGTTGTCCCGACGCGCGCGGGCATCCCGAGGCGCCCGGGCCCCTTGGAGCTCCAAGGAATAGCTTTCCCTACCGTGTACGGGCTTGCTGGAGAACGCCTGCCGAGCTCGCGAGCGAGCGCGTAAGGCCCGGGCTCACTTGACAGAATTCCAGGGAATCGGAAGACTCGCGCCGAATTTCGGGTCGAACTGCCCCACTGGGGCAGGAATCAACTGCGGAGCTGTGGAACTGGTTCGTCTGCAAGAGTGAGGCGAACTTGAACACCACGAGGATCCGGCAGAGATTCGGACGACCCGACCCCGGCTCTGCAAGTCGTTGCCACACCGCGGTTTTTCGCCACTAGAGCGAGCGGACGAAAGATGGCACGTACCTTGCGAGCTTCAGGCAGCGGTGGACTGGTCTCAGTTGACCACACAAGAGTAAACCGGCAGGACGTACTTCACTCTCACAAGGACTTCGACTTCCCAAGGAGATGCCATGGCTGACGAACTACCCGACACCCCGTTACTCGACGAGCTGGAGACAGGGAAGTGGCCCAGCTTCGTCACTGAGATCAAGATGGCCGCGAAGAGGAGCCCGATGAGCAGGGACCTCCTCGGCCAGCTCGAGCAGTCCTACCGAGAGAAGATCGGCTACTGGAAGCACGGCGGGATCGTGGGTGTGATGGGTTACGGCGGTGGCGTGATCGGCCGCTATTCGGACCTCCCGGAGAAGTACCCGGCCATCTCCCACTTCCACACCATGCGCATCAACCAGCCGGCCGGCTGGTACTACAACACCGATGCCCTGCGGAAGATCTGTGACATCTGGGAGAAGCACGGCTCGGGCATCACCAACATGCACGGCTCCACCGGCGACATCATTCTGCTCGGTACCGTCACCGATGAGCTCGAGCCGGTCTTCGACGAGCTGCAGAAGATCGACTTCGACATCGGCGGGTCCGGCTCGGACATGAGGACGCCGAGCTGCTGCCTCGGCCAGTCCCGGTGCGAATGGGCCTGTTACGACACCATGGCCGCTTGTCACGACTTCACGCAGACCTTCCAGGACGAGATGCACCGGCCTGCTTTCCCCTACAAGTACAAGTTCAAGTTCTCGGGTTGCCCGAACGACTGCGTGGCATCCATCGCCAGAGCCGACATGTCCATCATCGGTACCTGGCGCGACGAGATCCAGCTCGACAAGGATGCGGTGACCGAGTACGCCAAGGACGGCATGGACATCCAGTCGGACGTGGTCGCCAACTGTCCGGCGAAGTGCATGGAGTGGGACGGCAAGGAGCTCGAGATCGACAACAGCTACTGCCGCCGCTGCATGCACTGCATCAACGCCATGCCCAAAGCGCTGCGACCGGGCAAGGATCGGGGAGCGACCGTGCTGCTCGGCTCCAAGGCGCCCATCGTCGAGGGAGCGCTGCTCTCCTCGGTGCTGATTCCGTTCTACAAGATGGAGCCCCCGTACCAGGAGCTCAAGGACGTCGTCGAGAGGATCTGGGACATCTGGTCCGAGGAAGGCAAGAACCGCGAGCGGGTGGGTGAGTTCATCCAGCGCGTCGGTATGGGCAACTTCCTCGAGGCCATCGAGCTGGAGCCGGTGGCAGAGATGGTCGCGCATCCTCGCGAGAACCCGTACGTCTTCTACGAGGAGTACTTCGAAGAGGACGATGGCGAAGAGGACGAGGAAGACGAAGGCTAGCGCCGGCGGAACCCCGGTAGAGAACCGTACTCACGAAATCGAGGTGAAGAGAAGAGATGGCTGAAGCCAAGCACGAAAGACGGACCGACTACGGCCCTCCGCACTACGAGCAGTTCCTCCCGCCCGTCATCAAGAAGAACTACGGCAAGTGGAAGTACCACGAAATCGTCAAACCGGGTGTGATGGTGCACGTGTCCGAGACCGGCGACAAGGTCTACACGGTGCGTGCCGCATCGGGGAGACTTCTGAGCGTCGACAAGATCCGGATGTACTGCGACCTGGCGGACAAGTACTGCGATGGCCATCTCAGGTTCACCAGCCGCCACAGCGTTGAGTTCATGAGCCCGAAGCTGGAGGTCGTCGATCCGCTGATCGAGGAGCTCCGGGCGATGGGTCATCCGGTCGGTGGCATCGGCAATGCCATCTCCAGCATCGTGCACACTCAGGGCTGGGTTCACTGCCACTCGGCGGCGACCGATGCCTCGGGTGTCGTCAAGGCGGTGATGGACGACCTGATCGAGCATTTCGAGGAGACCAAGCTGCCGGGCAAGCTCCGCATCGCCCTGGCCTGCTGCCTCAACATGTGCGGGGCGGTGCACTGCTCCGACATCGCCATCCTGGGAATTCACCGTCGTCCCCCGCGGACCGACCACACGAAGGTCCCCAAGATGTGCGAGATCCCGAACGTCTCGGCGTCCTGCCCGACCGCGGCCATCCGGCCGGCCACCGTGGAGGGCAACCAGTCCGTCGAGGTGATCGAAGAGATGTGCATGTTCTGCGGCAACTGCTTCACCGTGTGCCCGGCCATGCCCATGGCCGATCCGTTGAACGACGGCATCTCGCTCTGGGTGGGTGGCAAGGTCTCCAATGCCCGCTCCGAGCCGAAGTTCTCGAAGCTGGCGGTTCCCTACCTCCCCAACACCCCGCCTCGCTGGCCGGAGACGGTGGAGGCGATCCGAAACCTGGTGGAGGTCTGGGCCGCGAACGCGAAGAAGTACGAGAGGATGGGCGAGTGGATCGAGCGGATCGGCTGGCCCAAGTTCTTCAAGTTGACCGGCATACCGTTCGAGAAGACTCACATCGACGACTTCAAGCATGCCGGGTTGACGTATAAGCGTTCGACACATTTGAGCTTCTAGGGAGTCAGATATGGCGAAGTCGGCCGACGAAGTAGCTGACGCAATGTTCCAGTTGGTGGAACAGGCGCATGGCGTCAAGAAACTCAAGGCGATGGATCTCACCAAGTCGATGCTGGAGATGTTTGGTGATGAGGTGGACAAGAAGCTGTGTAAGCTGGCCATCAAGGAGCTCATCAACTCCGGGAGATGCGTCTACACGTATTTCGGGGGCAGCTACATCGAGATCCCGCACAAGGAGGCTGCCTCCAACGACTAGGGCAGCTCATCCGGTTCTCAGACGATGACCACGAGTTCAGCGAGACTTGTAATCGCCGGCCTGTCTGGTGATTCGGGCAAGACGATTGCGAGCTTGAGCATACTGACGGCTCTGAGAGAGAGAGGTCACTCGGTCTCCGTCTTCAAGAAGGGGCCGGACTACATCGATCCGGCCTGGCTCTCTCTGCTGACTGACACGGCTTGCCGCAGCCTCGACACCTACATGGTGGATCCGGAGGTCGTGGTCGAGAGCTTCGCGCTTCACGCCAGCAGCTCCGATATCTCGGTGATCGAGGGCAACCGCGGCATCTTCGACGGCAGGGACGCATCCGGGACTCACAGCACCGCTCGGCTGGCAAAGTTGCTCCAGGCGCCGGTCGTTCTGGTCGTCGATGCCGCCAAGTCGACGCGGACCGTGGCCGCGATCGTGAAAGGTTGTGTGGACTTCGATCCCGATCTGAAGATCGCGGGAGTCATCCTGAATCGGGTCGCCGGCGAGCGGCATCGGAAGGTTCTGTGCGATTCAATCGAAAGGTACTGCGGGCTGCCTGTCCTGGGGGCGATCCCGAATCTGGGCGATGATTCGACGTTGATTCCGGGACGCCATCTGGGCCTGATCACTCCGTCCGAGTACGAATGCAGCGGTCGCCTCCGGACTAGACTTCGCGAAATCGCCGAGGAATTCCTCGACGTCGAAGGCATCGTCGCGGTTTCCCGAAGCGCCGGATCGATTCCCTGCCCGGCTGTGGATCCGCCGCGTGCGAGCCCGGCGAGCGTGAAGATCGGCTACTTCAAGGACTCCGTCTTCACCTTCTACTACCCGGAGAATTTGGAGGCTCTGGAGGCCCATGGGGCACAGCTGGTTCCGGTGTCGTCCCTGGCCGATCAGGCTCTGCCGGAGGTGGACGCCCTCTACATCGGTGGTGGTTTTCCGGAGACGCATGCCGAGCAACTGGTCCGGAACCGCACACTGATGACGGCCGTCAAGGAGCAGGCCCTCATGGGGCTGCCGATCTACGCCGAGTGCGGCGGCCTGATCTATCTCGCCAGATCGCTCCGGTGCGGCGATGTCGTCTACCCGATGGCCGGTCTGTTGCCCGTCGATCTGGACTTTCATCGAAAGCCGGTCGGGCATGGCTATACGTCGGTGCGAGTCGATGCGCCGAATCCGTTCTATCCAGTCGGCACTTCGTTTCGGGGTCATGAGTTCCACTACTCGGGGTTGGCCGATGGTCCGCGGGACGCGGAGAGCTGCATGAAGATCGAGTCCGGAGTGGGGGTGGGCGGCGCCAGGGATGGACTGGTCCGCTCCAATACACTCGCCTGCTACACCCATCTTCACGCAAGTGGCGTGAAGATCTGGGCTTCGGCGATGGTGTCCAGAGCCGGTGAAAACGCGGCGAGACGCCGAGATCGAGGCGCGGAGAGCAACGGAACCAACGGTTGACTTGGATCGGAAGCGATTTGATCCACTCAGGAAGCTAGATCATGGCAAAAGTGGCAAAGAAGAAGAAGAAGAAGCTCGGTAGCCTGCGAAGTGGCGGCGGCGGCGCACAAGATTCCGGGCTGCGACCGAAGCTCGTCGAATCCTTGCCTCCGTGCATGAACGGGTGCCCCAACAGCAACGCCATCCGCGAGATGCTGATGACGATCTCGCAGGCGGAGGACCGGGAGAAGACCCTGGAGCAGGCCTTCGAGGAGGCCTACTACATCTTCCTGGAGACGACGCCGTTTCCCTCCACCTGCGGGCGCGTCTGCCCGCATCCCTGCGAGAGCGCCTGCAACCGCAAGGAGAAGGAAGGGGCGGTCGGCATCAACAACGTCGAGCGGTTCATCGGGGATTTCGGCCTCGAGAAGGGCCTCAAGCCCACCAGGCTCGGCGGTGAGGCCAGATCGGAGAAGATCGCCGTAGTCGGCTCGGGGCCGGGCGGATTGACGGCGGCCTACCAGCTGGCGCGAAGGGGATATCCGGTCACCGTGTTCGAGGCTTTTCCCCAGGCCGGGGGCATGCTCCGATACGGGATTCCCGACTACCGCCTGCCCCCGGACGTTCTGGACGCGGAGATCAACCGCATCCTGGAGCTGGGGGTGGAGCTGCGGCTGAACACGGCGGTGGGCACCGAGGTTTCGCTCGATGACCTGCGCAAGGAATACAAGGCGGTCTTCGTGGCCCTGGGGGCGCACCAGGGGATCCTGCTCCGGATCGAGGGCGAAGACGCGCCCAACGTCTACAGCGGAACCGATTTCCTGCACCGGGTGAACTCCGGTGAGAAGGTCGACGTCGGCAACAAGGTGCTGGTCATCGGCGGTGGTGATACTGCTGTCGACGCCGCACGCGTTTCCCGCCGGCTGGGCGCCGAGGTCGCGATCGTCTATCGGCGGACCCGGAAGGAGATGCCGGCGATCGACGAGGAAATCGAGGGCGCCGACCTGGAGGACGTCAAGATCGACTACCTGGCTGCGCCCCTGGAGGTCTACACGGAGAACGGCAAGGCGGTCGGCATGAAGTGTCAGCGCATGGAGCTCGGCGAGCCGGATTCTTCGGGAAGGCGCCGGCCGGTCCCCATCGAGGGCGATACCTTCGACATGGACTTCACTTGCCTGATCGCCGCCGTCAGCCAGGCCCCGGATTTCGAGGGATTCAGCGAGCTGATCGAAGGAAAGGACTGGATCAAGGTCGACGAGAAGTTCGAGACCAAGCTCCCGGGCGTCTACTCCGGTGGAGACAACGTCAATCTCGGTCTGGCCATCGACGCCATCGCGCACGGCAATGGAGCCGCGGTGGCCATTCACCAGACGATCGCGGGCGAGACAGAAGCCTCGGCGGATTCACTCGCGCTGGGTGTGGTCAAGGCCGACAGAATGCAGCTCGCTCACTACAAAGAAAGCCAGCGAGTCGCCAAGACGGAAATGCCCGTCGATGAGCGCCTCAAGGACATGGTCGCGGAGATCGTCAGTACCTACTCCACGGAAGAGGCAGTCACCGAGGCGCAGCGTTGCATGAGCTGCGGCAAGTGTTTCGACTGCGGCACCTGCTGGAGCTTCTGTCAGGACAACGCGATCGTGAAGCCGCTCACGAAGGGAGAACCGTACAAGATCAAGTTGGATTTCTGCACGGGCTGCAAGAAATGCTCAGAGGTCTGTCCGTGTGGATATATCGAGATGCACTAACAGAGTCTGCGGACACGAGCCGCCGACTCGCAACTGGAGTGTGAGGAGCCGCAAATGGCATTGTTCGAACACGGCGATATTTCGATTGGCGTCGATGAAGACGGTTTCATGGAAGAGCCGGACCAGTGGAATGAAGAGATCGCGGCGGCGCTGGCCACGACCGAAGGCGTAGAAGAGCTGACGGACGAGCACTGGCAGGTCGTCAACTTCATTCGCGACTATTTCGCCGAATTCGGGACGGCTCCGATGATCCGAAAGCTCTGCAAGGCCACCGTCCCGCTAAAGCGGATGTACGAGCTGTTCCCCTCTGGTCCCGCGAAGGGGGCCTGCAAGGTGGCTGGATTGGCCAAGCCGACTGGTTGCGTGTAGGCGGCGAATTCTGTCGACCGGGCATCGACCGGGGAGATTTCGGCTCGTCGGTCGATGTCCGGTGTGTGTCGGGGAATGAGATCATCGAAGCCAGCCGTTCCGCGGAAGGAGTTGCTGCCTTTGGTGCCCGCGAGAGCCGAAGATCTCGAGAGCGTCGTCGGTGCGGATGAATGGCAGGGTCAGCAAGGTGACGGTGGCCGATGAAGCTGACGAGTCTCCTGGAAGAGAGCCGCGAGAGCATTCTCGGCGGGTGGTTCGAACTCATCGCCGCGACCTATCCCGACGTCACCTCCAAGTTCCTGGGGAAGCAGAAGGACCGTTTTCGGAATCCGGTAGGGTACGCAATCACCGAGAGCATCGGGCCCCTCTACGACCAGATCGTGTCCACGCTGGATACCGATCGGGTGCTGGATGCTCTGGACGGGATCATTCGAATCAGGTCGGTCCAGGATTTTACCCCCACCGAGGCGGTCGGCTTCATCTTCGGCTTGAAGGGTGTGATACGGGAGGTGATCGGCGATCAGATTCTGGATCCTGAGAAGTGGAACGATCTGGCTGATATCGAATCGAGAATTGACCGGGTCGCTCTGCTCGCGTTCGAGAAGTACACGGAATGCCGGGAGCAGCTTCACCGGGTCAGGAACAAAGAGATCGAGAGCCGAGCAATCAAAGTGCTGGAACGAGTGAAGGTGGAACCTGCCATTTCACTCGACGAGGAAGAACCCACCGATGATGACGCCTGAACTATGCATGTTGCGACGAGGTGTCCGTAGATGAACGCCGTATACGCTGCTATCGCAGTCGCGATTCTCTTTCTGATCGTGTCCTTGGGCGTTGCCGGGGCGAACCTGGAGTTCGTCTTCGGGATCGTCGTTCCATACGCCGCCGTGGTCCTCTTTCTTCTGGGCTTCAGCTACCGCGTCTTCAAGTGGGCGGGATCGGCAGTTCCTTTCCGGATCACCACGACCTGCGGCCAGCAGAAGTCGCTCGAGTTCATCAAGAACGACAACCTCGACAACCCTCACAACCTGATGGGCGTCCTGGGAAGGATGGCACTCGAGGTGCTGTTCTTCCGTTCATTGTTCAGGAACACCAAGGCGAAGCTGACCGAAGACCAGACGCTCGCGTACGGCCGGGACAAGTGGCTGTGGGCCGGAGCCGTGGGCCTTCATTGGTCCTTTCTCATCGTGCTTCTCCGGCATTTCAGGTTCTTCGCGGAGCCGGTTCCGTCGTTCGTGTGGGGCCTGCAATCGCTCGACGGCTTCTTCAAGATCGGTGTTCCCGTTCTCTACTTCACCGGCGTCATCCTGCTGGCGAGCGTGACCTATCTGTTCCTGCGAAGGGTCGTGATCCCGCAACTCAGCCACATTTCGTTGATCGCCGACTACTTTCCGCTCTTCTTGATCATGGCGATCGCCGTCTCCGGCATCCTGATGCGCCACTTCTACAAGGTGGATATCGTCGCGGTGAAGGAATTGACGATGGGCCTGGTCAGCTTCCAGCCGATCATCCCTGAGGGGATCGGGTTCATCGCGTTCGTGCATCTCTTCTTCGTGAGCGCGCTCTTCGCCTACTTCCCGTTCAGCAAGCTGATGCACCTCGGCGGGGTCTTCATGAGCCCCACGAGGAATCTGGCGAACAACAATCGCAGGGTACGTCACGTCAACCCCTGGAACTACGATGTGAAGACGCATACCTACGAAGAGTACGAGGACGAGTTCAGAGAAGTGATGGCGAACGCCGGACTACCGCTAGAGAAGGGTGAGTGATGTCGGACGATATCGCGAAGCCGGAAGAACTGTCGAAGATCGATTACACGCCGGGCGAGAAGGTCTGGACGGATCCGAGCGTCGAGTTCCACAAGGGAACCTACAGCTACGGAGCCAATCCGGAGAGCTCCAAGTATCTGGGGTTGCCCCACGTTCGCAAGATCGATCCCGAGGCTGAGGATTGGGAGCTTCCGGAGAACTGGAAGGAGATCGTTCTCGAGGGTTTGAAGGATCGGCTCAAGAAGTACCGATCGCTCCAGATCTTCATGGACATCTGCGTCCGATGCGGCGCATGCGCGGACAAGTGCCACTTCTATCTTGGCTCCGGCGACCCCAAGAACATGCCGGTTCTCCGCGCGGAATTGCTGAGATCCGTCTATCGGAACGATTTCACCGCGGCCGGAAAGATCCTCGGCAAGCTGGCCGGCGGCAGGGAGCTGACTCCAGCGGTCATCAAGGAGTGGTTCTACTACTTCTATCAGTGCACCGAGTGCCGGCGCTGCTCGGTCTTCTGCCCCTATGGCATCGACACCGCCGAGATCACCATGATGGGCCGGGAGCTGCTCCAGCTGCTCGGGATCGGGATCGATTGGGTGACGACGCCGGCGGCGAACTGCTTCAGGACGGGCAATCACCTGGGCATCCAGCCGCACGGATTCAAGGACAGCGTCGAGTTCGCGGTGGATGACCTCGAGGATCTCACCGGCATCCGCGTCGACGCGCCCGTCAACAAGAAGGGCGCGGAGATACTGTTCGTGGTGCCTTCAGCGGACTACTTCGGCGATCCGCACTACTTCGGGTTCCTCGGATACCTGGCGCTCTTTCACGAGGCGGGTCTCGACTACACACTGAGTACCTTTGCGTCGGAGGGCGGGAACTTCGGCCTCTTCCATTCGTCCGAGATGATGAAGCGACTGAACGCCAAGATCTACGCCGAGGCGAAGCGGCTGGGCGTCAAGTGGATCATCGGTGGGGAGTGCGGCCACATGTGGCGCGTCCTGCACCAGTACATGGACACCATGAATGGTCCGGCCGACTTCCTCGAAGAACCGGTTTCCCCGATCACGGGCACGAAGTTCGAGAACGCGAAGTCGACCAAGATGGTCCATATCTGTGAGTTCACCGCGGATCTGATCCACCACGGAAAGATCAAGCTAGATCCGAGCCGCAACGATCACTGGAGGGTCACCTTCCACGATTCCTGCAACACTGCGCGAGCGATGGGGATCTTCGAGGAGCCGCGGTACATCCTTCGGAACGTGTGCAACTCCTTCCACGACATGCCGGAGAGCACCATCAAGGAGCAGACATTCTGCTGCGGCAGCGGATCCGGCCTCGGTAACGACGAGAACATCGAGGCGAGGATGCGGGGAGGTTTCCCGAGGGCGAACGCGGTCAAGTACGTCCACGAGAAGCACGACGTCAACATGCTCTGCTGCATCTGTGCCATCGACAAAGCGACACTTCCTCCCTTGATGGAGTACTGGGTGCCCGGGGTCGAAGTGGGCGCCCTGCACGAGCTGGTGGCGAACGCCCTGGTGATGGAGGGCGAAACCCGGACCACGGATCTGCGACAACAGCCCTTCGCGAATCAGGAGGACAAGGAAGATGCATGATGCCGGGAAAATCACGGCCGGGCTTGCGATCTTTCTTGCACTGGTGACGCTGCCCGTCTGGTACCAGGCTGCGAGGGGCGCGGAGCCGGGAGCGCCGGAGCTCACGATGCCGGCCGAGGGCGAGGATTGTGTCGCGCCCGGTCGCTACATGCGTGCCCTGCACATGGACCTGTTGGACGTCTGGAGAGACGAGGCGGTCCGTGAGGGTGAGAGGGCCTACGTCGGGGTCGGCGGGAAGGTCTACGAGAAGAGCCTCGCCGGCACCTGTCTGGGTTGCCACTCCTCGAAGGAGGAGTTCTGCGACCGGTGCCACGAGTACGTGGGAGCAGAGCCGTACTGCTGGGACTGCCACGCTGAACCGAGCGAGATCCACTGATCGGACCGGTGTTCGTCGGCTCGAGTAATGAACATGCGATACAGATTCATGCCGATCAGCGTTTCGCTGAAGGACCGGCCCAGTCTGGTGGTCGGCGGCGGACTCGTGGCGCTGCGAAAGGTCGAGAGTCTTCTGGAATACGATACGCCGATCACCGTCGTCGCCTCCGAGGCTCACGAGAAGCTCGAGTACCACGCCAAGCGCGGACAGATCACGCTGGAGAGGCGCGAGTACCGCTCTCCGGAGGCCTCCCGTTATGGCCTGGTGGTCTCCGCCACCGATGACGTCGAGCTGAACGGACGGGTGTACCGGGATGGCCGGGAGGGGGGGGCGCTCGTCAACGTCGTCGACGATCCGCCCCATTGCGACTTCATCTTTCCCGCCGTGCTGAGAAGAGACTGCCTCACGGCGGCGATCTCGACGGATGGCAAGGCTCCCTTCGTCTCAGGGCACCTGCGCCAGGTGCTGGAGAACGTCTTTCCCGCCCACTGGGGGAAGCTGATGAAGCTCGCGGCGACGTTCCGAAAGAGGGTCCGCGAGCGCTGGGACGGCGAGCCTGAGAAGAAGAACCTCTGCTACGGCGAGTTCCTGGAGGCGGACTGGAAGACCCTGCTCAAGGAGTCGAGCGAGGAGCAGATCGAGGAAGAGCTATCCCGGATTCTGGAGATGCCCGAGTGATTTCCGTCGGTGCGCCCCGGGGCCGGCGCCACGGGAGGGCGGCCCACGGATTTCGAAGGCCGGGAAAGATTGTTATAACTGGCTGGCCCGGGATTCGCTGATCCCGAGCTGGTCACGGTTCAGAGCGACCTGTCGGTAGTCCACCGGCTTCCAGGAAGAGAAGCGCATCGAAGCGGCGGCCGGAGGAGGTGGAGCCAGGTGGAGTCAAGCGAATACCCCCAAACGGGGAGGCTCGTCCCGAATCTCGGGCTGATGCCCCCCCCTTGGGGCAAGGAGGAACTCGCGTCTGCTCAGGTGAGGCGAAGTTCAACACCAAGGGTGCTTGGCAGGGGTGCTGGTGGGCCGGCTCTGGGTTCACAAGTCCCCGCCGCGCCGCGGCTTTTCCGATCGTCATCGAGGGGACGAGAAATGGCACGCGGCTTGCGAACTTTCAATGCGATTTGACTGGTCTGATTTGGCCACACTGGAGAGAAACTGGCGAGAGCGGGATCTGTCGATCCGGCGGCCGCGAGGCTGTCCGGAATCGTCCCAGCGGCTGTTCGCGCGGACATCGCGAGCGGCGGCCATCCGTGGTCGGGGCACACTGGAATCCGCTGCGGGAGACCCGTGTGGTCTGCCCCACGCCGCAGGGTGGCTAGACCCGGATTTCTCGAGCGCCTCTCCGGCGCCGCCCAGAGCGGACTAGCTGAGGCTTTCGCAAACAGCAACGGAGATCAAGCGAATGATATCCCCGCATGGCAGCAAGACCCTGAAGACGCTTCTCCTGGAAGGCAAGGAGAAGGATGAAGAGCTCAAGAAGGCGAAGTCGCTTCCCCAGCTGAAGGTTTCGTCACGCGAGACCGGCGACCTGATCATGATGGGCATCGGTGGCTTCACGCCGATCGATGGCTTCATGGGGCACGACGATTGGAAGGGCGTGTGCGAAGGCATGAAGATGACCAACGGCATCTTCTGGCCGATTCCGATCACCCTGTCGCAGGACGAGAAGCTGGCTGCCGGGACCGAGGTCGCTCTTCTTTCGGAAGAGACGAACGAAGTCATGGCCACCATGAAGGTGGGAGAGTCGTACAAGATCGACAAGGAACTCGAGTGCAAGAACGTCTTCACCACCACCGACGCCGAGCACCCGGGCGTCCAGATGGTGCAGGACCAGAAGGAGTGGAACATCTCCGGCTCGGTGAAGGTCTTGTCGGAGAGCTACTTCCCCACGGAGTTCGAGGGCATTTACCAGCGGCCGGCGGAGAGCCGGAAGATCTTCGAGGACAAGGGCTGGAAGACCATCGCGGCGCTGCAGCTCCGCAACCCCATGCACCGCTCTCACGAGTTCCTCGCCAAGATTGCGGTCGAGGTCAGCGACGGGATCTACATCCACCAGCTGGTGGGCAAGCTGAAGCCGGGTGACATCCCCGCTGATGTTCGCGTCAAGTGCATCGACACGCTCGTCGAGAAGTACTTCGTCAAGGAGCGGGTCGTCACGGGCGGCTACCCGCTCGACATGCGCTACGGGGGCCCGCGCGAAGGCCTGCTGCACGCCGTCTTCCGCCAGAACTTCGGCTGCACCCACATGATCATCGGGCGCGACCACGCCGGAGTGGGTGACTATTACGGACCCTTCGACGCCCAGGACTCCTTCCACCAGCTCTGGGAGGGGGCGCTGGAGTGCAAGATGCTGCCGATCGACTGGACGTTCTACTGCCACGCGTGCGACGGCATGGCGTCGATGAAGACCTGTCCTCACAAGAAGGAGGATCGGGTCATGCTGAGCGGCACCGCGCTGCGGAAGGCGCTCTCGGAGGGCGGTGACGTCCCGTCCGAGTTCAGTCGGAAGGAAGTACTCGACATTCTCCGCGAGTACTACTCGGGATTGGAGGAGAAGGTCGAGGTCAAGCTGCACGGTCACGCGACCGGGGAAGCTGGAGCGAAGAAGTAGAGAACCCAGCGGTTGGGAATCTTCAACATTAGGCTGAGCAAAGGAGGCTTTTTTCATGCCTAGTTACGTAATCGCAGAGAAGTGCGACGGGTGTAAGGCACTCGACAAGACGGCTTGTCAGTACGTATGCCCGAACGATCTGATGGTCCTGGACGAGGGGCAGATGAAGGCCTTCAACCAGGAACCGGACATGTGCTGGGAGTGCTATTGCTGCGTCAAGATCTGCCCCGTTCAGGCGATCGAAGTGCGCGGCTACGCCGATTTCGTCCCGATGGGAGCCATGGTGACTCCGTTGCGGGCGACCGACTCGATCATGTGGACCCTCAAGTTCCGCAACGGGATCCTGAAGCGATTCAAGTTCCCGATTCGCACCACGGAAGAGGGCAAGGCTCAGCCGTTCGATCAGTACCCGACCGGTGATGACGATCTGAAGAGCCCGACACTGATGACCGAGCCGGCCGGCCTCAACACCGAGAAGGGACCGGTCAAGATGGACAAGGTGCCGACGCTCTAGTCGGGCGTGGTTTCTTTGACAACGGACTGATTTCTTCGCCAGAAGAACTCGAAGGAGATAGACGAAGATGGCGAATTTTGAAACGGTCACGGTAGAGACCGACCTGCTGCTCGCGGGCGGCGGGATGGCCTGCTGCGGCGCAGCCGTGGAAGCATCCTACTGGGCCAAGAAGAACGGACTCAAGGTCACCCTGGTCGACAAGGCGGCGATGGAGCGCTCCGGCGCCGTCGCGATGGGCCTCTCGGCCATCAACCAGTACGTGGACCTCAACAGCGGGAACAACACGCTGAAGGACTACTGCGACTACGTGCGCAATGACCTGATGGGCATCACCCGCGAGGACCAGGTGGCCAACATCGCGCGTCACGTGGACTCGTCGGTCCATCTGTTCCAGAAGTGGGGCCTGCCCATCTGGACGGATGAGGAGGGGCAGTACGTCCACGAGGGCCGTTGGCAGCTGATGATCAACGGCGAGTCCTACAAGGTCATCGTCGCGGAAGCCGCCAAGAACGCTCTGGCGGATGCCGGCGGTGAGTACTTCGAGCGCGTCTTCCTCACGCACCCCCTGATGGACGGCAACAAGTGCGTGGGCGCGATCGGCTTCAGTGTCCGAGAGCAGAAGGTCTACGTGTTCAAGGCCAAGGCGGTCCTGTGCGCCATGGGCGGTGCGGTTCACGTCTTCAAGCCGCGTTCGACGGGTGAGGGCTTCGGCCGCTCCTGGTACCCGCCGTTCAACTCGGGCGCCAGCGCCTTCTTCACCCTCTACGCGGGCGCAGAAATGACCTGCCAGGAGGTCCGGTTCATCCCGGTCCGCTTCAAGGACGCGTACGGCCCGGTGGGTGCCTGGTTCCTGCTGTTCAAGTCGATCGCCACCAACGCCCAGGGTGGCAACTACATGCAGCTGAACGCCGAGGAACTCGGCAAGTGGGAGTCGTACGGCAAGGTGAAGCCGTGCCCGGCCAACCTCCGCAACTGGCTGATGATGCTGGACGTGATGGAAGGCAAGTCCCCGATCTACATGCAGACCGCCGACGCGATCAAGAAGATCGCGGCCGAGGCACCCGATGAGAAGGCCGCGAAGCGGAAGCTGAAGGAGCTCGAGGCGGAGGCATGGGAGGATTTCCTGGACATGACGATCTCGCAGGCCATTCTCTGGGCTGCGTCGAACGTCGAGCCCGAGAAGAGTCCTTCCGAGATCATGGCTTGCGATCCGTACTTCATCGGATCGCACTCCGGCGCGTCCGGTGCGTGGGTCTCTGGACCGGAAGATCTCCAGAATGACGCCACCAAGAGTGAGTACTTCTGGGGCTATCCGCAGATGACGACGGTCGACGGTCTGTTCGCGGCAGGCGACGCCTCCGGAGCATCGAGCCACAAGTTCTCTTCTGGCTCGCACGCAGAAGGGCGCATCGCGGCCAAGGGAGCCATCTCATACATCGTCGACAACAACGCCGCTCCCAACGTGGACCAAGGGCAGATCGATGCGCTTACGGCAGAGATCCTGAAGCCGCTCGACACGTTCGAGGAGAACAAGGGCGTCACCACCGCGGTGGATGTCAACCCGAACTACATCCGCTCCAAGCAGTTCATGTATCGACTCCAGAAGATCATGGACGAGTATGCCGGTGGTGTGTCGAGCCAGTTCAAGACCAGCGACAAGCTCCTGGAGAAGGGTCTGGAGCTGATGGCCTTCCTCAAGGAGGATGCTGCGAACCTCGCCGCGGACGGTCTGCACGACCTGATGCGGTGCTGGGAGGCCTACCACCGGATGTTCCAGGGCGAGGCTCACATGCGTTCGATCCTCTTCCGCGAGGAGACGCGGTGGCCGGGATACTACTTCCGGGCCGACAAGCCCAGCATCGACCAAGCCAACTGGCTGGCGTTCTGTAACTGCAAGTACGACAAGGACTCCGGCGAGTGGACGATGATGAAGAAGCCGGTGAAGTACCTCACGCAGTAGGTGCTTTCACGTTATCGAGATCTCCGGGCGTCGCGCTGCGGCGCCCGGAGTTTCGGTTTTCAGCGCCTTCTGGCCTTTCCATCCTAGAGGGCGTTCTTGGTCTCTGCAGCTGCTGCGGAAGGGGGACCCGGGCCGAGCGGAAGACACACGATCGAATGAGGAGCGCCATGGCAGAGATTCCCGGACCGTGCGAGCACTGCGGATCCAGTCTGAAGCGGTGGCGCGTTCCCGAGGAAGCAACCTGGAGCGAGGAGTTCTTCTTGGTCTGCTTCAACGACGAGTGCCCATACTACAAGAGGGGTTGGGAGTGGATGAAGGCGAGGTACAACCAGCGCGCCTCCTACCGCCACGCGATCAATCCAACCACCGGCGCATCGTTGCCGATTCCGGTGTGGTCGGACTCCGCGGCTCGCGATCTCATCGTGGGTGATGCCGAAGGAGAAGAGGAATGAGCGACGAAGAGCGCTCCGCTCTCCCGATGGCCGAGCGCGAGGAGCTGGTCGAAAAGATACTGAAGGACTATCCGCGGCTCGGACCTGACGACCGCTTCAAGTTCGCCTGCCATCCCGGCGTCTCGTGTTTCAACCAGTGCTGCGCCGACGTGAACATCTTCCTGTCCCCGTACGATGTGCTTCGCATGAAGAAGCGTCTCGGGATGGAATCAGGCGAGTTCCTCGACAAGCACGCGCTGATGCCGATCCAGAAGGACATGAAGACGCCCGTCGTGGTGCTTCGCATGAAGGACGACGAGGCAAAGACGTGTCCCTTCCTGACGGACGAGGGGTGTGGGATCTACTCTGACCGACCGTGGCCGTGCCGTATGTATCCCGTGGGACAGGCGGCGCAGAAGGACACTCCGGATGGTTGGCGCGGGGAGGTGTTCTACTTCCTGATGCAGGAAGAAACCTGCAAGGGGTTCGGCGAGCCGCGCGAGTGGACGATCCGAGAGTGGCTCGAGGATCAAGGGATCGAGGAGTTCGACCGGTGGGGCGAAGGATGGAAGGAGCTCGCCCTCCACCAGCACTTCGAGGATGGCGGAACCCTCACTCCCGAGAAGATGAACATGCTGTTCACCGCGTGCTACGACCTGGACAAGTTCCGCGAGTTCGTGTTGGAGAGCACCCTTCTTCAGCGATTCGACGTAGACGAGGATTTCGTCGAGGAGATGCGCTACGACGACGAGGCACTGCTGCGTTTCGCGTTCTTGTGGATCCGTTTCAGTCTCTTCGGCGAGCCTACCATGAAGGTTCGAGCGGACGTCGCCGAGGCCTTCAAGGGGAAGCTCGAGAAGAAGGATTCGCTAAGGAAACAGCCGTCTGGAGAGGATCCTGCCGAGCGCCCGCCTGGCGGAGCAGTTCGATGAGGGCTCCGGGCGGCTGAGAGAGAGATTGGGCCGGATGATTCGCACTGGATCGCTGCTCCATTCGACAACGGGCGCTCTTGGTTTCGTCGTGCTCTTGAGTTTTCTCGTCCCGGTGGCTGCACTCGCCGGTGACCCGACTCTGGCCGCCTCGAGTAGCGACGCGGTGAGCTGGTGGGTCTGGCCGCTGGTATTGCTCGTCGTCACCTTCGTAATGGGGATCGTGGCGGTGCTCGGCGGAGTGGGCGGAGGCGTGCTCTTCGTCCCGATCATCAGTGGTTTCTTCCCCTTTCACCTGGATTTCGTCCGGGGATGTGGCCTTCTGGTGGCGCTGAGCGGGGCTCTCGCCGCGGGCCCCGGGCTGCTCCGGACGAACCTCGCCAGCCTTCGCCTCGCCATCCCTGCGGCCCTGATCGCCTCGACCTGCGCCATCGCCGGAGCCATGGTCGGCCTGGCCCTCCCCACCCACATCATCCAGACGGCGCTGGGCGCCACGATTCTGGGCATCGTGGCTCTGATGCTGATGGCCAAGAAGTCCGTGCTGCCGGAGGTGGGGCAAGCCGACAGGCTCTCCTCCGCGCTGCGCATCTGCGGCGTGTACACGGAGGAGAGCACGGGCGACGAGATCAACTGGAAGGTTCACCGGACGCCGCAGGGCATGCTGTTGTTCATCGCCGTTGGAGTGATGGCGGGCATGTTCGGCCTGGGTGCCGGCTGGGCCAACGTGCCGGTGCTGAACCTGCTGATGGGGGCACCGCTCAAGATCAGCGTCGCCACCAGCAAGTTCCTCCTCTCCATCACGGATACCTCCGCCGCCTGGATCTACATGAACCAGGGCTGCGTGATCGCGATGATGGTGGTTCCCTCGGTGGTCGGCATCATGCTCGGGTCGTTCATCGGTGTCAGAATACTGAGGGTCGCCAAGCCGGCGTTCGTGCGTTGGATCGTGATCGTTCTGCTGCTCTTTGCGGGAGCCAAGGCGCTCACAAAGGGCCTCGGTCTCCCCTTCATCGTGTGAGGCTGACTCTGTCCGAAGACAACCGTGAAACGACGACTCCGATGAATACTGAGGCGATGGCGCCGGAATCCCAGAGCGAGCAGATGCTCTACGCGAAGGTCCTGGGGATCGGGATGTCGATCGGCCTGCTGACTCTCTTCATCACATTCGGCCTGTATCTCTCTGGTCTTCTGGCGCCTGCGGTACCCCACGAGCAGGTCTCCAACTATTGGGAACTGGGGGTTCACGAGTACCTCGAAGCGGTGAACCACGACCACCTGCACCTGGAGCATCCGCCGACCGGCTGGGCGTGGCTCACCCTGGTCGGGAAGAGTGACTTCCTCAATTTCATCGGCATCGCGATCCTCGGTGGGATCACGATCATCTGCTATCTCGCCATCGTCCCGACGCTGATCCGCAAGAAGGACCACGCTTACGTGACAATGGCCCTTCTCGAGATTCTCGTCCTCACCCTGGCAGCCAGCGGCATTCTGGCTGTAGGTCACTGACGCGTTTCGAGGCTGCACAAAAGTCATACTGCATAGGGATCGGGTGAGAATGCGCAGCCACCGGAGATCTTCGAACAACCCATAGGAATGAAAGGCGGGCACCGCGGCGATGGAGGCCGTGGCGCCTGAAATGCATATGGTCGCCGCCGCGGATACCGAGAACGGAAAGTCCTGTCTGATCGAGCCGGACCTTGAACTCATCGAGGAGCTCGCGCACTTCGGGGCCGACACCCACAGCAAGTGTTATCAGTGCGCCACCTGCTCAGTGACTTGTGGTCTCTCTCCAGATGAGAACCCCTTTCCCCGCAAGGAAATGTTGTGGGCGAAGTGGGGACTCAAGGATCGGCTGCTGAAGGACCTGGACATCTGGACCTGCTACTACTGCGGGGACTGCTCGACGCGCTGTCCGCGCAAGGCAGAGCCCGGCGAGACGATGATGGCGCTGCGCCGCTATCTCACCTCGCAGTACGACTGGACCGGGATTTCCAGGCTCCTGTACACGTCCCGGGCACGTGAGATCGGTGCGGTCGTCGCGCTGGGTCTGTTCGTGGTGCTGCTCTTCGCCCTCTCCGGTGCCTTCAGCGCCGCGCGAATGCCCATGGACCACGTTTCTGTGGAGACCTTCATCCCGCACAAATGGATGCACGCCTTCGACATGGTGTTGGGCGGGGTGCTGACCTTCTTCCTGCTCACCAACACCTACCGGATGTGGCGGATGGTGATGGAAGGGGTGAACGCGCCGCTCTCGGCCTACATCTCGGGTCTGAAGACGTTCGTGATACACGCGGTGACCCAGAAGCGATGGCGCGACTGCGAACAGGAGGATCAGTCTCGCTGGCTGAAGCACTTCATCTTCGTTCCCGCCTACGTCCTCATGTTCACACTGGTGATGTTCTTCCTGGAGGACCTCCAGGTCGATACCTCCGAATTCACTGCGGTGAGCATTCTGGGATACGCCATCGCGGGAATCCTGCTCTATGTGAGCGGTGACGCGATCCTGAGCCGCATCCGAAAGGGCGAGGAGATGCACAAGCACTCCCACGACTCGGACTGGATGTTCCTGATTCTCCTGTTCTTTACCTCTCTCACCGGCATCCTGATGCACTTCTTCAGGATCTCGGACTGGGCCCTCGGGACGTACTACATGTACGTGATCCACATGATGTTCGTGGTGCCCCTGCTGGTGCTGGAGGTGCCCTTCATGAAGTGGGCGCACCTGATGTACAGGCCGCTCGCCCTATACCTGAAGGAGGTGCAGGAGAGCGCGGCGGCGACCAGGGCCGCGTAGTCTCGGAGGGAGCGCGAACGGCAGGTCGGTTCTCGACCGCTGAGATCCGGCGCGCGAGAGGGAAAATACGGGCTAACCGCCCGAGGCGCGGGTCATGTCCGTCTTGAACTCGGAGAGTTGCTCGAGCAGGCTGTCGTGCAGCGATTCGCTGCGAAGGAGGTATTCCAGGAGTAGCTTGTGGACGGGCGTCCAGGCGTCCTTCTTGAGGCCCTCGGCGAGCTGAATGGTTTGCTTCTCGAGCTTGTCGTGCTCCTCGATGCTCTCCCAGATCGCCGCGACGTCCTCTCGGGTCACGGTGGTGGACTCCCTGGTGACGCTGTCGATCAGGAACTGCTGCACCCTGTGATGCATGTGCGAGTCGTGCCGGATGATATCCATGATCAGACGAATCAGTGTGCTCTCGGTCTGCTCGGAGATCTCCGAGGTGAAGCTCATCGCCTGACGCTCGAGCCCCTGCCACTGCCGGAGCACGTCGATCATCTTCTCGACCTTGTTCGCCATCATCCTCTCCTGTTTCGCAAGGCGCTAGGCGGCTGGCGCGGCGCCACTCGCTTTCTGGGTGGAGGCAGGCGTATCAAGTGCCTGCCCGGGTGTGATAATTAGTGTGTATCGAAGATACCGGCTCCTGACCCGTTGTCCAAGAAAACCCGCCGGGCAGGGCGCCGCACTGGATGCGACTGAGATGGACGCGTAGTGGAAAACCCGCTAGAGACCCGCGGGAGAGCGATCAGGGAGGCATCCATGGACGTCGAGCTGGAAGAGGCGGGCCCCGTCGAGAAGAAGCTCTCGGTGACGGTTCCGGCGAAGACCGTCGATGGCCGCTTTGCCACGGCGTACCGGGAGCTGCAGAGGAACGTCGACCTGCCCGGCTTCCGCAAGGGGAAGGTGCCTCGGACTCTTCTCGAGAAGCGCTGGGGTGAGCAGGTGGCCGCTGAGGTCGCCTCCGAGCTCGCTGCCGAGGCCCTCGCGGAGGCGCTCGACCAGCAGGAGCTCGACACGGTGGGGGCGCCCGAGCTCGAGTTGGGAGAGGCGCGGCCGGGACAGGCCTTTCGCTTCAGCGCCACGGTCGGCCTTCGTCCGCACCCTTCCGTCTCCGACTACCGTGGGGTGCGAGTGGTGCGGGAGACGCCGACGCTCAGCGACGAGGAGCTGGGAGGGCACCTCGAGTCGATGCGTCGACAGAGCGGCGTGCTCGAGACGGTCGAGGAAGACCGACCGGCCGCCGACGGAGATGTCGTCGACGCCACACTCACTCTCCAGGACGAGACGTACGGTGACCTCGTCCGCGATCACCAGCTCTTGAGCCTGCCCGATGACCCGACTCACCCGTTCGTGCTCGATCTGGTGCGAGGTTTGCGGCGTGGAGAGACCGGCACAGGCGAGGTGACGGTTCCGGACGATTACGTGGTGCCCGATTGGGCCGGGAGAAGCTGCCGGGTCGCGGTCTTGGTCCACGCGATCAAGAGCTTGTCTCTGCCTTCGCTCGACGCCGACTTTGCCCGGCGGGTCGGTCACGACAGCGTGGAAGATCTGCGGGAGGCCCTGCGCAGCCAGCTTCTCGCAATGATGGCGCAGCGTGGCCGGGACCGCGAATCGCGGAGCCTGATCGAGACCGTCATCGAGTCGAACCCATTCGATATTCCCCGGGCGATGGTCACCGAACGCGCACAGACACTCGTCGAGAGCATCGCCGCCCAGCTCACGGACGGCCTGAGCCGGGGGATGGCACCGACGCTCGAGGACCTCGACGACGAGAAGCGCGAGCAGGTCCTGGAGGAGGCCGAGTTCTCGGTTCGCAGGGAGGTGATCCTCGAAGCGATCGGCCGCCAGGAGGAGATTCGTCTCGAGGACGGAGATCGAGACGCGGGGATCGAACAGGTAGCGGCGCGAACCGGTCGGCCCGTCGAGGTCCTGCGAAGCGCGCTTTCGCAGAGCGGCATGGCCCAGGTCGACGCCAAGGTGCTCGAGGACAAGATCCTCGACTGGCTGTTCGATCGAGCCGAGGTGGTGACCGAGGACTGAGCTTCCCCTCCTCCGTTCACGATCCGAGCGCCGGGATCCCGGTCTTCCGTCGCGGCGTCAGCTCGCCGGGGGCGTCGCGCTGGATTCCCGAGACTCCTCCGGCAACCCGCTCTCCACTTCGCAGGACAAGAGGGTGATGATCCTCTCCCACGCCTCGATCAGCGGAGTGGCTACCGCGTCCACCGCCAACGGCAGCGCCCCTCGAGCCAGGGCACGCGGGGCTTCGGGACTGAAGGGGATCTCCCCGACGACATGGGCGTCTGCCCTTCTCGCCACCGCCTCGATGCGGGCCGTGAACTCCGGCGACAAATCGTGCTTGTTGACCAACACCGCCGCGGGAACGCCGAAGTGGGCGAGGAGCTCCAGGACACGCACGAGATCGTGTTCCCCGGATGGGGTCGGCTCCACGACCACGAGCGCCAGATCGCATCCGGTAACGCTGGCGTGAACCGGGCAAGCGATACCCGGCGGACCGTCCAAGAGGATCAAGTCGATGCCGTCTCGCCGGGCGACGTCGCGGGCTTCCTGGCGAACCTGGGCGACCAGCTTTCCGGAGTTGTCCTGAGCGACGCCGAGTGCGGCGTGGATCAAGGGCCCATAGGCGGTTCGTCGTTCCATCCACACCCCGGCCTGGTTGTCGACGAAGGACACGGCCCAGGCTCGACAGACCAGGGCACAGACACCACATCCTTCGCAGGCGAGGGGATCGACCACGGCGACGTCCTCGATGTGGATCGCATCGGCTCTGCATTGGGAAGCGCACTCCCCGCAGACGGTGCAGTGGTCGATGTCGATCCTGGCCCGGCGACCCGACCAGAACGGCTCGGCCCGGACGTCCGGACCCGGCAGTAGCAGGGCCAGGTTGGCCGCATCGACGTCGCAGTCAGCGGTGGTGACGGGGCTCGTCGACGCGGAGAGCTGGGCGAAGCTCGCCAGGATGGAGGTCTTTCCGGTGCCCCCCTTGCCGCTGATCACGACGAGCTGCTTCAGCATGAGGCCTCCGCGATCAGCCGGCGCCCGAGCGGCATCAGCAGGCTCTGGAGCTCGGGGCTCGCAGCGGCGGCGATCTCCCCGCGCGCATAGGCCGCCGCCAGCTCCGGACGGAACGGGATCTCCGCCGCCAGCTCGATCTGCTGCGACAGCAGGTATTGGCGGGTGCGGTCGTCGCCGAGGTCCGAGCGGTTGATCACGGCGGTGACGGGCTTTCCGAGAGCCCGAGTCATCTCCACGGCCAGCGTCAGGTCGTGCAGCCCGAGCGGCGTGGGCTCGGTTACCAGCACCACCAGGTCGACCTTCCTGACGATCTCCATCACGCTGCAGGAGGTGCCCGGCGGAGCGTCGATCAACGCGATCCCCGGCCACTCGATGCGTTCGAGCACTCCCCTGATGAGTGGCGTAGCGCGGGCCTCTCCCACGTCCAGCGTCGCCGCCAGAAATCGAATCGGACCTCGAGATTCGGTCCAGGCGGTGCCCGATTCCACGGTACCGATCTCCCGAGGCCTCTCGGTGAGCGCCGACTCATTGCAGGCCAGGAGGCAGCCCCCGCAGCTGCTGCACAGCTCGGGGAAGACCATGACGCGGTCGGGAAGGGCGAGGATGGCGTTGGACTGGCAGAAGCGCTGGCACTCTCCACACCCCGAGCAGGTCTCGCCAACCAGGTCGGGAACCGGTCTCGCGTACCGCTGGCGGTCGCAGAGATCCGGATGCAGGAAGAGATGGCCGTTCGGCTCTTCGACGTCTGCGTCCACGTAGGCGACGCGACGCTCGTCCCGGGCCAGAAGCCATGCCAGACTGGTAGAGACGAGGGTCTTTCCGGTTCCACCCTTCCCGCTGGCGATTGCGACCTTCATGGAGCGCCTACGACTGCATCCGTTCCAGACCGCCGTCCTCGAGCAGGCGGAAAGCCTCTCCGGCGGTGATCCCCGGTGGTGCGATCCAAGCCTCGATTTCGAAGGCGTGGAGCGCGTCGAGCGCCTTGGGGCCGAAGCGTCCCGAGATGACCGCGCCGACCCCTGCCGACCTCAGCATCTGGGCCGCGCCCGGGCCCGCTCCATGGGAGACGTCCACCGATGGGTTGTCGATGGTCTCGACGATCTGCCCCGTCTCCCTCTCCGCCACCAGGAAGGCCCCGGCGCGGCCGAAACGATCGTCCATGGTGGCCTCGAGATCCCGACTTCCGCACGGCACGCTGACGGCGATTCTGCTCATGGTGACCTCCTCTCCTGTTGCTCGTGCCCGCCGCAGCTATCTGGGTGGTCGTGCGCGCAGGGGACCACTCCCCGGTGCTCTCCGCGCAGATAGGCCCCGAGCACCGCCGCGACGTTGCCAGTGACGCCGGTGGCCACGTCGATCCCGAAGCCGTGGAACAGGTCGATGGCCCGCGGCCCCATGCCACCGGCGATGATCACATTCGCTCCCAGGTCGCGGATGAAGCGGGGCATCACACCCGGCCGGTGCATGTCGACGTACGGGTTGGCGACGACCCGCGATCCGATCACCGAGCCGCCGTTCGCCTCCACCAGCGCGTAGTAGGGGCAGCGTCCGAAGTGCGCCCCCACCTCTCCGTCCAGCCCGCGGTCATCCTCTGCCGCGATGGCGATGAGTCTCTGCTCGCTCATGTCTCCTCCCTTCCAGCCGTTCACCTTCGAACATCAGCAACGCTCGCCCCGCGTTGATCCCGGGGGGTGCGACCCAAGCCTCGATTCCGTGAGCCTGCAACGCATCGAGCGCATTGCGCCCGAAGCGTCCTGAGAGGACCGCCTGGACCCCTGCAGACTGCAGAAGATCCGCCGCGGCGGTACCCGCCCCGTGCGAGCCGTCTGGTGTCCGGTTGACGATGGTCTCGAGGGCCTTGCCGGTTCTTCCGCAGACGACCAGAAAGCTCTTGGCACGCCCGAAGCGTGGGTCCATGGATGCGCACAGGCCCTCGAAATCGCGCTGGACGCTGATGGCAATTCTATCCATCGCCGTCTTCCCTTCGCGGAGCGCGGGCCGCTTCGTCGCGGCGCTCCCGGCGCAGATAGGCTCCGAGTGCCGTCGCGACGGTACCCGTGGCGCCGGGAGCCACGTCGACGCCCAAGCCGTGGAAGATCTCCATCGTCCCTTGCCCAATTCCACCGGCGATGATCACCTTCGCTCCCAGGTCGCGGATGAAGCGGGGGACCGCGTCGAGCTGGTGCGCGTCGAGATATGGGTTGGGCACGACCTCGGATACGCTCACCATGCTGCCGTTCGCCTCCGCCAACAGGAAGAACGGACTGCACCCGAGGTGGGCGCTGACTTCTCCGTCGAATCCGCAGGGGGCGTCCGCCGCGACGACGATGAGTCTCTCCTCTGACATGTCTCGTCCTCTCGACGAGCAACGGGTTCTGCAGGGTCTTGGCCACGGCTCCCTTCACGTCCCCTGGAGCGGCGACCTCGTCCGCCGGCCCGGGGCCAGTGACCCCAACCCAGTCCACAGCCTTGGTACGGGTCTGCTACTCCTGTCGCATTGGCGGTCGGTCGGCCGCAGCGGCCCCGGCTCCGTCGCGTGCGCGGTCCGGCTCCCGCGGGCCCGGTTCTGTCGAATCCCGGCATGGTGCTGCTCCCTTCTTTCCTCGAAGCTCTCGAAACGTTCTCGAACGGCTCTGACGCCGACAGCGGGCGCGTCGACCTCCTCCGCGCCCTCTTCGACACGGAACGAATCGGTATCGCTCGATCTCGTCGCGAAGGAAGGCATCGATCAGTTGCCTGGCCTCGCCGGCGAGCCCGGTGACCACCCGGATTCCCAGCCCCTCGGCAAGGGGCAGGAAGTCGCGATTGAAGCCGCCGCAGAGCAGCGTCTTCACCCCGGCCGCGGAGAGGCGCTCGAGCCGCTGGGACCAGGTCTCCTCGAAGAGCGTCAGCTGGCGCAGGCGGTGAAGCTCGCCCCGGTCCAGCTCGGCGATCAGGAACCGGTCTGCCGAGCAGAACCGGGGAGCCACGTCATCGCCGTGGAGCGGCACGGCCAACATCTTTCGATCCTCCCGGAGGACCACTTTTGCAGAGTCTGTGCCAGATCGAAAAGGCACAGGAAGACGAGGGCTTAGAGGGATGTCGCAAGTCCGGATCGGGCTTTGTGGAACAAATTGTCGCAGGCGTGACGTGATTCAATTCAGTATGTTTCACGGCGTTTCACACGCCAGAGCGTTCGCGCCGGGAGGCCCGCCATGAACCACAGCCCCGAAGACCTCTATCCCCTGATTCTCGAAAGCATCAACGAAGGGGTGTTCACGGTGGACTCGGAGTTTCGGATCACCTCGTTCAACGCCGAGGCCGAGGCGATCACCGGCTTCTCACGTCAGCAGGCTCTGGGGCACAAGTGCTACGAGGTTCTTCGCGCCAGCATCTGCCAGGGCGGGTGCGCCATCCGCAAGAGCCTGGAGACCGGTGAGCCGCAGAAGAACGTGCGCGTGACCGTGCTGAACCCGGACATGCAGGCCATTCCCATCTGCGTCTCCAGCGCGGTGCTGCGCGACCGGGAAGGGCGGATGATCGGCGGTGTCGAGATCTTCCGGGACATCTCCGAGGTCGAGGCGCTTCGTAGCGAGCTATCGGGGCGGCACGCCTCTGGAGACATGATCGGAGTCAGCCCGGCGATGCAGGAGATCTTTCGTCTGATTCCCGATGTGGCGCCCACGGATGCGTCGGTGTTGATCGATGGGGCCAGCGGCACCGGCAAGGAGCTGGTCGCGCAGGCGATTCACCAACAATCGTCCCGGAGTGACCAGGCCTTCGTGTGTGTGAACTGCGGCGCGCTTCCCGACACGCTCCTGGAGTCGGAGCTGTTTGGTTACGAGCGCGGCGCGTTCACCGGCGCCCGGGCGCGCAAGCCGGGGCGCTTTCAACAGGCCGACGGAGGGACCCTCTTCCTGGACGAAGTGGGTGAGCTCTCCCCTGCCTTCCAGGTCAAGCTGCTGCGCGCGCTGCAGGAGGGAGAGGTGCAGCCGCTGGGGAGCACGGAGACCGCTCGTGTGGACGTGCGGATCATCGCCGCAACCAATCGCGACCTGCGCCGGCTGATGGAAGAGGAGAAGCTGCGCGGGGATCTCTACTACCGGCTCTGTGTGATTCCGATCCACATACCGCCCTTGCGGGAGCGCCGCGAAGACATCCTTCCGATGGTAGAGCACTACATGTCTCGCCTGACGGCGCGCACCAGCAAGGAGATCCGCGAGATCTCTCCGGCCGCGTTGAAGGCCCTCTACGACTACGACTTTCCCGGGAACGTGCGGGAGTTGATCAACATCCTGGAGCGCGCGTTCGTCCTCTGCCACGGGGACCAGATCGACCTGGTTCACCTTCCTCCGGAGGTGGTGCTGGCAAGGGGGAGCCGGGCGACGCGGCAGGCAGATGGCCACGATTCCGCGCGGGCTCTCTCCTCTCCGCCGATGCCCGGAAGCGGCGCGCCGAGCTACCGCTCGGAATCCGACCCGGCCCGACGCGAGGTCCACCGGCTCCTCGATGTCCTGGATGCCCACGGCTGGAATCGCGGGGCGACCGCCAAGGCGCTGGGCATCAGTCGCAGTACGCTCTGGCGGCGGATGAAGGAGTACGGGTTGCTGGAGGTCGGTTCGTCAGCTGGTGGCCGCGAGAGGCACAAAATGGTCCTTCAGGGTCTGGATCAGGACTCGTAGCGCCTCCGGGTCCTCTGCCATCGTCTGTGCGAGGCCCTGCTCCCTAGCCGTTCCCGGTCGAGATGCCGTATCTCTTCATCTTTCGCCACAGCGTGTTGCGGGAGATTCCAAGCTCGCCGGCGGTCCGGGTTCTGTTGTAGTCGTTTCTCTCCAGACAGGAGACGATTGCTTGCATCTCGGCATCTTCGAGGGGGGGCGCGCTGGCGGGCTGCTTCTGTCCCTCATCGCTGAGGTAGCCGAGAATGTGCTGGGGCAGGTCGTCCATCTGGATGGTGGTGTCGATGCAGATGACGAAGGCGTGCTCGATCGCGTTCTCCAGCTCGCGGATGTTCCCGGGGAAGGGGTAACGCATGAGCGCTGATAGCACTCGCTCCGAGCAGCCGGTGATCCGCCGTCCCTGAAGAGTGTTGAAGCGGTCGATGAAGCGCTGGATCAGGAGTGGAATGTCCTCCTGCCGCATTCGAAGGGGTGGCAGCTCCAGCCGGACGACGTTGAGCCGGTAGTAGAGATCCTGGCGGAACTTGCGACTGGTCACCTCCTGGGCGAGGTTGCGGTTGGTGGATGCGATCACCCTGACATCGGCGCTGACTGTCTGTGTGGAGCCGAGCGGTTCATACTCCATCTCCTGCAGGACCCGGAGGAGCTTTACCTGCACCTGCTTGGAGAGGTCTCCGATTTCGTCGAGAAGCAGCGTGCCTCCCTCGGCCAGCGCGAAGCGGCCCGGCTTGTCCTCCTTGGCATCTGTGAACGCGCCCTTCTTGTAACCGAACAGCTCGGACTCGATCAGACTGTCGGGAACCGCAGCGCAGTTGATCGCCACGAAAGGACCGTCCCGGCGCGGACCCAGGTTATGGATCGCCCGGGCGATCAGCTCCTTGCCGGTGCCGGATTCGCCTTCGATGAGGACCGTGCTCTGACTGCTCGCAATCAGCGGCAACGTCTCGAAGAGCCGCTTCATGTGGTGACTCTTCGAGACGATGTCCTCGAAGACGTAGCTCTTCTCCACCTGCTTCCTGAGCTCGGTCACCAGGCGGAGATCGCGGAACATCTCGACGCCTCCCACGATCCTCTCTCCGTCCTCGACCAGCGCGGCCGTGGAAACGGAGATCGGCAGGGATTGGCCGGACTTGGTGACGATCGTCGCCTCTTCGTTGTGCGCTCTCTCGCCGGTGTCAATGCTCGCCTTGAGCGGGCAGGTGCTCTCACACCTGTCGGACCTGAAAATCGCCGAACAAGCCCTGCCGATCACCTCGTCGCGCCGGTAGCCGGTCAGCTCCTCCGCAGCGCGGTTGAACGAGGTGATGGTTCCCTCTGCATCGGTGGTGAAGATGGCGTGGGAGATGGAATCGAAGATCAGAGGGAAGAACCGGTGGGTGACCTCCCGCCCGATCACGCAGACTCCGTTCACGTTGCCGTGGTAGTCCATCAGCGGGTAGCGGGTGACGTCCAGGTAGTACTCGTGGCCGTCGATGACGAAGCGCTCGGTGAAGCGGCCGTGCGTCTGGCTCTCGATGACCTTCTGGTCGTGGGACCCGATGATCTCGGCGACTTCGGGATCGTACAGCTCGGCGGGAGTGCGCCCGATGAGCTGACCCGGCTCCATCCCGAAGAGGGAAGCGGTGGCCGGGTTGACCACCACGTAGCGGCCTTCGGAGTCCTTGATGGCGATCACGTCGCTGGCCGAGTCGACGAACTGGTGGAATCGCTTCTCCAGGTTGGCTCGGGTCTGAAGCTCCTCTCGCAAGGAGTGCTCCAAGCGGATCAGATCCCAGAAGACCCGTGCCGAGTCGTGATCGATGATGCGAACACCGTGGTGGATCTCGTTGTAGAGATCGGTGAGAACCTGCTTGTCCCCGGTGAGTTCGAGGATCAGCTCTACGTTGGGCAGGGCTAGAGCGGCCCGGTAGTCCGTCAGGGTGTGGATGCCCTGTTGGCTCGCAAAGAGCAGGCCGGGCGCATCAGCCTGGGTGTCCACCACGCAGACGACCTCGATGTTCAGCTCGCGCAGCTGGTGAGCGCCCAGGAACTCGAGGAAGGCCAGAGCTCTCCTGCCGCCTCCAATGATGACGGTCTTCATGAAGTGAGCCTCCGCTCGAGCCGCATTTCCATCTCAATGAGTCCTTCGAGTGTTCCACAGGTGAGACATGGACCAGGTGACATGTTCCACAGTTGAGGCAGGCGCCTGCTGGACCTGATCCAGGCGGGTGGTTCTGGATTCCTCGATCCCGTCCTGGAGCATATCAAATTTGCTTTATTTTACAAATACTTGAGAAATTTCGCCGCCGCACTCTCGCCAGTCTGATGCCCGCTTCGGCACACCGGAGAGACGTCTCACGGGGGGGGTGGCACGACAGTTGCAAATTCGCCCCTCCGCAAGACTGGAACACCGCATTTAACCCCAGGGGCAGCTATGAAGGCAGAGCAGAATCTGAGCTACCAAGTCGAGCCCTTCCAGACAGAGGACCGGCCGCGGAGATTCCTGGAGGCATTCGCGGCGATTCTCAAGCACTCCAACTACGGGATAGTGCTCGACTTCTACACCCGTGTGAGCGCCAAGTGCTCGCGCTGCACGGCGGCCTGCCAGGTCTACCAGGCCAGCGGCGATCCCCGGGACATCCCCTGTCATCGTTCCGAGCTGCTGCTCAAGGTCTACCGGAGGTATTTCACACTGGCCGGTGAGGCGAAGGCTCGCCTCTTCGATGCCTTCGTTCTGACTGACGAGTACATCGACGAGATGGCGGAGGAGTACTGGCGCTGCACGGCCTGCAAGCGCTGCAAGGCTACCTGTCCGATGGGTATCGACCACGGCATGATCACCCATCTCGCCCGGTGGATCCTCTCCGAGATCGACGTCGTCCCCAAGGCGATGGTCGTGTCGGTCCGGGAGCAGCTCGAGGGCGACAGCAAGAACACCTCTGCCATTCCCGCCATCGCGATGAAGGACACCTGCGAGTTCCTGGAGGAGGAGATCGAGGAGGAGTATCCGGGCGCGGGGGTCAAGTTCCCGATGGATGTGGAGGGTGCGGAGTACGTGTTCTTCCCGCCCGTCTCCGACTACCTGATGGAGGCGGAGACCCTGATGGGCAACGCGTCGATGCTCCACGTGAGCAATGTCTCATGGACCATCGGCACCACCAACTTCGACGGCATCAACTACGGCCTGTTCTACTCGGATCGGATGTGGGAGCGGATCATCAAGGAGCAGGTCGCTGAGATCAAACGCCTCGGCGGCAAGAAGATGCTGATCGGGGAATGTGGCCACGCAACCCGCGCTGCGGTGGAGGGAATGCAGAGCTTCATTCCTCCGGAAGATCGGGTTCCGGTGGTCCACATCATGCAGCTGGCGTACGACAAGTTCATCTCCGGGGAGCTGAAGCTCAGGGAGAACGTGATCAAGGAGCGGACCACCTATCACGACCCCTGCAACATCGTCCGCAAGGGTTGGATCGTCGATCAGCCGCGCACCATTCTCCGTCACATCTGCGAGGACTTCGTCGAGATGACTCCGCGCGGACCGGACAACTACTGCTGCGGTGGCGGCGCGGGCACGGTCTCCATCGACGAGATCAAGGATTTCAGAATGACGATCGGAGGCAAGACCAAGGCCGATCAGCTCAGGAGGACCGGAGCCCACTACGTGGTGACGCCGTGCGCCAACTGCAAGAAGCAGGTGGACGAGATCATCGAGGCCCATGGACTGGAGATACAGAAGGTCGGCCTCCACGACCTCATGCTGAAGGCGATCGAGTTCGAACCCGCTGGAACCGGAGGAGGTTGAATCGAATGGAACAATGGCTGGAATGGGCGCGAGGTCCGGTCTTCAGGGCCTGCTTCGTGATCATGCTCCTCGGTCTGGCGCGCGCGGTGCTGCTGAACACGGTGAGTATCGTCTCTCTCGTCTACCAAAGCAGGAAGAAGGGACGGGAGGTGGCCTGGGGACCGATCCTGTCCGCCACCTGGCAGTGGCTCTTTCCCATCAAAAAGGGCTTCGAGTCGCGCGCCTTCTTCAGCTTCACGTCCATGCTCTTCCACCTGTGCATCATCGTCACCCCGATCTTCCTCGGCGCGCACATTCTGCTCTGGGAGCGGGGCCTGGGGATCAGTTGGCCGGCACTCGGCAACCTCGCAGCGGACTATCTCACGCTGCTGGCGATCCTCACGGGAGTAGCGCTCCTTGCACAGCGGGTGGGTGCCAGCGCCAGCAGGGCGATTAGCCGGCCGCAGGACTACTTCCTTCCGATGCTGCTGGTCGTTCCCTTCATCAGTGGCTACCTGGCAATGCACCCGAACCTCAATCCGTTCGGCTACAACGGCACAATGTTCGTCCACGTGATGGGCGGAAATCTGATCTTCCTGCTCATACCCTTCACCAAGATGAGTCACGTGGCCCTGTTTCCTGGCACCCAGCTGATTTCCGATCTGGGGTGGCACCTGAAGGCGGGAGCCGGTGAGCAGGTGGCCATCGCCCTTGGCAGAGAGAACAAGCCGATATGACCTACCGGAATATGTCGATACTGACGGATGTGACCAAGTGCATCGGCTGCGACAAGTGCGTCGAGGCCTGCCGGGAGACAAATCATCTCCCGCCCGACAAGCCCTGGCGGTGGCAACGAAACATCACCGATCTCTCGACCTCGCGTTGGACGACCGTCGAGCGCGTGGAGAGCGATACGGGCGATCGATTCGCACGGCGGCACTGCAAGCACTGCCTCGAGCCCGCTTGCGTCGAGGCCTGCATCGTCGGAGCACTCAAGAAGACTCCCGAAGGCCCGGTGATCTACGATCGCGACATCTGCATTGGCTGCCGCTACTGCATGATCGCCTGTCCCTTCGAGATTCCGAGGTACAGCTGGGAAGACAGGGTTCCCTACGTTCAGAAGTGCAACCTGTGCTACGAGCGCGTGAAGGACGAGGGAAAGCTGCCGGCTTGCGTCGAGGCCTGCCCGACCGAGGCGACCATCTTCGGTGAGAGGGATGAGCTGCTCGAAGAAGCGCGCAAGCGGTTGGCCGCAGAGCCCGGCAAGTACGTCCAGAAGATCTGGGGAGAGCGGGAGGTCGGCGGCACCTCGGTGCTCCACATCTCGGACGTCGAACTCGAGCTGACGGACCTGGCGTCGGCGGTGCGGGACGAGACCCCGATGCCCCAGCGCACCTTCAAGGTGCTGCACCACATGCCGACGGTGTTCGTCCAGATGGCCGTGGTGATGGGCGGCATCTACTGGGTGATCGAGCGGCGCGAGAAGCTGGCCGCCGAAAGGGCAGCAGAGGCCCAGACGGAGGTGGAGGCCGCCTCTCCGGGCGAAGGGGGGACAGATGCCGCTGTGGATGCAGGGGAATCCGGTACGAACAACGGACCGAAAGGCAGTTAGCGGGCGAAGTGATCATGAACGTTAGAGCTGTAAAGACGATCTTGTGGTTCCTCCTCGGAGCGGGATTGACGGTGATCTTGCTTCGCATCGTCCACGGTCCGGGATCCGTGGTCGCGCTGACCGATCTGATGCCCTGGGGCCTCTGGAAGGGCGGCGGTGTCGTCGCGCTGGTGCCGATCGGCGGCGCCGGCTTCACGCTTGCCGCCTTCGTGACCGTCTTCCACTGGAAGCGCTACAAGCCGCTCTACCTGGGTGCGGTACTCCTGGGTCTGATGTGTTACTCGAGTGTCGGTGCCGGTCTCACCTTCGATATCGGGATCTGGTGGCGGATCATCTTCCCGGTGTGGCACTGGCAGTTCCACTCGACGCTCTTCGAGATCTCCTGGTGCATCATGCTCTACCTGGGCGTGCTCACCGTGGAGTTCAGCCACACCGTCCTGGAGAAGTTCAACTTCCACCGGGTGGCTCGTCTTCTCGACAGGTTCGGCATCGTCATCGTGATCGCGGGGATCTGCCTCTCGACCTTGCACCAGTCGTCGCTCGGTACGCTCTTCCTCGCCACTCCTTTCCGTCTGCACCCGCTCTGGCATACGGATCTGCTGCCCTTCCTGTTCTTCGTCACCTCGATCGGACTGGGCTGCCTCACCATCAGCTGGGTCGGCATCCTGGTGCACCGGCTCTACCGGGCCGAGCCGCCGATGGACGCGATCTCCGGCCTGGCGCGGATCGCGGGGTACGTCCTGGGCTTCTACCTGGTGGTCAGGCTCGTAGGGATCATCGCTACCGGAAAGGGTGGCCTGCTCTTCGTGCCCTCCTGGGACACCGCGAACTTCTGGCTCGAGATTCTGCTCAGCGCGGCGATCCCGGTGGCGCTGCTGGCGAATCAGCGCTTCCGCAACAGCCCGGCAGCGATGTTCTGGATCGCCTCTTCTGGCATCCTGGGGGTGTCGCTCAATCGACTCAATGTGGCTGGCCTCGCCACGGTGAGCACGACCAACCAGTTCTACTTCCCCGCCTGGACGGAGTGGGCCGTGACCTTCGGGATCCTGGCCGGGGCGGCACTGGTCTTCCTCTTCTGCGTAGAGAAATTCAATGTCTTCGAGGGAATCGACAGCACACGCCTCGACGACGTCTACACTCCGCGGAGAGTCGACCACGGGGATTGGAGAACCATCTTCTTTCAGAATCCCCAAGCGGACGCCAGAGTCTACTCGGGGGCGTTGGTGTTCGCCGTCGGCCTGGCGCTGGTCCTGGTGCCCCAGGAAGCGGTCTTCGGCCTGCGCCCTGAGGAGACGCCGGTTCGACCTCCGCGGATCGTCGAGATCTCGAACGACAAGGCGTCGGACGTCGCCGCTGTGCGGTACTCCGTCCCGATGCTGGATCAGGCGCAGACCAACGGCGCCAGCAAGATCCTTGCATTGATGATCGACGGAAACCGCGACGGGGACTACGTCCTCTACGATCACGAGGCCCACGTCACCAAGCAGGGCGGTGGCGACGATTCCTGCACTCTCTGCCACCACATGCAGAAGCCGTACGAGGAGGTGAGCGAGTGCTCCAGCTGCCACTCCGACATGTACCTGGCCGTGGACATCTTCGACCACGACTCCCACGTGGTACACAAACACGGTAACGACGGCTGCGCCGAGTGCCATACCGATCCGGCCGCGGACAAGCTGAGAGAGACAGCGAAGGCCTGCGGAGAGTGCCACGAGACCATGCGTCCCGAGGGGACTCGGGTCGACATCGCCGAAGAGCAGCAGAGTACCATGGCTCCCAGCTACATGGATGCGCTGCACGAAGGCTGCATCAGCTGTCACGAAGAGGAAATGGCGACTCGCGAAGAGACCAACGGTGAGCAGGCAGTCGATCTCACTACCTGCACCAATTGCCACCGCGATCTGCCGCGGCTCGAGGACGAACAGTGGAAGGCGCGGCTGTGAGCCGAATCGAAGGATCCTTCGAGATCTCATGGGGCCGCAGATAGTGGACCAGGCGTACAAAGAACTCCCGGCTGAGATCCGTACCTGGATCGGGAGGCAGTTGTTCGATCACGTTCCGAACAACATCGCGGTGATCGACAGGGATTTCAACGTGGTCGTCGCCAACAGCAACTTCAAGGCTGTGTTTGGTGATGCGGCCGGAAAGCGCTGTTACGAGATCTACAAGAAGAGGGAGTCCCCTTGCGAGCACTGCATGGCGGCTCGCACCTTCGAAGACGGCAAGATCCGCGTGAACGACGAAGATGGCATCGACAAGGAGGGGCGCCCCGCACACTACGTCGTCCATATCGCGCCGGTCTACGACGAGGTCGGCGAGATCCCGTACGTCATCGAGATGTCCTATGACCTCACGGAGACGAAATCGCTGCAGCGGGAGTACAACGTTCTCTTCGAGCGGGTCCCATGCTACGTGGCCGTGATCAACCGCGAGCTTCGCGTGGTCCGGGCCAACAGCCTGCTCCGGGAGACCTTTGGCGAGTGCGCGGGCGAGCACTGTTACGAGGTCTACAAGCACCGCACCACGAAGTGTCCCGACTGCCCGGCGCTGAAGACCTTCAGCAGCGGTGGCTCATACCAGGCGGAGCACGTGGGTGTCGACAAGCAAGGCGATCCGACCCACTACGTGGTATCCACCTCGCCGCTGTCGAGAAGCGACCAGGAATCCAGCCACGTAATCGAGATGATGGTAGACGTGACCGATGTTCACAAGCTGGGCACGGAGCTGGTGAAGCAGAGCTCCTTCCGGAACATCTTGATCGAGAACACGCTCGACTCACTGGTGGCAGTCGACGATGCGGGTGTGGTCAACATATTCAATCCGGCCGCAGAGTCGCTGTTCAAGGTGGCCTCCGAAGAGGTGATCAACACATCACAAGGTGAGCGCTTCCTGCCGAGTGAGTTCCTCTCGGCGATCGAGAATGGAAGGACGAGCCTGTCTCTTTCCGAGACCAGTGTGGTCGACATGGAAGGGGAGCAGATCCCAGTGCGCTTCTCCGGATCGATCCTGAGGGCCGGCGAGAGGAGGATCGGTGCAGCGGCCTTCTTCGAGGACCTAAGAGAGATCAAGCGGCTCGAAGCCGAGAAGCTCGAGAACGAGCGGCTCGCCGCGGTGGGTCAGACCGTCGCCCAGCTGGCGCACGGGATCAAGAACATTCTCACCGGATTGCGGGGCGGCATGTACGCCATCAAGTCCGGAATGAAATCGGGCTCTGAGCAGCGCATCACCAAGGGGTGGGAGATGCTCGACCGCAACATGGAGCGGATCACCACGCTGGTCAAGGGGTTTCTCAGCTACTCCAAGAAGCATGTCCTCGTGATGGAGCCCGTCGATCCGCGAGAGATCGCGCGCGAGATCTACACCCTGTACCACGCCGCGGCGAAGCGCGACGGGGTAACGCTTCTTCTCGAAGCAGACGAGGAAATCCTCGCGACGGACATGGAGGCGTCGGGGATTCACACCTGTCTGGCGAATCTAGTCTCCAACGCGATCGACGCCTGCAAGACGTCGAAGAAGGGTGTCTGCACGGTCAGCTTGCGAGTACGAGAGCGAGATGGCACCATCGTCTTCGAAGTGGCGGACACCGGCTGCGGAATGGAAGCCGAGGTCAGGGAGAAGGTGTTCAACAGCTTCTTTACCACCAAGGGGCTCGGGGGTACCGGGCTGGGGCTGCTGGTGACCAAGAAGATCGTGCGAGAGCACGGCGGCAATATCGAGATGGAGTCGGAACCGGACGAGGGTTCCTGTTTTCGAATTGAGCTTCCACGCAACGGCCTGACGATAGCCGACTGAGGGGTGCCGCTCTGAGCGTCAGGTAGTTGGCTCGGGCAATAGCAGCAGAGGGGGACTGGGTCCATGGCGAAACCGGAGGACAAGACGGTACTGGTCGTCGACGACGAGGAAGACGTCCGCGAGTACTTCGCAATGTCGCTCGAAGACGCGGGCTTCGATGTCCAGAGGGCGGAGAACGGAAACGAAGCCCTGGAGAGGATCAAGGAGAAGACCCCGGACTTCATCTCCCTCGACCTGGTGATGCCCGAGAAGTCGGGAATCCGACTGCTCTACGAGCTGCGTCAGAACAAGGAGTGGAAGAGGATTCCATTCGTGGTGGTCACGGCCCACGCGCGTGACGATGCGGGCAGGGGCGATCTGGAGGAGATCCTGTCGGGCAAGACGTTCTCGGGTCCCAACATGTATCTGGAGAAGCCGGTCGAGGCGGAGCAGTACGTGGCCTTCATCTGCGAGCAGCTGGGGGTGGAGCACGAAGGCGAGCCGGCGGCCCAGGATGCCAGCAAGCTGCGAAGCGAGCTTCAGGATCTGATGAAATCGGTCGACCCGGAGAAGCTGGCGGAAGCCGTTCGTTTGCTGAAGAAGAGCTGAGTGGCGAGCCGGCACTCGGCGCCCGGCGACTTCACCCGATGAGGATGTCCGGTGGCGATGGAGGAGTTTCAAGTATGGCGAAGCAACACGTTCTGGTAGTCGACGACGAGAAGGACATCGTGGAGTTTCTCACGCAGCTGCTCGACGACAACGGATATCGGGTGAGCTCGGCGAGCGACGGCGTCGAGGCAATGGAGGTGATCTCCAAGGAGAAGCCGGACCTGATCCTGCTGGACCTTCAGATGCCGGAAGAAACCGGAACCGGCCTGTACCGAAAGCTCCATCACAAGAAGGAGTACAAGGACATCCCCGTCATCGTGATCAGCGGGATGGCGGGTAGTTATGTGGCGGTCAGCAAGTCGGTACCGGTCATCGAGAAACCGCCCAAGGAGGAGAACGTCCTCGAAGAGGTTCGCAAGGCTCTGGGCGGGTAGCTCTCTCCGGGGCAAGAAAAGCGGGATCTGGTAGGATGGCGAGGTGCCCTCGGAACACCTCGCGGTACCCCGATCCCGATGAAAGAGCGCCCGCCCCCCTCCTCGCCTGATGTCTCGGAATCTCGGTCTTCTTCGACCGGGTTCCCCGTTTCCCCAGCTCCCCTCACGTCGGCGAGGAGATGGCGGAGCGTCGCTGCGTGGTTGACGCGGCCCGAGATCGAGCCCGCAGCTCTCCAGGGCTTCCGGCACGAGCAGCGAACCCAGCTGGTGCTCCCCATCGTGACCGCCCTCATGGAAGGGGGCTTCATCGGAGTCATCGCGGACAAGGTGTACCACGTGCACCCGGGCGTGCTGGCTCTGATCACGGCGGCTCCGATGTTCGGGCTGCTCTCGAGCTTCGTCTGGGCTCAGCTCGCGCTGGGGCGACGCAAGGTTCCCTTCACCACTTCGCTGATGCTTCTGTTCGTAGGCGCCGCGGGGCTCGTCGCCCTGCTGCCCGAGGGCCCGGTGGGCGGCTGGCTGCTGGTCGGCTGCATGATCGCTGCACGCCTGCTGCTCGGGGGCATCATCACCATCCGCAGCCTGGTCTGGACCTTCAACTACCCGAGGGAGGCCCGAGCTCGCGTCACCAGCCGGCTGCAGTTTCTCACCATGTCCGCGATGACGGCGACCTCGCTCGCGGGGGGCGTCTTCCTGGATGCGCATCCAGAGAGCTTCCGGTCCGTCTACGCAGTCGGAGCGCTTCTCGCGGCGCTGGGAGTCTTGTCCTTCTCTCGGGTGAAGATCATCGACGAGCCGGCGCAGCTCGCCCGGGAACGGAGGGCCCCGGAAGAGCCGCGAACCCTGGCGGCGCCCCTGCTGAGCGCGTGGAGCGTGCTTCGCGAGGATCCCGGCTACGCCCGGTACCAGGCTTGCCAGTTCCTGATCGGTGTCTCCAACATGATGATCGAGGCACCGCTCATCTACCTGGTCTCCCACCAGCTGGAGGCCAGCTACACGACCAGCATTGCCCTGATGCTCGCGATACCGCTGGGCTTCTCGTTGCTCACCCTGCCTCTCTGGGCGGCCTATCTCGACCGGGTCCACATCTCGGAGTTTCGAGCCCGACACAGCTGGATCTGGGTGGTGGCGGAGGTCGTCACCTGGTACGGAGCGGTTCGCGGCTCGCTGCTCTGGATCGGCCTGGGGCGTGTGCTGCTCGGAATGGGGCGCGGGGGAGGCGCCCTCGCCTGGCAGCTCGGTCACAACGACTTCGCCAGGCCGGAGAACGTCGGGCTCTACATGGGGGTACACGTCACGCTCACCGGGGTCCGGGGCGCCTTCGCGCCCTTCCTGGGCATGCTCCTCTACCTGGGCTGGAGCTCGTTCGACCTGCTGGGATGGGGCCCTCGTCTGCCGGGATTCGAGGGTCTGGGCGCCCACCTGATCGGACTCGCCTGCCTGGTCGGCACCTTCGGCGCACTGGGATACTGGCGGCTTGCCCGCCAGGTCGGGGAGCAGGGCGGGCCGGGTAGCGCTCCGCGCACCCGCAGGACGGACGGAAGCGAAGCGGGGAGTTGAGACGCTCGCCCTCAGGTGGTGACCTGCCTCCAGTCGCCCTTCCGGATCCTGGGATCGTTCGAGTGCTTCAGGTAGTACTCGACCAGCACGTCGAGGTAGCTGGAGACCGGTGGGCAGGAGATCTCGTGTTTCGCGAGCGCGGGTGACACGTGGGTCATGTCGTAGTCGATGGGGTAGAAGGAGTGCTCGAAGGCCTCGCGGGATACACCGGTCAGCTTCTCGAACAGCGGCAGGCGTCCCATCGGGCGCATCAGCGGGGCGGGGAGCTTCAGTGCGGGCTTCGGCTGGCCCATCGCCGCACAGGCCAGATCGAAGAACTCCAGGTAGGTCAAGGGCTCGGGATCCACCAGGTGAAACACCTTCCCAATCGACTCCTCGTCTTCGAACAGGTGGTAGAAGGCGTCGGCGACGAAATCGACGGGGCCGAAGTGGAACTTGATGTCGCCCGTGTTCGGGACCACGCGATGCATCTTGCGCGCGATCATGTTGAGCGCGTAGTAGGGCCCGTCGATTTTCTCGATGGCACCGGTCCGCGAGTGGCCCACCACCGTCGTGGGGCGGAGGATCACCGTGGGAATCGAATCGCGGCGCTGACGGACCAGCTTCTCGGAGAGGAACTTGGTCTCGTCGTAGTTGTTCTTGAAGCGCTGCCGCACATCCAGGTCGTCTTCCCGGAAGATCCCGGTGTGCTTTCCGGCCACGGCGATGGTGCTGGCGTGCCCGAAGCGCTCCAGGGAGCGGATCTCCTCGAGGAAATCGAGGAGGTGGCGGGTGCCGTCCACGTTGACTCGCACCGAGATGTCGCGGGGCGCCGAGAGGTTGTAGAGGGCCGCTAGGTGGATCGCGTGGGTGACCCTTTGCTTCAGCTCATCGGTGATCTCGGCATCGAGGCCCAGACCCGCGCGGGTGATGTCGCCGGACAGGACCTTCACGCGGGCGCGCTGCACAGGGTCGGAGACCTGCTCGTCCAGGAAGCTCTCGAGCCTCGGGAGGAACTGGCCGTGCTCCAGCAGATACAGGTCGCAGTCCTCCTTCTCGAGGTAGTGCGCCACGATGTACCTGCCGATGAAGCCGCCGGCCCCGGTGCAGAAGAGCGCCTTGTCACTCACGATTCGACCCTCCACGCGATGCGGGCCGAGAGTGCGAATCCCTCCCGGCTCTCCCGCGCACGGTGGCGAACCCGGTGGCTCGCGTCAAACGGCCCGCTCGGAGCCGGAGGTCGCTGAGGAGGCTCGGCCTCCCCAGGGGGTTTGCGCCGCTCCGCTCGCCCCGCCGCGGCATCCATTCCCTTGACCACACCAGGCTTTCGTGGATGATTCACCGCATGGCGAGCGTGACCGGTGAGGGAGAAGGCGAGGGGCGAGGGAAGATACGGGTCGCCATCGCCGGGGTAGGCAACTGCGCGAGCGCCCTCCTGCAGGGCATCGAGTACTACCGGGAGGCGGCTCCCCGGGCGGACGAGGCCTGGGGTCTCATGCACCTCGAGATGGGCGGCTACTTGCCCGGCGACGTCGAGGTGGTTGCGGCGTTCGACGTGGACCGCCGCAAGGTGGGGCGTCCTCTTCACCAGGCGGTCTTCGCGTTGCCCAATTGCACCACCGCGATCCGCAAGTCCCTTCCGCCGAGTCCAGTGGTGGTGCAGATGGCCCCGGTGCTGGACGGCGTGGCGCATCACATGGCCGACTATCCCGCCGAGCAGTCGTTCCGGGTGGCCGAGGAGAAGCCGGTGGCGATCGAGCGCGTGCTCGAGGAGTCCGGCGCGGAGATCCTGGTCTGCTACGTCCCGGTCGGCTCAGAGAAAGCGGCCCGCGCCTATGCCGAGGCCTGCCTCAGCACCGGCGTCTCCTTCCTCAACTGCGTGCCGGTCTTCATCGTCTCCGACCCGCGGTGGGGCGAGCGCTTCCGGTCGGCGGGGATCCCTTGCGCGGGAGACGACATCAAGTCGCAGGTGGGAGCCACCATTCTGCACCGTCTGATCGCGCGGCTCTTCGCCGATCGCGGCGTCAAGATCGAGCACACCTATCAGCTCAACACCGGTGGGAACACGGACTTCCTGAACATGCTCTCGCGCGACCGCCTGGTGTCCAAGAAGATCAGCAAGACGGAGGCGGTTACCTCCCAGATTCCCTACGAGATCAGCGAGGACGACGTCCACATCGGGCCGAGCGACTACGTGCTCTGGCAGGAGGACAACAAGGTCTGCTTCCTCCGCGTCGAGGGGACGGGCTTCGGCGGCGCGCCCATCGAGCTCGAGGCGCGGCTCTCGGTCCAGGACTCGCCCAACTCGGCGGGCATCGTGATCGACGTGATTCGCTACCTGAAGATCGCGCGGGAGCGCGGACTCATGGGGCCGCTGCTCGATCTATCCGCCTACACCATGAAGCACCCGCCGGTGCAGATGCGAGATACGATCGCCGCGCGGCGGATCGAGGAGTTCCTGGCCGATGGAAGCGCCTAGGCAGCGCTGCATCCTCTTCGCTCCCGCGGAGTACGCACCCGCGAGCGCCCCGCCGATCTTCGGCCTGCACCTGGTGGAGCGCACGGTGCTCGCCTTTCTCCGGGCGGGCGTGAGCGAGTTCCTCGTGGTGGGCGATCCCGAAGCGTCGCGCTGGATCGCTGAATCGCTGGAATCGCGCCGTTGCCGGGGGGCTCGAGTCCGGGTGCTGCACCCCGAGAGCTCGCTTCTGCGGGCGCTCGAGCGCGAGGAGCCCTGTTTCCTCGCGCGCGCCGACTACCTCTACGACAGGCGTCTGGTCGCCCGCTTCGTCGCTGAGACTCGCGACGCCAGCGCGACGGTGGTGGCCACGGACTTCCGGGCGGACGCGCTTCAGAGCCAGGAGGACGCGGCGCGGATCGCCAGCTGGAGCGCTGCGAGCGAGCAAGGGGGATCGGAAGGCATGCGCATGGCGGGGCAGGGGCTCTTCGCGCCCGCCGGCGTGTTCACCGGGCTCGCCCGGGTCGGAGCCTCCTTCGCGCGCGCCTTCGAAGACGCGCCACCGGACTGCCGTTCCCCCGAGAACGCGCTCTCGCTGCTGGCGCGGCGCGAGCCGGTCGCGACCTGGGCGGTGGCCGAGCTGTGGCAGGCGATTCGCGGGGGGGCGGACGCTCGCGCCGCCGATCTGGTGCTCGCCAAGCGCAAGGTTCTGGGCGGAGCGGTGGGTGTCGACGACGGGCTGGTGGCCCGGTACCTCAACCGGCCGATCTCGCGGCGCATCAGCGAGCGGCTGCTCTCCCGCGACGTCAAGCCCTGGCAGATCTCGCTGGCGTCCTTCCTCACCACACTCGGCGCCGGGACGGCCTTCGCGGTGGGGCACCCGGCGATGGGTGGCATGGTGGCCCAGTTCTCCAACGTGCTCGACGGCGTCGACGGGGAGATCGCGCGGGTCCGCTATCAGGACTCGCCCTTCGGCGGCGTCTACGACGCGATCCTGGATCGCATCAGCGACGCCGCGCTGATCGGGGGCATGACTCTCTACGCATGGGTGATGGGCGCCGGCCACTCGGCGGTGGCGCTCGGCTTCGGAGCGGTGGCGGGCAGCAGTCTCTCGATGCTGGTGAAGGAGAAGTACGGGACCCAGTTCCGCCAGCCCTGGCGCTCCGAACGGGAGGGCCGCTGGCGGTGGCTGCTCCTGGGACGGGATGGCCGCCTCTTCCTCGCCCTCGTCGCGGGGCTCACGGGCTACGTCGAGGCGGTGCTCGGCTACCTCGCCGTCGGCACCCACGTGCACGCGGGCCTGCGCATGTATCGGATCCGCTCCGAGGCGGCAGAGCGCTCGAGCTAGCCGCGGAAGAACGGCGTCTATTGGCGGACGGCTGGCGGCTTCACCCGGACTCGTGTCTGAGCGAGACCTTGCGGCTCGCCACCAGTAGAGCGCCGATCATGGCGATCACTCCGGCGAGCAGGGCCAGCAGCAGGAAGAGCACGGCATCGATGCCATGGCGACCCTCTACGAACCCGACCATGTAGACCGCGAGGGATCCGGCCCCGAAGACGAGGGTGAACTTGACGCCGTAGGTCACCGATCGCCACCGCGGCGGACTGAGCACCGCCACCAGGCTGTTCTCGATCGGCTGCATCCCCAGCGAGAAGAGCACGAAGCCCCCCGCCACCACGACCAGCGGGAGACCTTGGAGCATGGTCATCAGGAGGAGGAAGGGCAGGGCGCTGACGAAGAAGGTCAGGTAGGCCCAGCGCAAATCGAACCGATCTGCCACCCTTCCGCCGAAGATCTGTCCCGCCATGCCGACCAGGTAGACGCCGCAGGTGATGACCGTGGCCGCGAAGGTGCCGGCGTCGGAAGAGAGGTGCGCGGCCTCCGACGCGAAGAACGCGAAGTCGGAGAGCTTGGACTCGAAGAAGGTCGGCAGAATGATCGTGTAGCCGCGGTACATGAGCCCCGAGAAGAGCATCGCGCCGCAGAGGAGCAGGAAGTACCGGACTGCCTGCCCTCGCTCGACCACGGATCCCTTCTGCAGATCTCCCGCCCCGACCGAGAAGGACACGGCGAGGCAGAGAACGCCCACCGCGATCCCGGTGGAGCCGAACAGGAGAAGCGTGCTCTTCCAGCCGACCGCATAGGTGAGCGCTCCCGCTGCCAGCGGCGAAGCGGCGATTCCGAAGTTTCCCCAGAGCCCGTTGATGCCCATTGCTCTCCCCCGTCCCCGCATTCCCTTCGAGAGAAGCGCCAGGCCGGAGGGGTGATACGCCGAGCAGCCCACGCCGATGACGGCAAGAGCCATGCGGAGCTGCCCCGCGGAATCGGAGAGGCCCGCGGCGGTGAAGCCCGCCCCCGCGATGAGCATCCCGGCCCCCATCATCAGACGTGCTCCGAAGCGATCGCTCAGATAGCCCCAGGGAATCGCCAGGATCCCGTAGCAGAGGTACATGGGAAAGCTGAGCGGGATGACCCGAGCGGGCTCCAGGGAGAGATCCCGACTGATGGGCATGACGAGCGCCGGGAAGATCAGAACGAAGAAATGGGTGAGGAAGTGCGCAGCACTGGTGAAGACGAGGATCCGCTTCTGGTTTGAATCGAGATCGGCGAGCGGCATGGGACTGGCTCGCGATCCTAGCCCGTATTTCTCACCGGGTCGCTACTGCGGCCGCCGAGTGCGCCGCAGCAGCCGTCGTCGATCGACGCCGCGACCCTACATCTCGTTCAGGATGGCGGTGCGCTTGGCCTGGAACTCGGCGTCGGTGATGAGACCTTCGTCGTGGAGCATCTTGAGCTTGCGAAGGCGCTCCGTGGGGTCGCCGACCGGTGCGGTTTGTTCGTTGGGGTCCGGTGCAGGGGGCGGCGCTTCGCTCGCCTGCGGAGGATCGGCCAGATCGATCAGCTCGAGGTCATCGTCGAAGCCCACCTCGATCTGGTCCAGGCTCTCGTCGAGCTCCCGCATCTGGAACTGGTCGAGGTCATCGCCGGGCGCCGTGAAGGCCTGCTCCCCCGACGAGAGCTCCGGCTCGATCACGAACTCGTCCCCGGGTGCGGTGATGTCGGCCAGCCCCAGCATGGTGGTACCCGCGTCGGCTCCTTGGGGCAGCATGCCGGCGGTCTTGAGCTGGGAGGCGAACTCGAGATTGTGCCCGAGCTTGGCGGGGTGCTCCTCGCTCTGGCGGAATTCGAGCTGCAGCTTGCCGATGCCGATCACGTCGCCGGGCTCGATGCTCTGCTTCTGGCTCACCCGCTGGCCGTTCACGAAAGTGCCGTTCCCGGTCCGGTAGTCCCCGACCTCGAAGACCTCGCCCTCGTGAATCAGCAGGGCGTGTTTGCGAGAGATCTCGTCGTCGGCGATGGTGACGTCGTTCTCGGGAGAGCGCCCGATCGATAGCGTGCGGGTATCCCAGACCAGGACGCGGTCGGCCTGACCGGGCTCCCTCATCAGGAAGAAGAGATGGGCCATGGTGAACCCCGATGCTCGATGAGTCGTTCTCCATATCGGCAGATCGCGCAGGTTGCTGAGTCCACCCGCCCGCGACCGGGTGCTCCGGCGACACGAAGAACAGGGGCGCAAGTTACTGGAAATACTCAGAGTTCTCGGTTCGACCCGGGCTCGGGCGGCGGCACCACCCGCACTCCGACCTCCTCGCCCTCCTTCTTGATTTCGACCCGGGTCGGCTCTCCCTCGCGGATCGGAACGTCCTCGACGATCACCGGATCCCCGACCGTTCGCACCGCGACGGTGAAGATCCCCTCCGGCACCTCGGCGCTCCCGCGACCCGTCAGACCTCCGGTGACGCGTTCGCCGTCGGCGTCGAAGACGTCGTAGGGCACCGCGAGCGACTCCTCGATCGCGTCGCGAAGGCCCTCCGCGTCCTGCGCGTCGAAGAATCGACCACCGGTCAGCTCGGCCACCCACCTTGCTGCGCTGCTCTCGCATCGAGCCCGACGCGTCCAGGATCAGCTCGAAGAGCGGCGTCGACACCTTGGCGATGCGTTCCCCCGTGGCGACGACTGTGAGAGAGCCGGGTTCCGCGCTCGCGCGCGGGCGAAGGTGATAGGTGGAGAGCGTGCGCAGCTCGTCCGCGATCTGTTGATAGGTACCCGACAGCTCCTCGCTGGTGCGCGCAAAGAAGGAGCGGCCGTTGGTGGCGAGGGCGATGTGGCGGAGCATCCGGCGCGGAGTGTTGCCGAGGGCCTGTGGGTAGTTCTCGAGAGCTTCGCCCAGCCCGATGGTGTAGAGCCGGATTCGCTTCTCATCGAGCAGCTTCCAGAAGTCCGGGTAGGAAATGCGGCTCGCGCTGTCCTCGCCGTCGGTCATCACCACGATTGCCTTGTTCCCGGTGACGCCCTCGAGAAGCTCGACTCCCTTCCCGATGGCGTCGTAGAAGGCCGTGCCGCCGTCCGCGTCGAAATGGCCCTGCGCTGCGGCGCGCAGCGCGACTCGGTCGCTGGTGAATTCGGAGGTGAGGAGCTGCACCCTCGAGTCGAAGTCGATGAGGTGAAGGCGCTCGCTCGGCTGCACCTGGTCGATGTAGGTCTCGACCGCGCGGCCGAGGTCCTCATTGCTCCCGCTCATGCTGCCGCTCGTGTCCCAGATCAGGACCATCGAGACGGGGGGCTCGGTCACGTGCAGCCGATGGGGTCCGGGGTCGACGCGCCAGGAGAAGCTGCGCTCGTCGCCGGGGCGCGCGCCGGGATCGAATCGCTTGCGCACCGTCCCGGTCGGATCCAGCAGGGCCAGCGAGGTGCGGATGAAGGGGTGTCCGAGGAGATCGAGGGTGAGCACCGGGGACTCGCCGGGGATTTCGAGAGTGTAGTAGTCGCTCTCCCCCAGTGGATCGATCGTGCCGCGCGTGAAGCGCCCGAAGCTGAGGGGGTTTGCGCTCCCGGGATCGTCGTTGCGCTCGGACTCGAGATCCGCATCGGGCCCGGCGAGCGCCTCGCCGCCGTCGCCGCCAGTCGGCCTCTTCGCGCGGGGGCTCGAACAGAATCGAGTCGTGCTGCGCGATGGGTCCTTCGAGGATCTTCACCTCGCGCAGCATGGTCCGGCTCCCACCGCCGTTGCCGAGAATTCGGAGCTTCACGAAGCGCGCGAGCCGGCCGACCGGATAGACCTGTGGCTGCGGCCGGGGTGCCAGCTCGAAGCTCCCGATCTCGACGAATCCGTCGAGAGGGTTCTCGCTCGAGACCGCGAGTGTGAAGGTGGTGGGCCAGTACTCGGGCCCCACCCCCTCGTAGGGAACCAGCGCGACGCTCTCGACGAAGGCCTCGCGATCGCGGGCGAAAGCGAAGACCAGCTCCTGGGGGAGGTAGCCGTCCTGCGATCTCCATCCGCCCTCGGTCTCGACGCCGTCGATCAGGTAGGCCGCATGCTCGGACTGCGAGCTCATGCGGGCCACCGCTCCGCCGAGCCAGGGCAGAGCCAGGTTCCGCTCGACGTCGTCGAGAATCGACCTGCCCTGGGAGGCGTCCTCCAGGACCTTGACCTCGCCCAGCTGGGTGTAGTCCCCGCCGTGGTTGGAGAGGATGCGGAGCTTCACGCGACGCGCGCGGGTCGGCTCGAACGCGATGACCTGCTCCGCCGTCACGCGTCGGATTCGGCCCTCGCTCACCTTCGCGAAGTCCTCGTCACGTCCCGTGGGCGAGACCCAGACCTCCAGATGCCTGGGGATGTTCTGGGGCTTGCTGCGGGTCTCGCTGGTGGTGGGGTCGAGAATCACCGATCGGATCAGCGCCTCGCGGTCCTCGAGGAAGCCGAAGACCAGCTCGAAGGGAGGCTTCTCGGCCTTGCTGGACCATCCCGGAGAGGAATCCCTCCGGAGGTTCGAGCCGATCGGGGTCCGCAGCACTCCTCCGTCGATGAGTCGCTGCGCGCCCCAGTTCTCATCGTACTCCGAGTGCGCCCCCGCGATGCGACCGCCCAGCACCTCCCGCGCCAGATTGAAGCCGCGGTCCAGGTCGGCCTCCTCCAGCGTCTGGACGGGTGGGAGCACGCCCAGCGCGCCCAGCACTGCGCCCTGGAGAAAGAAGGGCAGCTTCTCGAGGAAGCTTCCGCCGTGGAAGAGGCCGGTGAAGGCAGTGCCGCGGAGGATGGCCAGGACGAAGCCCGACATGCCGTAGGCGGCCAGGAGCGCCACCAGAGCGCGCACCCCGAGGTGGAGGAAGCTCCAGCGCAGCGCCGCGGCGCCCGCTGCGAGAAGACCCAGCGCGCTGGCTCCAGCGAGCACGGCTGCCGTCGGCTGGCGCAACGCCGCGAGTCCGTGGACCAGGCCCTCCGGTGCCCAGGCCGCCCCCGCCACCAGGCCGAGCAGGCCGGCGGTGAGAAGGCCGAAGCGGGTGTCCCAGCGGACGCGCTTCCACAGCAGGCCGAGGATGGCCGCGACGACGACCGCGGCCCCGATCACCCACCAGCTGCAGCGGTGAGCTGGAGATCGTCGTCTCGACGGCGATGTCGATCCACAGGGCCGCGATGGCAAGCGCCGCAGGCCCCAGCACCCAGGGGTGCCAGCGATCCGGTGCCCTCGGCTCCTTTGCCTCCGGCTCGCTAGACACGCTGCCCTTCGGTTGGTCGGACGATTCGGTGCTGATGGGTCCCCCTCCTGGCACCAGCCCGCGTCAGCGCCGCTGGTAGCGATCTCACGTGAAGATGTGGGGGAGCCCGGAGCGATTGTACCAGGCGCGCTCGCCGGGGCGGTACACGGTGACGGATTCGGTCCTTCGGTCGGGAAGGAGCACCGGGCCGTCCAGATCCTTCGGTTCCATCACGACCAGCTCGATCAGGAGGAGAGAGGGCTTGCCGGTGGGAGGCGCGTTCCACAGGAAGATGTCGAGGCTGTCCCCGGGCCCCACCCCGCTCTCGAGTGCGCGAGTCCGCGCCTGGGCATAGGCGCGGAGGGCCTGGTCCAGCCTCGCGTCGCCCGGCAGCACGACTTCGAGCTGCTTCGCGAGATGGCCTCGTATCTCGCTGGACCAGATCGCTTTTTCCGCCCATTCCGGGTATCGGCTCCGACCCTCCCAGTAGGACTGCAGAAATGCGCGGTCGGCGCGGTCCAGGCCTGCCAGCAGACCGCGCAGGGCATCCACAATCCCCGGCTCTCCCACCGTGCTGCGGATCTTGCCCTGGCTCTGGGCGAGCTTCACCCGGGTCTCGGTCAGTCGGCCGATCTGGATCCCTCGGACCACCACCGGTGGCACCGTGTCGAGGTGCACGCTGACCTCACCCACCGGGACCTCTGCGGGCTCGCCGAGCTGCCGCAGCAGACCGGGCTGTCGATGTCGAAGCCGATCACGATGACGCGGGTGTTGGCGTCGCGCGCGCGGTTCACCGCCTTCTGCAAGGAGCCGCCGCATGACTCGGCGCCGTCGGTTACCAGAACCGAGACGCGCTGCCCGCCTCGGAGCTCACGCAGCGCGTTGAACGACTCGAGAAGAGAAGCCACCAGGGGCGTTCCGGACGAGGGCTCGATGCCGTCGATCCGGTCGAGGAATGCGGTCTTGTCCACCGGCCTGATGGGGACCAGCGCCCGAATGCTCCCGCAGTCGTAGGAGACCAGGTGTCGGCCAGCGGAGGGTCTCCGTACAGCTCGTGGAGCTTCTCGAAGGTCCACGTAGTCGAGCGGAACGCCACCCCCGGCGACGCCCTCGAGGACGCTTCCGAACAGCTTTCCCGCGGTCGAGGCGCTGGACGATCTGGCGAACGTAGGCGTCGAGAAGGGGGTCCTTCCACAGCTCGTTCTTCTTCTCGCATTCGACGGCGGCCTCGCGCGCCATGTTCTCCTCCTGCTGCTTGGAGAAGCTTGGCGCGGTGACGGAGCCGACCGTTTCGCAGCCCGCGAGGCCGAGCAGAAAGAGCAGGACGGCGGTGAGAGCAGTCATCGGGTGCGCGCGCGACATGCTGGTAGTCCCCCCTTGCACGCGATGGTGGGATCGCTGCGACCGCTCGTATCAGCAGGTCACGGCTGCCCACTGACTCTGCGGGAACGTGGCTGAAATCGGCCCCGCGGGTGAACGCCCTCGGCACGAGGGATCTCGGTCCCCCCTCGACCCCGGCTTCGCCCTCCTGGAGCGGGGGTCGGAGGCGGCAGATCGCCGTTTGCGCCAGAATCAGGTCGCTGGAGCGAGCGCGGTTCGCCATCGGGCGGCCCATCGGAATGGAGGGTGCCGGGGATGAGGATCCTCTTCGTATCGACCAATCGACTGAGGACGGTGATGCCTCCCATGCCGCTGGGGCTGGCGAGCGTCATCGCCCAGATCGACGACTCCCGCCACGATTTGGAGGTGCTGGATCTGATGTTCGAAGAGCACCCCGAGGATGCGCTCACCAGCCGGACCGCTAACTTCGCTCCGGACCTCATCGCGATCTCGATCCGAAACATCGACAACCAGAGCGCCCTCCAGACCGAGTACCTGCTTCCGCGGGAGAAGGCCCTCGTCGAGCGATGTCGAGAGATCTCGTCCGCCACGCTGGTCGTCGGGGGGCCGGCATTCACGGTGAGCCCGATCGCGATCTTCGAGTACCTGGAGCCCGATTTCGGCATCGCCGGCGAAGGCGAGATCGCCTTTCGGGATCTCGTCGAGTGCACCGAGGCGGGCGGGGACTGGTCTGCGATTCCCGGGCTGGTGTGGCGCGGCGAGAAGGGCACCACGGCGAATCCACCCCACCAGGTCGAGGATCTGAACTCCCTGCGCCTTCCGCGGCGGGAGTTCTTCGATGGCCAGCGCTACGCGGCCGAGGGAGGCGCGGCGAACATCGTCATCAAGCAGGGCTGCTCCTTCAACTGCCTCTACTGCGATGGTCCTCACGTGATGGGGCGGGGGTGGCGCAAGAAATCCCCGGAGAAGGTGGCCGAAGAGCTGGCGGCGATGCGGGAGCTCGGCGCCGGCGTCACCTTCTTCACGGACGCCATCTTCAACTACCCGGTCGATTTCACGAGGGAGGTGTGTCGGGCGATCATTCGCAGCGGCCTCGGGATGCATTGGGTCGCCACGATCCATCCGGCGTTCCTCGATCGCGAGCTCACCGAGCTCATGCGCGAGGCCGGTTGCGTCGTTGCTTCTCTGGGATGCGACTCGTGCTCGGAACGGATGCTCAAGATCCTGCGCAAGGGCTTCACGAAGGAGCAGCTCCGGATCGCCGCCGAGATGCTCGAGGAGATCGGGATCAACTACATCCTTTCGCTGCTGATCGGCGCGCCAGGAGAGGATCGGGAGACGGTCGAGGAGAGCATCGAGTTCCTGAGCCGGCGCAGCCCGATGATGGTCGACTTCTGTGTGGGAATCCGGCTCATGCCTCACACGGATCTGCGGGAGATCGCCGTGCGAGAAGGCGTCGTCTCTTCAGACGATCCTTTGATGGAGCCGAGGTTCTACATCAGCCCCCAGATCGAGGATTGGATCGGGGGCTACCTGCAGGAGCTCTGCAGCCGTAACGAGTCCTACCTGTTCCACGGATTCACCGGACCGATTCCCGGCCAGTCGAGTTTGCCCGCGTGATCTCGAGCGGGGGCCAGGCGGCGAGCCGAAAGGCAGGCGGCTGGGAGAAAGAGTCGAACCCCCCGACGGCTCTCTCCCGCCTTTCCGAAGGAGGGTCCGGGCTCGATAGAAAGAATCGAGTTCTCGGGAGGCACAGCATTCGCTCATCCTCGATCCCCGTTGGGCTCGTAAGCCGTCGGCCGCCAATCTCAGCCCGTCACCGGAGCTGCAAGGTGGCCTCCACGGCCTGGCCGGCGGGGACGGTGACGCGGGAAGCTCCCTTCATCTCGCCGTTGTAGACCTCCAGGGCGTACTCGCCGGCGGGCACGGTGAATACGACTTCGCGCTTGTAGTAGTCCCGCGCGATCTGCTCCATCTTGGACTTGCCGAACTCGTCCTTGCCCTCACGCAACACGCGGAAGTCGTTGCCGTCCACCGGCGGGCCACCGGCGTCCCGGACAGCAGTAAGCTTCAGACGTCCCGCGTCGTAGACCAGCGTCTGCGCCTTCGACTTGCCGGCCTCGACCATCAGCGGCGCCTCGGTGTGGGCGGAACCGAGGTCGCTGGTGGCGACGTAGGTTCCAGCGGGAATCGTGAAGATCACCTCCCGCTTGTAGTAGTCGCGCGCCACCTGCTCGCGTTCGACCTTGCCGAAATCGCCGGTCTTCTCGCGGTAGACCCGGATGTCGTTTCCGTCCACCGGATCACCCCCCTCCGCCAGCACGGCGTTCAGCTTGACCCTGGCGGCGTCGTAGACCAGCTGCAGCTCCTGGTTCTTCCCGGGCTCGACCACGAGCGGCGCCTCCGCGTGGGCGCTTCCCAGGTAAGCCTCGGCGATGTAGCTGCCTGCCGGGATCGTGAAGAGCACTTCCGGCTTGAAGTAGTCGCGCGCCACCTGTTCCCGCGTGACCTTGCCGAACTCGCCGGCCACCTCTCGCATGACGCGGATGTCGTTGCCGTCGATCTTCTCCAGACCCGCGGCCAGCACCGCGTTGATCTTCACCAGTGCCGCGTTGTAGTTCAGGGTCAAATGCATGGCCGCGCCCGGACGAAGCGTGAAGGGTGTCTCGGCGGTCGCGTTGCCACGATGACCCACCGCGATGTAGTCACCGGGCGGCAGCATGAACTCCACCGATTGCTTGAAGTAGTCCCGGGCGACCTGCACCCGGTTGGACTTGCCGAACTCGTCCAGTTCCTCTCGCATGACGCGGATGTCGTTGGCATCGATGGGCGGGCTTCCCTCGGCGAGTACGGCATCGATGCGCAGCTTGACCGGGGCGGCGGGATCGATCACCGGTTCCGGCTTTTCCTCGACCTGCTTCACCGCGGTCTTCAACGCCACCTTCAAGCTTGGGGCGTCCTTGGCGGCGAGGAATTCACCTCCAGTGTTGCCGGCGATGCACTTCAATTGCCGCAGCCCCGCCTGGTCGGTCACGTCGAAGCCGATCACGTGGGCGGTGAAGTCGATCCCGGCCTTCTTCAACTCCGCGGCGACCGTACAGGGGTCGGCATCGCAGGTCTCCTCACCATCGCTGACGAGGATGACGGTCGCGGCGTTCTCGGTGTACCGGAGCTTTTCCGCCGCCAGCTTCACCGCGGCGGTCATCGGTGTCTTGCCCTTGGGGTTCAGACCACCGATGACCTTATCGAAGGTCGCGCGGTCCAGGGGGCCGACGGGAATCAGCGTCTCGATGTCACCGCAGTCGCCTTTGCGGCGATGACCGTAGGCGACGAGACCGATCGAGTTGTCCGAATTCCATTCCTGGAAAATGCCATCGACGACTTCGCGGGCAATCACGATCTTGGCTTTTCCCTCGATCTGACCCCACATGCTGCCGGATGCGTCCAGCACGAGCACGACCTGCTTCCCGGCCTGGGCGGGAAGCGGTGCGCAAAGGATCAGAAGAAGAATTGTCAGATAGATTCGCATGTCGATCCCCCCCTCAAGAACCTGCGAGAAGATGCGGGTCTAGTCTACACGAGACACCGGAGAATGGAGACGTGTCCGTTCTCACGAATCGCCCACGGGTCCAATGGAGGTCTTGGAATGAACCCGAGGGCAAGGCGACGATTGCCGTGTGCTGGCCGGTTGCTTCGTCGCTCGAACACGGAGTGTGCTCATCACGCCCTTGCGCGCCTTCGACGCCTCGACCTCCAGCTCGCCCGGCTCATCGCACCAAGCGCTGCGACCCGCCTCAGTTGACCTTGAGCGTGCCCCCGGTGCCGAGGCCGCCATCGACGTCCTGCGCCTTGTAGTGGCGGAGCGCCCGAACCATGCCGTTATAGGCATCGACGAACGCGGCAATCGTCGCCTTGCCCTCGGGCGTATTCGTCAATCCTCCGAACGCGGCTCCGCCGCCTCCCGCGAGTCCGGCGAGCGCCGCGCCGTAGTTCGTAGAGGTGGCGCTCCCCTCCGACGCGGCGAGCTGGATCGACGACCGAATGTCGAAGAGCGTGAGCGTGACGACGGAGCTGCTGGCCGAGAAGCCTCCCGCGACCGCACCGGCCGTGCCCCCGAGGATCCCGCCGACGATGCCTCCGGCCCGGCCGATCGGAGCATCGTCGATGATGATGCTCGGCTCCATGTAGTAGTCGGCGGCCACGCGCTGGCCCTTCTGCTGCTTGGAGCCGGCCCGGTACTCGCCGGAGTTGCGCTGCTTGTCGGTGATGCGGGACAGACGACTGTCGGTACGCACATTCCCGATCGAGGTGATGACGAAGCAGTTCGACTGCTGGACGGCGAGACGGATCATCGGCTCGATCGTCGTGACGTGGGTGCGGTAGCCGAAGGCCGACCACCAGGCGGCCTCGCGGCCGTCGTCGATGGCGAGGGTTCCGAGAGTCTCGGAGCAGCGCTCGAGGTTGACATCCGCATCCGCGCTGGTGCCGCCGGCAGCCGAACCGGAGACCGCCGTTCCCTGCGTGCCCTGGGTGACGCAGCCCGCGAGCGCGAGCGCGAATCCCCACCTCCAGAGGAAAGAGAGCTTCTTGGACACCTTGATCCCTCCCGAAGCGTCGTGAGTGGCGATCGGCATCGTCGCCACCGACCGATGATAGTATGCTAACGAATCATAGTCTCTTCCCCCCCTTGCTTCAGGGCGGCTGGCGATGTTCCCGGCGGCCCGCGGAGAACACCATGCGATCGCCCCGGCGCCTCTTGCTCCTGCTGCTCTTGCTCGCAGCCGTCTCGAGCTGCGCCCGGTCCCCACGCCCCGACGCAATCCGGATCTGTGACGAGAGCGGATGCTCCGATCGGCCGATCGACTCCGTGAGCTTCGACCCCTCCGCCGACGACCCCGACCCGGACGGACGCATGGCCGCGCTCGAAGCGCTGGCGAGGGAAGATCCGCGTGCGGCGTACGATCTCGGGCTCCGTCTGTTCCGCGGAGACGGGGTGCGCCGGGACAGCTATCAGGCGCTGCAGTGGATGCGCCGCGCGGCGGAAGGCGGCGACCTCGAGGCCCAGAAGGCCGTGGGGCGCTTCTATCTCACCGGTCTCGAGGAAATGGGCCCGGACCCGCGCGAGGCCCAGAAGTGGCTGCGCATGGCAGCGAGCCGGGGTGATCGCGAGTCCGAGCAGTTGTTCGAGGAAGCGACTGCCGCGAGGGCGTCGGAGGAGGAATACGACCGGTGGACCGGACGCTGGCGCCCGGTCTTCTACCGCTACTGGTACCACGACTACCCCTACCGCTGGCACTGGCGCGACGGCCACTGGTACTACTGAAGCGCGCACCGCACGACGTGCTGCGCCGCCCAGCCTGTAGCCCGGGCCAGAAGCAGGTCGCCAAGTGCCCGGAAGCAAAGAGACAAATGGCGGGGCGGACAGGACTCGAACCCGCCCGGCAAGCCTCTAAGTACTCGCAAAAGAAGGGGTTGAGCGTCCGCGCTTCTGTCGCTCGCCCCCTCGAACGCCGTGCACTCACCGTCGGCGACCAGTTAGAACCGAAGCACCGCAGGGACGCCGGGCTGTTCACCAGCTATTTGGCCTCCTAGCAGGGATACGTCCGCGATCTTCCTCTTGGCGCCTCGAAGGCCAGAGTATTGACGGACTAGCTCGTCTGACCGCGAGCTTGGTGCAGGCGATCTGGACCACTGAAGAAAGGAGGCATCTACAATCCGATGCCTGGATTGCTCTGTGATATCCGAGCCAAGGCGGCGGAGGGCATCCAATCCGCCACCGATGTCAGGAAAGTGATTGTATGAGTATCTATGGCGGGGCGGACGGGACCGATTCCCGGCCGGTCGAGCCTTCCCTCGACGTCCTGAACGGGGACGCTGATTAATACCGGGTGAACTCCCGCGGCAGGCGCCGGCCAGATTCGTGACACTGGGGGCTCGCGCGAGCGTAAGGCGGTGAGGCGGCTTGCTTTTTCGGGAACGGGAGAATCCGGGATGTGGATCACGGCTGGGCGGTCTCGATCTCGGCCCCGCCTGCTGCGAGCTGCACTGGGGATCCTCGCCGCCGCGCTCGGCTGCGCGCTGCTCCACTGCGATGCCGGGGAGGGGGGCGACGCCGGAAAGGTCTCGCAGCCTGCTCGCCTGGATTCACCCGCCGACTGGGCGGAGCGCTGGCGGCAGATGGGGGAGCTGGGGAGTGGCTTCCTGGTCTGGGAGTCCAACCGGACCGGCCGTTGGCGGATCTGGTATCGCAAGCTCGACGGTTCCGGTCTTCGGCAGCTCAGTCCGGAGGAGGAAGGGCGCGACCACTTCGCACCCCACATCTCTCCCGATGGGACCCATCTCGCCTATCTGAGCTACCCCGTCCCCAGGAACGCGTATCAGCCGGTCCCGGACGGGGTGTCGGTGCCGCTCCACCTGCTGCACATCGAGAGCGGACGCGATCGCATCCTCGCGCCCGGCGCACGCTCCTACAGTGAGGACCGCGCGGTCGTCTGGGTCGGGAATCACGATCTGATCTACATCGATGCGCGAGGCATCACGCGGCGTCTCGAGGTCGCGAGTGGCGAGGAGTGGCAGCTCACCGAGCAGCCCGATCCCCGGTACGGCTTCCTGCTCAATCCCGCCCTGACCCACGCCACGCTGGGCAGGCCCGCGACCTTCTCCGTCTACGACCGCGAGCAGCGCAGAATCGCGCGCCGCCGTGCCGAAGACGGCTGTCAGTCCTACTTCTCCCACGACGGCCGCTGGGGATTCTGGATCGAGCGCGCCGGCGGTCCGGTGCGCCGGATCGATCTCGTCACCGGGGAGACGGGAAACATCATCGATCGGGACGATGCTCGGATGGTGAGCGGTCACGGATACATCTACTTCCCGATGCTGTCGTCCTGTCAGCGTCTCCTCGCCTTCGCGGCGTCCCGCGGCGATCACGACCACTTCAAGGCCGACTACGATGTCTTCGTGGGCCGGGTCGATCCCATCACCCTCGAGCTGACCGACGAGCCGGTTCGCTACAGCTTCGACCCCGGCACGGATCGGTTTCCCGACGTCTTCCTCTCCGGGATGGAGCTCGGGCACCACCGCGGGGAGGCGCCGTTCTCCATCACCTTGGCGGTCCCCGATCAGGAGACCGAGGTGGAGGCTCGAGAGCCGTGGCAATGGGAGTTCGGAGACGGCACCCGGGCCGTGGGGGAGACGGGTGCACACACGTTCGAGCAGCCCGGCCTGTACCAGGTCACGGCATCCCGCGGCGCCTCCGAGGTCGGCGGGGACGTGAAGGTCGATGTCGCCCGGCCTCCGGAGCCGAATCGCGTCATGGTGGGCGGCGGGGGCCGCGAGCTGTCCGTCGTCTTCGACGAGCCCATCGCTCCGTCGAGTCCCGACCTCCGCTTCGAATCCGGAGCCGCGGTCCGAGATTGGCGAATCGGGGAGGACGGCCGCACCCTGGCACTGAAACGGGATCCACCGGTCGCGTCGAAGGACCATCTCCTGATCTCTGGCTTCGTCGACCGGTCGCAGGTCCCCAATCCGATGGAGCCTCACCGCCTCTTGGTAGAGCCGCACGAGTGGCCGAGCCGAGCCAGCGGGCTCCTGTTCCTCTGGAAGACCGCGAAGGATCCGAACCTGGTTCGCAGCCCGCGGTCGAAGATCCCGCACACCTTCGAGCTCGTGCCAGTTCGGAAGGCGCGGCTCGACCACCACCACGCCATGCTGGTCTCGGGCGGGTTCTTTCGAGTGCAGGGCTTCCCCGGGCGCGAGGTGGAGTCGTTTCGCGTCGCCAACGAGTTCACCCTCGAGGCCACGATTCGGAGCGAGACGCTGGAGCCGGAGCAGAGCGGGGAGCCGGCTGGCATCGTGACCTTGTCGAATGCGCGGGAGGGCGCGAGCTTCTCATTCTCCCAGTGGGGAGATCAGCTGATGATTCGCCTTCGAACCTCCCTGACCGGCCCTCTCGGCAGCGAACCGATGAGTCTCGGCCAAACGTCGACGAGCGAGCCTGTCCATGTGATCGTCTCCTACCGCCCCGGCCGGTTGGTCGGCTACGTGAACGGGAGAGCCGTCCTCCAAAGCGACGCGGTGCGAGGGGGTCTCGACAACTGGTCCAAGGAGCACCTGCTGCAGTTCGGGTCGGGCCACGGCTCGGCGGTGGACTGGGATGGAAACATCGAAGGCGTGGCCCTCTACAGCCGGTTCATGGAGGCGGAGGAGGCGGCTGCCAATGCGCTCGCCTATCGGGAGCTGATCGCGGAGCGGGAGCCCGTGGAGCAGATCGAGGTCCGGGTGAAGCTGGTGGCGCGCTCCCACGTTCCGGAGCTCAAGGAGATCGTTCCCTACCGGTCAGCCCTCGCGATGTTCGAATACCAAGTCCTCGAAGTGCTGGCCGGAGAGCTCGGCGACGAGAGGATTCGCGTCGCGCACTGGGCGGTTCTCAACGGTGGGCGGCAGTCGACGGTGAAACACGAGGTGGGCGAAGAGGATCGCCTCCTGCTCGAGCCCTTCGACCGCAACCCCCAGGTCGAGAACACCTACCTGTCCGACACGCTGGACATTCAACCGAGCCTCCCCGTCTATCTCGATGTCGATCCCTGACCCGGAGAACCACCCGATTCGGGCGGCTTCGGTTCCCTCGGCACCGAAGCCGGACCGGCTCGGATCGCCGGGCGGATGAGGCCAGCCGTCGATGGTGTTCAGCTCGCAGCTCTTCCTCTTCTACTTCCTGCCGATCGTTCTCGGGCTCTACTACGCCGCCCGCCTGGGACCGCGCTGGCTCTCCCACGGCGCGCTGGTGGTGCTCAGCTATCTCTTCTACGGCTGGGCCAATCCGCCCTTCATGGTGCTGATGCTGGCCAGCACCTCGGTCGACTTCGCGTGCGGGCTGGTGATCTCCCGCGCCGCGGCGAGGGGCCGTCCGCCCTCCGCGGAGCCCCCGCTCTGCAAGATCGGTGGGCCGCGAACCCGCGCCCAGAAGGTCGCGGTGGTCGTCTCCATCTGTTCGAACCTCCTTCTCCTCGGCTTCTTCAAGTACTGGAACTTCTGTCTGGATAACTACAACGTCGTGGTCGATGTGCTGGGGATGTCGCATCTCGCCTGGCGGGAGTTCCTGCGCGTGACCCTCCCCCTCGGCATCAGCTTCTACACCTTCCAGTCGATGAGCTACACGATCGACATCTACCGCGGGCACGCGCGGGCGACGCGGAATCCGCTCGACTTCGCCTGCTACGTGTCGCTCTTCTCCCAGCTGGTGGCCGGCCCGATCATTCGCTTCTCGGAGGTGTCCGAGCAGCTTCTTCACCGCACCCACACCATCCAGAAGCTGGCGAGAGGGATTGCCATCTTCAGCCTCGGCCTCGCGAAGAAGGTCATGCTGGCAAATCCGTGCGGGAAGATCGCGGACACCTGCTTCGAGGCGGGGGCGATCGGAGCCCTCGATGCCTGGTGGGGGGCGGTGGCCTACAGCTTCCAGATCTACTTCGACTTCTCCGGCTACTCGGACATGGCGATCGGTCTCGGGCTCATGCTGGGCTTCGTCTTTCCCAAGAACTTCGATTCACCCTACCGGAGTCGGTCGATCACCGAGTTCTGGCAGCGCTGGCACATCTCTCTCTCCAGCTGGCTCCGCGACTACCTCTACGTGCCCCTCGGCGGAAACCGCCGCGGCCCGGGTCGGACCTATCTGAACCTCATGATCGTGATGCTGCTGGGCGGTCTCTGGCACGGGGCCGCCCTCCAATTCATCGTCTGGGGGGCAATCCACGGAGGCTGGCTCGCCTTCGAGCGGGCGCTCGGCAAGCGCAGCCTCTACCACCGCCTTCCCGCGCCGCTTCGGGTCGCGCTCACTTTCCTCATCGTCACGCTCGCGTGGGTGTTCTTCCGCGCCCGCGATCTCTCGTCGGCGGTCAGCTATCTCGCCAGCATGTTTGGTCTGGGCTCCGCCCAGGAGGGAGCCGATCTCGTCGCCGGACTGATCTATCAGCCCTACTACCTGCTGATCTTCCTGGTGTCCGCCGTCGTGGTCTGGTTCGGCCGCCAGTCCTGGGACTGGACCCGAACGATCCGCGCACCGAAGGCCCTGGTATGCCTGATCCTGCTCTGGTTGTCCTCCGGCATGCTCTTCGCACAGACCCATAACCCCTTCATCTACTTCATCTTCTGAGGAGAGCGCGAGTGGATGCACGATTGAACCGACCCCGGGAGGAGCAAGCAGACCGCGAGCTCGGCCACACGGATGTGGGGACCGGCCTCGGCGGCCTCCTGGTCGGTGCATTCCTGCTATCCATCCTCTCGGTGGGCGTCGTACAGCACCTCGGCGCTCCCCTGGCTCCGGAGGCCCGGGGTGTCGACGGCTCGTCTGCGACCGCGCCGTTCCGCTGGGCCGAGCTGCTCGGCGAGCTGCCCACGGACTGTTCCCTCGAGAGCTTCGAGAGGCGCATGGAGGACGCACTGGTGGTGGGCCAGTGGGCGCTGCCCAAGGTGCAGTCCCTCCTGACCGGTGTCTTCGGAGCGGGCAACGAACAGGCCTACGCGGGTCGGGAGGGTTGGCTGTTTCACCGCGCCGGCGTCGACTACCTGACCGGACCTGCCTTCCTGGATCCAGCCGAGCTGCAGCGGCGCCGGAGCGATGCCGATCCCTGCGAGTCTCCCCCGCAGCCGGACCCGGTCTCGGCGATTCGCCGGCTCCACGAGGATCTCGGCGCCCGAGGCATCCGGCTGATCGTGATGCCCACGCCCGTGAAAGCGGTGATCCGGCCGGATGCATTCTCGGGTCGCTATGAGGAACGCGCTTCAGCGGTCCAGAACGCCAGCTTTCCCGCCTTCCTCGAGCGCCTCGAGTCGGCAGGCGTGTCGGTCTTCGATCCGACACCCCTCCTCCTCGCCGCGGAGCGAGAGAGCGGGGATTCCTCCGCCTACCTCGCCACCGACACCCATTGGCGGCCCCAGGCCATGGCCGCGGTGGCCAAGGCGCTCGCGAAGGAGGTGGAGCAGCGCGGCGATCTCTCGGACCGCCAGGCGACGCGCTACACCCGCGGCGTCCTGGAGGTGAGCAACTACGGCGATCTGACTGCGATGCTGAGCCTGCCCCCGGGCCAGACGCGCTTCCCGCCCGAGACGGTGACCATCGAGCCGGTCCTTCGACCCGACGGGGGGAGCTGGCGTCCCGAGCCGGAGGCGGAGGTCCTGCTGCTCGGTGACAGCTTCAGCAACGTCTACTCGAACCGCGAGGCTTTCGCGACCCGCGTCGCGGGGCGCGACTACCACTGGGGCGAGGGTGCGGGCCTTGCGGAGCAGCTCAGCTTCTTCCTGAAGCGGCCGGTCGACCGGATCGTCCAGAATGCGGGGGGCTCCCATGCCACGCGTCGCGATCTGGCCCAATCGATCGCCCGCGAGCGGACGCGAGGCCGCGATCGTCTCGAGCACGTCCGCGTCGTGATCTACCAGTTCGCGGTTCGTGAGCTGGCGGCCGGCGACTGGCAGGAGGTCGGATTGCCCCCGACGCCGGAAGTGGTCGCGGACACGGGCCCGGCGCCCGGCCTGCCCGAGGCCGGCGGGGAGTGGGTGGTCCGCGGCACCATTGCGGCTCGCTCGAGTCTCCCCCGACCGCACACGGTTCCCTACAAGGACTGCCTCTTCGCCGTCCATCTCACCGAGGTCCGGGCCCGTTCCGGCGGCACCGTCGGGAACGAGATGGTCGGCTATCTCTGGGGCATGCGCGATCACGTCTGGACCGATGCCGCGGGCTACCGGGTGGGCCAGCAGATCACCCTGCGCGTACGTTCCTGGGAGGACGACGAGGTGCAGAAGGAATACGGAACCTACAACCGCATGGAGCTGGATGATCCCGAGCTGCTGATGCTCTCGGCGTTCTGGGCGGAGCCGGAGGAATGAGGGCCGCGAGCCGCCGGTCTCCGCGACATCGACAAGGCCACTCGGGAATCATCTCCAGCGACCTCCTGTCGCGGTTCCTTCTGGGACTCTGCGCGCTCGCGCTCGGCTGCGCATCGTTCGGTTGCGGAAAGGAGGATTCCCCCGCGGAATGGGAGGAGCGGTGGCAGCAGATGGGGAGCCTGGGGCGGGGCTTCCTCATCTGGGAGTCCAACCGAACGGGCCGCTGGCGGATCTGGTACCGGAACCTCGACGGCTCCGATCTCCGGCAGCTGAGTCCGGAGGAGGAAGGGCGCGATCACTTCGCACCCCACATCTCTCCCGACGGAACCCAGCTCGTCTATCTGAGCTATCCGATGGATCGGAACGCCTATGGGACGATTCCGAAAGGGGTGTCGGTACCGCTTCACCTGCTCCGCATCGAGGACGGGAGCGATCGCGTGCTGGTGCCCAGCGCGCGCTCCTACAAGGGAGACCGCGCGGTCGTCTGGCTCGGTAGCGACGAGCTGATCTACATCGATGGTCGAGGCATCACGCGGCAGCTCGAGGTCGCGAGCGGCGAGGAGCGGCAGCTCACCGAGGAAGCCCATCCGAAGTTCGGATTCCTGATCAATCCCACCCTGACCCACGCGACAATGGGCCAGCCACCGAGCTTCTCCGTCTACGACCGCGAGCGGCGCAGCATCGCCCTGCGCCGGGCCGAGGACGGCTGCCAGCCCTACTTCTCTCACGACGGTCGCTGGGGGTACTGGATCGAGAGGAACGGCGGTCCGGTGCGCCGCGTCGATCTGCTCACCGGGGCGGCCGGAAACGTCATCAATCGCGGTGACCGTCGAATGCCGGAGAGCCATGAGTACATCTACTATCCCATGCTCTCGTCCGGTCAGCGTCTTCTCGCATTCGCGGCCTCGCGGTCGAAAAAGGATCACGATCACTTCAAGGCGGACTACGATGTCTTCGTGGCGCGCGTGGATCCTCTGAGCCTCGAGCTGGTCGAGGATCCGGTCCGCTACAGCTTCGATCCGGGCACCGACCGCTATCCCGACGTGTTTCTCTCGGGCATGGAGTTCGGGCACCATCGCGGAGAGGCGCCTCTCTCCATCGTCCTGTCGGTGCCCGAGGGAGCCAGGGGCGAGGGCGCTGGAGGGCCGTGGCGTTGGGACTTCGGCGATGGTGCCTCGGCGCTCGGGGAGACCGGAACGCACACCTTCGAGCGGCCCGGCCTCTACCAGGTCAAGGCATCCCGGGATGGCATCGAGCTCGGCGGCGACGTGAAGGTGGATGTCGCGCAGTCCCCGGAGCCAACGCGCGTGCTGGCCCACGACGGGGGGCGCGAGGTAGTGGTCCTGTTCGACGAGCCGATCGCGCCCGCGGATCCCAGCCTTCGCTTCGAGTCCGGTGCCGCGATCCGGCAGTGGCGCGTGGCGGGCGACGGCCGCACGCTGGCGCTCGCTCGCGACGCGGTCATCGAGACCGAGGACCACCTCCTGATCGCGGGCTTCGTGGACCGGGCGCAGGTTCCCAATCCGATGCAGCCTCGACGGCTGCTGGTGGAGCCGCGCGACTGGCCGAGCCGGGACCACGCGCTGGTCTTCCTCTGGAAGACCGCACGGGCCCCCAACCTGGTTCGCGACCCGCTGACGAAGATTCCGCACACCTGGGAGCTCGAATCGCACCGGAAGGCGCGATTCGACCACGACCACGCCATGGTCGTCTCGGAAGGGTACTTCCGGGTGCTCGACTTCGGCAGGCGTGTGGCGAGCGTCTTTCACGAGAGCAACGCCGTGACGGTCGAGGCGACGATACGGCCCGCGACCCTCGAGGCGGGCGCCGACGAGGAGCTGGCCGAGATCGTGAGCCTGTCAGCGGCGGAAGACACCGGGAGCTTCGCGCTCGCTCAACGCGGCGACGCCCTGGTGTTCTGCCTCGGCACGGCCCCCGACGCCCCCCCGGCGTGCGAACCGATGCTGGCGGAGGGGCTTTCGAGCAGCGAGCCCAGCCATGTGATCGTCTCCTACCGGCCGGGTCGGCTGGTCGGCTACGTGAACGGGGTCGGCGTCCTCGACACCGAAGTCGCGGAAGGCGGGCTCGAGAGCTGGTCGATCGACGATCTGTTGCAGTTCGGGAGGGGCCATGGCTCTCGCACCAACTGGGACGGGGCGATCGAAGGCGTGGCCATCTACAGCCGATTCATGGAGCCCGCGGAGGCGTCTGCCAACGCGCGCGCCTATCTGGAGCTGATCGCGGAGCGGGAGCCGGTCGAGCGGATCGAGATCCGTGGCAAGCTGGTGGGGCGCTCGCACGTGCCGACGCTCGAGGAGATCGTACCCTACCGGGAAGCCCTGGTGATGCATGAGTACGAGGTCCTGGAGGTGCTGGCCGGGCAGCTGGGCGACGAGACCGTCCGTGTGGCGCACTGGGCGATTCTCGGCGGCCGGCTACAGTCGTCGGCGGAGCGCGAGCGGGGCGAAGAGGACCGCATTGCGCTCGAGTCGTTCGATCGCAACCCGCAGGTCGAGAACATCTACCTGTCGGATACGCTGGAGATCGATCTGGATGTCCCCGTCTTTCTCGATGTCGAACCCTGACCTGCTCGCAGATCCCGAGCTTCGAGCGCCGGTCTCCCGGGAGGTTCCGGAGGCATGAGCGCGACGGGACGCCGGAGAGGCAGCAGGGTGGGGCCGCGGCTCGGGGCGGCTCTGCTCGCGGTCCTGCTGGTCGCCGGGGGTACCGCCGGGAGCGAAGGCCCCGATCGGGGGCGGGCCGAGTTCGCTAGCCTCGCCGCCCAGGCCGAGAAGACCTCCAAGCCGGTGGTGCGAGGTCAGGACGGCTGGCTCTTCTTCGGCCCGGAGCTGCGGCACCTCGGCCTGGGTCACTTCTGGGGACAGCGCGCCGCCCAGGTGAGCCGGGCAGTCAAGCCGGAATGGGCCGACCCGTTGCCCGCCATCCTCGACTTCAAGGCCCAGCTCGACGGCGCGGGAATCGAGCTTCTCCTGGTCCCGGTGCCGGCAAAGGCCGCGGTGTATCCGGGTCAGGTCCCCGGCCTGGCCGGTGCGGAGACCTCTCTCCGTTGGGATCCGGTGGACGCGGCCTTCTACGAGGTGCTGCAGAAGGCGGGCGTTGCGGTGATCGACCTGGTGCCGGAGTGGCGCAGCGTTCCAGAGACCGAAGACCGGCCGCTCTACTGCCGGCAGGACACGCACTGGGCAGGACCGGCCATCGAGCGGACCGCGAGCTTGATTGCCGCGAGTCTCCGCCCGCGGGACTGGATGGAGAGCGCATCCAAGGAGCGGTTCGAAACGGAGCGGCGCAGCGTGGAGATCACCGGCGACCTCTGGCAAATGCTCGACGACCCGTCGGTTCCGAAGGAGGTCCTGACACTCGAGTTCGTGGGTCGGCGCAGCGAAGCGGGTCTCGAGCCGATCGAGCCCTCGCGCGAGAGCCCCGTCCTGCTGCTCGGCGACAGCCACGATCTGGTGTTCCACGGGGGTGGCGACATGCACGCGCGGGGCGCGGGTCTCGCGGATCATCTGGCCAAGGAGCTGGGATTCCCCGTCGATCTCGTCGCCGTCCGCGGCTCGGGTGCGACCCCCTCGCGCATCACGCTGCTGCGAAGAGGGGACAACCTGGCGGGGAAGAAGGTCGTCATCTGGTGCATGAGCGTGCGCGAGTTCACCGAGAGCGCCCAGGGCTGGCGGCCGCTCCCGGTGGTCCGGTGAGATTCACTTCCTCCCTCTGGAGGATCGTGATCACGGGATTCACCCAGTTCGCCGGGTCCTCGAACCAGCGCTCGAGGCGGGTGTGGCCGCGGCCCTTCCAGGCCAGCCGGTATCCGTGTGAGCCGGTGAGCAGCGCTTCCACGAACTCGCGCTCCTCGCCCTCGAAGCTGTCCGTGTACTTGGACGACAGGATCACGAAGTCGGGTCGGATCTCCCGCAGAAGCTCCGGACCGATCGGTTCCTCGGGAGCCGGAAGCGGGCGGTAGCCGAGGTACTCGAGCCGCGGCAGATAGGTCTTGCTGCTGAGGGCCTGGATCCGCGCGGTCTTCTCCAGGTTCTCCCGGATCCAGCTCTCGGCGAGGTAGCGCGAGTCGTTCATCAAGGCGAGATCGCCGTTCAGGGAGTAGAGAAACCCGTGAGCGAAGACGGCGGCGAGGACGGAGAGGCCGAGCACTCGGAGGCGCGGCGCGGCGCGCAGCATCCGACTGGCGAGCACCCCCCCGAACACCGCCAGGATCAGGGCCAGCGGAAGCATGAAGCGGATCGGCGCGAACCCCGCCACCGTGACGGAGAAGAGCGCGTAGGTCGCGGCCGGGATGAGCAGGGCCGCCGACCACGGATGGCGCCAGGGCGCGTACAGAAGGCCCGCTGCGCACAGGCCGAAGAGCGGCAGACCCATCGCGCGGACGAGACTCTCGAGGAACTTCTGGTAGAAGCCCGCGTATCCGGGGAAGTCCGCGCGGAAGCCGGTCATGCGCGAGCCGGTCGGAAGCCACATCTCCCAGTGCCGCACGAAGCCGGGCCAGTTGAACAGCACGTTGTTGGCCAGGACGTAGACGACGAGCAGGCAGGCCACCAGACCGAGGAGCTTGCGGTCGACGGTGGCGGCGAGCCAGCTTCGCAGTGAGAGGGGTTCGTCCCGTCGCGCTCGATTCAGGTGCACCCCGTAGATCGCGAGACCCATCCCGAGGTACGCACCGAGGATCCCCTCCTTCGTCGCCAGGGCGCAGCCCGAGGCGAGCCCGAAGGCGAGATAATCGAGGCGGGCTCCGCGCTGCAGCACCCGGAGGAAGAAGATCAGCGTCACCACGAACCAGAAGCACTGCGGGACTTCGAGATTTCCCAGATGCGAGTACGAGACGAGAATCCAGGAGCAGGCCGCGATCCCGGCAGACAACTGCGCCGCAGCGCGCTCCCCGTGCACGGTGAGCGAGAGGCGGTAGACGCCGATCACGATCCCCAGGCCCATCAGCACCGACAGCGCCCGGGAGATGAGCATCAGCACGCTGAGCTGGGTGTAGGGATCCGAGAAGCACTGCTGCTCCAGCGTCGGGAAGCAGTCCGGGTCGATCCGGCCGGTGAGCGTCAGGTAGACGAGGTACGGGGTGTAGCTGGCGAGGCTGAGCAGGGAGTGGAGGTAGGGATACTTGTGGAACCCGTGCACGTAGTTCCAGGGCGTCTGCAGTGGCTTCCACGGAGAGATCTCATCCGCGTTCCACGACTCCGTATTGGGAAGGCCCCAGTCGATGCCCAGTAGGTTCAGCCCCAGGGCGAGCAGCAGGATCGCGGACAGGATCCAGTGGCTCCGCAGCGCGGCGAGCACGCGCCCGCTCACGGCCCTCCCACCGTCGTGCGGGCTCCTCCGCCGCCGGATGAGAAACGCGGGATGGCCCGCGCGGCCAGGTCTCGCGCGAACTCGAGCAGCACCGCGGAGAAGAGCAGGATGAAGGCGAATTGCGCTCCATAGGCGATTCGGTGGAACGGCATCGAGAGGCTCGTCCAGGTGATGGGCAGAAGGGTGAGCACCATGGCGCCCATCAGGACCAGGTCGCGCCGCCGACGTCGCGCGATCGCCACCACCATCCCCGCCACCGCCAACAGGTGGATCTTGGGCGTGAGCTCCTGGGGGGCCGTGACGTAGACGAGCTGGAATCCGAACACGAAGCGGCGGAGCGCGTCCGAGAGCCCGTGATCCGCGAAGTAGTCAGAGGGTCCGAGGGGCGCGTGCAGGTTCGCGCGCAGCTCCTCCCAGCTGTCGACCCACATGGAGTTGCTCACCACGCCGTGATGGATGGGGCTCCCGTAGTAGACGAGCCGTGGCGCCCAGCTGGGCACGGTGGTGGCGACGAAGATCAGGCCGGCGACGGCAAACCGCACGGCGATCTCTCGCAGTCTGCGCCAGCCCGGGGGCCGAAAGCCCTGGCTCCAGACCAGGACCAGGATCTCGGATGCGCCGAGCACGCCCCAGAGTGCGACCATCAGGATGAACCCGTTCGGCCGGGTCAGGTAGGCGAGACCGCCGACCAGAGAGGCCAGATAGAGGCTTCGTGCCCTTCCGCTCTGCACGAAGAGGAGCGCGAGGGCCACGGTCGCGAAGGAGCAGAGGGTGTAGAGCGGCTCGGTCATGATGCGGTCGGTGATGTAGTCGAAAGCGAAGTCGTTGCGGGAGTAGAGCAGGGCGGTGAGCGCCCCGACCAGCGGACTGGAGAAGAGCCGGGAGGCGAGGGGATAGATCAGCCAGATCGTGCCGAGACCGACCAGGACGTTGACCATTCCCAGGAGGAAGAAGTCCCTCCCTTCTCCCAACCGCACCGCGATCGCCAGGAGCGAGGGGTAGAGCGGCTGGCGGTGCGGACGCACGCGCGCATACCTCTCGGTGAACTCCCCCGCGGCGAAGGCCTCCGCCATCTCCAGATAGTGCATGGAGTCGGCGTGCGTGAAGACGGCGATCCTCTCCGGGTCGCTCACCGTCGACTGGAGGTGTCGGACCGAGGAGTTGAGGAAGTAGAGGGAAGAGGCGAGCACGATCGCGAGGGGAGCCCAGGCCAGCCCAAGCTTCAACGCTGCTCGCGTCCGCTCCCCGCGGCCTCGCATGGCGCCAGAAGCTAGCAGAAACCCCTAGCGGTCGCCGAAATGCTCCCGGTTCCAGCGACGCCCCTCGTCCAGCATCGCCAGGTAGTTCTCCTTCGGGATGTAGTTGGCCGCGGTGTTGCCCGTGCCCAGGCAGTAGCCCGTGCCCTTCGCGCCGCACACCTCCAGGATTTCGCGCGTGCGGGTGCGCACCGCCTCTTCCGTGCCCCGGCTGAGCAGGTCCATGTCTACTCCGCCGAGGGTCGCGACCCGGTCGCCCCAGCGCCGGTAGGCCTCTTCCACCGGGAGGATCTTGTCTTCGTAGGAGTGCTTGGCATCGATTCCGACGTCGTCGATGAGCTCGTCCATCAGCTTGTACATGTTTCCGCAGGAGTGGAGGACGAGCACCTTGCCCGCCTCGTGCGTGACCTTCGCGATGCTCTTGTAGTGGGGAAGGATGTGGCGGCGGAGCACGTCAGGAGAGACCAGCGTACTGCTGAAGAAGCCTAGGTCGTCGCCGAGAAGCACCAGCTCGACGTTGTCGATGCCGGTTGTCTGGATTGTGGTGGCGGTGAGGAACTCGCCGACGCGCTGGCAGATCGCCTCCACGAGATCGGGCTGGTCGTGCAATGCCAGGGAGAAGGACTCCATGCCCATCAGCCAGGTCGACTTCTCGAAGACGCCGCCGTGGTTGAAGGAGGCGACCTTCATGCCGTCGGGCACGATCTGGCTCACGTACTCGAGGGCCGGATGGCGTAGCTCCTCGGCCTTCGGCCACGGGTAGGCCTCGAAGTCGGCCCAGCTCTGGATGGGGCCGCCGCCCTGTTCCTGCCAGTAGCGCTGGCCACCGGGAAAGTTCTGCACCTCGGCGGTATCGGTGGTGGCGGCCAAGCTGGTCGGGAGGCTGAAGCCGGTCGCCATGAAGACGTAGTCGTACCCAACCTCCTCACAGAAGCGGACGTACATCTGCATCGACTTCAGCAGGCCGGGAAGCTGGTCCTCGGGGAGGTTGATCGTGGGCTCCTCGATCAAGCGGTGCAGGTTCACGGGGAACGACTCGCCCAGGACGGCTTCCACCATGCCGGGATCGGCCACCAGCTCGAAGAAGGGCACCGGGCCGGGCGGTCCCTCGCGCAAGAGGGTTCGGCGAAGATTCTCGAAATCGGGCCGGTGCTGCATGGGGTGTCTCCTTTACCGCAATCTACCAGGTCTGTCGATGACGCGGCCCCTCTGCCGGGAGGTCGAGAGGGCGATAGTGCCCCGCAGTCCGTCCCCGCGAGAAGAAGGCCGGGGCATTAGTTATCGTCCCGTCGTGATCGACGAAGAGCGGGGGCCGGTCAGCTGAAATGAGTCAGCACTGCGACGTCCTGATCATCGGGGCCGGGACCGCCGGCAGCTACTTCGGCTGGCAGATGGCCCGGCGAGGCCACTCCGTGGTCATCGCGGAGAGAAGCGGGAGGTCGAAGGTCGGCAGTCGTCTCGACGTCTTCCACATCGACAGCGTCAAGTTCGCCGAGTTCGGGATCCCGGTTCCAGAGGAGAGCTCCCCCGAGTTCTGCGTCGTCCTCGAGGAGGGCGTCAGCTACTCGCCGGAAGGCGAGTACCCGAAGGCGGTGAAGTACCCCTTCCACGTCTTGCGCCTGCCCCTGTTCCTGCAGCGGCTCTTCGCGCTGGCCGAGTCGGAGGGAGTGCGATTCGAGTTCTCCACCGCCTTCTCCCGACTCTTCTACCAGGATGGAAGGATCGGGGGAGCAGTCGTCAAGCGCGGGAACCAGGAGGAGACGATTCGGGCCAGACTGGTGGTGGACGCCTCGGGAATCAACGCGGTGGTTCGTACTTCGCTTCCGCGGGAGTACGGAGTCGAGACCTTCAAGGTCGCGCCGGACGAGAAGTTCTACGTGACGCTCCGGTACATCACCTGGCTGGATCCGGAACAGCCCAGAACCGTCAATTCCGAGGGCTGGACCTTCTACAAGGCCTGGGTCGCCCCCTCCTTTCACGAACGGGGTGCCATCATCGGGATCGGTGCGACCGGCTCATACGAGCACGGGGAAGTTGTCTTCAAGGAGTTCACGGACACGATCACCCTGCCACCCCACCAGGTGGACAGGATCGAGCGCGGCGTGACTCCGTATCGTCGTCCGCCCTACTCGGTGGTCGGCGACGGCTTCCTCTGCCTCGGAGACAGCGCCTGCCTCACCAAGCCGTTCTCCGGCGAAGGCGTGACCTCCGGCTGGACCCTCTGCAAGATCGCGGCCGAGGTCGTCGATCGGACCCTGCGAGAGGAGGGCCATCTCGACGCGGACTCGCTCTGGCCGATCAACGTTCGGTACATGAGGGATCAGGGCGCGAAGTTCGCCGGGATCCTGGCGACGGTTCCCTCCGCGGCCAACACCACGAAGCGGGAGAACAGCTACCTCTTCAGGAAGGACGTCGTCTTCTCGGAAGAGGACATGACGGCGATGAACCGCGACTTCGAGATGCATCTCACCACCGGGAAGATCCTGAGGATGGTGGGCGTCATCGGGCTCGGCTTGCTGACGGGAAACTACTCCCTCGCGAGCCTCCGAGCGCTGCTCCAATCGGTCCGGATCTCGGGCCGGGTTCGGGCTCACTACCAGGGCTTCCCCGAGCAGCGTTCCGAATTCGCCTCGTGGGTGAGGGTCGCCGAGGATCTCTGGAGTCAGGTCGACGCCAAGATGAGCTGAGGGTGGCGTGTCAGGCCGGGATCGAATCCTGTGGCCTCACCTCCAGCAGCGCGATCGCATCGTCGGGACAGGCGGTGATGCAGAGCCCGCACCCCATGCACCTCTCCCGGTCGACCGCGGGCGTCTGCTCGGAGTCGTCCAGGGAGATCGCGTCGAAGAAGCAGGTGTCGGCGCAGATCTCGCAGTGGGTGCAGGACTCGGCCGCGACCTCGGCAGCGAAGCGGCTCGGCGCTGCGAAGGTTCCGGCGAAGCGGGGATCCGGTCGCCAGTTGGTGCAGGCGACGGAATCGCAGTTGCAGATGGCGTGCTTCACCTCGAAGCGGTTGTCGACGCAGTGAACGAGACCCTGCTCCTCGCACATCTCGAGGATCTCCATCGCCTCCTGCTTGGTCAGTTCCCGCCCGGTGCCTCTCTCCAGCGCGTAGTTCGCCGCCCTGTCGAGCTGTATGCAGACCTCCTGCGGCGGGTCGGTGATGCCGTGAATCACCCGACACGAGCACTTCGTCACGGCGATCCGCTCGGCGTTCTCGATGATCCTGGCGACATCGTCGGGAGCCGCAACCTGCGATTGCGACTCGGTCGAGACGTTCACCGGTACCACCCGCATCCCCCGCGCGATCTCGGATCCCCGGAGGCGCTCTCGAGCCGCGACCTGCTCCGTCGTCTCGAACTGCCTCCAGAGGTCCAGATACTCCTGTGGGACGCCGGGGGTGAGGACGGTCGAATCGTGGAACTGCCCGAGGTGTCTCACCCTGTAGTACCGGGTGGCGTCGGGTTTCTTGGACTTGAAGATCAATCCCTTCCGGAAGAGCGGATCGATCATCTCCTCGACCCGCTCCGGCGGGAGCCCCGACCTTTCGGCGATCTCCCCGACCGTCGCCGGCGGGGATGCGGCGAGCAGGACCCTGGCTTCCTCTGGGTCCGCGATCGTCGCGAAGATCCTCGGCATCAGATCGGAATCCCTGCATCCGATCTCGGCTGCCAGCTTGCGATACGGCGTCATCTCCGGCATGGCCTGCTCCCAGAAGGTCTCGCTCGCTCCGAGCGCGTCGCTCCGCCGAACGGTAGCCTAGCCGCGCGGAGACGATCAGGTGCAGTGCGGGGGTCTGGTCGGGCCCGAGGGGGCGCGCCGTTACGCCGGAGAGGTGTACGGCGCTGGATCCGACGCTGATCGCGACTTCTCGTTGAGTGAGCGCTTCGCGGCCGGTACCCTCTGCTCGTGCTCACCGGACTCCACTTCGTCCTCACCTACCGCTGCACGCACCAGTGCGACCACTGCTTCGTGCACAGCGGTCCCGGGGCGCCGGGCACGTTCACCCTGGGCCAGGTGCGACGGACGCTGGAGGAGGCGGTCCGCATCGGCACGGTGACCCGCGTCTACTTCGAGGGCGGCGAGCCCTTCCTCTACTACCCGCTTCTCCTCGAGGGCCTCCGGGCGGCGCGGGAGAGCGGGTTCGAGGTCGGCGTGGTGACGAATGCCTACTGGGCGGAGACCGAGGAGGACGCCGAACTCTGGCTTCGCCCCCTCGCCGAGATCGGCATGGCGGACCTCTCCATCAGCGACGACGCGCTGCACCACGGTGAGGAAGACCCGAGCCCCGCCCGCCGCGCACTCCGGGCGGCGGAGCGCCTGGGCATCCCAGTGGGCGCGATCTCGATTCCCCGGCCGGCGCAGGGCGAGGGCGTGCGCTTCCGGGGCCGCGCCGCGGACAAGCTCACCTCGGATCTCCCCCGCCGGGGCTGGCGCGAGTTCGACGAATGCCCCGACGAAGACTTCGCCGATCCGGGGCGCGTCCACGTGGACGCCTACGGGAACGTCCATCTCTGTCAGGGAATCCTGATGGGCAACCTCTGGAGGACGCCGCTCTCGGAGCTGGTCCGGTCCTATGATCCCCGGAAGCGAGCCGTGGCGGGACCGATCCAGCGCGGGGGGCCGGCGGCCCTGGCCGCGGAGCACGGCCTTTCGCCCGAGCCGGATTACGCCTCGGCGTGTCACCTCTGCTACCGCATCCGGGAACGCCTCCTCGATCGCTTTCCGGACGAGCTGGGGCCCGGTCAGGTCTATGGCCGAGAAGACTAGGAGTGCCGCCGCTCTGAGGCGGGAGATGCTCCACACGGGTACGCTACCCTTCGCCTGCCGCTTGCAGCCGCATTTGCGCCGTGCTAACGGCAGACCCACCGCACACGCTGGCCGGCCCGGTGTCCAGCTCGAAAGGGAGTTCGTTCATGCTCGTAGCCGTCCCCTCTGACGCTCCGGGAGGCCTCGAAGCCCGGATCTCCGACCACTTCGGCCATTGCGACGTCTTCACGCTGGTGGAGATCGAGGAGCGACAGGTGGGATCGGTCACGGTTCTCTCCAATGAGGCGCACGAGAGCGGCCAGTGCCTGGGGCCGGTCATGCTGTTGAAGGAGCGGGGCGCCGAAGGCCTGATCGCGGGCGGGATGGGGGCGCGTCCGTTGTCGGGCTTCCAGGAGGTCGGCATCACCGTCTACTTCAAGGCGGGTGCGGAGACCGTGCGCGATGCCATCGACTTGCTGATCGCCGGCGAGTGTCAGGAGTTCGCGCCGGCGCAGACCTGTGGTGGACATGGCGCGTGTGAGAACCCTGGACAGCACCACGAGCAGGTCGAACGCGAGGTCATCGACGGCCCCGTCGAGAACGATCGCGTGGTCCTGGTATCCTTCCGGCTGACCGACGATCAGGGTGAGGTACTCGATGCCTCCCAGGCCGTTCGATATCTGCACGGCCATGGCCAGCTCCTCCCCGGACTCGAGAGAGAGCTCGAAGGGCTCGTGGCGGGTGACCGCGGCAAGGCGACGCTCGCCCCGGAGGATGCCTACGGCGAGCGCGACGAGTCGCGCATGCTCCAGGCCCCGATCGAGGAGCTGCCCGCGGATGTGACTCCCGGCGCCAAGCTCCACGCGCAGATGCCCGACGGCGGGAACATGTTCCTGACCGTCGTGGCCATCGATGGCCCCACGGCCACTCTGGACGCCAACCATCCCCTGGCGGGAAGGACACTCGTCTACGACGTCCTGGTGCGCGAGGTGTGCGCAGCGACCGCCGGGGACATGGCCCACGGCCACGTCCACTGATCCGCTTCGCCACCTGGCGTTCCCAACCGTCGCGTAGCGGCTGTACCTCTAGAACAGGGCGGTCGAGCCCGGGGGCACCGGTGGCATCTTGCCCTGGAGATGTCTCTGCTCAGATTTCCAACGATTTCAGGTATTTGTAGGCCTATCACGAGATAGTGCCTGAGCTCTCTCTCGTCTCCTGGCATGGGCCGTGAGCCGCTGCGTCCTCTTGGCCTGGGGCGCCTGCTCGCGAGACGACGCGGGCGCGATCTCGTGAGCCCGACCGCCTTCTCGCGCGGGCGGAGAGCGCCGTCTGTGGCTCATTTGCGGGGCGCGTTTCGCCGATGCAGAGCCTGCGCATCAGAGGCGCACCTGGTGGCGAACGCGCTCGAATGGAGAGGGGATTTCGGCAGCCGGGGTATCTTGTGTTCGGAACCTCGGGGGGTAGACTGCTCCCCTGGTCGCAATGACTCGCAGTCGGCGCTGCATTTTAGAGGAATCGCGGTTCGAGAAACCCAACGAGATTCAGGGGAGTAGCCCATGTCATCAAACGAGGACAAGGTCAAGAAGGCGGAGCAGCCGGGCATCGATGCGATGAAGATGCACCCCTTCTACAAGGGGAAGGTCGAGACCATTCTCAAGTGCTGTGTGCGGGACTACGACGACTTCGGCATCTGGTACACGCCCGGGGTGGCGAAGCCGTGCCTCGACATCCGCGACAACCCCGACAACGTCTTCCAGCACACCAACAAGGGCAACTTCGTCGCCGTCATCTCGGACGGCACGCGCGTGCTCGGTCTCGGGGACATCGGCCCGGAGGCGGCGATCCCGGTGATGGAGGGCAAGGCGCTCCTGTACAAGTACCTGGGCGGTGTCGACGCCTTCCCCCTCTGTGTCGACGCCACGGATCCCGACGAGATCATCAAGTTCGTGCTCCAGGCTCAGCCCTGCTTCGGCGGGGTGAACCTCGAGGACCTCGCGCAGCCCAAGTGCTTCGACATCCTCGACACCCTGCGCAAGAAGGCGCGGATTCCCATCTGGCACGACGACCAGCAGGGAACGGCGGCGGTCACCGTCGCCGGTCTGATCAACGCGCTCAAGGTCGTGGGGAAGGGCATGGGTGACGTCAAGGTCGGCATGGTCGGCTGCGGCGCCTCCAACGTGCGGATCGCTCATCTCCTCTTCCAAGGGGGCGTGGACCCGAAGAAGACGGTGATCTGCGACACCAAGGGCACGCTGCACAAGGGCCGCACCGAGCTTCCCGAGAGCGGCTTCCCGCAGAAGTGGGAGCTCGCGCAGATGACCAACGCCGAGAACATCGTTGCCCAGGGCGACGACACCATCCCGGCCGTCATCAAGGATACGGACGTGCTGGTGGCGCTCTCGAGGTCGGGACCGGGCGTGATCGAGAAGGATTGGATCCGGACCATGCGGGACGACGCGGTGGTCTTCGTCTGCGCCAACCCGGTTCCGGAGATCTGGCCCTGGGAGGCCCAGGAGGCGGGGGCCCGCATCGTCGCAACCGGCCGCTCCGACTTCCCGAACCAGGTCAACAACTCCCTCGGATTCCCCGGCATCTTCCGCGGCACGCTCGACGTGCAGGCGCGCACCATCACCGACGAGATGTGCCTCGCCGCATCGACGGAGCTGGCCAAGGTCGCCGAGGACAAGGGTCTCTCGGAGGACTACATCATCCCGACCATGGACGAGTGGGAGGTCTTCCCCCGCGAGGCGGTGGCCGTCGGGATGAAGGCCATCGAGCAGGGCGTGGCCCGGGTCAAGTTCACTCCGGAGGAGCTCTTCCAGGTCGCGGAGTACCAGATCAAGTCCTCGCGCGAGAAGGTGCAGAAGTTCCAGGAGCTCGGCTTCATCAAGCCGTACCCGGATACGGAGTAGGCGAGGGCCCCCAGCGCGGAGAGGCGCGCTCCTTCGCGCGCCCCTCGTGACCACCGGCCATCGGAGCTGGGAGCGCAGCGGTGCGAGCGGATCTGATTCGCGCCAGGAGGAGCGTGATGACGGGCTCGAAGCACTACGAAGCATTGGCGACGCACCTGGACCAGGGAATCGTGGGGAGTCCCAAATCCCCCGCGCTGATGGGGATCCTCGAGATCCTCTTCCCGGGTGAGGAATCCGAGGTGGGCGCGCGGTTGCCGATGCAGGACACCTCGCTCGCCGAGCTCCGAGAGCTGTTTCCGGAGCGGGCGGATTCCATCGAAGCGCTGGTGGGGCAAATGGTCAAACGGGGGACGGTCTTCGTCTCCGGTCAGGGAGAGGAGCGGAGGTATCGGCTGTTGCCCTCCGTCGTGGGATGGGCGGAGACGCCCTACTGGGCCGGCAAGGACACCGAGGATGCCCGAAAGCTCGCGCCCCTGTGGCTCAAGTACCGGGACGAGGCGTTCGGAGCGGAGCTGGCGAGGGGGCTGCCACCGGTCCGGGTGCTACCCATCTCCGAGACGCTCCGCGAGTCCAGCGAGGTGCTCCCCTACGAGGCCCTCGAGGCGAAGGTCGAGGCGCAGTCGTTCTGCGCGGTGGGCGCCTGCCCGTGCCGCCAGATGAAGCGCTTCGCGGGCGAGGGATGCGACCACAGTCTCGACAACTGCCTCCATTTCGGAGACATGGCCCGGTACATGGTCGAGCAGGGCATGGCCCGGCAGATCACGCCACAGGAGACGCTCGAGATCCTGAAGGAGTCGAACGAGGAGGGTCTCGTCCACGTCAGCGACAACCTGAGCGAGGACATCACCAGCACCATCTGCAACTGCTGTGGCTGCTGCTGCACCTTCCTCGACACCAAGAAACGGACCGGACTGCACACCTTCTCTCCGTCGACCTACCTGGCCCGGGTGGACGCCGAGCTCTGCCGCGCCTGCGGGACCTGCGAGGACCGATGCCCCATGGAAGCGATCGCGGTGGGCGACGACGACGTGTCCGAGGTCGATGAAGCCCTCTGCATCGGATGCGGCGTCTGCACCCCCACCTGCACGGAGGAGGCAGTGGACCTGGTCCACCGCGATGAGATCAAGCCCCCGCCGACGATCCAGGAGCTCGCGGCGGCGAGATACAAGGCGCCGCTCTCGTAAGCGGGAGGCTCCAGGCTCGAACGATCAGCGGCGCCGCCGCATCCACATCAGCGGGCAGAGGAGCAGGGCGAGTTCGGTGCCGAGGCCGCAGCTCGTGCGGGGAGCCTCGTTGTTCTTGCCGGGGTTCGCGCACTGCGGATCGGGGTCGGTGACCGGGATGCCGCCGTTCCACGCCGCGCCGCCGTCCCAGTCGATCAGCCCATCGCCGTCGTTGTCGAGCCCGTCGCTGCAGGCGGGCTCGGGAAGCGGTGCGGTATCGAGCAGCAGGGGCGTGGTCGCCTGGTCGAGGCGGATCTCCGCATCCGCCACCGTCTGGCCGGGAGTCTCGTAGTAGACCACGCGGGTCGCTTCGAGCACGTTGTGCGCGCCCTGGCTGGGGTCCGTGTTGGGAATGGCTGCGCTGATCCAGAGGCCGCTGGTGGCGTACTCGAAGTCGTCGCCGGTGCACTGCGTGACGCTGGGTGTCGTGTCGTCCGAGTAGTAGGAGGTGTGTGTAAATGGGTCGATGTCGGTCTCCACCGAGTGCGCGACGATCACCGATCCCTGGGTTCCCGTCACCATCTCCCACTGGATGTCGCCTGGAGAGACCGCGTCGGGGGAGCCGTCCACAACGACGCCCCCGGGGTTGAGATCGTTGTAGTAGGTCATCCCCGTCGCGTCGGGGCTGTAGTCGTAGAGGTCCATCACGCCGGGAATCGCGTGAACGCGCAGGAAGGTGGTGATGTCCTGCCTCCCCTCGTAGAAGAGGTGATCCCGCTGGGTGAGGGGGCCGCTGTTGGCTCCCATGTAGGAGCGGATCGAGCGAACCGGCCCGCTGACGTTCGCGAAGAAGGCCCCCTCTCCAGCGCTGAAGGTGTCCTCGGTGCGCTGGCATACGCCCGGCCCGAACATGTTGTTGTGGTGGTCGAGAATTTCGAGCCCGGTGGAGCCAGCGGTCGTGACCTCGAGCTCGTCGCGAATCCACCGGTCGGAGAAGTGGGTCCGGTAGAGCGGCGACACGAACTCGCTGTCCTCGGGATTGGGCCCCTGCAGGGTGTCGTAGTCCGGGATGTAGGACCCCGCCAGGAGGTCGAAGGTGTAGGTCCCGTAGCTCGTCCCCGCGCTGGGATCCAGCGTGCCGTCGGTCTCGAAGAGGTAGACGTAGCCCGTGCCTCCGTCGAGGGGATCGCTGATCGCTACCTCGATCCCGGAGCCCGCGATCAGTTCCTCCGGAGCGTACCGGGCGTAGGCGACCCGATCGCCGGCGTCGGCGGCCATGAAGACCAGCTCGTCGTCGCCGTCGAAGAGCGGATCGGAGTCGGCGCCGGAGTAGGTGGTGGGATCGGTGTAGGCGAGCGTCACGATCCCCACCGGCGCCTGATCGTAGACGGTGCCGAAGTCGACCCAGTCGCGCTCGTCGATCTGGAGGGGGATCTGGACCCAGCCGGCCTGGTAGCGGAACGCCGCGATCCGGTCGACCGGCACTCCGGAGAACGGGGGCAGCTCCAGCCCCGTCATCACCACCGGATCGCGGTCCCGATCCAGCGTGCTGGCCAGGACGGCGAAGGGCAACAGAAGGGCGCAGAGGAGAACGGCGACAGCTCGCATCGGCCCCATCTTAAACCGCGGCGCCGCCCGGATGGGCGGCTTTCATCAGATCTGGGATCGATGCCCGGACGATGATGGGGGATCCGCGGAAGGAAAAGGTTTTCCGTGAAAGCGGAAGAGCTTTTCCGAGGGATGCGGGATTTCCCTCCCCCGTTCTTCGAGCTATCGAAAAAGCTCTTTTCGCGGTGAGCTGCCCCCCTGAGATCGATCCGGGATGTATCTTCGGATCGAGTCGAGGAGCAGGTTCATGAGCAGAAGGCGCCACACGGCAGAGCAAATCATCGGGAAGCTTCGAACCGCGGAGATCGAGCTAGCGAAGGGGCTCGGTACGGCTGAGGTCGTCCGTAAGCTCGGGATCACGGAGCAGACGTACTATCGCTGGCGAAAGGAGTACGGGGGTCTTCGACTCGATCAGGCGAAGCGCCTGAAGGAACTCGAGAAGGAGAACGCCCGGCTCAAGAAGCTCGTGGCTGACCAGGCACTCGACAACGCCATCCTCAAGGAAGTCAGCTCGGGAAAATTCTGAGTCCGGCCCGGAGACGCCGCGCAGTGGAGCATGTTTGCCGGGTGCTCGGTGTTTCGGAGCGTCGGGCTTGCCGGGTGCTGAGGCAGCCGAGATCGACGCAGCGGCATCGCGTAGGGGTTTCTGAGGGAGAGGCCCGGCTTGTGGCTCGCGTCGTGGAGCTTGCTAAAGCGTACGGCCGGTACGGCTACCGGAGGATCACAGCTCTCCTGCACCGGGAGGGATGGCGTGTGAACCACAAGAAGGTGGAACGGATCTGGCGCCAGGAAGGGCTCAAAGTGCCGAGGAAGCAACCGAAGCGGGCTCGGCTGTGGTGGAACGATGGCTCGTGCATTCGAAAGCGTGCCGAGCACCGTGATCATGTCTGGTCGTACGACTTCGTCTTCGACCGCACCCACGACGGCCGTCCGCTGCGGATGCTGACGATGGTGGACGAATACACGCGGGAGTGCTTGACGATCGACGTGGCCCGGCAGTATCGCTCGGATCACGTGTTGGATCGTCTGGCAGAGCTCTTTGTGGAACGGGGAGCTCCGACCTATCTGCGAAGCGACAATGGCAGCGAGTTCACTGCGACTGCGGTACGGGAGTGGCTGGAACGAGTGGGTGTGAAGACGCTCTTCATCGAGCCGGGCAGTCCATGGGAGAACGGATACGTGGAATCCTTCAACGGCAAGCTTCGGGACGAGTTGCTGAACGGCGAGATCTTCTACACGCTCCAGGAAGCCCAGGTCATCACCGAACAATGGCGTCAGGAGTACAACACGTTCCGCCCTCACAGCTCGCTGGGTTACCGCCCACCGGCGCCCGAGACGGCCCAATGGCCGCCTGGGCCGACGAATGAGAAATTGCTGGTTGCACTAACATAGGAACTGGTACGACAAACTGGGGCAGGTCACGAGCGCGATTCCCAATAGGAGCCAGTTTCGGCATCGACCCATGGCTGACTTCCCCCTTGCCGCCGGCGCGGCAGGCACACGGCACCGTGTGTCCGAGAATCGGGTCCGACCGATTCCCTGGCCGCACCCTATCAGCAAGCGCGGCGACACTGCAAGCGTTCAGGGAGGCTTGCGCTGGAGCCGGCTTTCGATTTGTGGCGAACTACGAAGACTAGGCGATCTTCGCCACTGCCTCGGGCAGATCCTCTGCGATGCGAACGATCGGGATGCCGGTCTGCGTGGCGAGATGCATCTCGCGCATCGCCCGGGGCAGGTCCTCGAAGGCGTAGATCTCCTCGTGGATGGTGGGCTTGAAGACCGATCCGTAAAGCTCGATCGACGCCTCGCAGCCCTCCAGCGTCGCCAGGTGCACGTGATCGATGGTCACCTGCTTCACCGACATGAGCGTCGAGTTGTAGGTGACCTTCTGAGAGAGCTGCC